>DATIYV010000053.1:0-36942 GCA_035517435.1 Steroidobacteraceae bacterium | reverse complement strand
ATCGCCGTAAAAGGCGCAGGCCTTATCCGAGTCGAGCACGATCAGCCCCACATGACTCACGCCCGGCGGTACTGCAGCCCGGGCAGGGCGTCCCTCAGCGGCCGGTACGGCCGGGCGCTGATTGATGATCTCGATGTCGAGGCCATCCGGATCGGTGATGTAGGCCAGTCCGCCCTGCGTTTCCCCCGGGAAGGGAACGAGTTTGCCGTCCCAGGAGCGCGGATGCAGCAGTCCCTTCGCCCTGAGCTCGCTCCACAAGGCCTCGGCGTCCGCTACGACCAATCCGAAGTGCGTGGAGCCGGGATCCCAGGCGGTGTGACCGGAGAGATTGCGGCGGCGAATGCCCTTCACTTCGCGCAGGTACACGACGAAGCGTTTGCCGGAGATATTGCTGTTGATGAACATCTTCGCCATGCGTGACTGGATGCCGTGTGCGCCGTAGAGGCGCTCGAGCACGGGGTCTTCACGCCACACGGGATTGGTCAGCGGGTCCTGCGCGAACCCGATCGCCCTGTAAAACGCGACCGACCTGTCGAGATTCGCGACCATGCGGCCAATGAACTCGATGCCGACGACGTGCGGTTGCGCGGGCGCTGCGGCAGCAGGGGCCTGAGCCTGCGCTGCGAGCGGCAGCAGCGCGACCACACTCAGAATGAGACGCTGAATGGGACTCATGAGCCGCGGCGATTCGGCAGCGGCAGCAGCATCCACACGCGTCTGCGATAGACCCGGTACTGCTCACCGAAGGCGCTGATAAGGTCGCGCTCCTCGAGCGCGATGCCGATGAGGATGTAGCCGGTGCTTGCGGCCGCGAACAGGAGGTGCCCGGCGGTCATGAACGGCGTTGCCCAGAAAGCGAGCAGGAAGCCGAAGTAAATGGGGTGGCGTACCCAGCGATACAGCAGCGGTGTGCGAAACACCGGCGCCGGAATCTCGCGCCCGCGCAGCCGCGCGAACACCTGCTGCAGCCCAAAGAGCTCGAAATGATTAATGAAGAAGGTGCTGAGCAGGACGATGAGCCAGCCCGCCCAGGAGATGAGCACCAGCACGTTGCCCAACATCGTATCCGTCACGGTCCAGATGGGCGCGGGAAGTGGGCGCCATTCGAGATACAGCAGGATCAGCACGAGGCTCGCAAACAGCACATAGGTGCTGCGCTCGATGGACTTCGGCACGATTGTCGTCCAGGCGCGCTTGAATCCCGGGCGCGCCATGACGCTGTGCTGCACGGCAAATAATCCGAGCAGCAGCACATCGATCAGGAAGGCGGTCGAGGTGGACGCCTCGGGCCCGGTGTCGATCGTCGGACCGGGTCCCAGGTTCTCGACGAAGCAGATGGCATAGAGAAAGGTGAGGAAGAACACCGCGTACGCGAGGACGCCGTACAGCAACGCGAGCAAGCCGCCCATGAGTGCCCCCTGCCGGTGCAGTCCGGCTTTTGTGGTTATGTCCCGGGCTCCGCGCGACATGATACCCTGCTGGCGAGAGGCGCAAAGCTTCGTAACAACAATGCCCGGCCGGGGAGGGATGCGACGTGTTGCAGAGATCTCTTCGTGATTTGCTGTCCCTGATGGTCGCGCTCGGTGGCTTGTGCGCCGCAGCGAGTGCGCTCGCGGCCGAAGCGCCGGCACCGGAAATTCCGACCTGCGACAAGAAGATCGGGACACTTGCTGTCACCGAACCTGAGAACAAGTGGTGGCTGCAGTATCAGCTGGAGTCACCCGAAGCGCTGATCAAGGTGTACGTGTCGCAGTCGAAGTGCTTCACCCTCGTCGATCGCGGCAAGGGCCTGGCGGCGGCCGAGAAAGAGCGCGCACTCGCCGGGGGCGGGGAGATGCGCGGCGGCTCCAATATCGGCAAGGGCCAGATGAAGGCGGCCGACTACGTGCTGGTGCCGGATCTCGCGCTCAAGAACAACAATTCGGGCGGCAAGAACATTGGCGGCATTCTGGGCGGCTTCATGCACGGCGTGGCCGGCGCGGTGGTCGGCGGCATCAACATGAAGAGCAAGGAAGCCGACGTCGTCCTCACGCTGACCGACGTGCGCTCGACCGAGCAGGTGGCGCTCGAGCAGGGTCACTATAAGAAGACGGACGTGAGCTGGGGTGCGGGTGGCGGAGCATTCTTCGGCGGTTTCGCCGCGGCGGGTGCCAGCAGCTACGCCAACAGCGACATCGGTCAGGTCATTGCCATTGCCTACCTCGATGCCTACACCAAGATGGTGAACGAGGTGAAGGGCATGACGCTGAATGCCAAGGCTGACAATGCCCAGCAGTCGGTGACGATGGCCAAGCCAGGCAAGATGTACGAGGCTGCGAGCGTCAAGGCCAAAGTCGTGCGCGATCTGGAGCCGGGCATGACGCTCTACCCGACCGGCGAGAAGGACAAGATCTGGTGGAAGGTGTCCGACGAACTGGGTAACGAGGGTTGGGTGCCCTCGACGCTGTTCCAGCTCGCGAAGTAGCGGCTGACCCGAGCTCCGCGCGCTACTCCATCACCCGCACATCGGTGATGAAGTACTCGGTGTCCCCGAAGCAGGAGCTCGGGATCCAGCGATGCTGGTCATAGCGCAGCGCCATGCGCTTGCCGATGCTCGCGGTGATTTTGGCGGCCACCGCATCGTCGCTCACGGTGAACTGAAACTTGTCGGCGACCGTTCCCGGCATGGTGACCATCGCCATCTCGCCTTCCCAGGTCTTGCAGACCCAGCCCTTTCTGGAGAATTTCTGCACGTAGCCCGCGCGCTCTCCCTGGGCGTACGCGAAATGTAGCGTGATCCAGGTGTAAGCGGCGGCGCCGACGATGAGGATTCCCAGAATAGTCAGCGTCACTTTGAGCATACGCACATCCGTGCCATCCGGGCGCGCATTGTAGTGCGTTCGATTGACAGCCGCGAGGTCGGGCTTCTATCGTCGCTGTCGAACCAAACCAAACTGGGGGGTGTCCGGTGAAAGCTCGCGTACTTGGATTTGCTCTTGCGCTGCTGGCGACCAGCGCGTTTGCGCACGAAGTGGATGGCAAATGGACCGGCTCGCTCGATACGCCCAACGGCCCCATTCCGGTCAATTACACCTTCAAGGCCGACGGCATGAAGCTCACCGGCTCGACCAGTGCGCCCGATGGCAGCTCGATCGCGATCAAGGACGGCAAGGTCGATGGCGAGAAGATCGCTTTCGCGATCGATCTCGATTTCGGCCAGGGGCCCGTAACCTTCACCTACACCGGCGTGGTCTCGAAGGGTGAGATCAAGATTCACTCTGAGTTCATGGGCATGCCCTTCGATTTCACGGTGAAGAAGGCGATCTGACCGGCGTCGGACCAAGGTCCGATAGGAATCGGCGATGGATTGCCGAATCCTGATGCGCACACATTCACAGGATGGTGCGCATGAACCGCAGAGACCGCTGGCTTTCCGTCGCATTGTTGTGCCTGCTCGCGGGTGCGCCGGCGGCGCACGCCCAGAGCACCCAGGACGGTACGTGGCACTATGTGCTCGAGCCGTATTTCATGCTGGCCAATCTGCACGGCACGGCGGGACTCGGCACTTTGCCCGATGCGGCGGTCGATGAGTCGCCATCGGACATCTTCAGCCACCTGCAGATGGGCGCGATGCTCTACGCCGAGGCGAGCAACGACGCGTGGAGCATAAGCTCCGACGTCCTTTATATGAACCTGGCGGGCAACGCCGATGCGAATCGGGTGATCGCCTACGGGCGCGTGGACCTCAAGCAGATTGGCTGGGAGCTCGCGCTGCTGCATCGCCTAACCGACCACATTGACGTGGGCATCGGCGCCCAGCTGAACAGCGTCGATGCGGGCCTGCATCTGGCGATCAACGTTCCGATTATCGGCGTCGTGACGAACGATTTCGATCAGAAGCACACCTGGGTGGATCCGACCATCCTCCTCAGGGGCACATTTCCGCTCACGGACAAATGGTCGATCTCGGGGCGCGGCAACGTCGGCGGCTTCGATGTGGCATCCAAGTTCGCCTGGCAGGTGCAGCTCTACGCGCAGTATCACTTCTCGCCGAACAAGTATTTTTCATTCGGCTACCGCGTCATCGGCGATGACTATGAGAGCGGCAGCGGCAGCAGCCGGTTTCTCTATGACATTACGACGTTCGGGCCTGTAGCCCGCATCGCCTTCACGTTCTGAGCCGGAGCGCTCAGCGCAGCTGACTGTCCTTGCTACCGCGACGGTTGTAGCCGCTGAAGGCGGTGTCGTCGCGGTCGTGACCTTCCTGGCAGGCAGTGCACAGGCGTACGCCGGGTAGTGCAGCCCGGCGCGCCTGCGGAATCTCCGCCCCGCATTCCGCGCAATGCAGAAGCGCTTCCCCCGCAGGCAGCCGGCTCGTGGCGCGGCTGACGCCGTCTTTCACCGTCGCATCGATCTGATCCTGCACCGCGCCGTCACCGGCCCAACCCGTTGCCATGAGCGTCCTCCAGGGGCGAGGGGGTTTTCATAAGACCGCCGCAGGCAAATTGCAAGACGACTGTCTGCACTGCCGCTATGCTCACGCTGAGGGGGTATCACATGACACGATCGATCCGGACGGGCATCGGCCTGCTCGTTCTGGCGTGCATCGGCGGTGCCGTGTGGGCAGATGGAGTGCCCGTCGGCGCCAACGCTGACCTGCTGCAGGCGGTCGGGCGTGGCGATGCGGCCGCAGTCCGGGCGGCACTCAAGGCCGGGGCCGATGCGGATGCGCGGGACGCGGCCGGGCGAGCCGCCATCCTCTATGCCGTAGGCGGCCGCAAGATTGAAGTGGTCCGCGCGTTGCTCGAGGGGGGCGCCAAAGCCGTCAACGAACCGCAGACGATCAATAAGCAGACGTTCACGCCGCTGTCGTCGGCCACCTGGGGCGGAGAGGCGCAGATCACCGAACTGCTGCTCGCCCACGGAGCAGACTACAGGCTGCAGAATCAGGATGCCTGGCGCGGAGCGATCGTCTCAGGCTCGGTCCCCGTCACTCAGTTGCTGCTCGCCGCCGGTGCGGACCCCAACTACCGCTTCGAAGACGGCATGTCGGCGGTGACCATCGCCGCACTGCGCGCTGCGAACGAGCTGCTCGCCGTGCTGCTCGATCACCACGGGAATGTGAATTTTCGCGACCACCACGGCATCACGGCACTGATGTATGCCGCCTCCCACGGCTCTGAGTCGACCGTGCAGCTGCTGCTCGAGCGGGGTGCCGCGATCTGGCCGCTCGATGCCTTCGGTGAAAACGCGCTGGGGGCCGCGGGCCACAACACGAACGCCGACACCCGCGCACCCGTCGAAGCGCTGCTCAAGGCTCACGGCATCGCATCGCCGCCGAAGAATCGCGATATCGATGAGCAGCTGCTGCAGGCGTCCTACAAGGGTGATCTCGCGCAGGTGAAGGCGCTGCTCGCGCAGGGCGCCGATCTCGAGGTCCGCGGCCTGCCCAATATCAAGCTCTGGCTGCGCGATGCGCTGTCAGCATCGGTGAAGCATCCGGCAGTGTGCCGCTATCTGATCGAGCGCGGCATCGACGTGCGCAGTCTCGACAGTTACCAATTCACTCCACTGCATTCGGCGGCGAGCGATGGCACGGTGGAATGCATCCAGGCCCTGGTGGCCGCTGGTGCGGATGCGAACGCCATCTCCAAGAGCCGCATCACGCCGCTGTTCGCCGCGGTGAACGGCTCGAGACCCGCTGCGATCGTGGCAGCGCTGCTCGCCGCCGGAGCCGATCCCAACGGACCCAGTATGAGCGCCCCCGAGACCGTGCTCGGAATGGCGCAGCGTCGAGGATTTACCGCAATCGAAAAGCTGCTGCTCGACGCCGGCGCGAAGTAGTCACTCGGGCTTCAGCACACGGAACGAATGCGGCGCTAAGGGCACGATGAAGCTCGTGCGCGCGAGCTCATCGGGGTTGCGCCGCTGAGCGGCCGTGCGCGCGCGCAGCGCAACGGCGTCGCTCTGATCGGCTGCGAAGGACTCACCGGATAAGGGATCGGTGAGCTTGCCATGGGTACCTGTGAGCTCGAGTCGCACGCTGGTCGGTTCGGAGCGGAAGGAGTGCACGATGAGGCTGCCGTTGTCGTAGGCAAACAGGCTCACTCGCACCGGCGCATCGATGCGTACCGGAAAATTGCCCTGCAGATACGTGCGCAGTACGTGCCAGACGGCCTGCGGCAGCGCGTACAGATCGCCGATGTTCTCGGGTATGTTGAGGACATAGATCACGCCGCGCGAGTAACGATTCATGAGCAGAATCGGCAGCCCCTGCGCATTGGCGACGCCGCGCACCAGCACCCACGAGTCGTTCGTCAGGAAGCGGATCTCGGGAAACAGGATGTCGCGCTGGGTGACAGCGGGATCATTCAGTGAGGTGCCGCGCCCCGCACCGTAGCCCTCGAGGAACTCGTGCACCGCGATCTTGCGCCCGGTGTACTGCAGCTCGACGATGTCCTCGATCCCCTTGCCCTGCAGCGCCTGCAGCAGACCCGAGGTGATGACGACGTTGCGCCCTGCGGTCAGCTGACTCTTGATCTTTGAGACGATCGCCGGATCGAAGCGGGCCTGTTCCGTCAGCAGCACCGTCGCTGCGTTGGCCGGAAACTGCGGCATAAGCTCGATCGGAACGCCCGCATTGCCCAGATAGTTCTGCAGATAGTCCTCGCCCAGGGACTGGTACGGCTTGTAGCTCGCGATTCCGGTCGGCTTGCCGAGATAGGGCAGTGCACGGTCTGCCTGCTCAAGCGAGTAGCCGGCAACACGCGCCCATCCGATCGTGCCGCCGGCTGGTGCGGCGGGTCCGCCGTGCTCCATCGCGTCCCAGTTGAAGCTCGTTTTCAGTGAGCTCCAGGCGCTGCGTTCGCCTGGCCCCACGGCGTCCGCTCTGGCGAGGTCGGCCCAATTGAACAGAGTGATCTCCGGTGCCCGCGCGAACAAAGTGAGCCAGAGCTGCTCGGCATAGCGGTCGACGTAGCGTGTGTCGTAGGTGTCGACCCAGCCGCCATGATTGCCGCCGCCAGGCCGGATGTTGTCGAAGTAGCGCACGATCAGATAGCTCTCGTATTGCTGCAGCAGCTGATCGGTGGTCTCGGGATCGCGCGTCTCCGTGCCGGTGTAGATGGCATCGAACTGTCTGGCTTCCTGGTCGAGGTCGTAGCCTAAGCCCTGGAAGTGCTCATACCAGTTCGGATACTTGATGATCATCTGGACTTTGGGATTGGCGGCACGTGCGGGCTTGAGCACCAGGGTCTGCGCCACCTCGCGCATCCGCTCCAGGCGATATTGTGTCCAGCTGCGCTTGCCCTTCGCTGCGATGTCGGCATCGCTCTTGGTGGTATAGAAGAAGAAGTCATCCAGAATGACCTGGTCGAAATTGCGCGCGGCCATCTCGACCGCCCGTTGGCATTCGGCGCGGTCCTGCGGATTCTCATAGTCGAACGTGCCGAATTGTCCGCCGCGTCCCGCCGCGGCGAGCGTGATGCCGCCCGAGACAGCGATGCCGTGCGCGGCAAAGAAGCGCTTGATCGGTGCGAGCGATGCCTCATCCGCGAACTGGCCTTCGCGGTAGACCTCGAGGTAGACCTTATCGAAGCGCAGCTGGCTCGAGATGCGGGCGTATTGCCGCTCCAGCGTTGCCGCATCAGCGAGCTGACGCGTTGCGCCGACCGGAATGTAGACCGTGGCAACGAAATGCTGGTAGGCGCCGGCCGCGGTGGCGAGCCCGGGCGCGAGGCATCCCGCAACGCCGACGCACACGGTCGCAATCAGTAACACGGCTCGGGTCGGTGTCATGTCCGGCACGCTCTCTCAAATGATGCAGTTCTTTTTCAATACTATCAGTCGCCTGTCGCCGGTGGTGCCTTGTGGCTATGGGGCGCAAAGCGCAAGATGCCGGCGTGGGAGTCGCACAGGAGCGAATGGAGTGGGGGCTCCGGCGTCTCTTGCGCCGTGAGACTCTGCAGCAGGGAGCCGCACTGGCCGTCTTTTCGGTGGCCTATGCGGTCGCGTTCCGTTTTGGGATGCAGTTCAGCCAGACGACGGCCTCGCCGTTCTGGTTTCCGGACTCGGTGCTGTTGTGTGCGCTCCTGTGGGCGCGCCCGCGCTGGTCGTGGTGGCTCGTTGCAGCGACCCTTCCGATCCGCCTGCTGATTGCGTATCCGGCAACCGTGCCGCTGTGGTTTCTGGTCTTTACCACGGCGATCGATGCCGCCAAGGGTCTCATCGCTGCCGCAGTGCTGCGGCGTCTGCTTGCCAACCCGCTGCGCTTTGAGTCGCTGCGTGATTACTGCCTCTATGCCCTTGCCGTCGCCGGCATCGTTCCGGCCCTGAGCGCAATTCCCGGCGCCTGGGGACGGCATCTGCTCGGGTATCCGTTTGGCGCCAGCTGGCTGCAGTGGTATCAGGGCGATGCGCTGACCAGTCTCGTGATCACGCCGTTCCTGTTCTATTGGCTCCTGCCGCCGCCGCGTGTCCGAAGTGTCAGCCGCATGCGGATCGCCGAGGCGCTGCTCATCATCGGCGGTCTGACCGTGAGCACCTGGCTTGCGTTCGCGCCCGCGCAGGGGCGCGTCTTCTTCTCCGATGCCCAGCTTTACGCGCCAGTGCCATTCCTGGTGTGGGCGGCACTGCGTTTCGGCGCCTTGGGCGCCTCGGGCGCCATCGCACTGCTCGCCATCTTCGCCGTGCGGGGTGCTCTATCTTCGGCCGGTCCGTTCCTGGGCAATTCGCCCGCGGAAGTAGCCTTGAGCCTGCAGGAGTATTTGCTGATCCGGGCGGTGCCGCTGTACGTCGTGGGCGTACTCGTCGATCAGACCGGGCGGGCGGCGGCCTCGCTGCGCGAGAGCGAGGCGCGCTATCGGGAAATGGTCGAGATGCAGACCAGCTTTGTCTGCCGCCTGCGTTCGGATATGACTTTGACCTTCGTCAACCCCGCCTTCTGTCAGTTTGTGGGACGCGCCGCTGCCGATCTCGTGGGCGGGAATTTCCTCGCGCTGCTTCCGCGGGCATCCCAGTCCCGGGCACTGGAGATCTTTGGCGTCGCTGCAGCCTCGAATGAGGTGCGGGAGTGGGAGAGCGATATTGTGCTCGCGCCGGAGCGTCTGGGCCTGGTGCATTGGACCTGTCGGGCGTTGTTCGACGCTGCGGGTCAGCTGCAGAGCTACCAGATCATTGGCAATGATGTGATGGACCGAAAGCGGGCCGAAGAGGCCGACCGTAAGGTGGCGCATGCGGCGCGGCTTGCAGCCCTCGGGGAGCTCACCGCCATGGTGGCACATGAGCTCACGCAACCGCTGACCGCGATCGTGGGCAATGCCGAGGCCGCCGAGTCGTTGTTGCAATCGGAACATCCTCCCATCGCGGAGCTGAGGCAGTGCATGCTCGACATCAGCGCCGATGGCATGCGCGCTTCGGAATCGATCCAGGAGATCCGCGCGCTCACCCACAAGCATGAGCCGAATCGGGTGGCGATCGATCTCAATGCGGCGGTCGAGAATGTGCTTCGCCTGGCTTCCGGCGATGCATTGCGGCGTCGCGTGCAGGTGCGGCGCGACCTGATGCCGGAGCTGCCGAGCGTGATTGCGGATTCCGCATCGCTGGAGCATGTGCTGCTCAATCTGGTCGTCAACGCCATGGACGCGATGAGCGACACAGCCGAGGGCGAGCGCCAGCTCATGGTCGCCACGAGCCGCGACGCGGAGAGCAATCTCATCGTCTCAGTGAGCGATCGCGGCCGCGGCATCAAGGTGGCGGACCTACCGCGGCTGTTCGATTCGTTCTTCACGACCAAAACGGGCGGGATGGGCCTGGGTCTGTCGATCGCACGCTCGATTGTGCTCGCCCATGGCGGGCGAATCTGGGCTGAAAATAATCCATCCGGCGGCGCCAGCTTCCATTTCACCATGCGCCCGGGTCCGATGTGAGCGTCGCTGCCGTGCCGCTAACGGATGCTCTGCGGCTCCTCGGACATACCCTGCTCGTAAGTGCTCCAGCCTGAATTGATACCGTAGGGGGCGCGGTGGAACACGGCCTCGATGCGGCGGATCTGGCCGTTTTGCACCTTGAACAGCTCCGCGAGCTGCCAGGTCCAGTTGATCCGCTCGTGGTCGAAGAAGCCGAAGGCGAAGACGATGCCGCGCTCCCGATCCACCGCCACGAAGCGCCGGTCACGGATGCGTGACACGATGTTCTTCAGGCCGACTTCGAACTGGCGCTTGCAGCTGTAGTTGTTCGGCGGAATGTTGGTGGTCTTCATGCCGTTCTCGATGCGGGCGCAGTCATCGGTGAAGGGGTAGTAGCCCTTGCCGTCGTTGCGCTGCAGCCCCGCGAAATAATAGTTGGCGGTCTTGATCATCTCCTCGCGCGAGGGGCGCTTGGCCTCCGGGATGACTTCCGCGAACACCGGGTTTGGCTGCCCGAGCTTCTCGACCGCCTCGCCCGCAGGCGGAAAGCGCGGCGGCGGTGCATTGGCAGCGGCGCCGCCGAGGGGCGTCTCCGGGCGGATGGCGAGCTGTTCCACTTCCGTGATATGGCTGCCTGCGATCTTCAGGCGCAACGCGAAGGCGACCAGGGTGCCGTCAGAGGTGTTGCTGCCACCCTCCCGCAAGGTGCCGATGAATGCCACCTGCTGGGTTTCCACATCCGGCACGTAGAACCTGTAAGTACCGCGGCCGGACATATCGAACCACAGTCCTTCGTGTCCCAGGGGCAAGCGGATTCCGTTCTCGGTGAATTTGGTCTCGCGCGCGAACAGCTCCTCGCTCACCTGATGCGCCTGCATCGCATCGAGATAGCGGTCGACGAAGCCCTCGAGGCAGTGCCGATCGCAGCTCTCAGAGGCCGCTGCGTGCGCTGCACCGGTTATCAAAAGGGCTGCGCAGAGCAGGCGGGTGATGATCCGGATCTTCATGCGCAGGACTCCTGAGTTCTTCATCTACAGACCGAGGATCGTTAGTTTCAGGGGCAGCGACCAGCCTGCGCAAGTCCGCACGCCGGCGCGAAGTGTGCGTAACATGGCGCCATGGCGCAGGCCGGCGAGCGCGAGAGGGTCTTGCATGCAGCACGCATGCTGCCCGTAGTTGCCATTGCGCTTTGTGCCGGCTGCGCGCCGCCCTCACTCGCAGGCCGCACCGCCACTTCCGCGCTTCAAGGCACTGCCACCACCCGGCTCGGGCGCGCGACGACCGAGCTGGTTGCGCCTCATCCGGGCGAAAGCGGCGTCCACCCCCTGGCGGCGGGCGAGGATGCCTTTGCGGCCCGTGGCCTGCTCGCAGCCGCCGCCGAGCGCTCGATCGATGCGCAGTACTACATCTGGCACGACGACGTGACTGGCAGGCTGCTGCTTGAGGCTCTGTGCCAGGCCGCCGATCGCGGCGTGCGGGTGCGATTGCTCCTCGATGACAACAATACCGCAGGGCTTGACCCCACCATCGCTGCCGTCGCCGCCCATCCCAATGTGGAAGTGCGCCTGTTCAATCCGCTGGTCAACCGCCAGATGCGCTGGACGAATTTTCTGTTCGACTTCAGCCGCATCAACCACCGCATGCACGACAAGTCCTTCACGGTCGACAACCAGGTGACGGTGCTCGGTGGTCGCAATGTGGGCGATGAGTACTTTGCCGCCGGCGATGATGTGACGTTCGCCGACCTGGACGTGATCGCGGTGGGGCCGGTGGTGCAGGATGTGTGGGGTACTTTCGATCGGTTCTGGAACAGCGCTTCGTCCTATCCGGCTGCGAGCCTGGTAGGCCGAGCCACAGACAAGGAACGCGCGGCTCTCACGGCACACTTCGCGGCGACTCACGCGGATCCACGCGCGGCGAAATACATTGAAATCCTGCGTCACAGCGGCCTGGTGGAGCAATTGCGCACCGGCACTCTTGCGCTCGAGTGGGCGACCGCGCATCTGGTGAGCGATGATCCTGGCAAGGTGTTCAGCGCTGAGCGCGATCTGCTGCTGTTACCGCAACTGCTGCAGATTGCAGGTCCCCCCTCGTCACGCTTCGATGTCGTCTCGCCCTATTTCGTTCCAGCCAAGCAGGGCACAACGGCGTTTGCCGCTATGTCGCGGCGCGGCGTGAAGATCCGCGTGCTCACCAACTCGCTCGCGAGCAATGACGTCTCGGCAGTGCATGCCGGCTACTCCAAGTCTCGCAAGTCGCTGTTGCGGGCCGGGGTGAAGCTCTACGAATTGAAACATGCCGGTGAGGCAGGCGCCGCGGCCGGTCATCCCCACGGCTCATCCGCGGCACTGCACGCCAAGACCTTCCAGATCGATGGCTCACGTGTTTTCGTCGGCTCCTTTAACTTCGACCCCCGCTCGGCGCGGCTGAACACCGAGCTTGGGCTGGTGATCGAGAGCCCGCGCCTCGCCCTGCGGTTGCAGGGCTTCTTTGACCGGGATGTGACAACCCGGGCGTATGAAGTGACGCTCGATGCGGCCGGGAGCCTGCAATGGAGCGATGCGGCAGCAGGGGGCCCCAGGATCTACCACGTCGATCCCGGCACGAGCGCCTGGCGCCGGGGTGTGGTCGAAATGCTCTCGCTCCTGCCGATCGACTGGCTGCTCTGAGCCGGCGAGCCCCACGGCATAGTGCTAAGGACCTATGGCCCCCGCGGCTCACTCGGATCGAGTATGTCGGTACCCACGCGCGAGCGACGCCCGGGCGGAGAGACATGATGTCGCGGCAATGGTTCGTTGGTGCGCTGATGGGCCTGGCGCTGCTCTCAGCGGGCGCCGTGGTCGCGCAGGATAACGCCACCGCTCAGACACCAGCCAGGCGCCCGCGGGTGGCACTCGCGCTTGCGGGCGGGGGCGCACGTGGGGGCGCCCATATCGGCGTGCTCAAGGTGCTAGAGGAGCTGCGCGTTCCGGTCGATTGCGTCGTCGGCACCAGCATGGGCTCGCTGGTCGGGGGAGGCTATGCCTCCGGCATGCCTGCCAGTGAAATCGAGCGTTTCGTCAATAACGTCGACTGGAAGTCCGTGGTCGGCGGAGTCGGCAGCCGCCCGCTGCAGCCGATTGAGCAGAAGCGAAGCGACGACTCCAGTGGCTCGCTGGAACTGGGCGTGAAGGGCGGGCGCGTCGTGCCGCCGAGCGGGCTGATTGCGTCGAGCCGGATCGAGGACGTCCTGCGCACCTTCGTGGCGCGGGCACGCTCGGTGGTCGACTTCGACAAGCTCCCCATTCCATACCGTGCCGTCGCGACCGACATGTTGAGCGGCAATATGGTCGTGCTGGACCACGGTGACATCGCGACCGCCATGCGCGCCAGCATGGCGATCCCCGGGGCCTTCGCACCCGTCGACATGGATCCCTATCTGCTGTCCGACGGCTTCGTGGTGCGAAATCTGCCGATCGACGTGGCGCGGCAACTGTGCGGCGATGTGGTCATCGCGGTCAATCTGGTGAAGCCGCCGGCGACGCGCAGGGAGCTGGTGGGACCCGCGAGTCTGCTCTCACGCAGCAACGACATCATGGCCGAGGCAAATGAACGTGTGCAGCTGGCCACGCTCACCGCAAGCGATGTGCGCATCGATGTCGATCTGGGTAATATCGGTGCAGCCGATTTCGAGCGCACGCCCGAGACCATCCCGCTGGGAGAGAAGGCCGCGCGCGCCGCGGCCGATCGGCTCAAGGCGCTGTCCGTGTCACCCGAGGAGTACGTCGCCTGGCGTAACCACGTCACTGTGGATCCGTCGCAGAAGCAGATTCGCATTGCTGCCGTCGAATTCAAAGGCCTGAAGCGCGTCAGTCCCGCTTATCTTGAGACGCTGATCAGCGTTCACGCCGGCTCAGTGGTCGATATCGCGGCAATCAGCGCCGATGCCTCGCGGATGGCGGCGCTGGATGATCTGCAGGGAGTCGAGTATCACCTGAGCGGCGATCCGGATCATCCGACGCTCATCTGGGAGCCGAAGGAAAAGCAGATCGGCCCGAACTACCTGCGACCTTCGGCCGGGTTGTACGCGGCGGGTCAGGGCGATATGCGCGTCGAGCTCGATGTTCAGTACGTGCAGCGCTGGCTCAATGAGCTCGGCGGACAGTGGCGCAATCGGGTCGAGCTCGGCACGAATTCACTGCTGCAGACCGGTCTGTATCAACCCCTCGTGACCTCGCAGACGATCTTCATCGAGCCGACGGTGGACGTGGGGCGTTCCGTCGAGGATCTCTACAACGACTACAACCACGTCGCGCGTTATTTCTTCACTGACTTTGGCGGCCGGATCGACCTGGGCGTGAATCTCGAGCCGAGCACTCAGATCCGGCTCGGATATTTTCTGGACGACCGCCATCTCAGTGTGGACACCGGGTTGAATGTATTGCCCGCCGGCCGCTTCACCGATGCCGGCCTTGCCGTCAACCTCTATCACGACAGCCGCGATGCTGCGAGCTACGCGAGCAAGGGCACGGCGGCGATGATCGCGTACGTGAAGTCAGATGAATCCCTCGGTGCGAACCGCGACTGGGAGACGCTCGAGGCCGGGATCCGTCACGTGGTGCACTTCGGTACCATGAGCGTGTGGATGACCGCCGCGGGCGGCAGCAATCTCGGTGGCGCGCTGCCGCCGGATCGCGCGTTCTCGCTCGGCGGACCGCAGAGCTTCCCCGGATATGCCCCGGGCCAGGTGCGCGCGCTCGGCTACTGGACACTGCAGGGAAGCATGCTGTGGCGCGTCGCCGACTTGCTATCGATCGCAAATCAGTCGATCTATGCCGGCTTCGGCGTTGAAGGGGGCCGTGTATACGATCGCCTGGACCTCGTGCCGAACGGTGCGCTCTACGGCGTGTCCGGCTACGTCGGCGGACGTACCCCTGTCGGAACCATCACCATTGGCCTGGGAAAGGCCACGGGCTCCTGGGCCGGTTGGGTCACACTCGGAACGCCGATCGGTTCCGGCTCGATCCTCGATTCCCCGCTGTTTCGTTGAGGGCGCAGGCAATGTCGAGGACTCGGCCAGGCATCGCTCGCGCCCTGGCGCTCGCACTGCTCGCCGTGCTCCTCTTCATTCTGGCGGGGTGGGGCGTGTTGGCATTGCTCTATTGGGATCACGCCAATGCGCTCGTGCGCAATGTGCTCGCGGCACTCTATGGAATCGTCTGCCTGGCGCTGATTGTCGCGTTCGTGCGGCCGCGCTGGCGCTGGCGCGCGTTCGGCGCACAGCTTGCGCTGTTCGCGGTTCTGCTGGCGTGCTGGGAGTCACTGCAGCCATCGAACCAGCGCGATTGGGTGACGGAGGACGCCGTGCTGGCGTACGCCACGATCGATGGCGATCACATCACGCTGCATCACATCCGCAACTTCGATTACCGCACCGAGACGGACTTCACGCCCGGCTATTACGACCGCTCGTTCAACCTCCAGGAGCTGAATGAAGTGGACCTGTTCGCGGTCTACTGGATGGGGCCCTCGATCGCGCATGTCTTTGTGAGCTTCGGCTTCACGGACGGCAGCCACGTGGCCGTCTCCATCGAGGCTCGCAAGGAGAAGGGCGAGGGTTACTCCACCGTGCAGGGGTTCTTCCGCCAGTACGAGCTGCACTACGTCGTCGCCGACGAGCGCGACGTGGTGCGGCTGCGGAGCAATTACCGCCACGATCCTCCCGAGCATGTCTATATGTATCGCCTGCGCGGCAACGGCAATGGGGTCGCCGGCAAGCAGCTCTTTCTCGCCTATCTGCGCGAGATCAACAGCCTGAAAGACCAGGCGCAGTGGTACAACTCCATCAGCAGCAATTGCACCAACAGCATCTGGCTGATGGCACGCCTGCTGCCCGGCAACGTGCCGTATTCATGGAAGATCCTCATCAGTGGCTACCTGCCTGACTATCTCTATGAGCGGGGCAAGCTCGACACTTCCGTACCCTTCGAGGAGCTGCGCAGGCGTGGGGACATCAACGCACTCGCGCAGTCGGCCGATCAGGCTGCGGACTTCTCGCAGCGCATTCGCGCGCGCATGCCGTAGCGGTATCATGCGGGCCGGCCGCAGAGCCGGCCCGCTACGGAGATCTCATCGATGAAGCCTTCGATGTATTTCGCATGCGCGAGCATGCTGTTGGCCGCCTGCACTTCGACCGGTGGGCCCGCGGCATCCGCCAGCTGCGACCGCGCCTGTCTCAGGGGCCACCTCGATGGCTATCTGGCGGCGCTGGTCCGTCATGACCCCTCGCAACTGCCGTTGGCACAGGGTGTGCGCTTCACCGAGGACACCAGAGCACTGGCGCTGGGTGAGGGGTTTTGGAAGACCGTGAGCGCCGCAGGGACCTACCGGCAGTATTTTCTCGACGCGCGGGCTGGTGTGGCCGGAGCCCTGGTGGTGATGCAGGAAGGCGATCATCCGGCGCTCTTCGTACTGCGGCTCAAGGTGGTCTCGAACAAGCTGAGCGAGATCGAGACCATGGTCGTGCACGATGCCAGGGAAGGCTTCTTCATGGATATCGCAAATCTGACGACGGCAACTCCTGCGATGGCCGTGGTGCCCACCGCGGTTGAGCGTGAATCGCGCGAACAGGCCATCGCGACTGCGACGCGCTACCCGGCGGGGCTGAAGATCGGCAGCTTCGTCACGGCGCAGACGCCTTTCGCGCCGGGCACTTACCGCTTCGAGAATGGCCGGCGCATGGCCGGTCCCGGCTGCACGTTCCGGCCGCCGAGCTGTGAGGACATCAAGGGGCAGAAGATCCCGACCCTGCCCGAAATCACCTATCGCGTCGCCGCCGTCGATGAGGAGATGGGCATCGTGTGGCTGCGGCTCGACTTTGGGCCGGGCTCGGTCGGTCCGAAGGAGAATGCGTTGCATGCCTGGGAGGCGTTCAAGGTCTACGGCGGCGAGATTCACGCCGTGGAGGCGTTCATGAAAGTCATGCCGGCGCATCTGGCGTCGGGGTGGGACTGAGAACTGCCGTGCTCCGGGCAGCGGCAGCGACGCTCGTTCTCCTGCCGCTGGCGGCCTTCGCAGCGCTCGCCGAGCCACCGCATCTGCTGCGGCAGGGCGGGGCTGCGCAGCTCATCGTTCAGGGACGACCCATGCTGCTGCTCGCGGGCGAGCTTTCCAATTCTGCTGCATCGAGTCGCGAGTACCTCGCGCCGCATTGGGCACGGCTCAAGGCCATGCATCTCAACACCGTGATTGCGCCTGTATCCTGGGAGCTGATCGAGCCCCGTGAGGGCGCCTTCGACTGGCGCAGTGTCGATGGGCTGATCGCGGATGCGCGTGCGAACGGATTGCACCTCGTGGTGCTGTGGTTTGGCGCCTGGAAGAACAGCATGTCGACTTATGCGCCTGCCTGGGTGAAGCGCGACTTCGAGCGCTTTCCGCGTGCGAAGTCCGCCGACGGGCAAAGCGTGGACATTCTATCGGCGTTTTCTGCCGCGACCCGGACAGCAGATGCGCGCGCGTTCGCGGCCCTGCTTGCGCGGGTGCGCGCCGATGACACGCAGCAGGACACGGTTCTCATGGTGCAGGTGGAGAATGAGATCGGCATGCTGCCGTCAGCGCGGGATTTCAGCAGCGCGGCCGAGCGCGCGTTTCGCGCGCCGGTCCCCGCGATCCTCATCCGCACACTCGAGGCGGGGAAGACGAGCGGATCGCCTCTGCAGCAGCTCTGGCACGCCAACGGCGCGAAGCACTCGGGTGACTGGACGGCGCTCTTTGGAAGCGGCGATGACGCAGCGGAAGTGTTTTCCGCCTGGTACTACGCCGAGTTCGTCGAAGCGCTCGTGAAGGCGGGCAAGGCCGCCTATGCCTTACCCATGTACGTCAACGCGGCGCAGAATCGCAGCGGCAAACGGCCCGGCGAATATCCCAGCGGCGGCCCGCTGGTGCAGGTCTGGGAAGCCTGGAAGAGTGGTGCGCCGTCGCTCGATCTGCTGGCGCCCGATATCTATTTTGCGAATTTCACCGACATTGCGCAGCGCTACCGCCGCGCCGATAACCCGCTATTCATTCCGGAGGCGAACTATGCAGACCGCGCGGAAGTGCCGGCGAACGCGTTCTACGCCTTCGGCAAGCTCGACGCCCTGTGCGTCGCGCCTTTCTCCATCGACTCGGTCGATGATCCCCCGCTGAATCGCCTCGCGCACGCCTACGCCGTTCTGGAGCAACTCGAGCCGGCCATCCTTGCCAATCGGGGCACGATGAAGATGGCGGCGTTTCGCCCGCACATTCTCGAGGATGCCCGCGTCGATGAGTCGCCCGTGTCAGAGACCATCGGCGACTACCGCTTCCAGGTTTCGTTTGCCGAAGCGAAGTCCACTGGCGGCGGCCTCATCATTCAGCTGGGCAGGGATGAATACCTCGTGTCCGGCCAGGGGATGATCGTCACCTTCACCTCGGCCACGGACGAGTCTGCTCATGTCGGCATCGACAGTGACTGGGAAGGCTCATTCGGCAGCGATGGGCGCTGGATCCCTGGACGGCTCCTCAACGGCGATCAGACTCACCAGGGACGTCACTTGCGGCTGGCACCGGATGAGTTTCAGATTCAGCGGCTCAAGCTGTACCGCTATCACTGAATGCGAGGAGGATGCGCACATGAGCGAAGAAGTGGTCCGCGGAAAGAAAGTCGTCATCCGTTTCGAAGGCGAGCGCTGCATCCACTCCCGGCATTGCGTGCTCGATCGGCCGGATGTGTTCGTGCCGAACGTCGAGGGTGAGTGGATCTATCCCGACCGCGCCACGCCCGAGGAGGTGCTGGAGCTCGCTCACAACTGTCCCTCCGGTGCGATCCGTTGCGAACGGCCGGACGGCGCGGCGATGGAGCAAGCACCGAGCGTCAACACGGTGCGCATCCGGGAGAACGGTCCGCTCGCTTTCCGCGCCGAGCTTTCGGTCAATGGTCAGCCCCAGGGCTATCGACTGACGCTCTGTCGGTGCGGCGCCTCGAGCCACAAGCCGTATTGTGACGGCAGCCACACGGCGGCCGCATTCGCCGCAAGCGGTGAGGTGGCGGTGACGGAATCGAAGCCGCTCGCAAGCCGTGGCGGGCCATTGAAGATCGAGCCGGCGAAGGACGGCCCGCTGCACGTCATCGGCAGTCTGGAGGTCGTCACCGGCACCGGGAAGACCGTGAACCGGGTGACCGATGCGTGGTTGTGCCGGTGTGGGCACTCCAGGAACAAACCTTACTGCGACGGCTCACATCGCGCGGCGGGTTTTCGCAGCGGCGACTGACGCGTGAAGGACATGATCTGACCCACAAAGAACACTCGGGAGACTCCCCGGGTGGTGCGCTCCCGTCACTGCTTGCAGCACTGAGCGCCGAGGGATGCGACCGGTAGTGTTGCCCTCGCGACGCCAATCCAGTCATAGCTCATGCGAACTGGAACTCACATGCATCCAGCCGCTGTCGATGTAGGTACGCGCACGCTGACACCGTAGTCGACTGCCGACGGTCCGACGGGTAGTTCGCAACTGACAGGGGGTTCTCGAGGCCGCCTACGGACGCGGTCAAGGCACACGCCGATCATCAATCCCCACGTAATCGGTTACATGCGCTGGTGAAGGGGATTCCGATGCGTCGCTCCGCGCTAGTTTTCTTACTGCTGGCTCTGGTGGCGGCAGCCGTGGGCTTCGGTGGCATCGCCCAGGAGTTCGCCCCAGTCGCGCGGACCCTGTTCAACGTCTTCCTGGCGGCCGCCGTCGTCGCGTATCTGGCGAGTCGCTCTCAGGTATGGGCGCTGCCGCGGGAACGCCGGCAGAAGTCGCACTGATCGAAGGCGGATTTCAGGAGGTTCACCATGGCACGAATCATGACTCTATGTACTGCGGCGCTGCTCGCGGCCGGGCTTCTGGCCGGATGCAACAATGCGAAAAGCCCGTCCGATGTAGCGAAGGATGTGAATTCGGCGTCCCAAGCGGCCGCCGAGAAGGTCGCCAACGCTCAGGGCGATGTCCAGAGCGAACAGCGCGACGAGCAACATGTTGCCGCTACGCAGCAGGAGAACGTCAGCAAGACAGAGGCTGAGGGTGACCGTAAAGTAGCTCTCGCCGGATGCGAAGCACTGAGCGGGGATCGTCAGCAGGCGTGCAAGGACCAGGCAAATGCGCAGTACGACTCGCGCGCTATCGGGCGAAGCGCGACTTCACGCGCACGGCGGAGCCTCGCGGAGCGGCTCGCGTAGCCTCCTCACGCGAGCTGCGCTACGTCATCCAGAAGCACGCCGCGCGCAGACTCCACTATGACCTCAGACTCGAGCTCGATGGGGTTTTCAAGTCCTGGGCGGTGACGCGCGGTCCCTCGCTCGATCCCAAGGAGCGCCGGCTCGCGGTCGAAGTGGAAGATCACCCGCTCGACTATGGAGATTTCGAAGGCACCATTCCGCAAGGTGAGTACGGCGCAGGCACCGTCCAGATCTGGGACCGCGGCTTGTGGCGGCCGCAAGGCGAACGCACTGCGCAGCAGATGCTACGGCAAGGCGATCTCAAATTCACGCTCGCTGGTGAGCGCCTCAAGGGTGGCTGGGTATTGGTACGCCTGCGCAATGGCCGCGCAGGCGGCAAACGCAACAACTGGCTGCTGATCAAGCATAGGGACGGATTCGAACATGCAGGCGATCGTGACCGGCTGCTCAAGGCAGACCGCTCTGTCGCCTCCGGGCGGTCGATGGCGCAGATCGCGGCCGGCAGGGGACGCAAGCCGCGGCCATTCATGCTGGCGCGGTCTCGCTTCGTCTCGAATGCCGTATGGGGCGCATCGACTCATTGAGCCCGAGCTCGCCCGTCTGGTCGAGCGCCCGCCGGCAGGATTCCGCACTGCCTGATCGATGGCGAGATCGTGGCGCTCGATCGGGATGCGGCGCCGAGCTTTGCCGCCTTGCAGTCGGCGCTCTCCGATGGGAAGACCGATCAACTGATCTTTTTTGCGTTCGATCTGCTATTTGCCGACGGGCAGGATCTGCGCGACTTGCCCCTCGTTGAGCGCAAGGCTCAGTTGAAGCGGCTGCTCGCTGACACGCTCAACGACAGACCGGTCATCCGCTATGTGGAACACTTCACCTCCGCGGGCGATGCAGTGCTGAAATCGGCGTGTCGCATGGCGTTGGAGGGAGTAGTGTCGAAGAAGCTGGACTCTCCCTATCGCTCAGGTCGGGGCGAGGCGTGGACCAAGGCCAAGTGCCGCGCTGGCCAGGAAGTCGTCATCGGGGGATGGAGCGAGACGAATGGCAGATTCCGCTCGTTGCTGGTCGGCGTCCATCGTGGCGCCGAGCTTATCTACGCCGGCCGCGTCGGCACCGGGTACGGGCGTGAGAATGTCCGGCGCCTCCTGCCACAGCTTAAGAGGCATCGCGGCCGCGAAAACCCCTTCTCTGGAGACAGTGCCCCGAAGCCTGCCAAAGAGGTGCACTGGATCAAGCCGGTGCTCGTTGCAGAGGTGCAGGCTGCCGGCAGGACGAGCGATGGTCTGCTGCGCCAGGCCGCGTTCAAAGGGCTGCGTGCGGACGAGCCAGCCGAGGAGATTGAGGCCGAGCGCCCCGCGGCAGCACGCGCAGCCCTCGTCATGCAAGTGAAGCTCTCGCACCCAACGAAAGTGCTGTGGCCGCAATCCGGCAGCACACCGGCTCTCACCAAGCTCGATCTGGCAAATTACTACGAAGCCGTCGGACCCTGGATGATCGAGCACTTACGCGGCCGGCCGTGCTCGATCGTTCGTGCGCCCGATGGCATCAACGGCCAGCGTTTCTTTCAGCGCCACGCCATGCCAGGGACTTCGAGCCTGGTGAAGCTGGTGAAAGTGTCCGGCGACCGCAAGCCTTACCTGCAGATCGATCAGGAGGCAGCGCTCGCGGCGATGGCGCAAGTAGCCGCGCTTGAGTTGCATCCGTGGAACTGCGAGCCGGATCATCCGGAGGTGCCGGGTCGATTCGTGTTCGATCTGGATCCCGCGCCGGACGTGAAATTTGAAAGAGTCGTGCGCGCCGCACTCGAACTGCGCGAACGGCTCGAGGCGCTCGGTCTCGAGTGCTTCTGCAAGACAACCGGTGGGAAGGGATTGCATGTCGTAACCCCGTTCACGGTGAGCTCACGCGACGAGCTGGGCTGGCCCGAGGCCAAGGCGCTCGCGAAGTCAATCTGTGAGCAGATGGCCGCGGACAGTCCGGATAGCTATCTCACGACAATGGCCAAGAAGGATCGCACCGGGCGGATCTTCCTCGATTACCTGCGCAACGATCGTACTGCGACTGCGGTGGCGCCGCTCTCGCCTCGTGCACGAGAGGGCGCGCCGGTTTCCATGCCGATTGCCTGGGCGCAAGTGAAGAAGGGCCTGGACCCGATGCGATTCACCATCGCGACCGCGCCGGCGCTCCTGCAGCGCTCGACACCATGGGTGGGATACGAGCAGGCGCAGCGCCCGCTTCGCGAGGTGCTCGCGAAAGCACGTGGCGCACCGCCGCCGCGGCGTAAGCGCTCGGCGGAGGCATGCGCATAAGCACGAAGCCCGTCATACTCGCCGCGCTCCTGTGCAACACGGCGATCGCGCTCGCCAAATTCATCGCAGCCGCGGTGAGCGGCAGTGCCGCCATGCTGGCGGAGGGTGTGCATTCGACCGTCGACATCAGCAATCAACTGTTGATGCTCTACGGGCTCAAGCGTGCGCAAAAGCCCGCGGATCGGCAATTCCCTTTCGGCTACGGCAAGGAGGTCTACTTCTGGTGCTTCGTCGTCGCCATTGAGGTCTTCACGGTGGGGGCAGGCGTCGCGCTGGTGCGTGGTGTACTGAAGCTGCAACACCCCGAGCCGCTGACGCATCCGCTTCTCAATTACCTCGTTATTGCCGTCTCCTTCGTATTCGAAGGTGCGAGTCTGATGCTGGCTTTCTCGGAATTCACCCGTACCAAGGGACGGCGTACGTATTTCCAGGCGGTGCGGCAGGGCAAGGATCCCACCCGCTTCATGGTCGTCTTCGAGGACTCCGCTGCCGTGCTGGGCCTGAGCATCGCGGCGATCGGTCTGTTACTGCAGCAACTCACGGGGAATGGCCTCTACGATGCTGTGGCGTCGATTCTCATCGGCCTGGTGCTGGCGATCGCGGCGGGCTGGCTCGCCTATGAGACGAAGGGCCTGCTGATCGGAGAGAGTGCCAACCGCGATGTGGTGGCGGACATACGCCGGATCGCCACAGGCTGCGATGGGATTCGCGCGGTGCACGAGGTGCTCTCGATGCATGTCGGCCCGCAGTTCATTCTGGTCGCGATCACGCTGGAGTTCGCGCACTCAGGTGCGGCGCGGCAACATGCGATCGACCGGCTGGAGATCGCGCTGCGCCGCGCGCATCCGCACATTCAACGGGTATTCGTGCGGGCGCAGCAGTCGTAGTCCCCGCCGGCGCCAGCTGCGCCCGCACGTCCTCAGTGTTTCACACCCAGCGTGCCTGCGAGCTTCTGCGCCGCCGACAGATGAGACTCGACAGTCGGGAGCACCTCAGTCGTGCGGTCGCCCATCGTCAAGGCGAGCGGGCGCTCGCGCGTGCTCGTGATCGATGACAATCACGACGCCGCGGATTCCTGTCGCATGCTGCTCGAGCAGGACGGTCACGAGGTGGAGGTGGCCTACACCGCCAAGCAGGGTCTCGAGAGCGGCGACCGCGTGCGCCCGGATGTGGTGTTGCTGGATATCGGTTACCGGATCTCGATGGGTATGAAGTGGCGCGGCGCATGCGGCAGACGCCGTGGGGCCGGGATACGGCGCTCGTGGCAGTGACGGGCTGGGGACAAAGCGAAGATCAGCAGCGGTCTCTTGCCGCGGGGTTCGACGGCCACATCACCAAGCCCGTGGCACCGAATGCCCTGGAAGACCTTCTGACCTCGATCGGCGCCGGTGAGCCCCTGCTCGATGCGCCCGCACCGGCGTAGAATTGCGCCCGAGTAGGAGGCTGAGAGGACTCGCCGTGACGATCTCAATTCGAGCCCTGAGCGTCCTTGTCCTGCTGTCCGCAGCCGCAGGAGTTACCGCAACACAGGCTGTAGATATCGCAACCCTCGAGAGGAGCCTGACTGAAAACGGTCCGCAGCGGACCCTGGCAACTTACTTTCACTGCGAGCACCCCGAGGGCTATCGGCTGATCGGATCGGGCGATCCTCGTGCGGTCGCTCTCGCCGTCAAGCTGCTGGACGCCTCCGACGCCTGCGACACCGAGATGCTGATGTCATCGCTTGCGACCGCGATCCAGCACAACCCCGAAGCCGTGCTGCCTTACCTGAATACCGTGCTCCACGGACGCGCGCAGCACGAGAATTTCTGCATTCCGTTCATTGCCGAGGAAACACCGAAGGCGGATGCCTTGGACGTGCTCGATCGCTCGGAGCGCGCGCTGAAGAACGTGAGCCGGCCGGATCTGCAGGATGCGCGCCGGACCTGCCTGGCTGAGATCGACAAATACAGGCGCGCGCTCGAGCGGGCCGCGTCCGGCTAGTTGGTCGCGTGTCCGGTCTCCGGGCGTGTAAAAGGCGGACCTGCAGCGCCGGGGCCACCGCTCTTCAGCGCATTCGCACGCGAGATCAGGTACTCGCGTACAGCAACGGCATCGTCGGGCTTCAACTCCTTGACGAAGGAGCCCATGCCGCGGTCGGCCCGGCCTCCCTGCAGCACGACCTGATCGAATCCCGGTTGCGTCCACAGCAGCGGCGTCACGGTCAGATTGGGAAAGCTCGTTCGGGCCTGCAGGCCGTTCACCCCGTGGCACACGGAGCAGTACTGGGAATAGATCTCCCCGCCATGCGTGATGACATCGGCCGACGCACTCGAGGGCGGCGGATTCAAGGGCGGGGGTGAGTAGGGCGGCGGCTCCGGCAGCGTGGCCTTGCCGCCCACAGCGAACACCAGCATGCGGGCATTGGTCGGCGCGAAATAGCCACCCTGCGCTGCACCGCCGACGCTCGCGGCGATGTATTGCACGCCATCGAGCATATAGGTGATCGGAGCGGCGAATACGGCGGTCCTGGCATCGAAGCTCCACAAGTGGGCGCCGCTCTTCGCGTCGTACGCGGTGAGGATCTTGCCGGCGCCATTGCCCATGAAGACCAGGTTCCCTGCCGTCGCGAGCACGCCGCTCGTGGGCAGGCCGGCGGAGTAAGGCTCGCCTTCCCACACCACCTTGCGCGCAACCGGATCCCAGGCCTTGAGCCGTCCGCTCACGCCACGCCGATCGTACGGCTGGAGCTTCCCGGGCTCGACCCGAACGCCCATGTTGATGCCGAGATTGAATCCGCCCGCAGGACCGGCACGGCTGCCGGCAGGCAGGCCCGCCATCGTGAAGTACGCCTCCCAGGCGGGGATATACACCAGGCCGGTCAGAGGACTGAACGCGTTGGGATGCCAGCTGTGTCCGCCTTGAACGCCGGGCGCGAGATTCCAGGGTTCCTTCTCGAAGCGCGCCGCCGTGACGACTCTGGGTCGACCGGTCTTCATGTCGACGCCCGTCGCCCAGTTCACTTCGGTGAAGGCATCGGCGCTGATCAGTTTGCCGTTGGCGGCTTCCAGGACATAGAAGAAGCCGTTCTTGGAGGGTTGCAGGATGACGTGCTTCTTCTGGCCGCCGATGTTGAGGTCGGCGGTCATCATCGGACTCACGGCATCGTAGTCCCAGGTGTCGCCCGGGGTTTCCTGGTAGTGCCAGACGTATTCGCCCGTATCGGGCCGCAGCGCGAGGATCGAGGCCGAGTACAGATCATCATCGAGTGTGGGTTCGCGCGTGCGCGCATTCCAGGGTGTGGCGTTGCCGGTGCCGACATAGAGGAGGTCGGTGACAGGGTCGTAGATCACCGCATCCCACACCGTGCCGCCGCCGCCGGCGACCTTCCACCACTCGCCGCTCCAGGTCCTGGCGGCGCGCTCCAGAGCCTTGGTCTCAAAGCCCTTCGCGGGGTCACCAGGCACGGTCCAGAAACGCCACGCTTGCCTGCCCGTCTCGGCGTCGTACGCGGCGATCCAGCCGCGCACGCCGAACTCACCGCCAGACCCGCCGATGAATACTTTGCCCTTGGCGACGCGCGGCGCCATGGTGATGGAATAGCGATTCGCCATGTCCCCGAGCCCCAGGCTCGGGGGAACCGTGTCCGTCGACCACAGTTCCTTGCCGCTCTTCGCATCGATCGCCACCAGGCGCGCATCGAGCGTCCCCATGATGATCTTGCCATGCCACGCGGCGATGCCCCGGTTGACCAGACCCAGGTTATAGCGCAGCCGCTCGCCGTGGATCATCGGGTTGTACTTCCACAGCTGAGCGCCGCTTCTGGCGTCAAACGCATGTACGACATTGCGCGCGGTCGAGACGTAGATGACGCCATCGACATACAGGGGTGAGCCGTACTGGTTCTGGTTGGTCTCGTAGTCCGCGAACCACTGCAGACCGAGCTTGCCGACATTGCCGGCGTCGATTTGCTTCAATTCGCTGAAGCGCTGCTCGGAGTACGTCCCGCCGTAGGTCATCCACTGGCCGGGCTCCTTCGCCGCTCCGAGAAGCCGTTCGGCGGTCACATTGGCGGCAGCACCGTTGCCAGCACCGCGAGAGCCGGGGACGGAGGCCCTTTCGGCGCAGCCGGTCACGATCACGGCGCAAAGCAAAACTGTCGCCAGAGTGCATCGACACATCATCACGGCAACCCCCTCGATCTCATGCTCGGTCGGCTGCGGCAGATTATCGCCCGAAAGCTTCCCCGCCAGCGCGTGGACTCGGCGCCGGCATCGGCTTTCCCGTCACGGGATTCGGGTAATGGAAGGGCTCGATGTAATAGCTGGGATACGTGAGGTAGATGATGCTGGGAGGCAGATCCGGCCACGGCGGGAACTTCTCCGGATAGGTATTGACGATGACGTGGTCGAGCCAGCCTTCCTTGTATCCGCCGTACATATTGAACGGGCCGTGCAGCTTCTTGAACTTCCACACGCCGTCTTCCTTGATGAAGCGGTCCTCGTAATAGTTATGACCCCAGCCGCCCGAGCTCATGACGAATGCGATGCAGCGGATGGATGCGGTAAGGCCGTCATCATTGATCGTCGGCAGACACTGAAACTGCTGATGGTCAATCAGCAGGCCATCGTGCGGACCGATCGGGCCCAGGCCGGTGTTCATGTATTCGAACACGCGCTTCTTGCCGAGGAAGATGCCCTTGCCGCCGATTTCAAGCGTCGCGTCATCGGCGAACAGATCGGCAAGCGAGCGCCACTGCGCCTTGTCCACGTAGTACCCGTACGCGTGTTGCACGATCTCGACATCAGCTAAGTCCTGAAGGCGCGTGATGCGGGTCCCGAGCGAATCGAGACTCTGCCCGAGGGCCTTGAGCTCAGCCTCAGTGGGAGGGGCCGCCCGTGCGCCGGATGCACCCAGCGTGGCCAGGGCAACGGCGAGGAGTCCCAGCGTGTGTTTCGACATGAGGCTCACTCTCCCGCGTTGGGCTTGCCGCTGACGGGATTCACATAGTCGTAGGGCACGACCTGCAGCTTCGGAAAGGACTGGTAGAGCAGCGTCGGCGGTCGGTCCGGCGGCAGCGTCGTGCTCGGCGGATCCATCGGGATCGGCTGCGCGGCCCAGCCCTTGTCGTAGTCGCCCCAGAACGTGACGTAGTAGTGCAGCTGGGTGAATTTCCACGTGCCCCTGTCGTTCACGTACTCGTTCTCGTAGACACCGCCGCCCCAGCGGCCCTTGCCGGCGCGCGACAGCTCCACATCGCTGCGCCAGCGCGCCTTCGCCGTGCGGTTATCGGCCGATATGTGAATGATCGGCTGGACCATCACATAGTTGTTCAGCTGCCCCGCCTCGAGTCCCGGCGGCCCCATGAGCGAGAGCGCGCGCTCAATATGCGCACCACCCACATACACACCGCTCTGCCCGAATTCGTAGGTTGCGTCGCGACTGAAGAGCGCCGCAGCACGCTTCCACTGTCCCTTGTCGATGAAGTAGCCGTACATCGCCTGCAGATTCTCGATCGCCCGAACGGATTGCGCCCGCGCCAGCGCGAGCTCCTTCGCATCGGCGAGCGCTTCAAGCCTGCCCAGCGCATCTTCGGGCCGTCTCGGCAAATCAAATGGCGCGCGGCTGCGAAGCGCGCTCACATCGCCGGCGGCATAGTGATAGGGCGGCACGAAGAGGCTCGGGAAGGCGGCGTAGGCGGGTGCCGGTGCATCAGGCGGAAAGTCGCGTGCGACGGCTGATGGGCCATCACCCGAGCCGGGCTTGAGCGCTGCCCAGCCACCCGCGTAAGGAGCCTCGAAATTGAGGTAATAGCGGCGCGCGGCGATCTTCCATACCCCGTTCTGCCGGACGTAGTCATCCTCCATCACGGCATCGCCCCAGGAGGCCCACTTCTTGTACTCACCCAGCAGGCCCCATTCGCGCCAGCGCGCGTGCGCGCTGTTGCCATCGGCCGAGATGCTGACCATCGGTTGCAGCTGCATGCGCAGATTGAGTCGGCCGAAGGGCAGCCCCGGCGGCTCCTTCAGGCTTCCTCCGCCATGACGCGTCAGCAGCTCGCGAATGCGCGCTTTGCCCTTGTACACACCGTCCGCGCCCCACTGGAAGGTGCCATCCTCGGTGAAGAGGTCGGCGGCTTCGCCAAAGTAGCCCTTGTCAGTGTAGTAGCCGAAGGCACGCCCGAGACGCTGAATCTTGTCGATGGCCTCGACGTAAGCGGTCTCCTCGGCGAGCGCCTTGACGCGGATCTGAAGCGCTTTGAATCGAGCGGCATCATCCAGCGCGTAGGCGTTACTGCACAGGGCGAGCCCCAGACACACACCGAGCGTGAGTTTCATGATTACAATCTACCTCGCAGCGCAGCTTATGGCGAACGCGGCTCGATGACGCGGAATTCACCGCTCAAATGCATCAGGCTCATCAGATAGAGCATGCCATCGAAGTAGCGCTGCTCTGCCGATGGCACCGGCATGTTCCACAGCTCCTGCAGGAATGCATTCGATGTCTCGCCCGCAGTGGCCGCGAGAGCGCCGACGGCCGCGGCCGCTACCATGCCCGGCGAGTGACGCATCGACAGCGGGTGGCCATCGAGCGTGTAGCGATCGGGGAAGTCGTGAATGCCCTGCTGCAGGAGGAATTTCTGCACGCGATCGCTCAGCGCCCGCTCGCGCGCATCCTTCCTCCACCAACTGTAGTCGACTGACCAGTTGCTGATGGTGCGCCAGCTGTCGTAACCGAAGGGAACGGGCTCGCCATTGCGCCCGACGAGCGGCGAGAGATCGAAGTTGCTGCGATCGGGCGACAGTCCGGTTTGCGCTCCCGTGACGCGCACGAACAGCTCGCGACTGACATCGGCAGCGGCTGCCCAGAACGGCCTGTCCTCAATCGGACCCCAGCGTGCCCAGAGCTCGTAGAACGCCGGCAGGTGGTACGAAGCATCCGTGCCCGGCACGTTCGTCTCGGGAACGAAGCGGATCATCTGATGGGCTTCATCGACCATCGGACCCACCGTCACCGCAGCAACCGCGGACGGCGGTCGCGCCGCAGGCCAGGGCTTGCCCGCTCTGGCCGCCTCGGCGGCGCGGGTACGGTTGTTGGGGCTTGGCCAGAGCTTGTACGGATCCGCGAGCGGCGGATCCTGCGGGTGGATGCGAAACGGCGGCGTGGCCGTGCGTAGCTCGTGATGGCGCATGCCGCGCAATATCTGGTCCGCCTCATGCTGATAGTTGTAGATGCCCTGGCCATTGCCCCAGCGGTGCGCCGCGAAATAGAGCGCCATGACGAAATATTCCTCGCCGTCGGGTGCCGCACTGGTTGAGCGGGGCGTGCCATCCGTGTTCATCGACCAGGCGAAGTAGCCGACCGACGGATTGGCGGGATCGGTGATGAGCATGTAAGTCCTGGACCAGTTCCACAGCGCATCGAACTCGCGGCGCTTATCGAGCTGGACCGCGATCATCATGCCGTAGCTCATGCCCTCGGTGCGCGCATCGTTGTTGGCCCAATCGGTGATGTAGGCCAGCGGGCCATTCGCATTGGCGCCGGTCTCGAAATACAACCGCTCCTCCTGCCCGTCGCCGTGAAAGAGCTGCTGGAACGCCTGCTGTATCTTGGCGTGCGTCTCGGCGGTGCTGCGACCCAGGCGCTCCACGAACAGATTGGAATACTGGTGAGTGGCGAATGCAGCCGCGCCGTCACCGCCGCGGTCCGCCGCCGGCAGTGCGGCACTGAGTGCCATGACCGCAGGCACCGCGATGATCGTCCCGAAGCAGCTGCGCATGGTCGGCATCCGGCAAGTACGCTATCGTGGACCATAGAATAAAAGGGGGCATCGAATGAAGCCTTTTGCAATCGCCCTGGCACTACCCGTCCTGCTGTTGTGCCTCGGCGGGGCCGAGGCCGGCGCTTCGTGCGATCGGTCTTGTCTCATCGGCTTCGCCTCGCAGTACGCCACAGCGCTCGTGGAGCATGCACCGCAGCGCGTACCCACCGCCCCCGGGGTCAAGTTCACCGAGAATCTCGTCGCGCTGAAATTCGGCGAGCAGGGTTTGTGGAAGACGGTGAACGGACGCCGCGATTTCGACATCTACGCCGCGGATCCGCAGAGCGGCAATGTGGTCTGGATCGGCATCGTCAAGGAGAACGACGTGGCGGTCATGACGACGGCCCGGTTGAAGATCGCCGCACAGCGCATTACGGAAATCGAGACGCTGGTCGGCCGATCCGCCCTGACCGCGGCCGCGACGGTCGCGGCACCCCGCCCGCAATTCGCGCAAATTGTGCCTGCCGCCGAGCGCTCGAGTCGTGAACAGCTGATCGCCATCGCCAACTCGAATTGGGATGCCATGGAGCGGGGCGATGGCCACCTCGCACCATTCGCGGTCGATTGCGAGCGCTACGATAACGGCGAACAAACGAGCCGGGGAGCATCGCCCGCCATGGGTGCACCCGATAGCGCCGGCAACCCGGAGGATCGCAGCTGCTTCGGGCAGATGAACTCCGGACGATTCAATAACGACAACCGGGTCTATCCACGGCGCATCTGGGCGGTGGATCGAGACTACGGACTCGTCGTCGGCCTCTTCACACCGAACGTGCCCGGCAATGTGCGCGAAATCAAGTTGCGCAACGGCACCACGCTCGTGCCAGGCGCTTCCGAGCTGCTGCCCTTCACGATCGAGCAGGTGGAGATGTTCAGGATCGTGCGCGGGCAGATCAGCAGGGTCGAGGTCGTACTCGGACCGCGCGTGCCCTATGGCATGAGAAGCCCCTTCGATATGCGGACTCTGTGGCAGGAGAATTGACATGAGAATATCTGCGGGCATCGCCCGACGCCTCGGCGCTCGAGCACTGTGCGCCGGATGGGTATTGTGCTGCGCGGCGTCCTCGACCGCCGTGGCCGAACCGAGTCAGGCCGAATTCGATGCGCTCAAGGCTCAGGTGCGTGCGGTGAGCGATCGGCTGGAGATTCAGCAGCTCATCGTCGAGTACGGACATCTGCTCGACACGCACGATCTCGTCGGCTACTCCAATCTGTTTGCGCAGGACGGCGAATGGATCGGCGGGTTCGGCCGCGCCAAGGGGCCCGCGGCGATCCTCGCGATGATGAACAAGTACATCGGCACGGCGCCGTTCGATCCGAAAAACGTGAGGGGCATGCACCTGCTGACGAACATCATCGTGCACGTCGACGGAAATCGCGCGACCGCCTGGTCGCGGATCATCTACATGGTCCGGGGGAAGGACGATAGACCCGCCCCCGCGCTGGGCGGCCACTACGATGACACGCTCATTCGGGAGAACGGGCACTGGAAGTTCCTGCGCCGCGTCGTGATGATGGAGATCCCGTTCCAGGACCCGCGCGAATTGAAAGGCGAGCCGCCGCCGGCGCCGATCTCCAGCGCGGCCGTGCAATCCGATGCCAGGCGCTTGCAGAGCGTGCAGGACCGGCAGGCAATCGAGGAACTCTTCACCGCTTACGGTGCCACGCTCGATCGACGCGATTTTACGGCCTTCGGACAACTGTTCGCGGAGGATGCCGAGTACGTCGGGGGGCCGGGCGAGCCCACGCACGGACGCGCCGCCATTCAAGCGCAGCTTGAGCGGACGCTCGCCAGCAACCCGTCCCACCTTCCCGAGCCGGCTTACCATCTCTACTTCAATCCCTCGATCGAAGTCGACGGCGATCGCGCGAGCGCTCACAGCAAGGGCGCCTATCTCATTCCGGACGTCAACAACGGTGGCGCCCGGGTGATCTTTTTTGTGTCCTACGAAGACGCTCTGGCGCGTCAGAACGGACGCTGGGTGTTCACGCGTCGCGAGATCCGCTCGGCCATGCCGGGTACGCCGCGGCCGGCCGCAGCGGGCAAGTAGTGATGTCCCGATTCCGAGGCTCGGCCCCGCGCATCTGTGCGCCGCTACTTGGTGCCGGGCTTGTTACTCTCGCGGGGGCAGCACCGGCCGCGCCCCTGGCTGTGCTGGACCGTTTCGGGAGTTACGTAGCCATCGAGGCCTACGCGCCCAATGTGGTACGGATTACGCTCGCGAGCGACCCGACGCTGGCACAGTCTCCTCCGGGATACGGCATTTTCGCCGCGCCCTCGGCGCAAGGCTGGCGCCACGAGCGGCAGGGCGATCGCGACATCTTCTCATCCGCTCAGATCTCGCTCGAAGTGCCGCCGCAACCGCCACCGCATCCGCAGACGCAGGTGGAGCGGTATTTTGTCTCCACGCTGCCGCCGGTTGCGCTGACCGTGCGCGATGCACGGGGTGTGACTCTCCTGCAGATGACGGGCTGGGAGATGTCGCCGCACGTGGTGAACGGGGAGCACACCTTCCTCGTGGGCGCGAGCTTCGTCGCTCCAGCCGATGAGCATTACTACGGGCTTGGCCAGAACCAGGAGGGCATTCTCGATTATCGCGGCCGCACCATCGACTGCCGCCATAACTACGACGCGACCGCTGGTGAGACGGTGTGCGTTCCCTTCCTCGTGACCAACAAGGGTTACGGACTCATCTGGGACAACGCCTCAGCCACCGAAGTCTCGCCGGGAATTCACGGGCGCACGCGTTGGCGCTCGAACGTCGGCGAGCGCGTCTCCTATTTCGTCATCGCCGGTGGCAGCGCCGACCAGATTTACGCCGGCTATCGTCTGCTCACCGGCGGCACGCCGCTGCCGCCCAAGGCGGCATTCGGCTATATCCAGAGCAAGGCGCGCTACGAGACTCAGCAGCAGGTGCTCGATGTCGCGGCGGGTTACCGGCGCCGCGGCTATCCGCTCGATGTGATGGTGGTCGACTGGTTCTACTGGACGCATATGGGCCAGCTCGATTTCAAGTCCGATGACTTTCCGGATCCGGCCGCCATGAACCGCGCGCTGCACGCCCAGGGGATTCATACGCTGATCAGCGTATGGCCGCGCTTCGAGCGCGAGTCGCGCTACTTCGAGCTGCTCGCCTCGCGAGGCTGGTTGCTGAAGGATGCGGCGGGTCAGCCGGTGGAAGGGCTCCCTGTGCGCAACGATCGCGCGGGTGGCCTGATCGACAGCACCAACCCCGAAGCGCGTGCCTGGTTCTGGGATCGCATCCGCGACAACATCGCATCCCAGGGCTTCGACTGGTTCTGGCTCGATGAAACCGAACCGGATCTGGTGCCGGATGGCTTTTTCTACCGCATCGGCTCGGGCGACCGCTATCACAACGTATACCCGCTGCTGCACACGCAGGGTGTGGCCGAGGGCTCGCGTCGCGATCGTCCGAGCCTGCGCAACCTGATCCTGGCGCGTGCAGCGTATCTGGGCTCGCAGCGCTACGGGTGCCTGTTCTGGTCCTCGGACATCCAGCCCACCTGGGAAGCGCTGCAGCGCCAGGTCCCGACCGGACTCGACTTCACGGCCAGTGGACTTGCGTATTGGGGCAATGACATCGGCGGCTGGCAGGCATTGCCGGCTTCGCATGTGCCCGCGCATGCGCCGCTGGTGGATCCGTCCGATGCGCGTGCGACGATCGGCGGATACGATGACTATCCGGAGCTGATGGTGCGCTGGTATGAGTACGCCACCTTCACACCGACGATGCGCGCACACGGCGCGCGCAAGGCCACCGAGGTCTGGTCCTACGGCCAGGCAGCCGAGTCGATCATCTCGAAATACCTGCGCTTGCGCTACGCGCTGCTGCCGTATCTCTACTCGCTCGGCAAGATCACGAGCGACACCGGCGCGCCCTTCATGCGGGCTCTGTTCATGGATTTTCCGGCCGATCCGAATGTCGCGCAGGTCGGTGATGAGTACATGCTCGGGCCCGCGCTGCTGGTCGCTCCCGTCACGCAGCAGGGAGTGCAGAGCCGCACTGTGTACCTGCCTGCGGGTGCTGATTGGTACAACTACTGGACCAACGAGAAACTGAACGGGGGACAAAGCGTGCGCGTGTCTGCGCCGATCGATTCGATTCCGCTGTTCGTGCGCGCGGGCTCGATCCTGCCGCTCGGTGCGCCCGTGTTGAATACCTCGAAGCCGCAGCCGCTCGCGCAGATCCGCATCTACCGCGGGCGCGACGCGCAGTTCGACCTGTTCGACGATGACGGCGTGAGCTATGACTACGAGCGCGGTGGGGGCGCGATCACGCACCTCGCGTGGCAGGAGGCTCGCGAGCGCTTCACCGCCGGGGATCAGCGCACGAGCACGGCGCTAGGCAGGCTCCTGAGAATCATCGAATAGCAATCGCCCGCCTGCTGCCGCGTTACGGACTCGTCCCGGCGTGGGCGCCCGCGATGCCGTTCCCATTGCTATCTGCTTTGGCGAGCAGTCCCTCGAGATAGGCAATCGTCGAGGCCCGGCTCGCGGCCGCAGGTCCGGTGGGGGGCTGCGCGGCTCCGGGGCCTGTCGGGCGCGGCGCGCGGGCGTAGTCGAGTGCCGTCTTGTTCGAAGCATCGCGCACCGTCGGGTCTGCGCCGCGCTCGACCAGGTGCTTCACCACTTTGTCCCAGCCGGCCTCCGCTGCCGAGAAGAGTGCGGTCTGGCCTTCGTGGTCGCGGCCCTGGATGTAGGCGACCATCTTCGCCGTGTGAGTGTGGCTGTCGGTGACGCGCGCATTGATGTTCGCTCCGGCATCGAGCAGCAGATCGATGGTCGCGAGTATGCGGGCCTGGGCATCGCCCGAGGGCGGGCCGGGACCGAACCCGCGTGCTGAGCCGCTCATCGCCGCGGCGGCCATGAGCGGGGTGATCTGGAAGACGTTGGGTAAATCCACCTCGGCCCCGTGCGCCAGCAGCGTCTTGATCGCGACATTGTCATAGCTCAGCGTCGCTACCATGAGCGGACCGGTACCGCCGCGCATCATGTAATCGGCGAAGCGGCCCCGGCCGTCGCCATTCGGCCGCATGCGCGTGAGCTGGTGATTCACGTCGACGCCCATGCTCAGGAGGCGGTTGACGACATCCATCGCCTTGGCGGTGTTCGGCGGGCGTGTCGTGAGCGGGCGGCCGAAACCCTGGAAGGTGCCGTTGCCGAAGCCCGCGAACCCGGCGTAAGAGTTCATGTCCACGGCCACGTACAGCGGAGTGCGGCCGTTCATGTCCCACGCGCCGGGATTGGCGCCCTTGTCGAGCAGGAACATCGCGATATCGAAGCTGTGGTTGTCGATCGCGTTGATGAGCGGCGTGATGCCGTCCGGATTGGGTTGATTCACATCTGCGCCGGCCTTGACGATCGAGACCGCGCAGCGCAGACAGCCCGAACGCGTCGCGTAAAGCAGCGCCGTCAGGCCGCCGGTCTGGCGGAACTGCGCGCGCGGCTCCGAGGTCATCTGGCGCGGCCAGTCGTCGAATTTCGCCCGCAGCTTGACGTTGGCGCCATGGGCGATCAGCAGGTCGACGATGTCGGGGTGGTTCTCCGCCGCCGCCCACATGACCGCCGTCTGACCGCGGAACGTTTCTACCGCGTTGGTATGTGCACCCTTGTCGATCAGCATCTTCGCGATGGGCAGGGACCCTACGCTCGAGGCCAGCATCAGCGCGGTCTGGTTGTCCTGATTGGGTGAGTCGGGATTCGCGCCGGCGCCGAGCAGCATTCGCGCAAGCTCGACGTCGCCGACCTTGACTGCCTCCGCGAGAGGAGAGGAGCCGAAGCGATTGGTGACATTGGCCTTGGCGCCGGCCTTCAGAAGCGCACGCACCATTTCCCGATCGACCGTGTAGGTCGCCCACAGCAGCGCGGTCGAACCGTCAGGCTCCGCAGCATTGACGTCGATGTCCGGCGAGGTGATCGCAGCGAGCACGGCATCGCGCTGACCCGCGCGGATGAGATCGACGAGGCTCTGCGGACGCGTATCGGCGCTGGAAGATACCGCCGCGCCGAGCGACAGCAGACCGATGGCAGCGGCGAGGGCCGCGGGACGGAGGGTCGAGCTAAACAACGTTGCCTCCGAAATTCGTGTAGTGGGCCCAGTTGCCCTTGCTCACGTCGTAGAGGAACCGGTACGGATCCTCGAACTTGCGATCGATCTCGTTCATGACGCCGGCGTCGAGCATGTCCTGGGCACTGCGGCCGTGATCGGTGAGGTCCGTCGTCCGATCGTACAGGTGCGCCATCATGTCGCGCTCCGCCTGCAGCTGCCCGCGCGTCATCACCGGTCCGTACGCAGGCACGATGCGGGTGTCGTCACTGACCAGCTTCAGGAGCTTATCCATCGCATCGACACGGCCGCCGATCCAGCCGCCCGCGTACCAGTCGAGCGCAGGATCGCGCAACGGTGAGGCGACATCGCCGACGGCCAGGACGTTTGAGTCACGGAAGAAGACGTAGATGTCGCCGCGGGTGTGCGCTTCGAGCAGATAGCCGCATTCGATGCTCTCGACGCCTACCTTCATCTCGCTCTTGTCACGAAAGGTCATGGTGGGCAGGGCCGTGGCGGGCAGCGCCTTCACGTAACGGTCTTCGGCAGGTACGTAATAGTCGGTCGCCAGCCATTGACGCGTGATCAGATGCGCATGAATGGTCGCGCCCTCTTTGGCGAAGAGGGCATTTCCGCCGGTCTGGTCGGAATGATAATGAGTGT
>DATIYV010000052.1:0-101381 GCA_035517435.1 Steroidobacteraceae bacterium | reverse complement strand
AGGTCGAGGCCGGCGCCCGGGCGGATGTGTTCTTCAGCGCCGATCTCGAGTGGATGGACTATCTCGCCAAGCGCTCGCTGATCGAGGAGGCGACGCGGGGCAATGTGGTGGGCAACGCGCTGGTGCTCATTGCGCCCGCCGACAGCAAGATGGAATTGAAAATCAAACCGGGCTTCAAACTCGTCGAGGCGCTGAATGGCGGCAAGCTCGCAACGGGCGACCCGGACTCGGTACCGGTGGGGCTGTATGCACGCGCGGCGCTGACCTCGCTCGGTGTCTGGAGCGCCGTGTCGGATCACATCGCGCGCGCGGAGAATGTACGCGCGGCGCTGGCCTACGTGGCGCGCGGGGAGTCCCCGCTCGGCATCGTCTACAAGACCGATGCGCTCGCCGAGAAGCGGGTGCGGATCGTGGATACCTTCCCCGAGCAGTCGCATCCGCCGATCGTCTACCCGGCTGCGGTGCTCAAGGGCGCATCGCCTGGTGCAGCGCGCTTCGTGCAGTATTTGAAGAGTGCTGCAGCGCAGAAGATATTTCAGAAATATGGCTTCACGGCGCCAGCCGGGGCCGATTAGCCTGCGTTAACCATAATTTGCGGGTAAGTCCCCGCCGAGGCTCGTTTCCTCGCACCCGTTGGGCTAGACTTCCGGCCCCGGAGGGTCGTGGGATTACCCGCGATCCGGCGGTCGAAAAGGAGGCGTCGACCATGGCATTTGAGCACGCACGGGTATGCGGATCGTGCGAACGTGACTTTCCCGGCTGGGCAGATCGTTGCCCGTGCTGCGGCAGCCGCTCGGTCGTGCATCGGGTGGTCATCACCCCCGCCGGCTCGTCAGTGGCCGAAATCGCGCGGCCCAAGTGGGGCCGGAAGAAAAACCTGAAGACGCCCGCCAACGGGGTCGCCGAGGTGGCTGCGAGCTGAACGCGTAAGCGCAACGCCGCATGCCCTCGAGGCCCCGCCGAACATCGACGGGGCCTTTTCGTTTCTGGCCCCGGAAAATTACGGAGAGCTCATGAGTGTGAAGAATTCGCCTGAATTTCCGGCGCGCATCCCGCGCCACGTGGCCGTCGTCGGCGCAACCGGCGCCGTGGGACTCGAGATGGTCCGCTGCCTCGAGCAGCGCGACTTCCCGGTCGCCTCGCTCCGCCTGCTCGCCTCGGCGCGCTCGGCGGGACGATCGATTGCGTTTCGCGGGCGCCCTGTCGTGGTGGAGGAGCTGAAGGACAACAGCTTCGAGGGCATCGACATCGCCCTGTTCTCGGCGGGCGGCAGCATCTCGAAAAAGTATGCGCCGTTGGCCACCGCCGCGGGCACGGTGGTGATCGACAACTCCTCGGCATTTCGCATGGATCGCGAGGTGCCGCTCGTGGTGCCGGAGATCAACGCCCAGGAGATCGCCGCTCATCACGGCATCATCGCCAATCCCAACTGCGCGGCGATCATCTCGATCGTGCCGCTATGGCCGCTGCACCGCCGCAACCGCATTCAGCGCATCGTGCTCACCACCTATCAGGCCGCCTCGGGCGCCGGCGCCGCTGCCATGGAAGAGCTGCGTGAGGCGACGCGTGCGCACCTGGAAGGCCGCGAGTTCAAGCACACCGTGCTGCCGCATCCGTATGCTTTCAATGTCTTCAGTCACAACACGCGGGTCGATGCCGCGACGGGCTACAACGAGGAAGAGACCAAGGTGATGCAGGAGACGCGCAAGATCTTCGCCGAGCCGCAGCTGCGCGTGAGTGCGACCTGCGTGCGCGTGCCGGTGCTGCGCGCGCATTGCGTGGCCATGACGGTGGAGTTCGAGCAGGCGATCACGCCGGCCGAAGTGCGCGCGATCCTCGCCGAGGCGCCGGGCGTGAAGCTGGTCGATGACACGGCCAACAACTACTTCCCGATGCCCAAGGATGCCTCAGGACAGGATGCGATCCTCGTCGGCCGCATCCGCCAGGACCTGAGCGATCCGTCGGGCCGCTCGATCGCGCTGTTCTGCGCGGGCGATCAGCTCCTCAAGGGCGCGGCACTGAATGCCGTGCAGATCGCGGAGCTCCTGCCTCAGCAGCAGCGATTGATGCCGTCCCAGCGGCGCACGAGCTCGGCGTCGTAGAACGCCCGCCGCGAGAGCGGCTCGGCGCCTGTGGCCGCGTGCACTGTCGCGAAGTGCGCGAGATAGCGCTCGTAGTCGGCATCGCCGGAGAGCTGACGCAAGCCTTCCCACAGGGCGCTCGCACCGCGCACGATGCCCTGCACCCGGGGCCAGCGCGGCGTCACCGCCCCACACCAATAGCGCGAGGAGTCTGTTCTCATCCGGCGCTACCGCTCTCCGCAGGCTTCAGGTGCGTGATTGCGTAAGGCGCCTCCGAGCTCGATCGCGTCGGCAGCCCGCGCACGAACCGGATCGACACCCGCAGCATGTCGGCAATCACGAACCACAGGATCACGGTGAAGATGATCGTGAGCCAGCCGTCGAGCTGCTGATTGAATATCAGCTGCGGCGCGACGTGCGCGCGCTCCGGCGGCAGGCTGCCAGTCGCAAGCTTGTTCGCCATGTCACTCGCGGCGGCGAAGAAGCCCAGCTTCGGATCCGGACTCATCACCTTCTGCCAGGCCGCGACCGTGCAGACGATCGCAAGCCAGGCGAGCGGCAGGGCCGTGACCCACGAGTATGCGGCCTTGCCCATCTTCACGAGAATGCCGGTCGCCACCGACAGCGCAATCGCCGCCAGCATCTGGTTCGCGATGCCAAACAGCGGCCACAGAATATTGATGCCGCCGTTGGGGTCGATCACACCGACGTAGAGGAAGTAGCCCCAGGCCGCGACGATCACCATGCTGGAGAGCACCACCGACGGATACCACGACGTGCGCCCGAAGGGCTTCCACACCTGCCCCACCAGGTCCTGCACCATGAAGCGCCCGACACGGGTGCCGGCATCGATGGTCGTAAGAATGAACACCGCCTCGAACATGAGTGCCAGGTGATACCAGGCACCCAGGATGCCGCGACCGAAGGTGGTGCCGAAGATGCTCGCCATGCCGACCGCGAGTGAGGGTGCGCCACCGGTGCGTGCAAACAGGGTGTGCTCGCCCATGTCATGCGCGAGGGACTGCATTTGCGCGACCGTGACCGGGAAACCCCAGCCGGAGATGGCGGCGGTCGCCGCTTCGGGCGATGCGCCGACGATGCCTGCGCTGGTGTTGATGGCGAAGTACACGCCCGGATCGAGCAGCGTCGCGGCGATCATCGCCATGATGGCGACGAAGGACTCGAGCGCCATGCTGCCGTAGCCGACGAGCCGGATATCCGCCTCGTTGGAGATGAGCTTGGGCGTCGTGCCGCTCGAGACCAGCGCATGAAAGCCCGACACCGCCCCGCAGGCAATGGTGATGAACACGAACGGGAAGATCTTGCCCGAGAACACCGGTCCCGTGCCGTCGATGAACTGCGTGAGCGCCGGCATCTTGAGCTCGGGACGCATGATCAGGATCGCAATCGCGAGCAGCACCACCACGCCGAACTTCAAGAAGGTGGAGAGATAGCCGCGAGGTGCGAGCAGCAGCCACACCGGCAGGATCGCCGCGATGAGACCGTAGAAAATGATGAAGCCCGCAAGCGAGGGACCGCCCCAGTCGAAGTAGCCGCGGATCGCCTCGTTGTGATCGATGAGACCGCCGGCCGCAACCCCGCCCAGGAGCAGGATCACCCCGATGATCGTCGCCTCGAGCACGCGCCCGGGCCGAAGCCCACGCAGGTAGATCCCGATCACGATGCCGATCGGCACCGTCGCAAGCACCGTGGAAGTGGCCCACGGGCTGTGCTTCATCGCATTCACCACGACCAGGCCCAGCACCGCAATGAGGATGACCATGATGAGGAGCGTGCCGATCATGGCGGCGAAGCCGCCGAAGGGACCCAACTCATCGCGCGCCATCTGCCCGAGACTGCGTCCGTCGCGGCGCGTGGACAGGAACAGCATCGTCATGTCCTGCACGCAGCCCCCCAGCACTGAGCCGATGAGGATCCACAGCGTGCCGGGCAGATAACCGAACTGCGCCGCAAGCGTGGGCCCGACCAGCGGGCCGGGGCCGGCAATCGCGGAGAAATGGTGCCCGAAGGTGACCCACTTGTGGGTCGGCACGAAATCGCGGCCGTTATTGAGCCGCTCGGCCGGCGTCGCGCGGGTTTTGTCGATGACGAAGACTTTGGCGGCGATCCAGGCAGCGTAGAAGCGGTAGCCGAGCGTGTAAATGCACACGGCGGCAACCAGGATCCACAGCGCGTTGATGGGCTCGTGGCGGTGCAGGGCGATGCCCCCCAGCGCGAACGCACCGACGATGGCCAAGGCAATTCCGCTCAGGCGCTTCAGCATGGTGTCCCCCTGCATCTACTTAAAGCGGATGGGCCCCGATGGTCAAGACGCCGCCCGACAGGCGGTCAGCCCTCAGCGTGCGGCTGCGCGGCTAAAGGCAGCCTCCACCGCATTCGCGAGCAGCATCGCGATGGTCATCGGCCCGACTCCGCCCGGCACGGGCGTAATGGCCGAGGCGACGCGGCGCGCGCCTTCGAAATCGACATCGCCCTTGAGCTTCCCGTCGGCGCCCTTGTTGGTGCCGACATCGATGACCACTGCGCCCGGCTTGATCCACTCGCCGCGGATCATGCCCTCGCGCCCGACCGCGGCAACGACGATGTCCGACTCGCGCACGACCGCGGCCAGATCGGCGGTGCGTGAATGCGCGATCGTCACCGTGGCATTGGCCTCGAGCAGCAGCAGCGCCATCGGCTTGCCGACGAGAATGCTTCGCCCGACGACGACGGCGCGCTTGCCGGCCGGATCGCATTTCACTTCCGCGAGCAATCGCATGCAGCCGCTGGGCGTGCAGGCTCTCAGCCCCGGACGGCCGACGGTGAGCAGGCCCTCGTTGAAGGGATGCAGGCCGTCCACGTCCTTGGCGGGATCGATGGCATCGATGATGCGGTTGGAGTCGATGCCTTTCGGCAGCGGCATCTGCACCAGAATGCCATCCACGCGCGGGTCGCGGTTGAGCTTGTCGATGAGCGATAACAGCTCGGCCTGCGGCGTGCTCGCCGGCAGATCGTGCGCGAAGGACTCGATGCCGCTCTCCTCGCTCGAACGGCGCTTGTTGCGCACGTAGACGGTGGAGGCCGGATCCTCGCCCACCTGCACCACGGCAAGCCCGGGCCGCCGGCCATAGCGCGCCGCGAACTCCTTCGCGCGCGCTGTGGTTTTGACGCGCTCGCTGGCCGCGACGGCCTTGCCGTCGATGATGATCGCAGTCATGGCGCGCTCAGTAGCGGTAGTGGTCGGCTTTGAATGGACCTTCCAGAGCGACGCCGATGTAGCGGGCCTGCTGATCGGTGAGCTGTGTGAGCTGCGCGTTCAGCTTCTTCAGCTGCAGGCGCGCGACCTTCTCATCGAGGTGCTTGGGCAGCGTGTACACGCCGATCGGATACTTCGCCGTGTTGGTGAAGAGCTCGATCTGCGCGATGGTCTGGTTCGCGAACGAGGAGCTCATCACGTAGCTCGGGTGGCCCGTGCCGCAGCCCAGGTTCACCAGCCGCCCCTTGGCGAGCAGGATGATGCGCTTGCCGTCGGGGAAAATGATGTGATCGACCTGGGGCTTGATCTCCTCCCAGGTGTACTTCTCGAGCGCAGCGACTTCGATCTCGTTGTCGAAGTGGCCGATGTTGCAGACGATCGCCTGGTCCTTCATGCGCTTCATGTGATCGTGCGTGATCACATGGAAGTTGCCGGTCGCCGTGACGAAGATGTCGGCCTTGTCGGCGGCGTAGTCCATGGTGACGACGCGATAGCCTTCCATCGCGGCCTGCAGCGCGCAGATCGGGTCGATCTCGGTCACCCACACCTGCGCGGACAGGGCCCGCAGGGCCTGGGCGGAACCCTTGCCCACATCGCCGTAGCCGCACACCAGTGCGACCTTGCCCGCCACCATCACATCGGTCGCGCGCTTGATACCGTCGACCAAGGACTCGCGGCAGCCGTAGAGGTTGTCGAACTTGCTCTTGGTCACCGAGTCATTGACGTTGATCCCTGGGAACATCAGGCGATTCTCTTTCGCCATCTGATACAGCCGGTGCACGCCGGTGGTCGTCTCCTCGGTCACGCCGCGGATCTCGGCGGACATGCGCGAGTACCAGCCGGGGCTCGAGGCCAGCCGCTTCTTGATCGCGGCGAAGAGATACTTCTCCTCCTCGCTCGCAGGATGGGAGATCGCTGAAGGGTCCTTCTCGGCCTTGACGCCGAGGTGCATGAGGAGCGTCGCATCCCCGCCGTCATCCAGGATCATGTTCGGACCCTTGCCGTCCGCAAACTCGAAGATGCGGTGGCTGTACTCCCAGTACTCCTCCAGGGTCTCGCCCTTGTAGGCGAACACCGGCGTACCGCTTGCGGCGATCGCGGCCGCGGCGTGATCCTGCGTGGAGAAGATGTTGCAGGACGCCCAGCGCACCTCGGCGCCGAGCGCGTTCAGGGTCTCGATCAGCACCGCGGTCTGGATCGTCATGTGGAGCGAGCCGGTGATGCGCGCTCCGCGCAGCGGCTGCAGCGCCGCGTATTCCTCGCGGATCGCCATGAGAGCGGGCATCTCGCTCTCGGCGATCGCAATCTCACGCCGGCCCCAGTCGGCGAGCGCGAGGTCCGCCACCTTGTATTCCTTGGCGCCCTTCACGGGCTTCAGATTCGCATTCATCGTTCGCTCCTTCAGGCGGCCCGTACCTGGCCCTTCACATCGGCCGCGAGCTCCTGAGCCTTGTCGGTACGCTCCCAGGTGAACTCGTTCTCAGTGCGGCCGAAATGGCCGTAGGCGGCAGTCTTCTGATAGATCGGGCGCGCCAGATCGAGCATCTCGCGCAGTCCATAGGGGGTGAGATCAAAGTGCTTGCGCACGAGCTGCGTAAGGCGCTCGCGCGACAGGCGGCTGGTGCCGAAGCTCTCGACCATGATCGAGGTGGGCTCGGCGACGCCGATCGCGTAGGACACCTGCACTTCGCAGCGCTCGGCAAGTCCTGCGGCCACGATGTTCTTCGCGACGTAGCGCGCGGCATAGGCGGCCGAGCGGTCGACCTTGGAGGGATCCTTGCCGGAGAACGCACCGCCGCCGTGGCGGGCGAAGCCGCCGTAGGTGTCGACGATGATCTTGCGGCCCGTCAGGCCGCAGTCGCCCACCGGGCCGCCCACGACGAAGCGGCCGGTCGGATTGATGTGGTACTTGGTGCGCTTGTCGATCCACTTGGCCGGCAGCACGGGCTTTAAGATCTCCTCGTACACGGCCTCGCGCAGCGTCTTGGTGGAGACATCCGGGCTGTGCTGCGTGGAGAGCACCACGGCCTCGAGACCCACCGGCACATCATCCTCATAGCGCAGCGTCACCTGACTCTTCGCATCGGGACGCAGCCAGGGAAGCTTGCCGCGCTTTCGGACATCGGCCTGGCGCTTGACGAGGCGATGCGCGAGCGTGATCGGTGCCGGCATGAGCACGTCGGTCTCATTGGTCGCATAGCCGAACATCAGACCCTGATCGCCCGCGCCCTGCTTCTTCTCGTCCTTGCGGTCCACGCCCTGCGCGATATCCGGCGACTGTTTGCCGATGATGTTGATCACGCCGACGCTCGCGCCGTCGTAACCCATCTCGGAGGAGTCGTAGCCGATATCGAGGATCGTCTTTCTGATGAGCGCCTCGAACTCGACGGCGGCGCTCGTGGTGAGCTCGCCCGCGACGATCGCCACACCGGTCTTCACCAGAGACTCCACGGCGATGCGGGCGCGCTTGTCCTGCGCCAGGACCGCATCGACGATCGTGTCGGAGATGGCGTCCGCCATCTTGTCCGGGTGGCCTTCGGAGACGGACTCGGAGGTGAACAGGAAGTTATTCGCCATGTGTCGTTGACCTTGTGTCGTGGACTTTCGGATGGATGCCTTAGGGTGCCGCGCGCCGCGCCGCGGGTGCGCCCGCCGCAGCCGCTGCCGGCCCGGCGAGTGCTACGCCGAAGTTCTCGCGGAAGCGCTGCGCGAACTCCGGCATCGTGAAGCGGTGATTCTGAGTGCCGCGGACCTCGATCTTGATCGCGCCCAGGAGCGAGGCGATGCGTCCCGTCGTCTCCCAGTCGAGGCCGTGCAGCAGGCCGTGCATGAGGCCTGCGCGATACGCATCGCCGCAGCCGGTCGGATCGACCACCGCGCGCGCGCGGGCGCAGGCGATGCGGTACTCGTGTCCGGGCACGTAGATGCTCGAGCCCTGCGCGCCGCGGGTGACGATGAGCGCCTTCACGCGCTGCGTCACATCGGCGGCGGTCCAGCCGGTGCGCTGCTGCATCAGCTGCCACTCGTAATCGTTCACCGCGACCCAGCTCGCCTGCTCGATGAAGGCGCGCAGATCCGCACCGTCGAACATCGGCAGTCCCTGACCCGGATCGAAGATGAACGGGATCTTCGCCGCGGCAAACTGCGCCGCATGCTGGATCATGCCGTCGCGCCCGTCGGGCGCGATGATGCCGAGAGCTACGTCCTTCGCATCCGTCACACGATTCAAATGCGCCTGCTGCATCGCGCCCGGATGAAAGGCCGTGATCTGATTGTCATCGAGATCGGTCGTGATGAAGGCCTGCGCGGTGTGCGTGCCGTCGACAATGCGGACGTGGTCCTGCGCCACACCCTGGCGGCGCATCCACTCGGCATAGGGGGCGAAGTCCGTGCCCGCCGTCGCCATCGGCAGGCCCGAATCGCCCAGGAGCTTCAAATTGTAGGCAATGTTGCCGGAGCAGCCGCCGAACTCGCGCCGCAGCTGCGGCACCAGGAACGACACGTTCAGCACATGGATCTGATCGGGCAGGATGTGATCCTTGAAGCGCCCTTCGAACACCATGATGCTGTCGAAGGCCAGCGAGCCGCAGATCAGGGCATGACGCGCATGGGTCACGGACTGGGCTCCTAGCTTTCCACGCTGAATTTGTGGCCTTCGGCATCGAGCTCGAAGCGCCCATCGATGACCGCGCGCAGCCAGCGCGCCGTCGCCATCACCCCACCGAATGCATACAAGTGCGGCTGCACGATATGGGAGGACTCAAGCCCCGCGCGCACGCGCACCAGGCCCGTCAGCATCTGCTCGGGCGTGCCGGCGAAGCCGGTGAGTCCCCCGAGTGCGCTCATGTTCTTCATGAGCGAGCCGAAGGAGGCACCGATGCCGCATTGGACAGCGAACTTGATCAGCTTCGGCAGCGGGGTAGGTCCCGCCATACCGACATGCACCGGCAGTTTGATGCCGTGATTGGTGAGCTCGCGGTCCCAGCTGGCCACCGCCTCGGGGTTGAAGCCGAACTGCGTGACGATGTGAACGCGCACACCCGTGCGCTCGGCGAACGCCTGCTTGCGCGCGAGTGCGCTCCAGAGCACCTCGGCACCCACGACCGGATGACCTTCCGGATGGCCGGCGACGCCCACGTTCTTGATGCCGGCGTCGGTGATGGCGCCGCTGTCGAGAATCTCGAGCGTGCTCGTGAACTCACCGGCCGGCGGCGTCAGGTCTCCGGCCACCAGCAGCACCTGCTCGACGCCGCCGTCGCGCGCGGTGCGCAGCGCCTCGCGCAGCAGCTGGGGGCTCGAGATACGGCGCGCGACGATGTGCGGGCAGGCGCGAAAGCCGAGCGTCACGCACTTCGCCGCCACGCGCACCACGTCGGTGACCTGCGCCTTCGGCGTATGTGCGACGTAGATCATCGTGCCGCGCGGCAGGACGTTGGCGAGGTCGGGGAGGATGCCCTCGTCGTGGGTCGAGATCTCGGCGGACGCCGCGCGCGCGAATTCCGTGATCGTGCGCTTCAGGTCCGGGAGCGATCCGGTCGCGGCAAGCGAGGTCATCTGTGCATTCATGACGGGGAATCCTTAACTGAGTCAGACACGCCGGCGGCTGACGACGAAGGTCTCGTCGTTGAACCACAGCCCGCCGTATTTCTGCAGAACCTGCTGGGTGGCATCGAGGTAGGCGCCGTTCTGCACCACCGAGTCGAGCCGCTCGTCCTCGATCTGATTGACGTAGATCGCGGCATTCCAGGCGGCAAACAGCGTCGAGGTGCCGATGCGATCGCCGATCTCGGACGGCAAGGTATGCATCTCGTAGCGGAAGATCGCCTTGTCATCGGGCAGCGCCGTGAGCGAGTAGTCGCGCGCATCGCGCCCCAGCTCGTTCTTCAGCGCCCCGAGCAGCTGATGCCGATCGACCGCAAAGGGACTCTCCTGCGGCCACAGCTTCTGGATGATCTCGAGCGCCGGGTCCTTGCCCGCGGACTGGATCGCGAGCAGCCGCCCGCCCGGAGCGAGCGAGCGGGCGAGCGGCGCCAGCACGCGCTGCGCCTTGAATTCTGCGCTCATGCGCGCGCGCCAGGGCTGGGAAGCGATGATGAGGTCGTAGTTCTCGAAGATGCGGCCCGGCTTGGGGATCACGCCGTCCAGGAGAAACTTGTGGTCTTCGCGATAGACCACGAGCACCGAGGGGCGCACGAAGATCGGGTTGCCGCTCTTGGGGCTGGGCTTGGTCTGCCAGCCATAGGCGAGCGTCGGACCCAGCTCCTCGATCTGCTCGGCGTACTCATGCGCCGAGTTGCCCGTGAGGCGCACTTCCTGCCAGTTGAGCGCGGCGGAGAGCGCCGCATCGCGCGGCATCAGGCGCGGCGCCTCGGCGTAGTTGAGGTTCGTGAGCACCAGCACTGTCGCCGGATGCTCCTGAAAGCGGTCGGGCATTTTATCCAGGCCCAGCCGCACATCCTCGAGCGAGATCTCTTTGGCAACGATGGACATCGGCACGGTGGGAAACAGGTGATGCGTACCGCGCATCAGGCGCGACAGCACCGTCGCATCCCCCATCCCGGCATCGAACAGGCGCACCGCGGGGGGCGTCGGCCGCAGGTGCGTGAGCTCCTGGATCGCACGGCGCGCGACCGCAGACTTCTCGTTGCAGGTGTTGACGAACGCCAGGTACTTCTGACGATTGTCGTAGAACCGAAACGGCGGGGAATCCGTACCCGCGGCGGAGTGCTCGGTATCGCCCGGCCTGCTCCCTGCGGCCGCTGAATGATCAGCGAGATTCATAGGTGTTCCGTGCGGTTTGAGGTCACGACGGTAGCCGCGCAACCTAGCCCCTGGCCACTCGGGCCGGCAAATAGATAGAAACGATAGGAGTTATTTGCCACCGCTATGCCTGCCAGTGGCCTTAAGGCGTCAGCCGATGCCCGTGAGCGTACACCACATGCCGCTCGCGGCGGGCAAAGGCCACCAGCGTGAGGCCACTGCGCTCCGCATCCCGGATGGCAAAGGCCGTGGGCGCCGAGAGCGCAGCCATGAAGCCGATGCCCACGGCGGTCGCCTTCTGCACCATCTCGAAGCTGGCGCGGCTCGTCACCAGCATGAAGCCCTCATCGAAGCCCCGTCCCGCCCGCACGATCGCGCCGATCATCTTATCGAGCGCGTTATGCCGGCCGACATCCTCGCGCACGGCCCAGATCCCCTTCCCGGGCAGGACCCAGGCCGCGGCATGCACACTGCCGGTGGCGGCGTTCATGGGCTGCAGGGACTCGATCTGCACAATCGCGGCGTGCAGCTGCGCGATGCTCACCTGCGGGCCCGTCTTGACCTCGCGGTGCCCGCGCACCGCCTGCGCGAGCGTCTCCGCACCACAGAGCCCGCAGCCCGTGCGGCCGGTGAGATTGCGCCGGCGCCGCAGCAGCTCCGGAAAGCGCTCCCAGGCGATCGAGATGCTCACCTCGGCCGCTTCCGGGCCCTTCGTCACATCGACGCCGCGGATCTCGGCGGCGCTGTCCACGAGCTCCTCGCTCAGCGTAAATCCGTAGGCCAGATCCTCGAGGTCCGAGGGGGTCGCGAGCATGACCACATGGGGCACCCCGTGGTATTGCAGCGCGACCGGCTGCTCTTCGGCGACCTGATCGGTGGTGCGCGTGATCTCGCCCTTCACCCAGCGCTCGACTTTCACCTCGACGCTCATGGTGTGACCACCCTGTGGACGGGGCGCGGAGTTGAGGGGCACTTGGGCATGGCTAGCCCGTCAAATTAGCGGCTAACACCCTGTCCCGACAAGCAATTTTGCGAATTGTCCCCGTTCGGGTCCAATAGGGCCGCCTTTTCGGTCTCCGGCGGCGAAAATAACGCCATGCAGCTCAATCGCTTCGACCTCAATCTGCTCATAGCACTCGATGCGCTGCTGCACGAAAAGAACGTCACCCGGGCAGCCGAGCGGGTGTACGTCTCCCAGCCCGCGATGAGCGCTGCACTGCAGAAGTTGCGCGATTACTTCGATGACCCGCTCCTGGTGCGCGTCGGCCGCGACATGGAGCTGACCCCGCGCGGGCTGTCGCTGGTGGAGCCGGTGCGAGAGGCGCTCTTGCGGATCCAGGCGACGCTCGGCACCCAGGTCACCTTCGATCCGGCGACGCTGCGGCGGACGTTCACGGTGATCGTGACCGATGAAGCCGCCCCGCGCGTCGTGCCGGCGGTCATGAAGCGCCTGGCGCGGGAAGCCCCGGGCATCCAGTGCCACATCGAGCAGATCTCACAGACCAGTCTCACGCGCCTGGAATACGGCGATGCCGACCTGTGCCTGTGCCTGGACATCCTGCGCCTGTACGGCCTGCGTAATTTTCCCGAGACGCTGCGCTCCATCGAGCTGCGGCCCGTGCGCTGGGTGTGTGCGGTGGCGCGCGATCATCCGAGCGTGGGCGAGGAGCTCACGCTCGAGCAGTATCAGGCCTTAGCGCACGTGTTCGCGCGGCCGAACGGTCACACGGCTCCGGTCGAGGAGCTCGTGCGCCGGCTGCTCAACATGGATCTCGACGTGCGCGCGAGTGCGCAGAGCCTGCTCGAGCTGCCGTTCATGCTGCCGGGAACCCCGCTTGCGGCGACGCTGCCCGAGCGTATCGCCACGCTCGTCACACCGATCCTGCCGATCAAGACGCTGGCGCTGCCCTTCGACGTGCTCGACAGCCACGAGGTGCTGCTCTGGCACAAGCGCAATGAGCCCGATCCGGGCCACGCCTGGCTGCGTTCGCTCTTTATCGAGGTCGCACGCGAGCTTTAGAACGTGACGACGCTGCGGATCGACTCGCCCTGGTGCATGAGCTCGAACGCATCGTTGATCTTCTCGATCGGCATCACGTGCGTGATGAGCTCATCGATGCGGATGCGCTTATCCATGTACCAGTCGACGATCTTCGGCACATCCGTGCGGCCGCGCGCCCCGCCGAACGCCGTGCCCTTCCACACGCGCCCGGTCACCAGCTGAAACGGCCGTGTCTTGATCTCCTGGCCTGCGCCGGCGACGCCGATGATGACGGACACGCCCCAGCCGCGGTGGCAACACTCGAGCGCCTGACGCATGAGCTCGACGTTGCCGACGCACTCGAAGCTGTAGTCCGCCCCGCCATCGGTCAGCGCCACGAGGTGCGCCACCAGATCCCCGCCCACTTCTTTCGGGTTCACGAAGTGAGTCATGCCGAACTTCTCGGCGAGCACTTTGCGCTTGGGGTTGATGTCGACGCCGATGATCTTGTTGGCGCCGGCCATGCGGGCGCCCTGGATCACGTTGAGGCCGATGCCCCCTAAACCGAACACGACGACATTGGCGCCCGGCTCCACTCGCGCCGTGTTGATCACCGCGCCGATCCCCGTCGTGACGCCGCAGCCGATGTAGCAGACCTTCTCAAACGGCGCGTCCTCGCGGATCTTCGCCAGCGCGATCTCCGGCAGCACCGTGTAGTTGGAGAACGTCGAGCAGCCCATGTAGTGATGCACCATCTGCCTGCCCAGCGAGAAGCGGCTGGTGCCATCGGGCATCACGCCCTTGCCCTGCGTGGCGCGGATCGCCGTGCAAAGGTTCGTCTTGCGAGACAGGCAGGATTTGCACTGGCGGCATTCGGGTGTGTAGAGCGGGATCACGTGATCGCCCTTCTTCACCGAGGTCACGCCGACCCCCACGTCGACGACGATGCCGGCGCCCTCGTGCCCGAAGATTACGGGAAACAATCCTTCCGGATCGGCGCCCGAGCGCGTGAACTCATCGGTGTGGCACACACCCGAAGCCTTGATCTCCACCAGCACTTCACCGGCGCGCGGACCATCGAGATCCACCGTAGTGATCTCCAGAGGCTTGCCGGCCGCGAATGAGACTGCCGCCTTCACTTTCATGGGAGTGCTCCTGCAGGGTGCGATTAATATAGCTCGGATGCCGTACGAAGCCCCGCTCCCGTGGATGCGACTGGCGCTCGAGCAGGCCGCGCAGGCCTCGGGTCTTGCCGCGCTGCCGGGCCCCGCCGAAGCGCTGCAGGATTATTCGCAAGCGGTGCTCGAGGGTGCCGCCCGCATCGCCGGCGAGCTGCTCTCGCCTTTGAACCGCACCGGCGATGAATTCGGCGCGAAGCTCGCCGCCGACGGCCGGGTGCAGACGGCGCCGGGATTTGCGAGTGCGTATCAGCGCTTCTGTGAAGATGGCTGGACGGCGCTCGCCGCACCCAGCGAATTTGGCGGACAGGGATTGCCGCTGCTGCTCGCCGCCGCCACCACCGAGATGTGGGGCGGCGCCAATCTCGCCTTCGCGATGTGTCCGGAAGTGGCGGTCGGGGCGATCGAGGCGCTGCGCCTGCACGCCTCACCCGCATTGCGCGAGCGCTACCTGCTGCCCCTGGTGAGCGGGGAGTCGGCTGCCTCGATGGCGCTGACCGAGCCGCAGGCGGGCTCGGATCTGTCCACCGTGACGACGAGCGCCGTACCCGACGGGGACGCCTGGCGTCTCACGGGGCGCAAGATCTTCATCTCCTGGGCCGAGCACGATCTGACGGCGAACATCGTGCACCTGGTGCTCGCGCGCACGCCCGGGGCGCCGGCGGGCAGCCGTGGCCTGTCGCTTTTTGTGGTGCCGAAGCTGCTGCCCGGGGCGAGAGGCGAGTCCGCGCGCAATGACATCCGCGTCATCTCGCTCGAGCACAAACTCGGCATCCGCGCGAGCCCGACCTGCGCGCTCACGTTAGGAGAGCACGGCGGCGCGCGCGGCTGGCTCGTGGGCGAGCTGCATGCGGGCCTGGCGTGCATGTTCACCATGATGAATCACATGCGCCTGGGCGTCGGCCTGCACTCGTGCGGCGTGGCCGAGCGCTCACGCCAGCTCGCGCTGAGTTACGCACGCGAGCGGCGCCAGGGCCGGGATGCGAGCGGTGTGCCCGCCACACTCATCGCGCATGCGGATGTGCGCCGCATGCTGCTCACGATCGCAACGCTCACGCAGGCGGCGCGTACGCTCGCCTACACGGCGGCGGGACTGATCGATGTCGCACAGTCTGAGCAGGCGAGTGCCGACGCACGGACTCAGGCGACGTTGCGGCTGGGACTCCTCACACCCATCGTCAAAGCCTGGTGCTCGGATATCGCCGTCGAGGCGAGCTCGCTCGCCGTGCAGATCTACGGCGGCATGGGCTACATGGCGGAGTGCGAAGTCTCGCAGCTCTACCGCGACGCCCGCATCGGCCCGATCTTCGAGGGCACGAACTACATCCAGGCGCAGGACCTCCTGAACCGCAAGGTCTTCGGCGACGGCGGCGCGGCGCTCGGTGACTGGCTCGAGCAGATGCGGCAGGCGGCCGCGGTCCTGCCCGCCGATGAGCCGGCGTTGCGCCCGCTGCGCGAGCAGCTGCCGCTGGAATGCGCCGCGCTCACCACCGCCGCGAGCCATTTGATGCAGCTGCGCGCGAGTGAACGCGACCTCACCGGCAGCGTGGCCTATCCGTTCCTGCAGTGGCTTGCCGTAACTGCCGGTGCCTGGCAATGGGCCTTGAGTGCGCACACTGCGGTGGCGCGGCCCAAGGATCCGCTGTCACGCGCAATCCTTGCGGACGCCGCCTTCTATGCCGCTCACATCCTGCCGCGGGCGCGCGCGAGCGCCGCGATCATTGCCGCCGGCGCAAGCCCCGTCGCGAACGCCTCGAGCGAGCTTTTTTGAGACCCCAAAACGACCGCGCCCGCCGGTCTTTTGAGGCCGGCGGGCGCGGAATCGACGCTGCATTCAACGGGCGCAACAGCCCGTCGCCGCCGCTCAGGCGGTGCGAGTGCGCCAGCCCTCGTGGTAGCTCTCACGCACCGTGCTCGCATAGGGCACCGGTGAGACGCGGACCCGCACATCGAGCTGCTTGTGGCGCTCGACGGTGGTCTTCCTGGTGCCGCCACCCTCCTCACCCCAGGTAAGCGTGAGCACGTCGCCGATGTTGATGTTCGGGTCGACGATGCCCAGCGAGAGGGCCGTGCGCTCGTTGTAGCTGTAGCCGCCGAACATCGAGAAGCCGACGACCTTGCCGCCCATCGACACCTTGTCGAAGGAGGAGGAGCCGTAGTTCGCGATCGGCAGATCGAAGAACTTGTAGTGCTCGGCACCCGGCACGAAGAGCGAGCCGTAGATCTTCGCCATGTCCTCGCCGTTCCACGCGAAGGTGACCTTCTTGCGGTGCGGCTGATTGGCCTTCTTCTCGAGGGCCTCGCGGCCGATGAAGTCGTGATCAAACTTCACGAACGGGCCGTAGCCCAGCTCGTACGGATCGGTGTAGTAGTCCTCGATCTTGTCGGAGACGAAGCTGCCGCTGATGGAGCCGGTGCCTTCGTAGCCCGCCGCCGGCAGCCATTCGCGGTACTTCTTCATCTTCTCGCCGGAATACACCGCCGGGAGCGGCGAGGGAATCCAGCCCGACTCGAGCGTGTTGCTCGCGTAGGCGCGTGAGCCGACCTGCACGAGGCCTAAGTCCTTGCCCGCCTCGACGATGGCGTCGCGAATTTCGTCGTACTCGGCGTACGGACCCCAGATCTCAAGTCCGGGTGCGCCGGCCATGCCGTGGCGCAGTGCGCGGACCTTGCGGCCCTTGATGGTGATCGCGTCCATGGTGAAGAACTTCACGTCCGGGATCGGACCGCCGTTCAGCTTCTCGAGCACCTTGGCGGCGTTCGGTCCCTGCACCTGGAAGCGATAGTGACGGCGCGTGACGGCCTTGCCGCGCGGATGCGAGGGCGAGCGGTCATCGCGAATCGTCTCGACCTTGAAGTTGCCGGTCTCGGCATGGAACTGCAGCCAGTTCACCGTGGGCGCGCGGCCGACGAACACCAGCTCGTTCGGGGCGAGGTAGAACAGAATGCCGTCGCCGATGACGTAGCCGTCATAGCTCACCGGCACCATCTGCTTGGCCTTGTTGGGCGTGAAATTGTTGAAGCTGTTGATCGTGAGGTAGGAGCAGAGCTTCAGCGCATCGGGACCTTTGATCGTGAACTCGGCCATGTGGTGCGTTTGATCGAACAGCACCGCGGACTCGCGCCACGCGCGCTGCTCATCGCGCCAGTTGCTGAACTCGCTCGGAACGACCGGGTACACGTAGGCGCCGAGCTGCGAGTTGCGCAGCATCTTCACGGTGTTCCCGCCGCCCTGTAGCAGACTCTCCAGACTTTGCTTGCTCATACCTCTTCCTCGTAGTGACTGACGGCCCCGCCCCGCGCCCTCGGGTTATCCCTGAAATGGCGGGCGAGACATATGAAAAGTGGGGCCGCCTGCGCTCAAGCGCGGTGCGGCAAACGCTGCAGGATACAACGGCCGGGGCCCCAAGCGCTACGCGGCGAGCTTCAGCAGCTTGATCGCATTCTCTTTGAGAATGAGCGGGCGCACCTCGGGCTTGATGGGCAATTTTTCAAAATCTGCGATCCAGCGATCCGGCGTCAGCGCCGGATAGTCCGAGCCGAATACCACGCGGTCCTTGATGATCGAATTGGCGTACTGCACGAGATTCGCCGGGAAATACTTCGGTGACCAACCGGAAAGATCGATGTAGGTGTTCGGCTTGTGCGTCGCGATGGACAGCGCCTCGTCCTGCCACGGGAACGAGGGGTGCGCCATGATGATCGTCAGGTTGGGAAAGTCCGCCGCCACATCATCCAGATAGATCGGGTTGGAGTACTTGAGCTTCACGCCCATGCCGCCAGGCAGACCCGCGCCGACTCCGGTCTGACCGGTATGAAACAGGGCCGGCAGCCCCGCGCCCGCGATCTCCTCGTAGAGCGGATACACGCGCGTCTCGTTCGGATAGAAACCCTGCATCGAGGGATGAAATTTGAAGCCGCGCACGCCGTATTCCTCGATCAGGCGCCGCGCCTCGCGCACGCCCATCTTGCCGCGCGCCGGGTCGATGCTGGCGAACGGAATGAGCACATCGTTGTTCTCCGCGGCGACTTCTGCCACTTCCTCGTTCGCGATGCGCCAGTGTCCGGCCTCCGATTCCGCATCGACGGTGAAGATCACCGCGGCCATCTTGCGCTCGCGGTAGTACTGCGCCACCTCGGCGATGGTGGGCGGCTTGCCCGAGCGGAAGTACTTCGCCATCGCGTCATCGAACGCGCGCGCGCACGGATCGCGCGGCGCGCGCCCGGAGATGTTGGCATGGGTGTGCACGTCGATGGCGACGAGCTCGTCGAGCTTCAGGTTGGTGGTGTACTTGGCCATGGGCTTGCAGTCCGTCCGGTGAGATAATTATAAGATCCAACTACCTTAAAGTTACAGCCTTATGCCGAGCAATGCTCCCGACCTGTCGGTCCTCGCCGGACAGTTCGGCTTCGCGGTGCGCATGGCGCAGCTGCAGGTCTTCGAGCGCTTTCACCGCCGCCTGTGGCGCCGGCATCGCCTGCACCCGGGAGCATTCTCGGTACTGGTCGCCGTGAGCCGCAATCCGGGTATCCGCCCGGGGGCGCTCGCCGATGCGCTCTCGATCAAGCGCCCGAATATGACCAAGCTGCTCGACCTTCTGGTGCGCCGCGGCTGGATCGAGCGGCGCAGCGAGGCGCGCGATGGGCGCGGCGTGTGCCTGTGGGTCGCGCCCCGCGCCGCGCGCAAACTCGCCCGCGTCATTGCCGAGGCGCGCGCGAACGACGTGCGCTCCACTGCGGCATTGAGCGCGCGCGAGCGTGCGCAGCTGCTGAAGCTTCTGAACAAGCTGGTCGCCCGCTCCCGCCCCTAAGGCTGCATGAGTGCGTGGTGGCGGCGGTAGGCACCGCGCATCGCCGCGAAAATCACGCTCGCGAGCACCGTCGCGCCCAGGAACGAGACCAGCATCGCCGAGCCGATCCGCTGCTCATCGTGAAACAGATGATTGGAGAAATACCCGGGAAAGAAGGGACCCAGACCGGCCCCAATCAGGTTGAGACATAAGAGAAAGACGGCTGAGACCTGCCCTCGCACCTGATTCGGCAGCACCGCCTGCACTGCCGCATAGGAGGCGCCGGTCGGCAGCGCGAGGAAGAAATTGGCCGGCGCAAGGAGCGCGAGCGTCGCGCCCACGCTGTCGCTCGCGAGCGCCGCGGTGATCGCAATGCCACCGCCGATCGCGCTGATGAGGCAGGTGCGGATGGGGGCGGCGCGCACGCCCGCGCTCTGCCATCGGTCGGTCATCAGTCCGCCCACCGCGAGGCCCAGACAACCGAACACGACGGTGATGAGCCCGAGCACGGGACCGGCGCGCCCCGGACCCCAGCCGTAGAGCCGTTGCAGCAGCGTGGGCGCCCAGGCACCCAGTCCATAGTTGCAAAAGGCAATGAGTCCCATTCCGACGCCCAAGCCGATGATCGACTGCCAGCGCAGCAGCGCGTGGCGCACGATCTCGGCGAGCGAGAGCCTCGCATCGGCTCCGCTGGCGGCGCGCAGCGTGTCCTTGCGCACCGGCTCGCGCAGCAGCAATACCCAGAGGGCTACCAGCACGCCGGGAAGACCCACGATGAGAAAGGTGAGGCGCCAGGAGGCGATCGTGCCCAGCAGCGGCACCGTGACCGGCGGGTGGCCGCTCACCGCATGCACAATGAGTCCGCCGGCCAGAAGCGCGATGCCCGAGCCGCCGAACACGCCGACCGAGTACAGGCTGAGCGCGCGCGAGAGCCGGTTCTTGGGGAAATAGTCCGCGATCAGGGAGAACGCCGAGGGCGCGAGAGCCGCCTCGCCGATGCCGACGCCCATGCGCGCCAGAAACAGGCCGATATAGCTCGTGGTGGCCGCGCACACCGCGGTCATGATGCTCCAGCACACGATGCCGGCCGCGATGATGCGGCCGCGGTGATAACGGTCGGCGAGCCAGCCCATCGGCAGGCCGAGGAAGGTGTAGAACAGGGCGAAGGCAAAGCCCAGCAGCTGGCCGATGCGCGTGTCGCTCACGCCCAGGTCGTGTTTGATCGGGCCGACGAGAAAGGACAGGATCGTGCGGTCGATGAACGACAGTGTGTAACACAGCGTCAGCACGCACACGACGTACCAGGCATAGCGCAGCTGCCGCCGCTCGGACTGTTCGATCATGATCCCCCCGCTTCGTGTGATTATGATTGCCGCGGGCAACTATATACTTCGTTATCATGGGCGCGCCTGCCCGCGATGCATTGCACCCTTGGGAGAGCGATACCGATGGCTGACGTGGTGACCTTGAGCCGCGAGGGACCCATTGCGGTCCTGACGATCGACAACCCGCCCGTGAACGCGATGTCCCAGAGCGTACGCGCAGGCCTGGATCAGCATTTCCGCACGGCGAGCAGCGATGCCGCCGTGAAGGCGATCCTGGTGCTGTGCGCCGGACGCACTTTCATCGCCGGCGCCGATCTGAAGGAATTCGATACCGGCGTGCACCCGCCCCTGCACCGCGACCTGTTCGCGGCCTTCGAGGGATCGGCCAAGCCGGTGATCGTGGGACTGCACGGCACTGCACTGGGTGCGGGCGCCGAGTTCGCGCTCGCCTGTCATTACCGCTGCGCCGTGCCGGATGCCAAGATCGGTCTGCCCGAGCTCACGCTTGGGATCATTCCCGGAGCGGGCGGCACCCAGCGCCTGCCGCGCGTCATCGGCGCGCGCGCCGCGCTCGAGTTCATTCTGAATGCCGCGCCGGTGGCCGCGCAGAAGGCGAAAGAGATCGGGCTCGTGGACCGTGTGCTGGACGGCGAGTTGCGTGCCGGTGCCATCGCCTACGCGCAGGAGCTGGTCAGCCAGGGCGCGCAACCCCGGCCCACCTCGAAGCTTTCGGTCGACACGAGCGGCTTCGATGAGGCCTTCATCCAGTCGAGCCTCGCCGGTGTGCGCAAGAAGATGCGCGGTCAGCGCGCCCCGGACTACGCGGTCGAGGCGATTCAGGCCGCGATTGCCCTGCCCTTCGAGCAGGGCCTGGATCGCGAGACCGAGATCGCGAACCTCACACTCGATTCGCTCGAATCGAAGGCCCTGCGCCACCTGTTCTTCGCGGAGCGCGAGGTTGCCAAGATCCCGGGCCTGGCGGAGTCGGTGCAGCCGCGCAATATCCGCAAGGTCGGCATCGTGGGCGCCGGCACCATGGGCAGCGGCATCGCGATCGCCTGCGCCGATGCGGGCCTCGAGGTCACGATCATCGATGCCGGTGCCGAGGCGCTCGCGCGGGGCTTAAGCTCCATCAAGAAGACCTACGAGAGTTCCGTTGCCCGCGGCCGCATCACGGCCGCGCAACAGGCCGAGCGCACCGCACTCGTGCGTGGCGCGAATGAGCTTGCGGCATTGGCCGATGTGGACCTCGTGATCGAGGCCGTGTTCGAGGACATGGCGCTCAAGCAGGACATCTTCCGCACACTCGGCAAGGTGTGCCGCGCCGATGCGATCCTCGCGAGCAATACCTCGACGCTCGACCTCGATGCCATCGCGGCCGTCTCCGGCCGTGCCGCCCAGGTCGTGGGGCTGCACTTCTTCAGCCCCGCGAACATCATGCGGCTGCTCGAGATCGTGCGCGGCAGGAACACCTCGCAGGAGACGCTCGCGACGGCTCTCGCCATCGCCAAGCGCCTGCGCAAAGTCGGCGTCGTGGTCGGCGTGTGCTACGGCTTCGTCGGCAACCGCATGATGCTCGATGGCTACGTGCGCGAGGCCGATCAACTGCTGCTGGAGGGTGCCACCCCTGAGCAGGTCGACCGTGTGATCGAGGATTTCGGCTTCGCGATGGGGCCGTTCAAGATGAACGACATGGGCGGGAACGACGTGGCGCTGCGCGCACGTGAGACCACCGGCATCCGCGCCCAGCGCCCCAGCCCCTACAACGAATCGATTGATGAGATGGCGCGAATGAATCGCCTCGGTCAGAAGACCGGCGTCGGTTTCTACCGCTACGAGAAGGGCGATCGCACGCCGCTGCACGATGCCGAGACCGACTCGATCATCGCCAAGGTGGCGGCACGCTTCGGCGTAAAGCGCCGCGCCTCGATCAGCGATGCGGAAGTGCAGCTGCGCTGCGTTTACCCGCTCATCAATGAGGGCGCGAAAATCCTCGCCGAAGGCATTGCCTATCGCTCTGGCGACATCGATGTGATCTGGACGACGGGATACGGCTTCCCGCGCTTTCGCGGCGGGCCGATGTTCTACGCCGACTCGATCGGCCTTGCGAACGTGCTCGCGGAGATGAAGCGCCTGCACGCGCTGCACGGCCACTACTGGGAGCCCGCACCGCTCCTCGCCGAGCTCGCCGCCAAAAAGAGCACGTTCCAGGAGTGGTCGAAATCAAGAAAGGCTTGAGCCCATGAGCGCCATCAACAAATCCCCCGGCTACAAGCGCATCGCGACCGAGGAGGCGTGGGCGCCGCCCGAGATGTTCCGCATGTACCGCGAGGCGCTCGCGAAGAAGAGCGTGAACAGCATCGGCTTCAACTCCATGTGGGCCTTCTACCTCGGCAGCTCCAGCGCCCGCGCCACGCAGATCATCGAGAAGATCCAGTGGCTCGATGAGCGGCGCATCGCGGACATGGATGCGACCGGCATCGACAAGCAGCTGCTGCTGCTCACCTCTCCCGGCGTGCAGGTCTTTGACCCTGCGACCGGCACCTCGCTCGCACGCTCGAGCAACGATCAGCTCGCCGAGGCGGTGCGCAAGTGGCCGGACCGCTTCGCGGGACTTGCGGCGGTGGCGCCGCAGGATCCGAAAGCCGCGGCCAGGGAGATCGAGCGCGGCATGCGCTCGCTCGGGCTGAAGGGCATCGTCATCAACTCTCACGTCTACGGCGAGTACCTGGACAAGGAGAAGTTCTGGGATATATTCGCCGCCGCCGAAGCCTTCAACGCGCCAATCTACATCCACCCCAACACCGCGCCCGACAACATGATCCAGCCTTTCCTCGAGGCCGGCCTCGATGGCGCCATCTATGGCTTCGGCGTTGAGACAGGACTGCACATCCTGCGCCTCATCGTGGCGGGTGTATTCGATCGCTTCCCGAAACTTCGGATCGTGATCGGTCACATGGGCGAGGCGCTGCCGTTCTGGCTGTATCGCCTGGACTACATGTATCGCGCCACGCTCAACTCGAAGCGCTACCCGAACTGGAAGCCGAACAAGAAGCTCCCGGGCGATTACCTGCGCGAGAACATCTACATCACGACGAGCGGCGTCGCCTGGGCGCCGGCGATTCAGTTTGCGCAGCAGGTGCTCGGGGTCGATCGCGTCATGTACGCGATGGACTATCCGTATCAGTTCTCGGCCGATGAAGTCATCGCCACCGACAACGTGCCGATCAGCGCCGCGGACAAGAAGGCGCTGTTCCAGAGCAACGCCGAGCGGGTGTTCTCGCTCTAAGCGCCGGCGCCCGCGCTCGCGGACCTCACAGGTGCGCGAGCCAGGCGTCGATGACCGCGCAGCGCCGCTCCTCGCGTACCGTCGCGACCGCGCGCTTGAGCGCCGGCATCACTTCCTCGGGCTTGCGGATCGTGATGGCCAGCGCCCCGCCCGCAGCAGCGGCAATGCCGGCGTAGTCCGGTGGCGGATCGAACGCGACGCCAATCTCCTTCGCGCGACTCGCATAGCCGTCCGGGTGCACGCCCAAGGTCGAGAACTTCGGCGCGCGCCAGCCCTGGTTGTTGTAGATGACCTGCAGGAACGGCGTCTCGTAGCGCTTGGCCATCCAGTGCGCCGTCGCCGGTATCGAGAACATGTACGAGCCGTCGCCGGTCAGACAGGCGATGAGCCTGTCGGGACAGGCAAGCTTTGCGCCGATGGCCGCACCACTGCCCCAGCCGAGTGAGCCGCCGCCGCTCGTGTGCATCGTGCCCGGACGCACGCGGCCGGCGTGACGCGAGATGGTGTCGAAATTGGTGACGCCTTCGCTCACGATGATCGCGTCCTCGCCGATCGCCTCGCGCACACAGGCCGTCAGGTACTCCGCCGTGATCACCTCACCCGCGGGCTTCTCACGCGCTTTGAGCTCGGCCGCGATCTGCGCATGGCGCGCGCCGAAGTGCGCCGCCCGCTCGCGCACCGCGGCGGCATCGGCCGGCTTCGCCTCGAGCGCCTCGTTCACCTGCCGCAAGGCCACCGCCGCATCGGCGCGGAAGATATGGCGCGCGTGGATGTACCACAGCGGCATCTGATGCTTTAGGGGATCGGTGTCGATGTGCAGGATCTGCGCATCCTCGCGCGGGCGATTGAGCTGCGGGATCCAGGGCACGTCGCTGTCGACGACCAGGATGGTGTCGGCCTCGGCGAGCGCGGGATTCTGGCGCTTCTCGTTCCAGTGACTGCCCTGGTAGGCGGGGTTGTTCTGCGGGAAGTTGACGTACGCCGGCACCGACTCGAGCAGGCCAGCGCCCGTCAGACGGCACAGGCGCACGAGCTCATCGACCGCGGCCGGATTGCGGCCCGCGTAGGTCGTGACGATAAGCGGACGCTTGGCGGCCGCGAGCTTCGCCGCGATCAGCGCGGCATCCTCGCGCGTGAGCGCGGTGGCCGAGACTCGCGGCCACTCCTCAGGATCGAGCTTGATGCGCGGCACTTCCTGCTCGAGGATCTCGCGCGCGGCGACTAAGTACACCGGACCCCTGGGCTCGCTGTAGGCGAACTGCAGCGCGCGGAACACGATCTGCTTCGCGTTCGCACCCAGGCGGATCTCGTTGTCGTAGCGCATGTAGCCGCGCACGATGCCGCGCTGGTCGAACACGTCCTGGATCCAGTGGATGAACTCGTTGCGGCTGCCGCGGGCCTCGCCCTCGAGCGTGGCGGGCGACATGCCGGCGAGGATCAGCACCGGCGCGCGACCCTTGGCCGCGTTATGGATCGCCCCGCCCAACGCCTGCGTGCCGCACTCGACGTGTACCAGCACCGCCTGCGCGCGTCCGCTCAGCTGCGCATAGCCGTGCGCGGCGGCGAGCGCCACCATCTCATTGGGTGAGGTGATGAGCTTCGGTAACTCGTCGGCACGGCCGGCCGCGCGCGCCTCCGCGAGGCTTTCGATGAATCCGCTGTGATCGCTGCCGAGATTGGCGAAGATGTAGTCCATCCCCGCCTCGCGCAGCGCCTCGAGGATCGCCGTGCTGGTCGTGTACATCGTCAGGCGTTCGCCGCAACCCAGTTGCCGTGCACCCCGACGCGCAGCCGCAGCGGGATCTTGACCTGCGCGATCGGCCCGCGCTCGATATGCGCGGCATCCAGGATGAAGAACTCGCTCTGATTCTCATCGTGACGGTCGACGATGAAGCCGAGATAGCCCTCGTGTCCGGGCTGATGCGAGGCGATGTGAACATGCTCCTGCACGGTCGAGCGCTGATCCATCGGCAGACGCGTGAGCTTGCCGCTCTTCACTTCCATCCGCAGGATGGTGTTGAAGCCTGCCCCCACGGGCCCCGCGATCAGCGGTGGCGCGATGGTCGGATCGAAGGCCTGGTAGTAGCCGATGTCGTAGTCGACCGTCATGTCCTTGTCGGCCACCCGCGGCATATCGCCGGAGGGCCCGAGCACATACTGTTCCCAGCGATCGCCGGGCCGGGCGAGATTGAAGCTCCAGCGCACGTACTCCCCGCCCATCTCCTCGGGCTTCACGTTGAAGCCCTGACGCATGAACGCGAACGGCGCAATCTTGCCGTAGCCGAAATCCAGGTGGACCTGCGAGCCCTCGGTGTAGGCATTCATGTAGTGGAACGCCGAGATCGGCGGACCCTTGAACCAGCGCAGATCCTTGACGGTGCCGGAGCGCGGCATGATGCCGACGTACGTCTCTTTCGTCGGATCCCAGCGCCAGTGCGTGCCGCCGGCCTTGATGCGCTCGAGCTCGGCGACGATCGGGATCACGGGGAAGATTACGTGTTCCTGCGTGATCGCAAAGTCATGCATGAGCGAGCAATAGGGAACCTGGAACCACTCCTCGCGCACGAGCTCGCCATTGCGGTTGGCCACGCAGAAGGCGACATCGCGCGAGCACAGACCGCTCGCCTCGTAGCCGAAGAACAACAGCTCACCGGTGCGCGGGTCGAGCCGCGTGTGCGCCGTCATGGTCTGGCTGCGAAGCTTGCCGCCGTAATCCCACTCGCCGCGCGTGGCGAGCGTGACCGGATCGAGCTCCATCGCGCGGCTGTCTTCTTTCAGGGCGAGGAGCTTGCCGCCGTGGAAGATCGGCGTGGTGTTGTATACCGCACGCGACTTGCCGCGCACGCTCGGATCGTCGGTGTAGACATTGCGGTAGCGGCCATAGAGCGCCCGGCGCGCGCGGCGCTCATTCTGCAGCCGCTCGGAGAGAATGTAGCGCTGCGCAAAATCGGCGTGGCCATTCTCGAAGCGCAGCATGCGGATCATGCCATCGCCCGACAGATAGGTGTCGTCGGCAAAGAGGGGCGCGAACTGCGCATCCGGCACCGTCTGATACCAGGCGCCGCGGATCTCCCTGGGAAGCTCGCCCTCGATCACGAGGTCGTAGAGCTCGCACTCCACGCGCGAAGGGGCGTTGTAACCCGTGAAATCCATCGTCTGCGGAAATGCGTTACTCATGGGGTCTCCCGGTCACCGGGTGCGAGAAATGAAACGGCACGATGCCGGTGCGCGGCCAGAAGGGCGGCACCTCTTTGCTCACCTCATCCGGACCCACGGGATCCTCGGGATAGGTGCGTGTGAAGAACGGTCCGTCGTAGGGCTTGCTGTGAGCCCAGCCGGTCTCGAAGTCCGCCTGCCAGGTGAGCCGATAGTCGAGGATCTTGATCTTCCACACGCCGCCGACGCGCACGTAGGTGTTCTCGTAGACCCCGGCCTCCCACCACTGCTGCGGCAGGCTTGCGACGATGTCGGCCTTGCTGGTGTGACTGCCGCCTTGCAAGAGGGCGCGGAAGCGCCCGTGCGCGAGCGAGCGGTCGGGGGCGACATCGATGATGTCCTGCAGCTGCAGATGCTCGAGCAGCAAACCGTACACCGGGCCATTGTGGCCGTGAGTGAAGGTCGTCCGGAAGCGTCCGATGTAGAGACGTTTCACCCCGCGGTCGCGGCCGCGGAACGTGCCGCCCATGAAGCGCACTTCCCCGTCCTCATCGAACAGGTCGACGACTTCCTGATACAGCCCCTTGTCCATGTAGTAGCCATAGGCGAACTGCACGCGACGGATCGCCTGCGCGTCCTCGAGCAGCGCGACTTGATTCGACAACCGCTCGACCTCGCGTTTCAGCGCGGCGAGCTCGTCACTGCCAGCCATCGGATTTCCCCTTAGTCATGCCACTTTACCAGATCGCGTCCACCTGCCTTTCCGGCTTAGACTGCGCGTGGAATCACCAGGGGAAACAGCATGCAGAAGCCGACAGGCCGGATCGATGCCGACGGCAATGTCCACCGCGATGCGCATGTCGTGCCGCTGCCGCAATCCGTGAGTCCCGAGGCGCGCCGCTACCTCGCCACACCCTTTCCGATCGGCGAGGATTGGCCGGCCACCGCGGATGCCGCTGCCTGGAAGCGTCAGATCGCGCTCGTGGATGCCGGGCTGCGCCAGTCCCTGGAGGCGATGCTGCCGACGCTGCCGGTGCGAACCGAGAAACGCACGCTGGGCGGCGTCGATGTCTACGTGGCAACGCCACACACCCTGACACCCGAGCAGCGCGGACGTGCCGTGCTGTACCTGCATGGCGGGGGCATGATCGTCTTCGGCGGCGATCTGGTGCGCGGCCAGGCGGCGCTGAGTGCGCTGCAGTTTGGCTGCACGAGCTACGCGATCGATTACCGCATGCCGCCGGATCATCCCTACCCAGCCGCCGTCGACGATTGCGTCGCGGCCTATCGGGCGCTGATTCAGGAGCTGCGCCCGGCGCAGCTCGTCGTCGGCGGAAGCTCGGCGGGAGGCAATCTGGCGGCGGCGCTGGCGCTGCGGGCACGCGATGAGGGGCTGCCATCCCCGGCGGGCGTCGTGCTCCTGACACCGGAAGTCGACATGACGGAAAGCGGGGACACCTTCGTGACGATCGGCCCCGTCGACATGGTGCTGAAGGGCGGCCTCATGAGCGTCAACCTGCTGTACGCCGGCGGTCATGACCTCAAGGAGCCCTATCTCTCGCCCCTCTTCGCGGACTTCACGCGCGGCTTTCCGCCCGCCTTCATCCAGGCCGGAACGCGCGATGTGTTTCTCTCCAACGCCGTGCGCCTGCATCGCGCCTTGCGCCGCACCGGGATCGAAGCGGAGCTGCACGTCTGGGAAGGCATGCCGCACGGCGGCTTCGGCGGCACCGCGCCGGAGGATCAGGAGCTGCGCGAGGAGATTCAGCGCTTCCTCGCGCGTCACTGCCGCGCGCGGCGCACATGACGAAGATCCTCGACGGACAGGTCGCGATCGTGACGGGTGCGGGCCGCGGCTTTGGCCGCGCGATCGCGCTGCGCTTTGCCGCCGAGGGCGCCGCGGTTGCCGTAACCGCCCGCACCCAGAAGGAAATCGAGGCCGTGGCCGCCGAGATACGAGCGGCGGGGGGCCGTTCGCTCGCCGTGGCGGGGGATGTCACCAAGCCCGAGGATGTGGAGCAGGCGGTATCCCGCACCGAGCGCGAGCTCGGACCCGTCAGTCTCCTGGTGAGCAACGCCGGGGTGCCGGGACCCTTCGGACCGATGTGGAGCGTGGATGCGCAAGTGTGGTGGAAGTCCCAGCAGGTGCACATCCTCGCGCCCTTCCTGTATCTGCATCGCGTGCTGCCAGGCATGATCGAGCGGCGACGGGGCCGCGCAATCATCGTCTCCGCAATCGCAAGCCGCATCGTCGCACCGCACCTTTCGGCGTACTGCGTCGGCAAGATCGCGCAGACACGCCTGACGGCCGAGGCGGCGGCGGAGGCGAAAGAGCACGGCGTCAGCGTATTTGCGATCGATCCTGGCTTCGTCTTCACCGGCATCGCCGAGGAGACGATGAACTCGCCGGATGCGCAGCGCTGGCTGCCGGGCATGGTGGAGCGGCTGCGCGCGCAGAAGAACTCCCCGCAGCGCGATGCCGATCTGCCGCGCTGTGCGCAGCGCTGTCTCGATCTCGCCTCGGGCCGCTACGACCGGCTCTCGGGTGAGTACATGGAATTGAGCCACGATCTGGATGCGATGCTCGCGGAGCGCAAGTCATGAGCCTTGAAAGCGAAGTTGCGGAGCTGCGTGCGCAGCTCGCGGCCCTCACGCGTGAAGTGGGCGCGCATGCCGATGTGCTTGCCGTGCGGGCGCTGCAGTTCAAATACGGCTACTACATGGACAAGTGCCTGTTCCCCGCCATCGTCGATCTGTTCGCGGACAACGCCACGCTCTACTTTCTCAACGGCGTGTTTCGCGGCAAGCGCGGCGCGCAGCGTCTGTACGGCGGCGCCTCCGGCCTCAATGGTCCCGTGAACGGCCTGTTGTTCGAGCACATCATTGCGCAGGACATCGTCGATGTGGCGGCCGACGGCCGCACGGCCCTTGGGCGCTTCCGCTGCTTCATGCAAGGCGGCGTGCACCAGAGCAAGCGCGACGCCAATCCCCGCCTGCCCGCCCAGTTCCTCGAGGCCGGCATCTATGAGAATGAGTACGTGAAGGACAACGGGGTGTGGAAGATCCTGGTCTTCAACTACCGCATCGTCTATCAGGCGCGCTTCGAGGAGGGCTGGGCGAAGAGCCCCATCGAGCCGCTGATGGTGGCCGACTATCAGAAGACTTATCCCGAGGATCCGCGCGGACCGGATGAGCTTCGTGCCTCACCGCCGCGCTGGCCGCAGGCCGTCGTGCAGCCGTTCCACTATCCGCACCCCGTGACCGGCTCCGTGGTCAAGCTCGAAGTCAGCTAGGCAGCCGCGCCGGCGGCAGCGGCGGCCGGCCGAGAATCAGGTCGGAGGCCTTCTCGGCGATCATGATCACCGGCGCATTGGTGTTGCCGCCGACGATGGTCGGCATCACCGACGCATCGATCACGCGCAGGCGCTCGAGGCCGCGCACGCGCAACTCGGCGTCCACGACCGCATCGGCATCGACTCCCATGGCACAGGTGCTGGTGGGATGCATGGCGGTGCCGACCGAGCGGCGCAGCGCTGCATCGAGCTCCGCATCCGTTTGCAGTGCTGGCCCGGGCAGCAGCTCGTTCTTGACCAGCTGCGCGGCCGGGGCGGTGGCGAAGAAGCGGCGCGTGAAGCGCACCAGCTCGCGCAGCAGCGCGAGATCCTCCGGGGCTTTCAGGAGATTGAACAGAATGCGCGGCGGCTCTGCGGGTTGGGCGGAGCGCAGCGTCACTTCCCCGCGCGTGCGCGGATGCAGCACGACGTTCGCCACCGAGAACACGTGTCCGGCGCCGCGGCGCCAGCCCGGAAACCACGCCCGCGCCGCCATCGATACCGGGCTCACGAGAAACTGCGCATCCGCGGCATCCGGACCGGGACGCAGCTTGAGAAAGCCCTGCGCTCCGACCGGCAGCTCCGCGACCGGGCCGGTGCCGAAGAGCTGCCAGCGCAGCACGGAGAGCATGAGGCGATCCAGGCGCAGCTCGGACTCGAAGGTGATCGGACCCGCGGCCGCGAACATCACGCCCGCCGACTGGTGATCCTGCAAGTTCTTGCCGACGCCAGGCAGATCGTGCCGCAAGGGGATGCCCAGAGGCCCGAGCTCACGCGCCGGACCGACGCCGGAAAGCAGCAGGAGCTGCGGTGAATTGAAGGCCCCGGCAGCGAGCAGCACCTCGCGCTCCGCGCGCGCCCGCAGGAGCTGGCCATCGAGCGCGTATTCGACGCCGATGGCGCGATCGCCCTCCAGCAGCACGCGGTGACTCAGCGCCCGGGCAATCACCGTGAGATTGGGCCGCTGCAGGATCGGACGCAGATAGCGCGCCGCCGTGCTCGCGCGCCGTCCGCGATGCACGTTGAATTCCGGAGCGCTGAAGCCCTCGACATCGGCGCCGTGGAAGTCCTCCAGATGCCGGTAGCCGAGCTTGCGGGCCGTGGCGATCAGCCGCGGATAGAGATCCTGATCCGTGATGTGTGGCGCCACGGTGAGCGGACCTGTGGTGCCGTGGTAGATCGACTCGCCGCGCCAGTTGGCCTCCGCACGCCGGAAATACGGCAGCACATCCGCATATCCCCAGCCCGGGAGTCCCAGAGCGCGCCACTCGTCGTAGTCGGCCGCGTGACCGCGCGAGTACATCATGCCGTTGACGGATGAGGAGCCGCCCAGCACCTTGCCGCGCGGCACGGGGATGCGCCGCCCCTCGGCTGCAGGCTCAGGCTCACTGAGATAGCCCCAGCTCACAGAAGGGTCCTGGAAGGTATCGCGCCAGGCGAGCGGCATCTTCATGCGCCAGTGGCGCACTTCGGGGCCGCCGGCCTCGAGCAGCAGCACGCGCAATGCAGGCTCGGCGGACAGACGATTCGCGAGCACGCAGCCCGCGGATCCCGCCCCGACGATGATGTAGTCGAATTGATCCAAGAGATAAAAAAGTAAGGCGGCGGCGCTGCCGTGAGCGCCGCCGCCTTGAGCTTATCACCCGCTCACAGCGGGCCCGGCGTGTTACTTGCCGGCGAAGTTACGCGTGACGGTAAAGAACCAGGTGCGCGGCGGAGCCACCTGCGCCTCGACCGTCGGCTCGCCAAAGGGCGTCAGATCGAAGATGTTGTAGTAGTACACCTTGTTCGTGACGTTGGCGGCACCCGCTGCGATCGTCCAGTCGTGATTCGCGTTCGAGTACGACAGGCGCACGTTGCTCAGCGTGTAGCCACCCGTGCACGAGGTCACGTTCTGACCGGAGCAGATCTCCGCCTGCAGGTACGAGTCCCAGCGCGGCGTGAGCTCACCGCCGTTTGCGAACCTGAACGTGTACTCGATGGCCGCAGACACGTTGTACTTCGGCACGTACGCCGCCTCGCCGTTCGGGGTCACGCCACTGAAGGGCGCGCCCTGAAAGATCGTGGTGCCCGCGTTGAAGTGCGTGTAGCCGCCCGAGGCCGTGATATGCAGCGCATCGACCGGCCGCACTTCGAACTCGAGCTCGGCGCCCGAGATCTTGGCCGGCGCATTCACGTACGCAGTGAGCGGAACGACGACCGGGCCGATGCACGCGCCGGTGTTGTCCTTCACGCACTCGACACCCGCCGCCGGGATGATGCGCTGCGTGAAGTCGGTGTAGAAGCCGGCGATGTTGAGCCGCATCCTGCGGTCGAACCAGTCGCTCTTCATACCGAGCTCGTAGGCCGTGGCCTCGTCACCCTTCACGGCGACGAACTGCGTCGGCTGGAACGGCCGCGGATTGAAGGCCGGCGGCCGATAGCCCGTCGAGGCCGTCGTGTAGAGCATCACATCGTGCGTGACCTGCCAGTCGAGGCCGGCACGCCAGTCGAAGTGGGTCTGATCGCTCTCGACTCCCTGCACCACGATCGTGTTGTCGTTGAAATCGTGCTTCTTGTCCGAGGAGTAGCGGGCACCGAGCTCGAGCGACCACGCATCGGTGAACGCATAGGTGCCGTGGGCGAAGCCCGACGTGTTCTCGAAGTGGCCGGCATCCTTGCCGTTCACGAGCAGCGCGTTCGGCAGATTGCCCGTGAAGCCCGTCGGATCGGAGTAGTACGCCGGTCCGCCGAATGCCGGCAGCGGCACCTGCTGCGCGCTGTTGCTGTTGCCATCGTAGTAGAAGCCGCCGACCGTCCAGTCGAGCTTCTTGTCGAAGGCCTGGCCGTTGAAGCGCAGCTCGGCCGTGCGGTAGGTGAAGTGCTGGATACCATCGGCGCCGGCGAAGCCGAGCGGCGAGCCGTCCTGGTCAGTGCCGAAGGCGCTGTTCCAGTTGCGCCAGGCGAGGATCAGCTTCGTCGCCACGGCATCGTTGATCTTCCAGTCCATCGTGCCGGAGACGCCCTTCTGATCGAGGTTCTCCTTGTTCGGCAGCTGCAGCCCGGTGTACGGATCCTGGAACGACTCGTAGGAGACGTACGGATCCTTCGGGATGAAGCGGCTGTCGTAGGGGACGCCAAAGCCGCCGAAGTTCGGGTTCGGCCGATCGGCCGGCAGGCCGGTGCCCGTCAGCGTGCCATTCACCTGGAAATTGTTCCACGCCGCCACCGGCGGAATGAACGGACCGATCGCCGTGATCGAGTCGGCACGCGACTCAGAGTTGTCGCGCTGGTAATCGGCGGTCACGCCGAACTCCAGCACATCGTTCGTCACCCAGCGCAGTTGCGCGCGGGCGCCCTGCACGTCGGTGCCGCCCAGCGTACCGGTCTGACAGCCGCTGTTGCGGTTGTGCGTCTGCGCCGGCAGCGTGCCGGACTCTGCGGGGAAGGCGCACACGAAGTCGATCAGCTTCTGATAGCCCGTCGCCTTCTGCGACATGCCCGTGACGCGCACGAACACCGAGTCCGGTACCAGCGCGAAATCGTAGCCCGCACGCACATCGACGCGGTTGAACGAGCCGACGTTCACGGTGGCGAAGCCCGAGTCATCGCCCTTCGGAGCCTTCGACACGAAGCGCACGGCACCGCCGATGGCGCCGCGGCCGAACAACGTACCCTGCGGCCCGCGCAGGAACTCAACGCGCTCGAGATCCATGAGGTCGAACTGCGAGGACATCGTCGTCGGGTAGTAGACGTCATCGACGTAGATCGCGACGCCGGGCTCGAACGCGAAATTGAAATCGTTCTGGCCGACACCGCGGATATAGGCCGTCAGCGTGTTACCGAATGCCGCCTGCGCCTGCCGGAAGCTCGCATTGGGAACCGTGAGAGCGACATCGGACGAGGTGTCGAAGCCGCGCTGCTGGATATCCTCAGCGGTGATGGCCGTGATCGCGAGCGGTGTCTGCTGCAGATTCTCCTGGCGGTAGCGCGCGGTGACGACGACCTCTTCCAGAGCACCGGTGGTCGTGGTTTGCGTCGTGTTCTGCGCGGTACTCTGGCCCCCGGTTTGCGCGTTCTGTGCGAATGCGCTCGAGGCGGCCAGGGCCAGCGCGACACCCAGCGCGACCTGACTGCGAGCCGAAGTCATCTTCATAGATCCCCCTCCAGAGAAGTTGGTAACACAGCCGGGCCTTGTGCCCCGTGTAGCGGGAAAGGTACAGCGTGATTCCCGCCGAAGGTCAGTTAGTCACGCGCGGAAACTAGCATCAGAGTGAAATGAATCGCAAGCGAATGTTGCTTTTCTACATCAGAAGGCATTGCACTCTGGGTCGATTCGGCTGCGGCGGCCGAAGCGCGGACACGCGCTCACATCCCCGCCGCGCGCGGGGGTAATTCGTGCGCCTCCGGGACGGTCTTAGCGGGTCTGCCTGGCTTTGGCCGCCGCGGTCATCTCACGGCGCAGGGCCTCGAACCTGAGACGGCCCGGATCCTCGGTGCCTTCGGCGGGGAAGGCGGCCAGGATCTCCTCGAAGAGCTCGCGGACTTCTTCTTTGAATTCCCCGTGCGTGAGGATGTAGGCGTCATTGCGCCGAATCCCATTGAGCACACGCTCCCCGAGCTCCACCGGATCCATGCCGGCGTTCAGGGTGGACACACCGTTGGGATCACCCGATTCGAGAATCCGCGCGGTCGGGCGTGCGGTCTTGGGCTGGAAGTTTGCGGGACGGGTTTTCTCCGACTGCATGATGCGGCTGCGCGTCAGTCCCGGGCACAGCGACGACACACCGATGTTGTACTGGCCGAGATTCAGGCGCAGCGAATCCGACAGGCCCCGCACGGCGAACTTCGAGGTCGAATAGATGCCGCCCGCGCCGGGCAGCGGGATCAGCCCCGCCATCGAGGACGTGTTGACGATGTGGCCGCCCTCCCCGTGGGCGCGCAGCTTCGGCAGAAAGCTCACCACGCCGTTCACGACTCCGCCGAGGTTCACGCCGAGTGTCCAGTCCCAGTCTTCGTAGGTCGCGTCCTCGGTGAGGGCGCTCTGCCCCACACCGGCGTTGTTGCACAGCACGTGCACCTTGCCGAACACGCGCACCGTCTCATCGGCCGCCTGAGCGAAGGCACTGCGGTCCATCACATCCAGCCGCAGGAAATGTACTTTGCTGCCCGCGCCCTTGAGCACTGTGGCCGCCTCCTCGAGGTGCTCGCGCTGGATGTCCGCCACGACGACCTTCATGCCGGCGCGCACGAACGCCTGTGCCATGCCGAGCCCGAGTCCGCTTGCGCCTCCGGTGATGAAGGCGACTTTGCCGTCGATGTCTTTCATTGATAGATCCTAGCGCAGGCCGATGGCGATTGCCGCGAGCGGCTGCGATACTTTCGCGCCCACCGTGTTCGGATACCGCTCACCCGCGAGGACGCTCCATGCGCATCAAGAAGCTTGGCAATACCGGACTGCTGGTCTCCGAGATCTGCCTGGGAGCGATGACGTTCTCCAACGGCGAGGGCATGTGGGCCAACATCGGCCGCCTCGAGCAGCCGGCGGCGGATGCGCTGGTGAAGGATGCGATCGAGCGCGGCGTGAATTTCTTTGACACCGCGAACGTTTACTCCGCCGGGCGCTCCGAGGTGATGCTGGGCCACGCGCTGCGCAACTCGGGGCTCGCGCGCGATCAATTCGTGCTCGCGACCAAAGTGTTGGGACGCATGGGTACGGGGCCGAATCAGCTCGGACTGTCGCGCTATCACATCATGCAGGCGCTCGATGCGAGCCTGCGGCGGCTGCAGCTCGATCACATCGATCTGTATCAGATCCACGGCGCCGATCCGTTGACGCCCATCGAGGAGACGCTCGAGGCGCTGAACGACTGCGTGCGCGCCGGCAAGGTGCGCTACATCGGAGTGAGCAATCTCGCCGCCTGGCAGATCGCCAAGGCACTCGGGATCAGCGAGCGTCGCGGCTTTGCGCGCTTCGAGAGCGTGCAGGCGTATTACTCGCTCGCCGGCCGTGAGCTGGAGCGCGAGATCGTGCCGCTCGCGAACGATCAGCGCTTAGGCGTCCTGCCCTGGAGTCCGCTCGCCGGCGGCCTCTTGTCGGGCAAGTTCTCGCGCGACGGCAAGGGACCGGATGGCGCGCGGCGCACGACCTTCGATTTTCCGCCGGTGGACCGGCAGCGCACGTTCGCCGTCGTAGACGCAATGCGCCCGATCGCGCAGGCGCACGGCGCAAGCGTCGCGCGCGTGGCCCTCGCCTGGCTGCTGCATCAGCCGGCGGTCACCTCGGTGATCATCGGCGCCAAGACGCGCGAGCAGCTCGCCGACAATCTCGCCGCCACGGAACTGAAACTCTCGGCATCCGACCTCGAGACGCTGAATGCCGTCTCCGCGCTGCCGGGCGAGTATCCGGGGTGGATGTTCGAGCGCATGTGGCCCGACCGCCTCGCGCTTCTCAAATAAGCGAGCGCTACTTCTTCGCCTCGGCCACGCTCTCATTGATGCGGTGAACCACGTAGGCGCGCACCGCATCGATCTGCGCCGGTTCGAGCTCGGCACCGAAGGCGATCATGCCGCGTGTCTGCAGCACGCCATCGTGCACGATGCTCTGCCAGAGCTTGCCGTCGCTCGCGGCGGCTGAGTAGCGCAGATCCGGCAGCACCCCGCCACTGACGGCGGTATCGCCGTGACAGGTGCCGCAGTACTGGTGGTAGATCGCCTTGCCGTCACTCACGACTTTTGCGCTGCCGAGCTCGGGATGGGTTTCGAGCGCGGCCCGATGCAATACCGGCGGGGCCGGCAGAGCGTCATGGCCGTCCAGCGCAAATGCCAGCAACCGCGGCACGTTGCCTTTGTTGACCTGATGGGCCAGAGCGAGCTCGCCGGCGGCGAGGCCAAATGCGCCGCCCCAGCCCACCTCGACCGCAATGTATTGCTGCCCGCCCGCCTCGTAGCTCATGGGCGGTGCGACGATGCCGGTGTCGGTCGAGGTCGACCACAACGCTTTGCCATCGGCGGCGCCGAAGGCCTTGAGCTCGCCCATGGCGTTGCCTTCGAACACGACGTTGCCTGCGGTCGCAAGCACACCGCCGTTCCACGGATGTCCGGCCTCGGCGCGCCAGACTTCCTTCTGCGCCACCGGATCCCAGGCCGAGAGGCGCCCCTTCAATCCCGCCTTGGCCGCCGCCTTGATCACCGGATCCTGCGGCAGGCTGCCCGCGTTGAAGTCGACGCCCGTATTCCAGGCGAGATGCTTCTCGCTGAACTTCTTCACGCCGACGTACGGAAATGACGTTTCGATCACCGGCAGATACACCAGTCCCGTGGCCGGGTTGAAGGCCATCGGCTGCCAGTTGTGGCCCCCGGACGGTCCGGGCGCTGCGATGAACAGGGAGTGGCGGTTGGAGTAGTCGGCCTGCGGGTTGTCGATCGGCCGGCCGCTCCTGGGATCGATGCCCTTCGACCAGTTCAGTGTGTCGACGTACTGGTGCGCGGAGATGAGCGCGCCGGTGGCGCGATCGAGCACGTAGAAGTAGCCGTTCTTCGGCGCCTGCATGATGACCTGGCGCACGGTGCCGCCGATCGAAAGATCCGCGAGCATGAGGTGCTGGGTTGCGCTGTAGTCCCAGCTCTCGCCGGGCGTCGTCTGAAAGTGCCAGACGTACTCGCCGGTATCCGGACGCAGCGCGAGAATCGAGGCGGTGAAGAGATTATCGCCGCTCGCTGAGCGCACGGCGCGGTTCCACGGCCCGGCGTTGTCGGTGCCGACATAGAGCAGGTCGAGCTTGGGATCGTAGGCGATGGCATCCCAGGTCGTGCCGCCGCCGCCCAGCTTCCAGAAATCACCCTTCCAGCTCGCTCGCGCTTTGGACTCGAGCACCTGATCCGATGCCGCACCGTCCGCCTTACCCGGCTCGCCCGGCACGGTATAGAAGCGCCAGATGAGCTTGCCGGTGTCGGCGTCGTACGCGGACACGTAGCCGCGCACCACCATCTCACCGCCCGCATTGCCGATGATGACCTTGCCCTTCACGACGCGCGGTGCGCCGGTGATGGTGTAGCGCGAGCCCTCGGGCGTGGTGCGCACGTCCCACACCGGCTTGCCTGTCGCGGCATCGAGTGCCACCAGGCGCCCGTCGAGCGTACCGACGAAGAGCTTGCCGCCCCAGGCCGCCACGCCGCGATTGACGGCATCACAGCAGGCGTTGATGTCCGTGGGTCCCGGGACCTGCGGATCGTAGGACCACAGGAGCGCACCGGTCGCGGGATTGAGCGCGAACACTTTGCTCCAGGAGCCGGTGACGTACATGACGCCATCGATCACGAGCGGCGTGGATTCCTGTGCGCGGGCATCCACCGGCAGGTCATAGTGCCAGGCGAGCTTCAATTGCCCGACGTTGCTCGCGTCGATCTTCTTCAGCGGGCTGAAGCGCTGCTCATCGTAGGTGCGGCCATAGCTCAGCCAATTCGCGCCATCACTCGCGGCGGCGGTGAGGCGCGCCGCATCCACTGCAGCCGGCGGCGGCGCGGGCGGTGCGCTCGGTGCCGCGGGCTCGCGGCCGCAGGCGGCGAGACTCGCAAGCACGACCAATGACAGGAGTGCTGGACGCATGATCTAAGGACCCCCGGTTCTTTGAGGTTCTAATTCGACACGAATGCGCCGCGCGGCAGCGGCCGGCGAGCCGTCAGATTGCGATGCAAACCGACTTGAGCTCGGTGTACTGCTCGAACACGGCGCGGCCGTGCTCGCGTCCGAAGCCGGACTGCTTGAACCCGCCGAACGGCATCGCCGGATCGACGAAGTTGTGGCAGTTGACCCAGACCGTACCGGCGCGCAGCTTCGGCACCAGCCGATGCACGGCGCTGATATCCCTCGACCACACGCTCGCCGCGAGCCCATAGGGCGTATCGTTCGCGAGCGCGGCGATCTCATCGAGATCATCGAAGCGCTGCGCCACGAGCACGGGCCCGAAGATCTCCTCGCGCACGATCTTCATGTCGGGTTTGACGTTCGCGAGAATCGTGGGCTTGACGAAGAATCCCGGGCTCGAAGGCGCATCCCCGCCGGTGACGATCTTGGCGCCATCCTTGCGTCCGGAATCGATGTAGCCGAGTACCCGGTCCTGCTGTTCCTTGGAGACCAGCGGGCCCATCTGTGTCGACGGGTCAAGGCCCGGGCCCAGCTTGATCGTCTGTGCCGCAGCGCTCACGCCCTCCACCACCTGGTCGAACACTTTGCGGTGCGCGAACAGGCGCGAGCCGGCGGTGCACACCTGGCCGGAGTTGAAGAAGATCGCATTGGCGGCGCCGCCAATGACGGCATTGAGATCGGCATCCGGCAGCACCACCACCGGTGACTTGCCGCCGAGCTCCAGCGACACGCGCTTCAGGGTGTCGGTGGCCGAGCGATTGATGATCTTGCCGACCTCGGTCGAGCCGGTGAAGGCCACCTTGTCGATGCCCCGATGCGCCACCAGCGCAGCGCCGGTGGTTTCGCCGTAACCGGTGAGGATGTTGACGACACCGGGCGGGAAGCCCGCCTCGAGAATCAGCTCGCCCAGACGCAGCGCCGTGAGCGGGGTCTGCTCGGCGGGCTTCAGGACCACGGTGCAGCCGGCGGCCAGGGCCGGACCCAGCTTCCAGGCGCACATGGCGAGCGGGAAATTCCACGGCACGATCGCCGCAACGACGCCCACCGGCTCGCGAGCAGTGTAGGTGTGGAACTTGGCCCCGGGCGGACCGTGAATCGAGGTATTGAAGGTCGAGCCCTCGATCTTCGTCGCCCAGCCGGCCATGTAGCGGAAGTAGTCGCGCGCACCCGGGATGTCGACGATGCTCGCCATGAACTTGGTCTTGCCGTTGTTGATGCTTTCGAGCTCGGCGAGCTCATCGGCGTTCTTCTCGATGAGATCCGAGAGTTTCCACAGGAGCGCCTCGCGCTGCACGGGCAGCATGTCGGGCCAGGCGCCCTTCTCGAATGCGACGCGCGCGGAGGCCACGGCGCGATCGACATCCTCGGCATTGGCATCGACCACGGCGCTGATCTCACGCCCGGTAGCCGGATCGCTCACGGGCACGCGCTTGGAGGAGCGGGGCTCGACCCACTCACCGCCAATCAACAGCTTGGGCGCGCGCTTGAGGAAGCGGGCGACCGCGGGAGACGGGTCGGGTTGCGCGGCAATCGACGCGAGCGAAGCGTTCACGGCATGATCTCCTGCATTGACGATGAGGGCTGGACGTCCGGACCGCTAGTCTAATCCGGCGCCTCGTTCCGTCATACACTTGGCCCCAAGAGGGGGGAGAGGCATGGCTCAAGTGGAGGTGTTCTCGACCGCGGGGCTGCCGCCGCATCAGCGCATCGATTACTGGAATGCGCTCACCGGGGATGCCCTGACCCAGCTGGTCGCCGACCCTCTCGACCGCCGCGCATTCTGCGGCCGGCTGGCTGTGACCCAGGTGGGCCAGATCCGCATCGCCGAAGTCACCTCGGATGCCGCAGTCGTACGCCACGCCAAGCACCACATCTCCCGCAGTCACGATCCGAAGTTCTTCCTGTGCCTGCAGCTCGACGGCGTCAGCGTCAACCGGCAGCAGGGACGCGAAGCCGTACTGCACAGCGGTGACTTCACGCTCTTCGACAGCTCGCGTCCCTACGAGGTGAACTTCGACACCTCCAACCGCATGCTGGTGCTGTGCATGGCGCAGGCGGACCTGCGGCGCCGCATGGCGAATCCCGAAGCCTTCGTCGCGCTCACCATGGCGGGCCACCGCGACTTCTCGGGCCTGCTGTCGGGCTTTCTGTGTCAGTTCTGGCGCCAGCGCTGCAGCGAAGGCGACATGCTGCTCGGCACGCGCTTCAGCGAGGCGGTGCTCGACCTGCTCGCCAGTGCCTACGCCCCGCTGGTGGGCAGCGTTGCCCAGGCATCCTCGCTCGCCGTGGCGCGCCGCGAACAGGTGCGCTCCTTCATCGAGTCGCATCTGCACGAACCGCGGCTCACGCCGAGCAGCGTGGCCGAGGCGTTGCGGATGTCCTCGCGCTATCTGCACCAGGTGTTCAACGATGACGGCGAGACCGTGGCGCGCTACATCCTGCGCCGCAGGCTCGAGGAGTGCGCGCGGGCGCTCACCGATGCAGCGCAGGGCCGGCGCACCGTCACCGAGATCGCCTTTCGTCACGGCTTCAACGACGCCTCACACTTCGGCCGGGTGTTCCGCGAGCACTTCGGTGTCACGCCGCGCGAATACCGGCGCCAGGGCGAACCCGCCTAGCGCGCCACCCGCGCGCGCCGATGGAACACTCTTTGCGCGCGCACGGTCGGATCGCTGCGGGCTTATCATCGCACTCTAAGACATTGACTTCGCACGGGATGCCGCCATGAGTTCAAGCTCGAGCAAAGCCGCCTTCCCCCTGCCCTCGCAGGTCGAATCCGCCCCCGGCGCGGACGGCTGGCAGGACATGTACCCGTTCTTCACCCGCTTCCGTCCCGAGGACGATCAGCGCTTCTGGTTCTACAACTCGATGCACTTCCCGGAGCCCATGCCGGCCTTCGACGTGATTACCGCCGAAGTGCCTTATCAGGCGATGGGCGCCTTCACCACGCGCGTGTTCGCGCTGCCGACGGCGCTCGGCGTCGATCACCGCATCATCAACGGCCGCGTCTACATCACCGCGAACGCGGTGACCGATCCGAAGCAGATCGAAAAGCGCCTGGCGATCTTCCAGAAGCGCGCCGGGCATTACTTCGCCAACTGGAATGCGCTCTACGCCCAGTGGGAGAAGCGCATCCTCGCCCTGATCGCGGAAGTGGATGCGATCCAGGTGCCCACGCTCGGTGAGTTCGAGGATGCGGCGACCGTCGAGCAGGCGCGCGGCATCGCCGCCAATCACTACGTGCGCGAGGCCTACCACCGCACCATCGAGAGCTACTCGAAGATGTGGCAGCACCACTTCGAGTTCCTGATGCTGGGCTATGGCGCCTATCTGGTGTTTTTCCAGTTCTGCAAGAAGGCCTTTCCGGAGATCAGCGACCAGACGGTGGCGCGCATGGTCGCCGGCATCGAAGTGCTCATGTTCCGTCCCGACGATGAGCTGCGCGCGCTCGCGCGGCTCGCGGTGGAACTCAAAGTGGACGATGCCTTCGCCGGCAGCGGCTCACCGCAGTCGATGCTCGATGCGGTGGCCAAGAAGGGCGAGCCGGGCAAGCGCTGGCTCGCCGCACTCGACAAGGCGCGCGATCCCTGGTTCAACACCTGCACCGGCGATGGCTTCTATCATCACCATCGCAGCTGGAACGATGACCTCTCCGTGCCCTTCGCGGCGCTGCCGCGCTACATCACGCTGCTCAAGCAGGGCCAGAAGCTCGAGCGTCCCACCGAGCAGCTGCGCATCGAGCGCGCCCGCATCATCGCGGAGTATCGCGCCCTGCTGTCAGCGGATGAAGAGCGCGCCGCGTTCGATCAGATGCTCGGTCTGTGTCATCTGGTGTTCCCCTATGTCGAGAACCACAAGTTCTACTGCGAGCACTGGTTCACGATGCGCTTCTACCGCAAGCTGCGCGAGTTCGGCGCGCTGCTCGTGGAGAAGGGTGTGCTCGCTGACGTGGAGGACATGTTCCACCTGCATCACACGGAAGTGGACCAGGCGCTGATCGAGGTGATGCTCTCCTGGGCCGCGGGCTCGCCCTCGGTCGGGGCGGATCACTGGCGTCCGCTCATCGAGAAGCGCAAAAAGATCCTCGAGCAGTTGAAAGACTGGTCCGCCCCGCCCGCCCTCGGGCCGATGCCCGAGACGATCGAGGATCCGGCAGTGCAGATGCTCTGGGGGATCACGGCCGATACCCTGAAGGCGTGGTCGAAGCCACCCACGCCGGAGGATGCGCGCGTGCTGCGCGGCTTTGCCGCCTCCTCGGGCGTCGTAGAGGGTGTAGCCCGGGTGCTCAAGACCGTGAACGAGATCGGCCAGATTCGGGAGGGCGAGATCTTGGTCTGCCCCGTCACCGCCCCGAGCTGGGCGCCGGTCTTCAACAAGATCAAGGCCGCGGTGTCGGACATCGGCGGCACCATGTCGCACGCGGCGATCGTCGCGCGTGAATACGGCATGCCCGCCGTCGTTGGCACCGGCCAGGCGACCAAGCGCATCCGCACCGGTCAGCGCCTGCGCGTGGATGGTGACCGCGGCATCGTCACGATCCTCGATTGAACGCGTCCGCCGCACCGCTGGTCCGCTGGTTTGAACATCTCGCGCTCGGGGATCGCCCGAGCGTGGGCGGCAAGGGCGCAAGCCTGGGCGAGCTCACGCAGGCCGGGATACCGACGCCGCGCGGCTTCGTCGTCACCACCGCCGCGTTCCTCACCATGCTCGATGAGGTGGATGCGACGGGCGCGCTGCGCGCCGCCGTCGCCCAGCAGCATCCGGATGATCTCGAGGAGCTCGCCTCCGCGAGCGCCGCGCTGCGCACACGCATCGAGGCCGCAACGCTGCCGGCGGCGCTTGCGGCGCAGATCGCCGCCGCCTACACCGAGTTGAGCGGTGGGGATACCACGCTGCCGGTGGCCGTGCGCTCCAGCGCCACGAGCGAGGACAGCGCCGAAGCGAGCTTTGCGGGCCTGCAGGACACGCATCTGTGGGTTCGGGGCGGTGATGCCATCGATGCCGCACTGCGCGCCTGCTGGGGCTCGCTCTACAGCGTCGAGTCGGTGAGCTACCGCCGCCGCCTCGGACTCGCCGAAGACAATGTCGCGATGGCAGTCGTGATCCAGAAGATGGTGCGATCGCGCGCCTCCGGCGTGATGTTCACTCGCAGTCCGACCACCGGTGATCGCTCGGTCATCGCCATCGAGGGCAGCTGGGGCCTGGGCTCGTGCATCGTGAGCGGCGAAGTGACGCCCGATCGCTTCACCGTCAACAAAGTCACCGGCGAGATCCGCGAGCGCACGCTCTCGGAGAAGCTGCTGCGGCACGTGCCCGAGGAATCCGGCGGCATCCGCAGCGAGGCCGTGCCTGCCGATCAACAGAAAGTCGCCTGCATCTCCGATGTGGAGCTGCGCACGCTGGTCGATGTCGCCCGCAACATCGAGCGGCACTATGGCTCACCGCAGGACATTGAATGGGCGATCGCCGATGAGGAAGGCAGCGGGGCGCGGGTGTACCTGCTGCAGAGCCGGCCCGAGACGGTGTGGGCGCAGCGCGCGCAGACCCCGGTGGCGACACCGCGCGCCAGCGCCTTCGATCACGTGCTCGCCGTGCTCGGTGGCCGCAAGGCGGGGCCGTGATCCTCACCGATGACGACGTACGCGAGATCGTGAAGCTGCTCGAGTCCTCGAGCTTCAATGAGCTCGAGCTGGAGACCGACCGATTCAAGTTGACGCTGCGCCGCGGCGGCACGAGCGACACCTGGACCCAGGAGCGCTCGACGCGCTCGAGTCCGCACCTGCTGACGCCCGCGCCCGCACCCGCACCGGCGGAGATCTCCCCGGCCGGTGAGAGCGCCCTTGCACCGGCGGCAAATCGCGGCATCGAGATCCGCCCGCCGCTCATGGGAACCTTCTATCGCGCGCCCAAGCCCGGCGCCGCGCCCTTCGTTGAGATCGGCGCCCGCGTCACGCCGGAGTCCGTCGTCGGCATCATCGAGACCATGAAGCTCATGAATTCCGTCTATGCCGGCGCGAGCGGCACGGTCACGGAGATTTGCGCCGCGAACGGTCAGCTGGTCGAGCCGCACGATGTGCTGATGCGCCTGGCGCCCGGGGCCGGATGATCCTGCGCCGGATCGCGATCGCCAACCGCGGCGAGATCGCGGTGCGGATCATCCGCACCTGCGAGCGGCTCGGCATCGAGACCGTGCTGTTGGCCTCGGAGGCTGACGTTGACTCGGTGCCGGCGCGACTTGCGACCCGGACGGTGTGCATCGGGCCGCCGCGCTCGGCTGACAGTTACCTCAATGCCGATGCGCTGATCAGCGCTGCGCTCGGCGCGCACGTGCAGGCGGTGCATCCCGGCTATGGTTTCCTGTCGGAGAACGCGAGCTTCGCGCGGCGCTGCCGCCAGGCGGGACTCGTCTTCATCGGTCCTACGGAGGAGCAGCTCGCCGCCGTCGGCGACAAGCTGACCGCGCGCCGGCATGCGCAGAAGGCCGGAATCCCGGTCGTGCCCGGTGCAGCGGCGGCGAGCGCGGAGGAAGCGCTCACCGTGGCCGAGCGCATCGGCTGGCCGGTGCTCATCAAGGCCGTGGGCGGCGGCGGCGGACGTGGCATGAAGCCGGTGTTCGCGCCGGCGGAGATGCCGCAGGCGATTGCGCTCGCCACCGCGGAGGCCGCGAGCGCGTTTGCCGACTCCCGTGTGTACCTCGAGCGCTTCGTGCAGCGCGGGCGTCACATCGAAGTGCAGCTGCTGGGCGATGGCGAGCGCGTCGTGCACCTGGGCGATCGCGACTGCTCGGTGCAGCGGCGCTATCAGAAGCTGATCGAGGAGGCGCCGGCGCCGGACCTCGAGCCGAGGCTGCGCCGCGCGATCCAGGCCGCGGCCGTTTCTTTCGGACAGCATCTGCGCTATCGCGGCGCCGGCACCGTCGAGTTCCTGGTCGACACGGTGCGCAACGAATTCTATTTCCTCGAGATGAATGCACGCATCCAGGTCGAGCACCCCGTGACCGAGGAGGTCACGGGGCTTGATCTCATCGGCGAGCAGATCGCCATTGCCCAGGATGGGCTGCTCGCGATGAGTCAGACGGACATCGTTCTCACGGGGCATGCGCTTGAGTGCCGCATCAATGCGGAGGATGCGTCGCGCGATTTTCGCCCCTCGCCCGGTACCGTGAGTGCCGCGCGCTTTGCCGCCGGCTCCGATATCCGCGTCGACACGCACATCGAGTCGGGCGCCCGCGTGCCGCCGTTTTATGACTCACTGCTGGCGAAGCTCATCGTGCGTGCGCCGGATCGCGGCGGCTGCATCGAGCGGATGAGCGCGGCTCTGGTGCGAACGCAGATTCAGGGCGTGACGACGAATCTCGCCCTGCACGCCGCGCTCATGCAGGAGCGGGAGTTTGCCCGGGGCGCCGTAGATACCGCGTATTTCGCGCGCCTGCAAGCATCCCGAGGCCTGCAAGTGCCGTGGTGAGGAGCGGCAGACTCGCCGGCAGCGGCACGGGATTCAAATTGAGGGTCCCGGTATAGCTGCCGCCGTTGGATCCGTCCGTGACACCGCTGATCTCGAGCACGTACGAGCCGGAAGACAGATCGATGGGATTGATCTGCACGGTGGTGAGCGGGCCGCTGCTGCTCACCAGGCCATTGAACACAATGCCGGCGGGACTCGTGAGCACGAGTCCGCCCGGATTTGCAGAGACGCTGTAGATGCGCGCAAACAGATTATCGATGGCGAATGCGCCGCCGAGATTGATGGTCGCGGTAACGACATCAGCTTGCGCGGGCTGGATCTGAAACCAATAATCGTCGATGAAGCCGACCGGCCCCAGGGAGATGTTCGACCCCGCAATCGGATCGTGGCCGATCCCGGCATTGAAGCTCTGGACGTAGTTGTATTGGCCGGGCACGGAGTACATGGGCGCGAGCGGAGGATCCGGGCAGGTGCTGCCGGCTCCTCCCGAGGCGATCTCACAAGTGAGCGCGAGCGTCGTCGCGTGGGCGGGCGCAACCCATACTGCCGTGGCCATGAGAATGGCTGCAGCGCTGCCAGCACGGACGAATCCGATGTCGCGTGTCACCCCATTACCCCCCGGACGCTAGCGTCGCTCCATGACAAAAAGATTGATTTCATATGACAGCCCCCCGGAACAATCGCCGCACTCGCGCACTCGAGCGTTTGAAGAAGACGCGGGGCTTTGTGCTCGACATGGACGGGACGCTGGTGCTCGGCGACCGACGCAACAAGGGTTTGAAGCCGCTGCCCGGCGCGATCGCGCTGCTCGAGACGATGCGCAAGCGCGGCGCGGGATTCGTGATCCTGACCAATGGCACCACTCGCACGCCGCTCGAATATGCGGCGACGCTGCGCGAGATCGGCTTCCCCGTCACCGATGAGGCCGTGGTGACACCCGCCAGTGTGGCGGGCGACTACTTTGCCGAACGCGGCCTGTCTCGCGTTCTGGTGCTGGGGGGCCCGGGCGTATCCCAGCCCATCGCCGATGCGGGTGTGAGTCTCGTGCCCGTGTCGCCCACGGCCGAGGCCGATGCGGTCTTTGTCGGCTGGCACCGCGGTTTTACGATGGATGATCTCGATGCCGCCTGCAATGCGATCTGGCATGGCGCGCGGCTGTTCGCGGCCTCGCTCTCGCCCTTCTTCGCCACGGCCGACGGCCGCGCGCTCGGTACTTCGCGCGCCATCGCGGCCGCGATCACGAGCATTACCGGTGCGCGCGCGAGCGTGCTCGGCAAACCGTCGCTGCACGCACTGCGCTCCAGCGCCCGGCGCCTGAAACTCAAGACCAGCGAACTGGCCGTTGTGGGCGATGACCCCGGGCTCGAGGTGCCGATGGCGCACCGCGGCGGCGCGCTCGCCGTTGCCGTGCACACGGGTATCGGCAGCCCCGACTCGTATGCCAAAGTTCCTGCGAACGCCCATCCGCACCTCTCGGTGCGCGATGCGGCCGAGTTGCTCGAGTTGTACCGTGACTAGGAGCGCGCCGTGAAAAGAGCCTGCCTCGCATCGTTCATGCTTCTTGCCTGCACGGCAATGGCCGCCCAGGCGGCTCCCGACACCTCGTGCTCGCGGCGCTGCCTGCTGCAGATCCTGTGGCAGTACACCGAAGCGCTCACCGACAACAAGCCGCAGGCCATCCCGCGAGCGCCGCGGCTGCGAGCGACCAGCAACGGCGCGGAGGTCGCCCTGGGCAAGGGCGAAGTCTGGGGACCCGGGCGGCACCTGCCCTTTCGTCACGCACTGGTCGATCCGGCCACGGGAAGCGCCTTTTTCTATGGCGCGGTGACCGATGCGGCGCGCCCGGGCGCCAATGGCGATGCCGCGGCGGCGCCGCACTGGTGGTTCTACGCCCTGCGCCTGAACGTCGTGAACAAGCAGATCACCGAAGTGGAAGAGGTGTCGTACGACGGCACGGCCATGGGCGCAAATCCCGCGAGCCTGAAGCTGCCGGACCGCATATTCGATTCCGTGCTGCCGCCGGATGAGCGCAGCACGCCGGAGGAGCTGACGACCATCGCCGATAAGTACTTCGATGCCGTCTCCGGCACGCTCGACTATCACCAGGTGCCCTGGCACCCGGAATGTCAGCGCATCGAGCTCGGCGTGTTCACGGTCAACTCGCCGCTCTTCGGCGGCTCTTGCGGCGGGGAATTCCAGGATCCGCACGTGCGCTGGATCGTCGTCAACCGGCGCTTCTATCTCGTCGACCCGGAGCGCGGCCTGGTGCTGGCGATCGCGAACTTCACCACGCCACCGGATCTGCCGCACAACAATGGCTCGGTAGTCTTCGAGCTGTTCAAAGTGCAGGACGGCTTCATCCGTCAGATCCAGGCCTTTTTCCGCGGCAACGGCCAGCTGCATTCCGGCTGGGGCAGCGGCCCCGGCTCGTGAGAAGATCGATGCGACTGAAAGGGGGACTCAAACATGACCATCCGTAAAGTCTGCTGTGTGGCGGCGTTGGGAATCCTGACCGTGGCGGCGCTCGCGGACGACAAGCCGACCGTAAAGCCCGCCGGGCGCTCGATCGCGATCACCCATCTGTATGCGGATGCGAAAGGCATCTCGCACTTTCGCGATGAGCCGCTCGCTCTTGCGCCGCAGGTCGGCCCGAATGCTCCGGCCGGCGCACGCCCGAGCCCGGATGAGCCGCTCGCGGCACATGAGCTTCAGACGAGCCCGAACGCCACGCTCCTGGGCTTGAAGCTGGGCGCGTTCGAGGACTGGCACCGCGCGCCGCGCCACATGTATCTCGTGGCCCTGAAGGGCATGTCGGAAGTGACCGCCGGCGATGGCGAAGTCCGCCGTTTCGGTCCGGGCAGTATCCTGCTCATGGAGGACACCACGGGCCAGGGACATAAGACGCGCGCGGTCGGCACCGAGGATCACGTCGCCCTGACGATCACGGCCCCGGTCAAATAGTCGTGGCACGACCCTTTACGCAGCTCGCCGCGGCGGTGTACAACCCCAGCACCCCGCATGATTCCACCCCTTAAGGAGCCTGGCGTATGGCCGGCGACGTAGATCTGCTTGCCTCGTACTGGACGCTCGCCGTCGGCGCCGATCCTCACACCGATCACGAGCACAGCACCGTGGGATTCCGCGAGCGCGTGGCGAGCGCCGCGCGCGCCGGGTTCAAGGGCATCGGCATCTGGCACGCCGATCTGGAGTACACCTTGAGGACGCACTCGCTGAAAGAGATGCGTCAGATCCTCGATGACAATGGCATCCGTCATGTCGAGCTGGAGTTCATCCTCGACTGGTTCGTCGACGGCGAGGAGAAGCGTCAGTCGGACATCCGCAAGCGGCTGCTGTTCACCGCGGCGGAGGCGCTCAAGGCGCGCTCCGTCAAAGTGGGCGATTTCTTCAAAAAGCCCTGTCCCATGCCGCGGCTCATCGACTCCTTCGGCACGCTGTGCCGGGAGGCCGCCGAGCACGGCACCAGGATCGGCTACGAGATGATGCCCTTCTGCGCCATCGACACGCTCGCGCTCGCACGGCAGCTCGTCGAAGGCGCCGGCGCCAAGAATGGCGGCATCTTCTTCGACCTGTGGCACATGGTGAAAGGCGACATCAGCTACGCGGACCTGAAGCGCTTCCCGCCGCAGTACGTGACCGGCGTTGAGCTCAACGACGGCTTCTCCAAGGCTCACTCCATGCCCGATCTCACGGTCGAGACCACGCAGCACCGCCAGCTCTGCGGAGAAGGCGAGTTCGACATCAAGGGCTTCATCGAGGCGATGCGTGCGACAGGATTCGCCGGCCCGTGGGGCATCGAAGTGCTCAACAAGGCGCTGCGCAGCCGTCCCATCGATGAGGTGACGACGCGCGCATTCAATACCACCATTGCTCAGTTTCGCCGCTAGAGGGGATAAGTCCATGGCCACGACCCAACAGGCCGAGCCCAACAAAGAGCAGCTGCTCGCGCTGTACGAGCGGATGCTGCTCATCCGGCGCATGGAGGAGCGTCTGCGCGCGGAAGCGGCGGCAGGCAGTCTGCCCGGCGCGGTGCACCTTTATATCGGCCAGGAGGCGGTGGCGACGGGCGTGTGCGCCCGGCTGCAGCCCACCGACTGGATCACGAGCACGCACCGCGGGCACGGCCACTTCCTCGCCAAGGGCGGGGAGCCCAAGGCGATGATGGCGGAGATCTGGGGCAAGCGCACCGGCATCTGCAAGGGCATGGGCGGCTCCATGCACGTCGCCGACTTCTCCAAAGGCATCCTGGGGGCCAACGGCATCGTCGGCGCGGGCTTTGCGATCGCCAACGGCGCGGCGCTGTCGGCGAAGCTGCACAAGGATCCGCGCATCTCCGTTGCGTTCTTCGGTGATGGCGCCTCGAACCAGGGCGTATTCATGGAAACCCTCAACGTGAGCAGCCTGTGGCAGCTGCCGCTCGTGCTGGTGTGCGAGCACAACCGCTTCAGCGAGTTCACTCCCTCGAACGAGGTGACCTCGGGTGAGATCGCCGATCGTGCGCGCGCGTTCAAGATGCCGACGACGGTGGTGGACGGCAACGATGTGGTCGCCGTGTGGAAGGCCGCCGGTGAAGCGGTCGAGCGCGCCCGAAGCGGCGGCGGCCCCTCCTTCATCGAGGCGCAGACCTACCGCATCCAGGGACACCTGGAAGCCGAGAGCCTGTTCCTCGCCGGCGGCAAGTATCGCGATCAGAAGGAGATCGATGAGTGGCGCAAGCGCGACCCGATCGATCGGACGGCCGCCAGGCTCAGCGCCGCGGGTGTCGGCGCCAAGGACCTCGAGGCGATCAACGCGCGCGTCCTGCGCACGGTCGAGGATGCGGTGAAATTCGCGATGGAGAGCGAGCCGGCCGATACGGAGCTGGCTTTCGATCTCATGTTCTCCGGCCAGAAAGCTTAAGGCAAAGGGCAAGTCATGGCTCGCAAGCGCTACATTCAGGCGATCAACGAGGCTCTCTTCGAAGAGATGGGCCGCGATCCGAAAGTCATCCTGTTCGGCGAGGATGTCGAGCTCGCCATCATGGGCGACACGCGTGGACTGCACGAGAAGTTCGGCCACGACCGCATTCGCAACACACCGATCTGCGAGGCCTCGCTCACCGGCATGGCGGTCGGTGCCGCAGCGGCCGGCTCGCGCGTCGTGCTCCACATGATGTTCTCGAACTTCATCTACACCGGCTTTGATGCCATCGCGAATCAGATGGCGAAGCTGCGGCTGATGACGGGCGGACAGGCGACGATGCCGATCACCATCATCGCGGCCTACGGCGGCGGCGGCTCCAATGCCGCGCAGCACTCCGACAGCGGTTACCCGGTGCTGCTCAACCTGGGCGGCGTCAACGTCGTCACGCCGGCGACACCGGCCGATGCCAAGGGTCTGCTGAAGACCGCGATCCGGGGCAACAACCCGACCTTCTTCATGGAGGCGATCGGCCGCGGCGGCGAGCAGGGCGAGGTTCCCGATGGCGACTACACCATTCCGATGGGCAAAGCTTCCGTGATACGAGAGGGCAAGGACGTCACGCTGATCGCGATCGGCTCGATGGTGAAGCCGACGCTGGAAGCGGCGACCAAGCTCGCCGCGGCCGGCATCGAAGCCGAAGTGATCGATCCGCGCACGCTGGTGCCGCTCGATGAGGCGGCGCTCATCGCCGGGGCGAAGAAGACCGGCCGCGTGGTGGTCGTCGATGAGGCGCGCGATCGCTGCAGCGTGGCGAGTCACATCGCGGCCGTGCTGGTCGACAAGGCATTCGGTGCGCTCAAGGCGCCGATCAAGCGCGTCACGGTGCCGAACGTCGCACTGCCGTACGCGCCCAACGCCGAGCTGCGCATGATCCCCAATGCCGAGCGCATTGCGGCGGTCGCGACCGAAGTGGCCCGGGCGTAACGGGGGCTGCATGCGCGTCAATCTGAAGTTGAACCGGGTCGGCATGGCAATGCAGGAAGCCACGATCGTGAAGTGGCACAAGCAGGCCGGCGAGGCGTTCAAGGCGGGCGATCCGCTCTATGAGATCGAGACCGAGAAGGTCACCCAGGAAGTCACCGCGACCTCCGACGGCACACTGCTGCAGATCATGGTGCCCGCGGGTGAGATCGCCCAGGTGGGCGCGGCGGTCTGCGCTGTTGAAATGAAAGTCGGCGGCTGACGCCGTGCGCGAAAGGCTCGCCCGGCATCTCGCGGGACTCGCGCTGCTGGGCATGCTCGCGCTGCCTCTCGGCGCGCGGCTCGCTCACGCCGAGACCGTGCTGATCACCGGCGCCAACTCGGGCATCGGCCTGGAATTTGCGAAGGAATACGCCGCCAGGGGCTGGACGGTGATCGCAACTCATCGCCACGACACCACCCCCGAATCCCTCGCCACGCTCGCCAAGGCACACGCCAATGTGCAGGTCGAGCAGATGGACGTGACCAGTCAGAAGCAGATCGATGCGCTCGCCGCGAAACTGCACGGCGCACCCGTTGATGTGCTCATCAACAACGCCGGCATCTACAACGACAACGGCAACTGGAGCACGCAGACCTTCGGCAAGCTCGACTTTGCGCTCATGGACACGATCATGGCGGTAAACGTCAAGGGACCGCTCATGGTCTCAGAGGCGCTGGTCGCGAACGTCAAAGCGAGCAAGCAGAGGAAGATCGTGAACATCTCCTCCACCAACGGCTCGCTCACGCAGCCGCTGGCCGGTGATGGGGCGATCTTCTATCGCGCGAGCAAGGCGGCGCTCAACCGCGAGATGCTGCTGGTCGCGATGACCTTGAAGAAAGACAACATCATCGTGGCGCTGGTGCATCCCGGAGCGGTCCTCACCGAGCGGCAGGAGAACCTGCGCGGATTTAAGGGAATGGTGGAGATGCCCTTCACCGTGAGCCAGATGATCGCGACCATCGACAAGATGACCATGGCGGACTCCGGCCGCTTCATGCTGTACGACGGCACGACCGTACCCTGGTGAGACGCCTCCTCGGCTGCGCGCTCCTCGTTCTCGCGGCGCCGGCGCCTGCTGCGCCCGATGCACTCACCGTCGGCACGCACGCCGGTGCGGTGCACGGAGCCTGGGCAGATACCAGGGAGGATGTGCGCGTGTATCGCGGCATCCCCTATGCCTCGCCGCCCGTCGGCGAGCTGCGCTTCAAGCCGCCGCAACCGCCCGCCGCCTGGAGCGGTGTGCGCGAGGCGACACGTCCTGCCCCGGCGTGCATGCAGAGCATCGTGGGCTCGATGCTGCCGTGGACGCGGGAGTACATGCACAACGGTGCGGTGAGCGAGGACTGCCTGTACCTGAATTTGTGGACGGCGGCCAAGGCACCGAGTGAGCGGCGCCCGGTCCTGGTCTACATCTACGGCGGAGGCTTCTCGCAGGGCTCGATCGAGGTGCCGATCTACGATGGCGCTCAGCTCGCGCGTCAGGGCGTCGTCGTCGTGATGATGAACTACCGGCTCGGCGCGCTCGGCTTTCTCGCCCATCCGGCACTCGCCGGCGAATCACCGCACCATGCTTCGGGCAACTATGGCCTCCTCGATCAGATCGAGGCCCTGCGCTGGGTGCGGCAGAACATCGCCGCCTTTGGCGGTGATCCGCAGCGGGTCACGATCGCGGGTCAGTCCGCGGGCGCGATCTCGGCGTATCTGCTTACCGCCTCGCCGCTGGCGCAGGGACTGTTTGAGCGCGCGATCATCCAGAGTGGTCCCGGCGCGCTGGCCGCCTTCGGGTTTGCCTCGGTTAGCGCCATGGCCAGCCCCCGCGCCGACGCCGAGCAGGCGGGCCAGAAATTCGCCGACGCACTGCAGACGACGACCGCACAGCGCCTGCGCGCGCTCGATGCGAAGCAATTTCTCGCACCGCCCGGCGCGAACGGTGGCACGCGCTTTGGCCCTGCGGTCGATGGCTGGGTTCTGCCGCAGGACCCCGAGTCGCTCTACGCCGCGCATCGTTTCAACGATGTGCCGATCCTGATCGGCATGATGGCCGACGAGGGCAGTGCCTTCGGCGGCTACAGCGCCGAACGCGCCGCACAGGCCCGCGCGCTCGGGCGCACTGCGACGGATGAGTTTCTCAGCGCGCGCGCCAGGGTGAGCCGTCAGCCGGCATTCGCCTACTACTTCGCGCACGCCATTCCCTGGCCGCAGCAGCCGCAGTTCGGCGCATTCCACTCCGGCGAATTGCCTTACACCTTCAACAATCTGGCCTTGCTCGATCGGCCGTGGACGGCGACGGATCGCGCGCTGGCGCACACGGTCTCCGCCTACTGGGTGCAGTTCACGACGAGCGGTACGCCGCAAAAGGCAGGACTGCCGCCCTGGCCCGCCTATGTGCCGGGCTCGCAGCAGTTCATGGTGTTCGACGAGCCGTAGCCGACATCGCTAGAACGCGATGTGCTCCATATAGCCGCCGTCGATGTGCAGGTTCTGACCGACGGTGAAGCCGGAACGCGGGCTCGCCAGAAACGCCACCGCATCGGCGATGTCTTCGGGCTTGCCCAGCCGGCCGATCACGCAGTGCTCGACCGCATCCTGGTAGACGGCCGGCGCGCGCTGGCGGATGTGATCCCAGGCGCCGTTCTCAAAGTAGATCGGACCCGGGGAGACCATGTTGATGCGCACGCCGTCTTTCGCGACTTCCTTGCTGAGCTGTGCGCCATAGGCGATGAGCGCGGCCTTGCACGAGCCGTAGGCCAGGATGCCGGGTGCACGCAAGGCCTTGGACATCACCCCGGAGATGCTCGCAATCAGGACGATCGAGCCGAACTTCGATTTCTTCAGGTGCGGGAGTGCCGCCTCGCAGCCGCGCACGGCCGCCATGATGTCGGTCTGAAAGCCGAGCTCCCAGCCCTTCTCACCCGCGTGCGTGGGCGTGCCGGTCGTGTTCGACACGAACACGTCGAGTCCGCCCAGGCGCTGCGCAGCACTGCCGATCCAGCCGATGTACGCATCCTTCTGCGTGACATCCACGGCATCGCCGATGGCGTTGACGCCCTTGGATTTGAGCTCGGCCACCGTGCGCTCCACGTTCGCGGCCGTGCGCGCGCAGATCGCAACATTTGCGCCCTCGGCGGCGAGCGTGCGCGCGATCGACAGCCCGATGCCCTGGGTCGCTCCCGTCACGATGGCGCGCGCGCCCTTCAGCTGCAGATCCATAGGGTGTCCTCGAGCTCGTGGTTAGAACGGGTAGTGACGCGGGCCCAGCTGCACCGTGATCCAGCGCAACTCGGTGAATTCGGCGATGCCGGCCTTGCCGCCGAAGCGGCCGTAGCCCGAGGCCTTTACGCCCCCGAACGGCATCTGGGCTTCATCCTGTACCGTCGGTGAGTTGATGTGGCAGATGCCGGTGTCGACGCGCTTGGCGAGCTCGATGCCCTTGCCGATGTCGCGCGTGAAGATCGCCGCCGACAAGCCGTACTCGGTATCGTTGGCGAGCTCGACCGCCTCATCCGCCGATTTGACGCGTGTGATGGACACTTGCGGCCCGAAGGACTCTTCGCGCCACAGATTCATCTTCGGGGTGACGTGATCCACGACGATGCCCTTCATCACCGTCCCCTTGGCCTCACCTCCCACCAGCACTTTGGCGCCCTGCTTCACCGCATCCGCCACCAGGGACTGCACGCGCTCCACCGTCGGCTTGCCGACGACGGAGGCGATGACGAACTCTCCCTCGCGCGGATCGCCGACGGGCAGTGCCGCGACCCGCTTGGCGAGCTTCGCCGCAAACTCATCGGCGACCTTCTCGTGCACGATCAGCCGCTCCGTGGACATGCAGATCTGGCCCGCGTTGGCGTAGGCGCCAAACACCGCAGCGCTCACCGCCGCATCGAGATCGGCATCCTCGAGCACGATGAGCGGCGCCTTGCCGCCGAGCTCGAGCAGCACGGGCTTCAAGTACCTGGCCGCCGTCTGCGCGACCAGCTTACCCACGCGGCTTGAGCCGGTGAAGTTCACGCGCCGCACGGCGGGGTGAGAAATCAACGCCTCCGACACCGCGCCCGCATCTTTCGCATCGTGGGTGATGACGTTGACGATGCCTTCCCCGAGTCCCGCTTCCTTGAGCACGGTGCCGATCAGGCGATGCGTCGCGGGACAGACTTCCGAGGCCTTGAGCACCACGGTGTTGCCGCAGGCGAGCGGCATCGCGACCGAGCGCACCCCCAGAATCACGGGTGCATTCCACGGCGCAATCCCCAGCACCACGCCCACCGGCTGGCGGAACGCCATGGCGAGCACGCCGGGCACGTCCGAGGACACCACTTCGCCGGTTATCTGCGTCGTCATGGCCGCCGCTTCACGCAGCAGCATGGCGCCGAAATGCACGTTGAAATGGCCCCAGCCCATGGTGCAGCCGGTCTCGGCGAGCATCAGGGTGGCGAATTGCGCCGAGTGCTGCTCCAGCAGGTCGGCGGCCTTGTTGAGCTTGGCACGCCGCTCGTTCGGCCCGGTCTGCGACCACTTCACGAACGCCTTGGCCGCCGCATCGGCGGCCGCCCTGGCATCCTCGGCGCTGGCCGCGGCGGCGCGGGTGGCCACTTCGCCGGAAACCGGATTGTTGCGCTGGAAGGTTGCGGAATTCTTGGCGGCCACGTCGCGGTCGCCGATCAGGAGCTGAACTTCTTGCATCTTGAGTCTCCGGCAGACGGAGCGGGGGAGGCATCAGGGCCGGGAAGCTTAAGAACCCCCCTCAATGAGAGTCAAGCGGACCCGCAATCAGAACGTTTTGCCCACCGTCAGGCGCGCGGTGAACGGCTCGAGCGGGTGCGTATGCAGATCGGCGGTGCCTTCGGCCGGCTCACCGGGCAGGCGGTCGACATACCAGAAGGCCGCCGCCGCGGTGTGCGTGTTGAGAATGTTGTACAGCCCGAGCGTCACGTTCCACTTGTCCGCGAATTGCCAGCGCGCATCGCCGTTCCACTCCCCGTACTGTCCGCCCGTCACGGCGTTGTCCGGTGTCAGGGGCTGGCGGCCGAGGAAGCGGTACTCGAGACCCCCGCTCCAGGGGCCGCGATCCTTCACGTACAGCGCGAGCGAGGCGATCACATCGGGCGCGTTCGGGATGTACTCCCCGATGTGTCCGGTGCCGTCATCGTACGGCGCGGTGAAGTGCGCGCTGGTCTTCGCCACGGTGGCGTAGAGCTCGAGCCAGCGCAGCGGCTGGTACGTGAGATTGAGCTCGATGCCGCGGCGACGGCTGCCCGGACCGGCCGAGTCCTGTCCGACATCGGGGTCGTAAGTCGTCTCGGACTGAAAATCGATGAGGAAGTAGGTGAGCGTGGCGGAGAGCGTCGGGCCGAACTGCTGACGCAGGCCGAGCTCGGCGCCCTTGGATGCGGCAATGAGCGGTGCGCCGCTCTGCCCTGTCACCCGTGCCTGATTCACGCCGCGCGCGTCATCGCTGTGGAAGCCGCGTCCGGCACTCAAGTACAGCTCGGTCGCCTCGGCGGGCGTGAAGATGAGACTCGCTTTGGGTTGCGTGAGCGCGGCGCCATCGCTGCCCGCGTTGGTGCCGCTGTCGCTCTCGTGCAGATAATCCTCGCGCAATCCCAGCACGGTGCGAAACCGCGAGCTCCAGTGCGTCGTCAACTCCGCATACACACCCGCCCCGGCTTCATGCACGTAATCGGATTCGGTGAAGCTCGCCGGACTGGCGGATGCAGTCAGCGCCACGCGCGCGCGCGTCGGGATGCGCAGGCCGTCGATGACATCCCAGCGCGTATCGAGCCCGAGCTCGAACTCACTCGGCACCCCCAGAAAACCACTCGCGACGAGAAACCTCACGGCACCGCCCAGCGTGCGCCGCTCCTCGTGCTGCGCCTCCTGATCGCCGTTGACCGGATCGATCAGGAAGTGCGTGAAGTCGTTCCAGAGCGTGAGGTGACTGTCGATTGCATAGGCGCTGGCGCTCAGCTCACCGTCCCAGACACGGTGGTGATACTGGCCTGACAGGCTCGCGCGAGCGGCATCGCCGCCATCGGTGGGATCGAGCGTCCCATAGCGGCCGATCAGTCCGTCGGTGATCGCGCGCTGCGGCTGATCGGTGGTGGCATTCCAGGTCGAGCGGTAGAACATGCCGGTCAGCGAGAAACCTTCTTCGGCCGTACCGCGTACGTAGCGCAGCACGGCATTCGCCTTGCGCTGATCATCCGGATTCGTCCAGGGCCCGTCGTAGTGCACGAGCTCTGCGGCGCCGAGGATCTGTCCGCCGGCTGCGGCGCCTGAGCCTGAGCCGAACAGGCGTTGATAGCCCAGTGTGCCGGCGGTGAGATCGAGCTGGTCGTCGATGCGGACGGCGATCTGCGTATGGATGGCACCGACGCTGCCGAAATCACCGACCGAGGCAAAGTACGGTCCCTTGCTGAACGTGAGCCCGGCGGCGAGCTCGGGAATCAGAAAGTTGACGTCCGAGTAACCCTGTCCGTGCGCATGGGTGCGCTGATTGATCGGCATCTCATCGACGAAGAGCGCGAGATCGGTGCCATGGTCGAGATTGAAGCCGCGCAGGAGATATTGGTTGGCCTTGCCCTCGCCGCTGTGGGAGGTCACGACGAGGCCGGGGACTGTCTCGAGGAGCTGTCCGGGCCGGTAGGCCGGTAGCAGCTCGAGCTCGTCCTTCACAACCACGCCCTGACTGGAGGTTTCCGCCTGTCCGATCATGCGCTGGCGCACGGCGGTGACGATCACCTCCTGCAGCGCATCGGTGGAGTCCGACGGGCCCGGAGCAGCCGCCATGGCCTGCACGACGAAGCCGCCCGCCGCCAGCACAGCGGCGGACGTGATGCGACGCAGGGGGTTCAAAGGCGAGAAAGGACGGGTGGCGGTATCACAACGAGGCAGTGTCGCAGCCGGCGACCTCCCTGTCCCGTAATTTACTGTTCTGCAATCACGTTGATGAACGTTACCGCCCGTCAGGACATCGAGTAATCCTTCTGCTCGCGCGTATACACGATGAAATAATCGAGTGCCTGAGGATTGGTGACCGCATCGCGATTGACGGCCTTCGCCAGCGGATAGCCCGCCAGAATCCGCCGCACCGGGACTTCGAGCTTCTTGCCGGTCAGGGTGTAGGGAATGTCCGGTACCTGGTAGATCTTGTCGGGCACGTGGCGGGGCGAGTACTCCTGGCGCAGCTTGTTGCGCATCTTATCCTGCAGCGTCTCATCGAGTGTCACGCCCGGCTTGAGCTTCACGAACAGCGGCATGAAGAACTTGCCGCCCGGCAGATCCAGATTGACGATGAGCGAGTCATCGACTTCCGGCACCAGCGCGAGCGAGCGATAGATCTCCGCTGTGCCGATGCGCACCCCGTGGCGATTGAGGGTGGCGTCCGAGCGCCCGAGCACGAAGCAGCCGCCGCGCTCGTTGATGCGGAAGAAATCCCCCTGCCGCCACACGCCCGGATAGGTATCGAAATAGGAGTCACGGTAGCGTGAGAAGTCCGGATCGTTCCACAGGAACACCGGCATCGAGGGCATCGGCGCCTTCACGACGAGCTCGCCCACCTGGTTCACGACACTGTTGCCGTTCTCATCGAAGGCATCGGCATCGACACCGAGCATGCGCGCCTGAATCTCAGCGCCGTAAATCGGCAGAATCGGCACTCCACCCACATAGGCCGAGCACACATCCGTGCCGCCGCTGCCGTTCTGCACCCAAAGGTCGGTCTTTACATTTCGATAGAACCAGGCCATGACCTCGGGGGTCACCGGCGAGCCGGCGAGCATCACCGAGCGCAGGTTCTCGAGCTTGTACTTCTGGCGCGGCACGACGCCGGCCTTCTCGAGCAGTCCCACGTAGCCGGGATTCGCGCCGATCATGGTCGCGCCCGATTCGTCGTACATGCGCCACAGAGAATCCGGCTCCGGGTGCATCAGGCTGCCGTCGTAGAGCACCGGCACGACATCGACCACGAGACAGCTGACGAGGAAGTTCCACATCATCCAGCCGGTCGTCGTATAGAAGAACAGCCGCTCGCGCGGCTTCATGTCCATCTGGAAATTGAGTGCCTTGAACTGCTCGAGCAGGATCCCGCCGTGGCTGTGAACGATCGCCTTCGGCAGGCCGGTCGTGCCGGAGGAGAACAGGATCCACAGCGGATGGCCGAACGGCACCTGCTCGAATTTGAAGTCCGCCGCCGATACCGGCGGATGTTTCATGAGGTCGTCCCAGAATATCGTGTGCGCTGAAAGCGGCTTGCGCTCGGCCGTGTGCAGATAAGGCAGACAGACGATGCGCTCGAGCGATGGCAGCTCGCCGATGATCTTCTGCAGCTCCTCGCGCCGGTCAAAGGGTTTATTCGCGTACTGATAGCCATCGACGCAGAAGAGCACCTTGGGCCCCAGCTGCGTGAAGCGATCGAGCACGCCGCGGGTACCGAAGTCCGGCCCGCAGCTGGTCCAGATCGCCCCGATGCTGGTCGTGGCGAGCATCGCGATCAGCGCCTGCGGAATATTGGGCAGGAAGGCAGCAACCCGATCGCCGGGCTTTACTCCCAATGCACGCAGCTGGGTTGCGAGCACACGTACCTGGGCGCCCAAGTCGGTCCAGGACAGCCTGGCAAGCGGCGTGCGCTCCGAGAGGTGATAGACGGCATCGACGCCGGGGCGCTCATGGCGCAGCGCATGCTCGGCATAGTTGAGTTTCGCGCCTGGAAACCACTCCGCGCCCGGCATCTCGCGCTTGCCGAGCACGCGCGTGTAGGGCTGCGAGGCGCGCACATCGAAATACTCCCAGGCCGAGGCCCAGAAGGCCTCGAGGTCGGATACCGACCAGCGCCACAGCTCGTCGTAGCGCGTAAATTTCAGCCCACGCGTCTTCTCGAGCCAGCGCATATAAGCGGTCAGATTCGAGCGCTCGACCCACGCCGCGCTCGGCGTCCAAAGCAAATCACCCTCTTTGATCATGCCCGTCCTTCACAACTCACCAGTCACCAGTCACCAGCCGTCATCGCTCAGGCCGCACCGCGTACCGGCGGGCGCATCATCAGCAGCGCCACAGCACCGGCGAGGCACCAGCCCGCCAGTGTATAGAAAGCCGGAGCGAAGCTGCCGATGTGATCGAACGTATAGCCACCCGCCGCCGACAACACAAAACTGATCGAGGTGTTGAGTGCGCCGGCAAGACCTGCGGCAACCGGAAACGCCTCGGCGCCAAAGTAGTTGCTAAGTACACTCATCAGACACACGAGGCCGCCGCCGAAGCCGAGGCCCAGGCACACCGAGAAGACGTACAGGCTCGTCATGCTGCGCGCATCGAGCACCAGCACGAACCCCAGCGCGAACACCCCGAGCGTGAAGGCGTAAATATAGCGCGGGTCGATGCGGTCGCCGAAGGTCCCCAGCACCACCTTGCCGAGCAGCGTCGAGCCGGTGGTGAGGCTCACAGCGAGCGCTGCATCGGCCGAGCTGTGTCCCAGATCGATCAGATGCTGGATGCCCTGGGAGAGGAACAGCGTGTAGCCCGCGCTGCCCCCACACAGGGCGAGCGCGATGATCCAGAACCGGCCGCTGTGGAAGACATCGCGAAAGCTCCACACCTCGCGGGTGATGAAGGCGGGTCGCGCCTTGGCGGGCGCGGGCGGCGCACCGGTTGCGCCGGCCGTGGACGCGGCTGCGGGCTCGGCCACGCCATCCGGCACCTGACCGAGATCGGACGGCCGATTGCGGATGCACAGCGCTGCGAGCACGAAGGCCAGCGCCGCCGTACCGGCGTAGACCCACCAGCCGACACGCCAGTCAGCGTAGGCCGTGACGAGCTTGTTGAGGGCGCGCGCCGCGATGAATCCGCCGACACCGCCGGCGGAGTACACGATCGCCAGCGCGAGTGCCCGCCTGCGCACGAACCAGTTCGCGACGCTCGGCTGCACGCCGAAGGGTCCGCCCCAGGAGACCCCCACTCCGACGATGACACCGAAGGCGACGATGGCGGCGCCCGCGCTGTGCACCAGGGTCGCCATCGAGACTGCGCCGATGAAGATGAGCGCGCTGCCGAGCATCACCGTGCCGCGCACGCCGAAGCGCCGTACCAGATAGGCAACCGCCAGCGCCGGCACCCCCGACATCATCGTGTAGAGCGAATACGGCAGGCCGGCGAGGAAGTGGCTCGAGTGCATCTGCTTCGCCATCGCCGCATTCATCACCGGCGAGCCGTACGCGGCGATCACCAGATTGAAGAACACGATCAGCCACAGCGCGGCGATGAGCTTCCAGCCGTAGAATCGATTTTGTTCCATCTCGCCCCCTCAGATGCGCTCGAGCAGCACGGCAAGTCCCTGCCCCACGCCGATGCACATCGTACACAAGGCATAACGGCCGCCGCCGGAGGCGAGCTGCGATGTCGCCGTGGTCACGAGGCGCGCGCCGGACATGCCCAAGGGATGCCCGAGTGCGATGGCGCCGCCGTTGGGATTGACCTGAGCGGCATCATCGGCAAGTCCCAGTGCACGCAGCACCGCCAGCGCCTGCGACGCAAACGCCTCATTGAGCTCGACCAGACTCAGATCGCTCACCGACAGATGCGCACGCGCCAGCAGCTTGCGCGTCGCGGGCACCGGGCCCATGCCCATCATCCGCGGCTCGACGCCGGCTGAAGCGGATGCGACGACGCGCGCGCGGGGCGTGAGACCGTAGCGTGCCGCTGCCTGCTCCGAGGCCACGATGAGCGCACAGGCGCCATCGTTGATACCGGAGGCATTGCCTGCGGTGACGCTGCCACCCTCGCGAAACGGCGCGGACAACCTGGCGAGCTGCTCGAGCGTCGTCTCGGGACGGGGATGCTCATCGCGCGCGACGGCGGTGCTCCTGCCCTTGCGGTCGCGCACCTCCACGGCGATCAGCTCGGCGTTGAAGAAGCCGCGCGCATTGGCGGCCGCGGTGCGCTGCTGACTGCGAAGCGCGAAGCGGTCCTGATCTTCGCGGCTGACGCCGAAGTGCGCGGCCACGTTCTCGGCCGTCTCGGCCATCGAATCCACGCCGTAGCGCGCTTTCAGCTTTTCGTTGACGAAGCGCCAGCCAAGAGTGGTGTCGTAGATCTGCGCATCGCGGCTGAAGGCGCTGTCGGCCTTCGGCATGACGAAGGGCGCGCGCGACATCGACTCCACGCCGCCGCAGATCATGAGCTCGGCCTCCTCCGAGCGGATCTGGCGCGCGGCGATGGCGACCGCATCCAGACCCGAGGCGCACAGCCGGTTCACGGTGACGCCGGAGATCTCCTGCGGATAGCCGGCCAGGAGCAGCGCCATGCGCGCGACGTTGCGGTTGTCCTCACCGGCCTGATTGGCGCACCCCAGCACCACATCGTCGATGGCGCCCAGGTCCAACGCGGGATTGCGGGAAGCCAGCGCGGCCAGCGGCAGCGCAGCCAGGTCGTCCGTACGAATGCCGGCGAGTGCGCCCCCATAGCGACCGATCGGCGTGCGGACCGCATCGCAGATGAGCGCGGTCTTCATCTGGGGAATTATTGCACGAAGGCCGGCACGGCACTCGCGCTACCATGCTGAGCAATGCTGCCCCAAGTACCGCTGGCGACGCGCGCGCTGATCGTCGCAAATCTTGCAGTGTTTCTGCTGCAGTACCTCATTGGCGGTGCGTTCGAGGCGCCGCTCGCACTGTGGCCGCTCGGCCCCGACTTCCACCTCTGGCAGCTCGTGACCTACGCCTTCCTGCACGGCAGCGTCATGCACATCGCCTTCAACATGTTGACGCTGTACATGTTTGGCAGCGCGGTCGAGATGGCGTGGGGGCGCTCGCGCTATCTCACCTATTACTTCGTGTGCGTGGTGAGCGCGGCGCTGACGCAGCTCGCGGTCACTGCCTGGATGCATAGCGGCGAGCCGACGGTGGGAGCATCCGGCGGGATCTTCGGCCTGTTGTTCGCGTTCGCCGTGTCGTTCCCGCGCGCGAAAGTGATGGCGCTGCTCGTCCCGGTGCCGCTGCCTGCGTGGCTGGCGGTGACGATCTATGGAGTGGTCGAACTATTTATGGGGGTGACGGGGGCGCAGGCGAGCGTGGCGCATTTTGCTCACCTGGGCGGCATGGCCGGTGGCGCGTTGCTTCTGGCGTGGTGGCGCCTTCAGCGCAGGACGATCAATCGGCTCTGATCCTCCTGGAGCCTCACCGGACCGCGCTGCGTGCAGCACGCATCGCAATACATCCGGTCCCCCGAGCGGCTGCGGCCGAACATCCGGCCGTCGGCGAGGCTGGCCCAGTTGGTATCGTCATCGACGACGCGCACGTGCAGTCCGCAGTCGGGGTTTGAGCAGAATGTCCTCAGCTGCATGGTGTGGTGCCCTGCCGGCTCCGGGTTGCCCTGACTGAAGCCAAGCTTGCACGCGTTTCAGCGACGCGAATATGTCAAGGCGGTGTCGTCTGCGTGACCGTAACGCCCTACGTGCAACTGCGCCCCAAGCGTATTGATACGCGAGGTTTAAGCGCCAAGTGACTGGAAAGCCTGAGCTTTAGAATCGCGTCAGATGATTGCGGCGCACGTGGCTCGGGGAAGCTGCCCGATGCCAGTTCTCGTGGCCCTCGTAGAAGGAGTCGGCCCGCGTGAGGCGTGCGGTACCCGGCGTCACGCGCTGCTCGGTCGGCGCGGACGAGGATTGCGGGGGCCAGGTGTCTTTACGGGTGCTCCACCACATAAATGTCTCCTTGAGTACCGTAACGACCGGCCCGGGTTTCTTTGAACCGTTCTCAGCGCCCGCGAGCGCGTATTCGTGAGGGGGCTCACGCTCTTGTATTCAGGGGTGCCAGTTCGGGACAATCGCGCGCCCGCTTCGCGCGGGAACTTTTTGTCAAACCGCGCTTCTGTAGACCTGCACGCCATGATCAAGACGGAACATCTGAGCAAGCACTACGGCGCGCTGGTCGCCGTGGAAGACGTGACTTTCGAGGTCAAGCCGGGCGAAGTGCTCGGATTCCTCGGTCCGAACGGTGCCGGCAAGACGACCACCATGCGGATGCTCGCGGGCTTCGTCACCCCGAGCGCCGGACGCGCCAGCATCTGCGGCCACGATGTCGAGCAGGCCCCACTCGCCGCGAAGTCCTGCCTGGGCTACCTGCCCGAGGGCGCTCCGGCCTACGGCGAGATGAGCGTCCGGGGCTTTCTCGAGTTCATTGCCGACCTGCGCAATCTGGGCACGGCTCGCAACGCGCGCATCGAGTACGTGATCGGCCGCCTGCAGCTCGCGAGCGTCCTCGAGCAGAGCATCGAGACGCTCTCCAAGGGCTTCCGCCGCCGGGTGGGGCTGGCATCGGCGATCATTCACGATCCGCCCGTGCTGATCCTGGATGAGCCCACCGACGGCCTCGATCCCAATCAGAAGCACGAGGTGCGCACGCTCATCAACGAGATGGCGCGCGAGAAGATCATCGTCATCTCCACCCATATCCTCGAAGAGGTGGATGCGGTGTGCACCCGCGCGATCATCATCGCCCGCGGCCGCATCGTGGCGGATGACTCGCCGCGGGGCCTCGCCTCGCGCTCGCGCTACTTCAATGCAGTGACGGTGCGCCTGGAGCGGCCCGATCAGCTCGCGGCCACGCGCGAGGCGCTGGCAGCGCTGCCGGCCGTCGCCGAGGTCGAAGTGAGTGAGCGCGAATCGCGCCTCACCGCCCTGCCGCGCGCCGGCGCCACGATCCTGCCCGCCGTGAGCGAGTTCGCCTCGCGCCACGGGCTCGCCCTGCAGGAACTGCACCTGGAATCCGGACGACTCGACGAAGTCTTCCGCAGCATTACCGCGTAGAAGGCACATCACCATGCGCAACGTGGGCATCATCATGCGCCGCGAGCTCCGCGGTTATTTCGCGACCCCGCTCGCCTACATTTTCATTTTCTTCTTTCTGGTGCTCGCCAACTGGTTCAGCTTCTACCTGGGCGGCCTGTACGAGCGCGGTCAGGCGGACTTGAATCCGTTCTTCAGCTTCCACCCCTGGCTGTATCTGTTTCTGATCCCTGCGCTATCCATGCGGCTGTGGGCCGAGGAGAGAAAGAGCGGCAGCATCGAGCTTTTGATGACTCAGCCCGTGACCCTGTGGCAGGCAGTCGCCGGCAAGTTCCTCGCTGCCTGGGCGTTCACCGGGCTCGCTCTCGCCCTGACCTTCCCGCTGTGGATCACGGTCAACTACCTGGGGAGCCCGGATAATGGCGCGATCCTCGCCGCCTACGTCGGCAGCCTGCTGCTGGCTGCCGGCTTCCTCGCCATCGGCTCGTGCATGTCCGCGCTCACCCGCAATCAGGTGGTCGCCTTCATCCTGGGCGTCGTCGGCTGCTTCGTATTCCTGCTGGCGGGCTATCCGATGGTGCTCGACTTCTTCCGCTCCTGGCTGCCGCAGGCGCTGGTGGATGCGATCGCCTCGCTCTCCTTCCTCACCCACTATGAATCGATCGCCAAGGGCGTCATTGACCTGCGCGATCTGACCTACTTCGCGATGATGATCCTCTACTTCCTGTTTGCGACCGCCGTCGTGCTCGACGTGCGCAAATCCGAGTAATTCATCGAAGGCCCGACATGAATAGACGCATGACAATGGGCGGCGGTGCGCTGATCGCGCTCGCGCTGGGCTTCGCGGGGCTCACGATTCTGTTCAGCTACGTGCTGCGCGGCGCGCGGCTCGATCTGACGCAGAACCACCTCTACAGCACCGCCCCGGGGACAGACCGGATCCTCAAGGGCCTGAAAGAGCCGATCAACCTGTACTTCTACTTCACGCCCGAGGCGGCGAGTCAGATCCCGCAGGTCCGCACCTACGCCAGTCGCGTCCGGGACCTGCTCGATGAGCTCGCAGCGCGCTCGAACGGCAAGCTGCGTGTGCACGCGATCGATCCGAAGCCCTTCTCCGAGGACGAGGACCGCGCCTCCGAGCTGGGCGTGCACCCGGTCTCGGTGGGCGGTGCGGGCAGCCGGCCGCTGTACTTCGGGCTTGCCGGCACCAATTCGACGGACGGCCATGCCGCGATCGAGCTGTTCGATCCCAACAAGGAGGAGTTCCTGGAGTACGACATCATGAAGGTCGTCTACCAGCTCAGCTCCGCGGCCAAGCCTGTCGTCGGCTGGCTCTCGAGCCTGCCCATCGCCGGCGGCTTCGATCCGCAGACCGGCCAGCAGCGCGAGCCCTATCTGGTGTACGAGCAGGCGCAGCAACTGTTCAGCATCCGCGTGCTCGAGCCCAATCTCACGCGCGTGGACCCCGATGTCAGCGTGCTGGTGCTGGTGCATCCCAAGTCGCTGACGCCGGCGGCCCAGTACGCGATCGATCAGTACGCGCTCGCGGGCGGTCACGTGCTGGCACTCGTCGATCCGATGGCGGATCAGGATACCTCCGGCACCGATCCCTCGAACCCGCTGTCCGCCGCCACCGCCGATCACTCATCGCACCTCGAGCCGCTGCTCACGGCCTGGGGTGTCGCCTTCGATCCGCATCAGGTGCTCGGTGATGCCGAGCGCGCGCTCAGCGTCACCATGCGCGAGGGCGGCGGTCCCGTCCGTCACCTCGCCATCCTCGGGCTCGATGCCTCCAACGTGAATCACAAGGACGTGGTGAGCTCGAGTCTGTCGAACATCAACGTCGCCACCGCCGGTATCCTCGCGCCCGCCAAGGGCGCGACCACGACCTTCGAGCCGCTGCTGCAGTCGAGCACCAAGGCGGCCCCGATTGCCGCCTCGAAGTTCGCGATGCTGTTCGATCCTTCGAGCCTGCTCGATGGCTTCCACCCCACCGGCCAGCGCTACACGATCGCAGCGCGCGTGACGGGCAACGTAAAGAGCGCTTTCCCCAACGGCCCGCCCGCGGGCGTGCAGCCGGTTGCCGGCCAGAGCCCGCTCAAGGCGTCCGTGAAGCCGCTCAGTCTCATCGTGATCGCCGACAGCGATTTGCTCTCGGACTTCCTGTGGGTGCGCCAGCAGAATCTCTTCGGGCAGCGCATTGCGCAGCCGGTGGCGAACAATGGGGACCTGCTGGATAACGCGCTGGACAACCTGGCCGGCAGTGACGATCTGATCAGCGTGCGTGGCCGCGCTACGTTCACGCGTCCGTTCACCAAAGTCGACGCGCTGCGGGCGAGCGCCGATGAGCGTTTCCATGCGACCCAGCAGGAACTCGAGGCGCAGCTGAAGCAGACCGAGGAGAAGCTGACCGCGCTGCAGTCCGGACGCAACGATCGCTCGGCCGCCATCCTCACCCAGGAGCAGGAGACCGAGCTCGATCGCTTCCAGAAAGAGAAGCTGCGCATCCGCAAGCAGCTGCGCGATGTGCAACTGGGCCTCGAGCAGGACATCACGCGCCTCGGCAACTGGATCAAGATCATCAACATCGCCATCGTGCCCGTGCTGTTCGCCGTGCTTGCGGCGCTGATCGGCTTCATGCGCCGGCGCCGCCGCGCTGCGCCGGAGAAGCCCTGATGCTCACCTCGCGACGCATGCTCATCCTGGTTCTGGCCGGAGTGCTGATTCTGGCCGGCGCGCTTTGGGTGGCCTCACGCCATGGCGAGGAAGAGACCGTCCTCTCGCAGCCGCTGCTCGCCAACCTGAAATCCGCGCTGAACGGCGTGACCGAAGTGCGACTGACCAAGGGTGATGCGACTCACACCGTGCTCAAAAAGGGTGCCAGCGGCTGGAGTGTCGCCGAGCGCGATTACCCTGCCGATACCAGCAAAGTGCGCAAGCTCCTGCTCGATCTTGCGGACCTGAAGGGAATCGAAGAGAAGACGCGCGATCCGGCGAGCTACGCCCAGATCGGCGTCGAGGCGGTCAAGGGACCGACCGCGGGCGGCACACAGATCGATATCGTGGCGCCCGCAGGCAGCTGGAGCATCATCATCGGCAAACCCTCCGCCACGAGCGCGAGCTACGTGCGCCTCACGGCCGCACCCGCCAGCTGGCTTGCCGCGCCGCAGATTGCGGTCGATCCGGATCCGCGGCACTGGCTCGATCACGATCTGATCGATGTGCCCGAGTCGCGCGTGCAGGAAGTGAGCGTAAAGCCCGCCACCGGCCCGGCGTATGTGATCTCACGCAAGACGGCGAAGGATGCCGACTTCACCGTGACGGGCCTGCCGAAGGGTCGCGAGCTCTCATCTGCCGGTGCTGCGGATTCCATCGCAAGCGCCCTGGCCGCCCTCACGCTCGATGACGTGCGCAAGACGACGGGCCTGGGGACCGAGCCGGTGCAGGCGATTTTGCAGACCTTCGACGGACTCACTCTCACGGTCGGGGGCTTAAGAGATGGCGAGCGTCGGCTCATTACTCTGGCCGCCAAGTCGAGCGACAAGGCGACGGCGGATGAGGCTGCAAAGATCGCGGCCCGTTTTACGGGCTGGGAGATCGAGATACCGGGCTACAAATACGACTCGCTGTTCCGCCCGCTCGAGGAGCTCCTGAAGAAGCCACCCGAGCCGGCCAGGAAGGCGGCCGCGAAAGCCTCGCCGGCGAAGCCGGCGGCATCGAAGCTGCCGTTCGCGCCGCCGCCCGCGACGCCCGCTGCAGCGCCCTCCTCGCCCAAGCCGTGAGCTTGCGGCGCCGGGACCAGCGGCTATATTAGCCGCGGAACGCGATCAGCTTTTTTTGAGCGGGAGTCTCCCATTAGCAAGCACATCGTCGTGCGCGAGATCGCACGGGCCGAGAGCAGCGTCATCGCCGCGCTCGGAACCTACGGCGTGGCGACAGTCCATGAGGCGCAGGGGCGCACCGGACTGCTCGGCGCGTACATGCGGCCGATTTATTCCGGCACGAGCCTCGCGGGCTCGGCGGTGACAGCGCTCGTACCACCCGGCGACAACTGGATGATTCATGTCGCGGTGGAAGTATGTAAGCCCGGCGACGTGCTGGTCGTGGCGCCGAGCTCGCCATGCAGCGACGGCTACTTCGGCGATCTGCTCGCCACCTCGCTGCAGGCGCACGGCGTGCGCGCGCTCATCATCGATGCGGGCGTGCGCGATGTCGCAACACTCACCGAAATGAAGTTCCCCGTCTGGAGCAAGGCGATCTGGGCGCAGGGCACCGTCAAGGCGAGCCTGGGCTCGGTCAACGTGCCGCTGATCTGCGCCGGTCAGCACATCGAGCCGGGCGATGTGATCGTCGCCGATGACGACGGTGTGGTCGCGGTGCGGCGCGCCGATGCGGCCACGGTGGCACAGGCCGGCAAGAAACGCGTCGACGCCGAGGAGGTCAAGCGCAAGCGCCTCGCTTCGGGCGAGCTCGGCCTCGATCTCTATGACATGCGCGAGAAGCTGAAGGCGCTGGGACTCGAGTATCGCTAGCGCAGATAGCGGTCGAACCAAGCGAGCACGCGCTGCAGCTCATCGGCGATGTGGGCCGGATCGCGCAGGCCATGCCCTTCGCCCGGATAGATCATCATCGAAGTCGGGACGCCCAGCACTTTGAGCGCGTGCCAGAACTCCTGCGTCTGCGGCGCCGGACACTCGAGATCGTTCTCGCCGACGAATACGAAGGTCGGCGTCCTCACGTTCTGGATGTACGTGATCGGCGAGGAGCGCGCGTACACCCCCGGATCCTCGTACACCGAGGCGCCGAAGAACGGGATCATCCACTCATCGATCGAGTTCTGACCGTAGTAGGACTGCCAGTTCACGATTCCCGCGCCGGCAACTGCCGCCTTGAAGCGCTGCGTCTGCGTGACCGCCCACATGGTCATGTAGCCGCCGTAGCTGCCCCCCGTGATCCCCAGGCGCGCATCATCGATCGGCGCCACGCGCTCGGCCGCATCGATGCCGCTCAGAATGTCCCGCAGATCGCCATAGCCGAAGTCACGCACGTTGGCCTGAGTGAACGCTTCACCCTGGCCGAAGCTGCCGCGCGGATTGGGCAGGAAGAGCGCGTAGCCCTTCTCGAGCAGCGCGCGCGCGACTCCGGGGCCGACGAACGTCGGCGTCACGACGGCGCTCGGGCCGCCGTGCACAATGGTGATCATCGGCACCTTGCCCTGCGCGGCGCTGGGCATGAGGAGCCAGCCCTGCACCTCGAAGTTGTCGCTCTTCCAGGTGAGGCTCTGTGCATGCGCGGGCAGGCTCCACGAGCTGTTGAGACTCGTGAGCGCGCGCCAGCGCCCCAGTGCGCCAACCCGGATCTCGGGTGCCGCCGTGAAACTGCTCGCGACCGTCGCCGTGGCTCCCGACGGGCAGCCCATCGACACGGCTACGTCCATGCCGTCCGGGCCCTCGAGTGACTCCGCCCCGCTCCACAACACTTTTGGTGTGACCGCGCGCGTGCCGGTCCCCAGGTCGACGAGCTCGGAATTCGCGCCGCGGACGCGGCCTGCGAGCAGATGTCCGCTGCAGTCCCAGGCGAGCGAGCTCGCCGAGGCCGGCATGGCCGGCGTCAGGTTGACGGCCGTATCGTTCGATGTTGCGGCTTTTTCGCCGGCGAGTGGCAGCGTATAGACATCCCCGCCCGTCACCTGGAAGTCGCTCATGAGGCCGGCGATGAAAGCAACCGAGCGGCCATTGGGGGCGACCTTAGGGACCGTGAGCTGGTGGCGTGCATCCGGCGGTGCGTAGATGACGCGTGCCGTCGGCCCGTCGCGATCGAATGAATACAGCTTCGCCACCCACCAGTTGTTGTCGCCGTCGCCATGGGCTGCCGTGCCGATAAAGCCGCGCCCATCGGGACGCCAGTCGTATTCATAGACGAACAGATCGGCCGGCGAGACAAAGTGCAGACTGCCCGACTCGAGCACGGCGATGCGCTGTTCCTCCGGTGCCGCATCGGCATCCCCGGCGATGCCGGCGCCGGCCTGGGTGGCGCCGACTTCCTTGTTCGCGTGCTCGGTCGCGAGCATCGCGAGCTCGCCTTGCGGTCCCAGCGAGAGGTTCTCGATCGTGCCGTCGAACTCCAGCAGGCGCGTCGCAGCGCTGCCATCGGCCGCCACGGAGTAAATGGCGCGACGATGGGTGCCGGGCGTGCGCACCGTGAACATGAGCTGCTTGCCGTCCTTCGACCACAACGGCGAGCCCGGCCAGCACTGCGGCACCTTGCCGCACGGCAGCGCGACGCTTATCGCCTGGCCGTCTTTCACGCGACGCAGAATGAGCTCCCGCACGACGGGCGCGCCGCCCGAGGGCGAGGCGTCGCCCTCCACCGAAGCGACGATCGCGCCGTTGGGAGAGATCGCCAGGTCCACGAAGCGATGCAGTAGCGGGGTGGGCTCGGCGGCGCTCGCGGCAGCCGCGACGAGGACAGTCAACGCCAGCAGAGTTTTCATGCCGCTAGATTAGCGGCGGCCGACCTGCCGGAACAGCACCGGGAGGTCCACCGCCCCTTCCCAGCGCGCCACCACGATGGTCGCCACGCAGTTGCCGAGGAGATTCACGAACGTGAGCGCCTCGGCCATCAGCCGGTGTATGCCGAGCACCAGGGCGATGCTCGCCACCGGGATCGTGCCGAGCGAGCCCAGTGTGGCGGCCAGCACGACAAAGGCCGCGCCGGCCACCCCCGCGGCGCCCTTGGAGGTCAGGAGCAGCACCGCGATCAGCCCGAGCTGGCCGCTGAGCGGGAGCGGCGTGTCGGTGGCCTGGGCGAGGAACACGGAAACGGTGGTGAGATACAGGCAGGTGCCATCCAGATTGAATGAGTAGCCGGTGGGCACGACCAGCCCGACGACCGACTCCTCGCAGCCCAGTTGCCGCAGCTTGTGCATGATGCGCGGCAACACGGTTTCGGTCGACGTCGTCGCGGCGACGACGACGATTTCATCGCGGATGAAGCGCAGCAAGCGCGGCAGGCTGACCCCCGCCCAATACGCCACGCCCCCCAGCACGACCACGACAAACACCAGCGACAGCGCGTAGAACTCGATGAGCAGGCGTGCCAGCGGGGTGAGCGAGGCGACCCCGAAGCGCCCGACGGTGAACGCGATCGAGCCGAAGGCGCCGAGCGGCGCAACCCACATGATGAAGCCTACGATGCGGAAGAACACCTGCGACAGGCCATCGGTCAGCGCGACCAGCGGTCGGCCGCGCTCACCCAGCGCCACGAGCGCCAGCGCGAACAGAATCGACACGAACAGCGCCGGCAGCACTTCCGGATGCGCGAACGCGCCGATGAAGGTCGTCGGGATGATATTGAGCAGGAACTCGATGACGCTCTGCTTGTGCGCCTGAGCGGTGTAATCGGCCACCGCGCCCGCATCGAGCGTATGCAGGTCCGCGTGCATGCCGGCGCCGGGCGCGAAGACGTTTACCGCGATGAGGGCGATGACGAGCGCGAGCGTCGTGATGACTTCAAAGTAGATGATGGCCTTCAGCGCCACGCGCCCGACGCGGCGCATGTCATTCATTGCGGCAATGCCATGCACCACGGTGCAGAAGATGACGGGCGCGATGATCATGCGCACCAGCGCGATGAAGGCATCGCCCAGGGGCTTCATGCGCTCGCCCCAGCCGGGCCAGAAGTGACCGACGAGAATGCCGAGGAGCATCGCGACCAGCACCTGCAGCCACAGCTGCGACAGGAGCGAGCGTCTCATCGCAACAGGTCCGCCCGTGGCGGCACCCAGGGCGGCACGTCCCGGGGACAGCCGGGTGTCAGCGACAGACTCGAGATGCCGCGCCCGCCGGGTCTGTCGAAACGCAGATCGCCCATCTGCCAGCCTGCTGCGCCCTCGATGGCCCAGGGCACGCGCGCGAAGCGCAGGAACGCCGCGGCGATGCACTGCTGCGCGGCGAGCTGCGCGAGGCTGTCGCGGGACATGGAGAACTCACCGCGCCACAGCAGGCCCGCGGAGCCCGCATCCTCTACGGCCTGCAGGGCGCCAGCCGTTGACGCACCGCCAATCCGGTCCCGACAGCGAGCCGGAGGTATGAATGCCGGGACCAGCGAAAGCACGCCGCGGCGGGCGATGTAGCGCTCCCCTTCGAGCTGCACCAGCAGCACCTCCCAGCACAGCGGATCGGCCGGCATCGGCGTGAGCGCATGATCGAGCAGGACCGCGCGCGGGAAATGCAGCGTCGAGTAGTCACGGATTTCGCCCGCCGCCGCACGCCCGGCGCCGACGAACACCGCCGTCACGCTGATCCACAGTCCGATGCCGACACAGAGCGCCGTCCGCGGCAGCGTCCTGCGTGACACGACCCACATCGCACCGATCAGGGCCGCAAGCGTCAGGGCGCCCCCCAAGGGCGCAAGCCCGCTGAATGCGGCCGCGAGCAGGCTCAACAGCAACGCCGCCCCGACGAGGATACGCGCCAGCAAACTGCGCAAGACAAACAGCAGCGGTGTTGCGGCAGCCCAGATGAGCGGCTCGGCGATGAACACCGAATCGCCGTAACGCCAGCCGTTATCGAGCGGCCAGAACGGATGCACGCCGTAGCTGTTGGTGAAGTCCATCGCCAGATGCAGCAGCGGCCCGAGCGCAGCCAGGAGCGCGAGCCAGAGTCGATCCTGGCGCGAGGGCGCAAGTCCCCGTAAGCGCAGAATGACCTCGAGCGCGAGATAGATGAGCGCTGCGCCAGCCAGCGCACCCAGCACTGTGTGCGTATAGCCGCGGTGCTGCAGCAGATACTCCAGTCGATCGCCGCGTCCGAAGCTCACGAGCAGATCGGCATCGGGCAGGTTGCTGCCGATACCCATCACCCACACGAAGGCATTGCGGCGCGACTCCGCGGCGAGGCCGCTCGGCGAAACGGACACGCACCGGGAGGCGGTCTCGCCGATCAGCACGCCGACGAGTGAGTGCGTGATGCTGTCCACGCGAGCTCAGTTGCCGAAGGGCGGCGGCAACGGCAGGCCGAGCTGCACCAGGCCCCGCAGCTGCGCGAACAGCGGCTGGGACTGCAGGTGCACGCGATACATCTGCACGTCGCGGAAGTAGCGCTGCAGGGGCTGCCCGCTCTTGCTGATCGATGCGCCCGCGCCGCGGAACAGCATCTCCACGGCCTCGCAAGCCGCGCGGCACGCTTCGCGCGAGATGCTCCAGACCTCGAACGTATCGCGTGCGCTCACGGGAATGCCCTGTCGGCCCCAGCGCTCGCACTGTTCGGCGTACAGGCGCACCGCCGAAAGCGTGAGCGCCTCCGCAGCCTGCGTGCGGCTCAGGGCCTCGCCGAGCAGGATCTGATTCGTCGGGTCGTACATGCGCTCCAGCTGCGGGTTGAACGTCAGCTTGCGTGTGCGCAGCATGTCCTCGAACTCATCGATCGCGGCGCGCGCCGTGCCCGAGAGAATCGCCCCGAACTCACAGCTGAACCAGCCCATGAGCACGCCGAGGTACATCGGATTGCCGTGCAGCTGCGTGCCGATGGTGCCGAGTTTGGGATCCAGCTGCTCCGTCATCACGCGCGCCGCGGAGATGATGTGCTGATCGGGGACGAACGCCTCGCTGATCTTCACGCTGTTCGAGCCGCTCCCCTGCATGCCCATCGCGAGCTCCCCGCCCCAGTCGGGCAGGATCGTGTAGTTCTGCTTCGGCACGACGAAGTAGATCGGCCGCGGCGGCCCCGGCGCATCGCGCGTCAAACCCGCGCCCATGAAATGGGTGCACACCGGTATGCCCGAGGCGAAGGGATGCACGCCGCTCACGATGTAGCCGCCATCGGTGCGCCGGAAGGTCCCGGCGGGCCCGGCCGTCATTGCCGAGCGGAAATCCCCCTGCGGCCCGAAGAGCTCGATCTGTCCTGCCTCACTCCAGTGCGATGCCAGCACATAGCCATGCGAGGCTGCGAGCGCAAAGCACCAGCCGGAAGCCGGATGTCCGCGCGCGATCTCAGCGATCACACGGATGAAGGTCTCGAGCGGGAATTCGTAGCCGCCGAAGCGGCGCGGCTGAAGGATGCGATAGAAGCCGCCCGCGAGCAGCTGCCGCTGGATGGCCTCGGAATAGTGACCGCGGCGATCGTTCTCGGCCTGTTGCTCCCGCAGCAGCGGCCGAAGCGCCACTGCGCGCTCGATCAGGCGCGCGGGCGTCAGCCCGGGCTCGGGTTGCGCGAGCATCAGGCCTGCAGCAGCTCGGACTGACTCGCGATCCGTGCCTTCAGTCGCGGATACACGCGAAAGGCGTTGTCCTGGAAGATCTTGCTGCGATCCGCGTCGCCGAGCGCCAGCGCATCGAGATAGCGCTTGGTGTCATCGTAGTACTGGCCGGTGCGCGGATCGATGCCGCGTACCGCGCCGACCATCTCCGAGCCGAAGAGGATGTTGTCGACGGGGATGACCTTGAGGAGGAGCTCAATCCCCGGCAGATGATAGACACAGGTGTCGAAGAACACGTTCTTCAGCAGCAGCTCCTCGAGTGGCGGCCGCTTCATGTCCTGCGCGAGGCCACGATAGCGCCCCCAGTGAAACGGAACCGCCCCGCCGCCGTGCGGAATAATGAATTTGAGCGTCGGGAAGTCCTTGAAAAGGTCGCTCGTGAGGAACTGCATGAAGGCCGTCGTGTCGGCGTTGATGTAGTGCGCACCGGTTGCGTGAAAGTTCGGATTGCACGAGGAGCTCACGTGCACCATCGCCGGCACATCGAGCTCGACCATCTTCTCGTAGAGCGGATACCAGTGGCGGTCGGTGAGGGGCGGAGCATTCCACCAGCCGCCCGAAGGGTCGGGATTCAAGTTGCAACCGACGAAGCCGAGTTCCTTGACACAGCGCTCGAGCTCCCCGGCGCTGCGCTCCGGCGCCACGCCGGGAGACTGCGGCAGCTGACATACGCCGACGAAGTTCACCGGATACAGCGTGCAGACCCGATGAATGAGGTCGTTGCAGGCGCGCGACCAGTTGAGGCTCGTGGTCTCATTGCCGATGTGATGTGCCATGGCCGAAGCGCGCGGTGAAAAGATGGTGACGTCCGTCCCGCGCGTGCGCTGCAGCTTCAGCTGCGCGCCCTCGAGGCTCTCGCGGATCTGATCGTCGCTGATGTGAAGCTGGGCGCGCTCGGGCGGCTGACCCTCTTTCAATCCCGCGATCTGACTGTCGCGGTAGTCCTGCAGCGGCTTGGGCGCGGTGGTGTAGTGGCCGTGACAATCGATGATCATGGCGCAAATGCTATCGGCCACCGCGCCGTCCTGACAAGCACATTCCGATGCGCTAAGGTGCCGCGCATGAAGTCGAGACCGCTGGGCAAGACAGGGGCGCGCGTATCGGCGCTGGGCTTCGGCTGCATGGGTCTTGTCGGCTGGTATGGCGAGCGCGACGATGCCGAAGCTGCGGCTACCCTGCGCGCCGCGATCGATGCCGGCTGCACCCATCTTGATACGGCCGCGAGCTACCAGGTGGGCGAGAACGAGAAGTTTGTCGGCGCCACGATCCGGGGCCGCCGTGACGAGGTGTTCCTCGCGAGTAAGTGCGGCATCGCCTGGCGCGACGGCAAGCTCGAGATCGACAACAAGCCCGAGAGCATCATTGCCTCCTGCGAGGCGAGCCTCGCACGCCTCGGCACCGATCGCCTCGACCTCTTCTATCTGCATCGCATCGATCGCAGCGTGCCGATCGAGGAATCGGTCGGCGCACTCGCGCGACTGGTGAAGGCCGGTAAGATCCGGCATGCGGGCTTATCCGAGTGCAGCGCGGCCACGCTGCGGCGCGCCTGCGCCGTGCATCCGATCGCGGCCGTGCAGTGCGAGTATTCGGTGTGGTGGCGTGAGCCCGAGCAGGAGCTGCTGCCCGCCTGCCGCGAGCTGGGCGTGGGCTTCGTCGCCTACAGTCCGCTCGGCCGCGGCTTCCTGGCCGGCAATTTCCGCACGCTCGATGATCTGCCGCAGAACGATGCGCGGCGCAATCAGCCGCGCTTCACGCCCGAGAACATTGCGCACAATGCGCGCATCGCCGATGCGGTGCGCGCGCTCGCCGCGCGCAAGTCCGCCACTGCCGCCCAGATTGCGCTTGCCTGGGTGCTGGCGCAGGGCGAGGACATCCTGCCGATTCCGGGTACCAAGCGCCGCTCGCGCCTGACCGAGAACGTAGGCTCGCTCGAGGTGAAATTGAGCGCAGCGGAAATGAGCGAGCTCGTCCGTGAGGTCGATCGCATCGCCGTGCACGGCGAGCGCTATCCGGCCGCGATGCTCCAGGCCCTCGGCGGCTAAGCCTTCAGACTGCGCTCCAGGCGATCCAGCGTCTGCATCGCCGGCAGGATCTGCGCCACGCTCGCATTGGGCTCGCGCTTGTCGCGGATTGCCGCGAAGAATTCACGATCCTGCAGCTCGATGCCGTTCATCGACACGTCGACCTTCGATACATCGATCGGATTGTTCTTGCCGTCGATGAGCTCGTCGTAGCGGGCGATGTAGGTGCCGTTGTCGCAGATGTAGCGGAAGAAGGTCCCGAGAGGACCGTCGTTGTTGAACGAGAGGGAGAGCGTGCAGATCGCGCCCGAGGGCACCTTCATCTGGATGCCCATGTCCATGGCGATCTTGAGCTCGGGGTGGATCGGGCCCTCCACCGCGCGCGCGATGGAAGCCGTCTCGCCCGTCTGATACTGAAACAGATCGACGGTGTGGCAGGCGTGATGCCACAGCAGGTGATCGGTCCAGCTGCGCGGCTTGCCGAGCGCGTTCATATTGGTGCGGCGGAAGAAATAGGTCTGCACGTCCATCTGCAGCACCTTGAGCTCGCCAGCCTTGATGCGCCGGTGTATCCACTGATGGCTGGGATTGAAGCGGCGCGTGTGCCCGCCCATGCAGATCAGGCCGGTCTGTCTCTGCGCCTTGGCGAGCTCGGTCGCATCGGCAAGGTTGTCCGCGATCGGGATCTCGATCTGCACGTGCTTGCCGGCTTTCAGGCACTGCAGGCCCTGGCGCGCATGCATCTGCGTCGGTGTCGCCAGAATCGCCGCCTCCACGCCCGGTCGGGCGAGGCACTCATCCAGATTCTGCGACCAGTGCGGGATGCCGAACTTCTTCGCGACTTCCGCAGTCGCCTCCGGATTGCCGCCGGCGAGCGTCACGACCTCGATGCCGCCGATCTTCTGGATCGCCTCCAGATGCTTGACTCCAAAGGCACCCTGCCCGGCCATGCAGATCTTCACTTCGCTTTCCTCGCTGTGCGCCTGGCGCGTCGCGTTGCGGGACGTGCCGCCGGACGGGCGGCGCGACGCACGCCACCGGCCGGTGCGTTCTCCAGAATGAGGTGTCCCAGTGCCGTGTTCGAGCACGGCACATGATAGAAGCGGTAGACCTCACGCACTTTCTCCGACAGCGCGCCGCGTGAGATCAGCCACATGACGAGCTCGATCGCCTCCGAGCCGGCTTCGCGCACGTACTCGATGAAGGGGATCCTGGCCGCGGCAGCCGGGTTGTGCACCAGCTTATCCAGGAAGGCCATGTCGAACTCGCGGTTGATGAGTCCGGCGCGCTTGCCCTGCAGCTGATGCGACATGCCACCGGTGCCGAAGATCACCACGCGCAGGTCCTCGTGATAGGACTCGACCGCCTTCTTGATCGCCTTGCCGAAATTGAAGCAGCGGTGTCCGGTGGGCGGGGGATACTGCACCACGTTCACCGGCAGCGGAATGATCTGGCAGGGCCACTGCTGCGGCTGACCAAACATGAGCGTCAGCGGTACGGTGAGGCCGTGATCCACATCCATCTTGTTGACGATGGTGAGATCGAACTCATCGAGGATCACCGACTGCGCGATGTGCGCGGCGAGCTCCGGATGGCCCTTGACCACCGGCACCGGACGCGGACCCCAGCCCTCATCGGCCGGCGGAAATTCCGCCGCGCACCCCAAGGCGAGCGTCGGAATGAGCTCCACGGAGAACGCCGAGGCGTGATCGTTGTAGACCAGGATCACGACATCGGGCTTCAGGTCCGCGATCCACTTCTTCGAGAAATCGAAGCCCTTGAAGACCGGCGACCAGTAAGGCGTCTCCGTCTTGCCCAGATCCCAGGCCGCGCCGATGGCCGGCACGTGGGAGCAGTTCACGCTCGCAATGATTTTCGCCACGCTATTTCTTCCCCGACTTGGTCTGCTTGGTCTGCTTGGGCTTGTCCGACTTGCTGCGCACGCCCTCGATCGAGCGTCCGCCGTGCAACATCATCTCGGCGTACTGCTCCTGCGTCAGCCCCGTCATCTCCGCGGCCACGTATTGAAACGACAGACCGTCGGTGGAGAAGAGCTTGGAGAGGAAGTAAACGTTGCCGCCGAGCTCGATCATCCGGCCCCAGTCGCGCTTCAACACCGCGTCGCGCTGCTCCTGGGTCATCGGGAACTTCTGCAGGTACGCGGCTTCGTTCGCCTTGAACTCGGTGCGGTTCTGCGACTTCATGAGCGACATGCAGAACATGTTGAGGTGGTAGCCCTGGCGCGAGCGCTGCGCATCGAACAGCGTCGTGCCCGGAATGTCATCGAAGCCCTTGGTGGGCTCACGCCGCGCCGGAAGCGCTGCGGCTGCTTTCGTCGTGCTCGTCATGTGCTCTATGTACTCCTGCGGGCGGCTCAGGCGGCAAAGCCGTAGAGCCGATGGGGATTGTCGACGAGGATGCGCTTCTGCAGGGCTGCATCCGGCATCATCAGCGGCACCAGATCCACCAGATCACCATCGTTGGGCATGTGCCGGGCGATATTGGGGTGTGGCCAGTCCGTGCCCCAGAGAATCCGATCCGGTGCCGCCTCGATCAGCGCGCGCGCGAACGGCACCGCATCCGTGAAGGGCGGCCCGGCGCTCGAGATCCGCTCCGCGCCGCTCACCTTGACCCAGCAGCGCTGGTTCGAGCGGATGAGCGCGAGCAGCTGCTGGAACGGCGGCTGCTCGAGCCCCGCCTTGGTCGGCACGCGGCCCATGTGATCGATGATAAAGGGCACCGGCAGCTCATCGAGAAGCTTTGCATGCTCGATCAGATCACCCGCATCGAAATGCAGATCGACGTGCCAACCGAGCGGGCGGATGCGCTCGATGGTGCGATGAAATTCGTCCATGTCGGGCATGCCGCCCAGGTGCTTGACGAAATTGAAGCGCACGCCGCGGCAGCCGCCCGCATGCAGTCTCTGGAACTCGCCCGCGCTGAAGCTGTCATCCGAGTTTGCTACCCCGCGATAGCGTCCGCCGCTGGCGGCGATGGCATCGAGGATGACGCGGTTGTCGCTGCCGTGGCAGCTCGCATTCACCAGCACGGCACGCTCGAGACCCAGAATCGACTGCAGCTCGCGGAAGCGCGACAGCGGCGCATCCGGCGGCGTGTAACTGCGATCGGCGGCGTAGGGATACACGTTGCCCGGCCCGAAGATATGGCAGTGCGCATCGCAGGCGCCGGGCGGCGGGCGATATTTGGGCCTGCGCGGATCGGGATCCGGCGCCTTACAGGTGGGAATCATAGGGGTGATTTACTATGGTAACGGTCGGCTCACGCCGAGACAATTGCGCGAGGGAAAAGCTCCATGAATGCACAGCCTGAAGCGCGCGGCGAAGCTCAACGCCCGGCCGCGCTGCGCTCGGACTTTGCGCTCCTGATCGATGGTGAGCTCACGGGCGCAGCGCATGCTCTCGATGTCATCAATCCGGCGAGCGGGGCAGTGTTTGCGCGCTGTCCGGCCGCCGGCCGCGCCGAGCTCGATCGAGCCGTCGCCGCCGCGCGGCGCGCGGCCCCGGCCTGGAGCGCGCGCAGCTTCGAGGAGCGCCGCGCGCTCATCCGGCAGATGGCCCAGGAGCTGCGCGCGAAGCAGAACGAGCTCGCCGAGCTGCTGACTCGCGAGCAGGGCAAGCCGCTCGGCCAGTCGCGCGATGAGATCGCGCGCGCGGCGCAACAGGCCGAAGGCATGGCCGACATCCGCATCGAGCCCGAGCTGCTGCAGCAGGATGCGAACAGCCGCATCGAGCTGCGCTACGTGCCGCTCGGGGTGGTGGGTGTGATCACGCCCTGGAACGCGCCGGTCAATCTGGCCGCGGGCCCCCTCACTGCCGCGCTCTACACCGGCAATACGGTGGTGCTCAAACCCTCACCGTTCACGCCCCTCACCACGCTCAAGCTCGGGGAGGCGCTGCGCGAGGTGTTCCCGCCCGGTGTGCTCAATGTGCTGGCGGGCGGGGATGAGCTCGGCCAGTGGATGAGCGAGCATCCGGGCATCGACAAGATCTCATTCACGGGGTCCGTGGCGACCGGCAAAAAGGTTATGGCGAGTGCGGCGCAGACGCTGAAGCGCCTCACGCTGGAGCTCGGCGGCAACGATGCGGCGATCGTGCTGGACGACGTGAACCCCGAAGCCGTCGCGCCGAAGCTGTTCTTCGCCGCCTTCGTCAACAGCGGTCAGGTATGCATGGCGGTGAAGCGCATCTACGCGCACGAGCGTATCTACGATGCGTTGTGTCGCGCATTGGCGGCGGAGGCGCGTAACGCCAAGGTGGGTGACGGCATGTCCGCCGACACCCGCCTCGGGCCGATTCAGAACAAAGAGCAATACGATCGCGTGCTCGGCATCCTCGAGGAGACGCGCCGCTCGGGGGCGCGGATTCTTGCCGGCGGCGAGGTGCCCGCGGGGCCGGGCTACTTTCTGCCACCGACGATCGTCGCCGACATCGATGAGTCGAGCCGCCTCGTGCAAGAGGAGCAGTTCGGACCGATCGTGCCGATCCTCAGGTTCAGCGACGAGGAGGATGCCCTGCGCCGTGCCAATGACACGCGCTACGGATTGTCGGGCTCGGTGTGGAGTGCCGACCCGCAGCGCGCCGCAGCGCTTGCCGCCCGGCTCGAAGTGGGCACCGCCTGGGTGAACCAGCACCGGGCGACCTCGGCGACCGTGCCCTTCGGGGGCGCGAAGGAATCGGGACTGGGCCGCCAGTACTCGGTACTGGGTCTGAAGGGCTATATGGAGCCGCGCGTCATCAGCGTGCTCACGGCGCCGGCCTGAGGCCCAAGCCTCAACGCGCGCGCGCGAGCAGCGCCAGCGTCACGGTCGCGAGCAGCGTCGTCGGCAACCAGGCGAGCACGATCGGATTTAAGTCGAAGACGATCGTGCCGCTCTCGATCAGCCGCTGCAGCAGGAAGAAACCAATACCGAGGAGCAGTCCCACGACCATGCGGGTGGCACCGCCCGCCGATCTCAGCGGCCCGAGCACGAAGGGCACCGCGAGCATGACCGCAAAGCCGATCGCCAGCGTGCGCGCAATGCGCGACCAGAACGCGAATACGTACACCTTGGGGTCCAGCGCATTGCTCTGATAGTGCTCGATCAGGCGCCACAAGGCCGCGGCGGCCAGATCCCCCGGATTGGACATGACGAGGCGCAGGAAATCCGCACTCACGTTGGAGCTGAATGTGCGGTCCGCCGGCGGATCGACGCTCACGCGGTCTGGCGTGAAGCGCGATTCGGTGTAACCGGACAGCACCCATTGGTTCTTCGGTCCCGCGCTGGCGCGCGCGGCGCGGCCCACGGCGATCAGGCGGTGGTCGGGTGAGAGCTCGAACACCAGCATCGAGCCGAACTGTCGTGTGCCGGCGCGCTGCTCGACTTCCAGGATCAGGTTGCCATCGCGCACCCACGCGCCCGGGCCGCCGAAGCTGACATTGGAAAAGCGCTCGCCCGCCTTCACCTGCCGCGCCGCCTCGGTGAGCGGCGGCGCGAGCAGCTCTCCCAGCACAATCGCAATGGCGAGCAGGATCAGCCCGGCAAAGAGTGCCGAGCCTGCGATGCGTGCGACTGAAATGCCGGAGGCGCGCAGCACGATGAGCTCGTTGCCGCGCGCGAGCGTCCCCAGGCCCAGGATCGAGCCCATGAGCGCACCGATCGGCAACAGCTGCCAGGCCTCCTGCGGCAGATTGAGTAAAGCGTAGAGCAGAGCGCTGGAGGCGGAATACTGACCCTGGCCGATGTCGCCCTGCTCGCCGATGAAGGTGATGATGACCGCGAGCACCAGCAGCACGAACATGAACAGGCCGGTGGCGCCGAGCACCGCGCGCACGATGTAGCGGTCGACGAGGCTCATGCGCTCGCCTCGCGGTGACGCAGCCGCACCGCCCACTTCGGCATCAGCACCACGAACAGCGCAACCAGGATGACGATCACGTGGGTCCACCACAGGCCGGCGCCTTCGGGAATCACCCCGCGCTCGAGCCAGATCTTGCCGCTCGAGACGAGGTTCGAATACAAGAGATAGAGCACCACCGCGATCCACACGCGTGCATAGCGCCCCTGCCGCGGCCGCAGCCGGCTCAAGGGCACGGCCACCAGCGTCAACACCAGGCACATCACCGGCAGTGCGATGCGCCAGTGCAGCTCGGCCCGGCTCTTTAAGTCCGTGGCGCGCAGCAGATCGCCGGTCGGTGCCGCATCCATATCGGTGATGCGCTCGGAAGGTGCCGGAATCTGCACCGGGATGGTGTGCTCGGCGAAACGCATCATGCGGAATTGGGCGCTCCCCGGGGTGCCGACGAAGCGCTCGCCGTTATACAGCGTGATCGTGAGGGAGTGCCCATCGGCGGCCATATCGTGGCGTGCCCTGACGGCAAGGGCGACCTCGACCCGGCCATCGCGGTTTCTTTCAACAAATACATTGGAGAGTGTGCCGTCGGGGTTGGCGCTCTGGGCATAGAGCACCGCGGTGCCGCCTTCAAACGAGCGGAAGCGCCCGGGAGTCACGACCGTGTATTGCCCGGCCCGCAGGGCGGCGCTGCGCAGGTTGAGCACCTGGCGCATGGCATCCGGTGCTTCGCTCAATGACAGCCACGCGAGCAGCCCCGTGACGAGCACCGCGAGGAGCACCACCGGGCCGTAGACCCGCACCGGCCCCACCCCGCAGGCGAGCGCCGCGGCCATCTCGCTGTCGTGATAGAGCCGTCCGAACGCCAGCATCACGCCCAGCAAGAGTCCTATTGGCAGCAAAATGTTCAGATTTTGCACGGCGCCCAAACCAATGAGCGCGAGTACCATATTCGGCGGGTACTGATTGTCGGCAGCACGACCGAGGACGCGCGCCAGCTCGTTGGTGAGCAGGATCACCAGCAGGATCCCGGTGACGCTGATCCAGCTGAGCGTCACCTCGCGCAGAATGTAACGATCGAGGATGCGTCGCAAAAGCCCCGTCCTGCCGAATTCGGTTAGACTTTCTCGCTCCGCACGAAGGTAAATCAGACCGGCCCGCATCACAACGGCGCCAGGAGTCATCAGGGAATGCAATTCGAGGTCTGGTCGAAGGATCCGGGGGCGCTCGCGGCCGATTGTGTCGTCGTTGGCGTGTTCGATGAGCCACAGCTTACGGCTGAGGCACGTACGCTCGATGCTGCCGCCGGCGGGCGATTGAAGACACTCATCGCGCGCGGCGATTTCAGCGGCCGGGCGGGCGAAACGCTCCTGGTGACGGATCTGCCGCTCAAGGCCGGGCGGGTACTGCTCGTGGGCCTGGGCGTGCGCGGCAGCTACGGACGCAAAGCCTGGCGGCGTGCGTATACGGTAGCCATGCACGCACTGGCGCGCACGCGGATCAGCTCCGCGGCGTTCGCCATCGAGCGTCCGCCGACGCGCGAGCTCGACGATTACTACTTCGGGCGCGCAATCGCGGAAATCGTCGGCAGCGCCCTCTACCGCGTCAACGATCTCAAAACCGGCAAGAAGCCGCCTGCGGTGCTGCTCAATCGCGTGCTGGCAGGTCCGGTGCGAAGCGCCGGCGCCGCGGCCGCGCGCCGCGGCCTTGCGCACGGCCAGGCGCTCGCCGCCGGCATGGTCGTGCAGCGCGATCTGGCGAACCTGCCATCCAACGTGTGCACGCCGCGCTATTTGGGTGAGCGGGCGCGCGCGCTGGGCCGCGCCTATCCCAAGGTGCGCGTGCAGGTGCTCGATGAGGCTGCCATCCGGCGCCTGAAGATGGGGTGCCTCCTCGCCGTCACGCAGGGCAGCGCCGAGCCACCCCGGTTCATCGTGCTCGACTATCGTGGCGGCCGCGGCGCATCGGCCCCGGTCACGTTGATCGGCAAGGGGGTCACGTTCGATACCGGTGGTATCTCGCTCAAGGATCCACCGACGATGGATGAGATGAAGTTCGACATGACCGGCGCCGCGGCGGTCCTGGGTGCGATCACCTTTGCCGCCGAGGCGCGCCTGCCGCTGCGCGTGGTCGGTCTCATCGCCGCCTGCGAGAACATGCCGGGCGGCCGCGCGATCAAACCGGGCGATATCGTGACGAGCGCCTCCGGGCAGACGGTGGAGATTCTGAACACCGATGCCGAAGGACGCCTGATCCTGAGCGATGCGCTGCACTACTCGCGGCGCTTCGAGCCGCAGGCCGTCATCGACATTGCGACCCTGACCGGTGCCTGCGTCGTTGCCCTGGGCTCGCATCACAGTGGCGCGCTCGGCAATGACGATCCGCTGGTGCGCGAGCTGGTCGCCGCGGGCCTGCGTGCGGATGATCGCGCCTGGCAGCTGCCGCTCACGGAGGAATACGGCGAGCAGCTGAAGAGCAATTTCGCCGACTTCGCCAATATCGGCGGGCGCGAGGGCGGCGCGATCACCGCGGCAGCCTTCCTCTCCAAGTTCGCCCAGGGCCTGAAGTGGGCACACCTCGATATCGCCGGCACCGCCTACCTGGGTGGCGCGCAGAAGGGCAGCACCGGTCGGCCGCTGCCGCTGCTCAGCGACTTCCTGGTCCACCGCGCCGGGCGCTGAGCGTCAACCCTTGGCGGACGGCGAAACCGGTCCTGCGGTTGCGTTCTATGTGCTGCCGGGCGCCTCCGCAGAGGCACGCCTGCAGTTCGCCTGCCGCATCACCGATAAGGCCTATCGCAGCGGACAGAACGTGCTCATCTGGCACAGCGATCGCGAGGAGCTCGCGCGCCTCGATGAGCTCTTGTGGGTGAGTGGGGATGACCGCAGCTTCATCCCGCACGAGCTCGTGGCAGGTCGGGAAACGTGCGAGGCGCCGGTGCTCCTCACCCACGCGACATTGCCGCCCGAGCGCATCGACGTACTGATCAATCTCGCGGAAGCGGTGCCGCAGTGCGCATCCCGCGCGGCGCGCATCGTCGAGATCGTCGATGCGGACCAGGCGCGGCGGCAGGCCGGCCGCGAGCGTTTCCGGGCGTACCGTGAGCTCGGAGTGACGCCCGCGACGCATCACATCGCCTCGGAATAGCCCGCGGCTATAATTCGGGCGATGGATAAGGTCTACGCGCCGCAGGACATCGAGCGGCGCATCTACCAGCGTTGGGAATCGAGCGGGTGGTTCGCGCCGCAAGGCGGCGGCGCACCGTTCTGCATCGTCATTCCGCCGCCCAATGTGACCGGCACGCTGCACATGGGGCACGCCTTTCAGCACACGTTGATGGACGCCCTGTCGCGCTATGAGCGCATGCGCGGCCGCGAAGTGCTGTGGCAGCCCGGCACGGACCACGCCGGCATCGCCACCCAGATGGTGGTCGAGCGGCAGTTGAATGCCGCGGGTATGCGCCGCACCGATCTCACCCGCGAGGCATTCCTCGAGCGCGTGTGGCGCTGGAAGGAGCAATCGGGCGGCACCATCTGCGCGCAGATGCGCCGGCTGGGCGACAGCGTCGACTGGTCGCGCGATCGCTTCACGATGGATCCGGGCCTGTCGCAGGCGGTGACCGAAACGTTCGTGCGCCTGCACGAGGAAGGCCTCATCTACCGCGGCAAGCGCCTGGTCAACTGGGATCCGGTGTTGCTCACCGCGCTGTCCGATCTCGAGGTGCAAGCATCCGACGAGGACGGTCATCTCTGGCACCTGCGCTATCCCCTGGAGAGCGGCGGCGGGCACGTCGTGGTCGCAACCACACGGCCCGAGACGCTGCTCGGGGACAGCGCGGTGGCCGTGAATCCGCGCGATGAGCGCTACCTGAACCTCATCGGTCAGCGCGTGCATTTGCCGCTCACCGAGCGGCTGATCCCCATCATCGCCGACGACTACGTCGATGCGAGCTTCGGCTCCGGTTGCGTGAAGATCACTCCGGCGCACGACTTCAACGACTATGAGGTCGGGCAGCGTCACGGCCTGCCCCAGATCAACATCTTCACGCCCCGTGCAGCGCTCAATGACGCCGCCCCCGAGCGCTTCCGGGGTCTCGATCGGTTCGAAGCGCGGCAGCGCATGCTCGCCGAGCTCGAGGCCGCCGGACTCATCGAACGCATCGAGAAGCACCGCCACAGCGTGCCGCGCGGTGATCGCAGCGGCGCCATTCTCGAGCCCTATCTCACCGATCAGTGGTACGTGAAGATCGCACCGCTCGCCGCGCCGGCGCTGGCAGCGGTGGAGAGTGGTCGCACGCGTTTCATTCCCGAGAACTGGAGCAAGACCTACTACGAGTGGATGCGCAACATCCGCGACTGGTGCATCAGCCGCCAGCTGTGGTGGGGGCATCGCATTCCCGCCTGGTACGACGCTCGCGGAGCGGTGTACGTCGGCCGCAGCGAAGCCGAGGTGCGCGAGCGCCATGCGCTCCCGGCGGCGGCGGTGCTGCGCCAGGATGAGGACGTGCTCGACACCTGGTTCTCCTCCGCCCTGTGGCCATTCTCCACGCTCGGCTGGCCGGCGAAGACACCGGAGCTGGCGAAGTTCTATCCGACCAGCGTGCTCGTCACCGGCTTTGACATCATCTTCTTCTGGGTGGCGCGGATGATGATGTTTGGCCTCAAATTCATGGGCGATGTGCCGTTCCGCGACGTCTACATCACCGGCCTCATTCTCGATGAGCACGGCGAGAAGATGTCGAAGTCCAAGGGCAATGTCATCGACCCGCTGGACATCGTCGATGGCATCACGCTCGAGGCGCTGCTCGAGAAGCGCACCACGGGGCTGATGCAGCCGCAGCTTGCGGCCTTGATCGAGAAGCACACACGGCGTCAGTTCCCGCAGGGCATCGAGGCGCACGGCACCGATGCGCTGCGCTTCACCTTCGCGGCGCTCGCGACCGCGACGCGCGAGATCCGCTTCGATCTCGCCCGCGTCGATGGCTACGGGCGCTTCTGCAACAAGCTGTGGAACTCGGCACGCTTCGCGCTGCAGATGGCCGAGGGCAGCGCGAGCGATGCGGCGGCGGAGCGTGCCGGCGCCCCGGCCGCCCTCGCACCGGCGCTGGTGGACCGCTGGATCCGCTCGCGCTTCGGGCGCATGCTCGGTGAGGTGCAGCAGGCCTATCGGGACTACCGTTTCGATTTCGCCGCGACCGCGCTCTATCAGTTCACCTGGGATGAGTTCTGCGCCTGGTATATCGAGCTCACCAAACCGGTGCTGCAGGCACCCGAGAGCGGCGCGGCGACCCGCCGCAACACGCGCCAGACGCTGCTGCTCGTGCTGGAGGCGCTGCAGCGCGCACTGCATCCGCTCATGCCGTTCATCACCGAGGAGATCTGGCAGCGCGTGGCGCCGCTTGCGGGCAAGAGCGGGCCGACGATCATGCTGCAGCCCTTCCCCGCCGCGGCGGAATATCCGCTCGATCCGGAGGCCGAGCAGGAAGTGACCTGGATCCGAAGCTTCGTGCTCGCCGTGCGCCAGATACGCGGCGAGATGGGCATCTCGTCCGGCCGGCTGGTACCGCTTTTGGTGCACGGTGCCAGTGACACGGATCTCGCCCGTATCGAGCGCTACCACAGCTTTCTCGCGCGCCTGGCCGAGCTCGAGAGCATCGCGCCCGTGGCCAGCATCGAGAGCGCGCCACCATCCGCGACCGCGCTTGCCGGGGAGCTCACACTGCTCGTGCCGATGGCCGGGCTCATCGATGCGGCCGCGGAGGCCGAGCGGCTGGGCAAGCGCATCGCCAAGGCGCAATCGGATCTGGGCAAGACACGTACCAAACTCTCCAATGAGCAGTTCGTGCGCAACGCACCGCCGGCACTCGTTGCCGCGGAGCGCGATCGCATCGCCGAGCTCGAGCGCACCGTGGCCGGGCTTGAAGCCCAGCTCGCGCGCGTGCGCAAACTGATCAAGCCGTGAACGACACGCCAGCGCCCGCTCCGCGCACCGCCGATCTGAATCGGGTGATCGTCACGCTCGAGCGCATCATCCTCGGCAAGCCCGCACAGATCAGGCTGTGCCTCGCCTGCCTGCTCGCGCGCGGGCATCTGCTCATCGAGGACGTGCCGGGCGTGGGCAAGACGACGCTCGCGCACGCCCTCGCACGCGTGCTGGGACTTGCCTGGCAGCGCGTGCAGTTCACGAGCGATCTGCTGCCGGCCGACATCATCGGCGTGTCGGTGTTCGATCGGGCGAGCCAGCAGTTTCATTTCCGCCAGGGCCCGATCTTCACTCAGCTCCTGCTCGCCGATGAGGTGAACCGCGCGAGCCCGCGCACCCAGAGTGCGCTGCTCGAGGCGATGGAAGAGCGCCAGGTGAGCGTTGATCTCACGACCTACCGCCTGCCCGAGCCGTTCTTTGTGGTCGCGACCCAGAATCCGCACGAGCAGCTCGGCACCTACGCCCTGCCGGAATCCCAGCTCGATCGCTTTCTGATGCGCCTCGCGCTGGGTTATCCGGATGCCGTGCACGAGCGCGAGCTGCTGCGCCATGGCGAGCGGCGCGAGCTGCTGCAGGGCATCGATGCCGTGCTCGATGCGGGTGCCGTGCTGCGCGCGCAGCAGGCGGTCCGCTCGGTTCATGTCGCCGAACCCCTGCTCGACTATGTGCAGGCGCTCGTGCGCCGCACGCGCGAGCGCGCCGATTTGAAGCTCGGCCTCTCCCCGCGCGCGGCCCAGGGACTGATTCGCGCATCCCAGGCCTGGGCCTACCTGCACGGCCGCGGCGCCGTGGTGCCGGAGGATGTGCAGGCGGTGGTGCCCACGGTCGTCGCGCATCGCCTCGAGCTGCGCGATGAGCTCGGGAGCGACGCGCGCACGAATCTCGCCGCGGAGCTCGTGCGCTCGGTTCCCGTGCCTCTCTAGGGGCTGCGCATGGCCCTCGCGCTTCGGGCACGGCTTAAGCGGCGCATGGCGGCGTGGGTGCTGAAGCGCCAGGGGCGCGACGAGTTGCCCGTCGAGCTGCGCGCGCGCCGGCTCTATATCCTGCCCACGCGCGCCGGTGTGGGCTTTGCGCTGCTGCTCTTGTGCATGCTCATCGCCGGTCTCAACTACGGCAACAGCCTCGCGCTCTTTCTGACGTTCTGGCTGGTGGGGCTCGCGCTCGTGGCGATGTATCGCTGCCACCGCAATCTGCTGCACGTCGTCACCGCGGAGGCGCTGACCACGGCCTGCTTCGCCGGTGAGCGCGGTCGCATCACGCTCACCTTGCGCAATGACTCGGCCCTTGCGCGCCAGCGCATCGAGCTCGACCTCACCGAGGATGCGGCCGAGAACGCCAGCGTCGATCTGCCGGTGCTCTCGACGCGAGCGCTGAGCATCTCCGTGAGTGCACCGGTGCGCGGCATCCTGCGCATCGGGCGGCTGCGCCTGTCCACGAGCTACCCCTTTGGCCTGTTTCGTGCGTGGACCTGGCTGCATTTGCCCCTGGAGCTGATCGTCTATCCGCGGCCGCGCGGCAACCTTCCGCCTCCCCAGCACGCCGGTACCAAGCCCGGCCAGGCGGCGCGCGGTGCGGGCGATGAGGATGAATGGCTGGGACTGCGCGTGTTTCGCGCCGGGGATTCCCCGCGCCAGGTGGCCTGGAAAGCCTACGCGCGCGGCGCACCTCTTCTGGTAAAGGAATACGCCTCCGCGGGCTCGGACCTGCGCGTCCTCGACTATGCGGACCTGCGCTCGCTTGGGCCCGAGGCGAGGCTCGAGCAGCTCGCGCGCTGGATCGTCGATGCCGAGGCGCGCGATGAGCACTACGCGCTGATGCTGCCGGGCACGCAGCTCGATCCCGATCGCGGCCCCGAGCACCGCCATCGCTGCCTGAAGGCGCTCGCCCTGTACGGACTCACCAGGGGTGTGGCGTGAAGCTGCCGCAGACGCCGCAGATGCGCGCGCACCTGTGGGTGAGCGGCGCGCTGGGCGCCGCGATGCTGCTGCACGTCGTGCATGTGCCGGTGTGGATCACGCTCATCGCCTGCCTGTGTGTCGGCTGGTCGATCGCGGCGCGCACGGGACGCCTCGGCCTGCCGGGGCGATTCATCCGCAGCACGATCGTGCTCGCGCTCACCCTCGCCGTAGTGTTCATGTTTCACACGCTGAACGGCCTCAATGCCGGCAGCGCGCTTCTCATGGTCATGGGCTCGATGAAGCTGCTCGAGGCGAGGAGCCGCCGCGATCGGCTGATCGTTGCGGGGTGCGCGCTGTTCCTGCTGCTGGCCGCGTGCCTGCGCGAGCAGTCCCTGTCCTACGTGCCGCTGTACCTGCTCGTCGCCTGGCTCGTGTGCACTGCACTGGCCATCGTCTCCCATCCGGCGGCGGGGGCGAGCTCGCGCGCATCGCTGCTGCTCACCGCCCGCACGCTCCTCTATGCATTGCCGCTGGCGCTGGTGCTGTTTGCCTTCTTCCCGCGCCTGCCCGGATCGTTGTGGGCACTGCCCAGTAGCGGTGGGGCGGTCACCGGGCTCTCCGATACCTTGAGCCCGGGGAGCATTTCGAGTCTTGCGACCTCCTCGGATCCGGCCTTTCGCGTTGCGTTTGATGCCGCTGTACCGCCGGCGCGCGAGCGCTACTGGCGCGGCCCGGTGCTGCACGACTTTGACGGCGAGCGCTGGACCATGTCCTGGCCCGGCTTCTTCCGCCCCGAGACGGTTGAACGGCTGGGGCCGCGCTATGACTACCGTGTCACGCTCACGCCGAGCCTGCAGCACTGGTGGTTTGCGCTCGACACCGTCGATGACTCGCCGAACGATCGGGTGCTGCTTACTGCCGACCGGCAACTGATGTCGAGCCGCGTCGTCGCCGAAGCGACGACGTATGTTGCGCACTCGCACACACAGACACGCGCGACCAGCGAGCTCTCCGGCGCCGCGCGCCGGCGCGACGTCTATCTGCCGCCGCGGCGCAACCCGCGCTCGATCGCACTCGCGCAGGAGTTGCGCAGCCAAGCGCCGAGTGACGTGGCCTTCGTGCGCAGCAGCCTCGAGTGGATCCGCGCCCGCGGTTTCGCCTACACCCTCACACCCCCGCTCACCGGCCGCGAGTCGGTGGATGACTTCCTGTTCCGCACGCGCAAGGGCTTCTGCGGCCACTTTGCCTCCGCATTCGCAACGCTCATGCGCGCGGGGCAGGTGCCGGCGCGTGTCATCACGGGCTATCAGGGCGGTGAGTGGAATCCCATCGGCGGCTACTTTCTGGTGCGCCAGTCCGACGCGCACGCCTGGGTCGAGGTGTGGCTCGAGGGTCAGGGCTGGACGCGCGTCGACCCCACGGCACTCGTGGCCCCCGAGCGGCTCGATCGGGGCATCGAGGATCTGCTGGCGGATGCCGGCTCGGCGCCGGAGCGGCTGCTTCACAGCCTGAGGTGGATTCTCAAACTTGAGCAGACCTGGGATGCGGCCGAGGCCTGGTGGGACCTGCGCATCGTGGATTTCGATCTGCAGTCGCAGTTCGCGCTGCTCGCGAAGCTTGGATTCAACTCCCCGGGATGGGCCGATCTGGGATGGGCGCTGGCCGCCGGCCTTGCGCTGTGGCTGCTCGTGCTCGCCTGGCAGTTTGGCCGCCTGCCACGGCATGCTCCGGCCGACCGCCTCGCCCGCGCCTATGCCAGGCTGTGCGCGAAGCTCGCACGCGTGGTCATCGCGCGCGCGGGGCACCAGGGTCCCCTCGACTACGCCGCCGCCCTCTGCCTGGGGTATCCCGAGGTCGCCCGCACCGCAGGCCCGCTGCTCAACCGCTACGCCGAGCTGCGTTACGGTCCACCGCGCTCGGGGCAGGATGCGGCCGTCGCAGCGTTCGAGCGTGCCGTCTCCCGGTTGAGCCTCACTGCTCCGCGGTCGCGTGCTCGCGCGTCTCGCGGAAGATGATGTCGGGCCAGCGCTCCAGCGTGAGCTGCAGATTGACGCGCGAGGGTGCGAGGTAGACCAGCGCACCGGCGTGATCGAGCGCCAGCTGATCGTGCGCGCGATTGCGGAACTCCTCGAGCTTCTTCGGATCCGCGGCATCGACCCAGCGCGCGGTGTGCACGTTCACCACGTCGAACACGCACTGCACGCCGTACTCATCCTGCAGCCGGAAGGCCACCACTTCGAACTGCAGCGGTCCGACGGCGCCCAGGATGAGATCGTTGTTGCGCAGCGGCTTGAACAGCTGTGTAGCGCCCTCCTCGCACAGCTGCGACAGACCCTTCTGCAGCGCCTTGGCTTTCAGCGGATCCTTCAGCACCGCGCGGCGGAACATCTCCGGGGCGAAGTTCGGCACGCCGGTGAAGGCGAGCTTCTCGCCTTCGGTGAAGGTGTCGCCGATATTGACCGTGCCGTGATTGTGCAGGCCGATGATGTCGCCGGCGTAAGCCTCTTCGGCCTGCTCGCGCTCGGCGGCCATGAAAGTCAGCGCATCGGCGATGCGCACTTCCTTCTGCAGCCGCACGTGATACATGCGCATGCCGCGCGCGTAACGGCCCGAGCACAGACGCAGGAAGGCGATGCGATCGCGATGCCCGGGATCCATGTTGGCCTGGATCTTGAAGACGAATCCCGACAGCGATTCCTCGAGCGGATCGACGGGCCGCTGCTGCGTCGCGCGCGCGAGCGGCCCGGGCGCGTGCGCGGTGAATGCGCGCAACAGCTCCTCGACGCCGAAGTTATTGATCGCAGAGCCGAAGAACACCGGTGTCTGCCGGCAGGCGCGGTACGCCGCCTCATCGAAGCCCTCGGTCGCGCCGCGCACCAGCTCGATCTCCTCGTCGAAATGCTTCGCATCCGTCCCCAGGAACTCGCGGCCTGCGGCGCTGTGCAGACCATCGATGGTGCGGTTCTCGCCGACCCGGCCGCGCTCGCCGGCCGTGTACGCGTAGATGCGATCCTCGGTCAGGTGATAGATGCCGCGCAGCTCCCGTCCCATGCCGATCGGCCAGGTGACGGGCGCGGTACGGATGCCGAGCACCTTCTCAATCTCATCGAGGAGCTCGATCGGCGGGCGCCCGTCGCGGTCGAGCTTGTTGATGAAGGTCATGATCGGCGTGTCGCGCAGGCGGCAGACCTCCATGAGCTTCACCGTGCGCTCCTCCACCCCCTTGGCGCAGTCGATGACCATCAGCGCCGAATCCACCGCCGTCAGCGTGCGATAGGTGTCTTCCGAGAAATCCTCGTGCCCGGGTGTGTCGAGCAGATTCACCACGCAGCCGCCGAAGGGAAACTGCATGACCGAGGAGGTGACCGAGATGCCGCGCTGCTGCTCCAGGCGCATCCAGTCGGAGGTGGCGTGACGCGCCGCCTTGCGGCCCTTGACGGTGCCCGCCATCTGGATCGCGCCGCCAAAGAGCAGCAGCTTCTCGGTCAGAGTCGTCTTGCCCGCATCCGGATGGGAGATGATGGCAAAAGTGCGGCGCCGGCGGATTTCGTCGGTGAGAGTCGTCATGGCTTTGAAGTCAGGCGTCGTGCGGACGGGCGGCAGGCAGGGGAAGCTTCAGCACGACCGCATCCTCGCGACCGCCGACGGACTGATAGTAGCCGCGGCGCGTGCCCACCTGCTCGAAGCCCAGCGCCCGGTACAGACGGATCGCCCCGGAGTTCGAGGGCCGCACCTCGAGATAGGCCTCGTGCATGCCGGCCGCCGCCGCCCGATCGAGCAGATAGCCGAGCAGCGCGCGGCCGAAGCCCTGGCAGCGCTTCGCCTCGTGGATGCACAGATTGAGAATGTGGGCTTCACCTGCACCGGCACTCATCACGCCATAACCGATCAACTCACCGTCCAGCACGATCACTCGGCACACATAGCCGACTCGCAGGCAGTCGCGGAAGATGCCCTCGCTCCAGGGGAACTGGTAGGAGGCGCGTTCCAGCCCGATGACCCGCGGCACATCGGCTTCGGTCATCGGCCGGATCTGCGTCTCGAGCGGGCTCGCGAAGAGCTCTGGGGCCGTCGCCATCAGCTTCCCTCGGCAGCAGCGGCCAGCTGCCGGTATACGCTCCGGGCGAATTTTAAGTCCTCCCACGCCTTGCGCTTGTCGGCGGGCGTGCGCAGGAGATAGGCCGGATGATACGTCACGATGAGGGGGGTGTTCATCTCACCGAAATGATGTACGCGGCCGCGCAGCCGCCCGAGTGGCGAGTCCGTCGCGAGCAGCGTCTGGGAGGCGATGCGCCCCACGGCCAGGATCAGCCGCGGCCTGATGAGCGCGATCTGGCGTGTGAGATACGGCAGACAGGCCGCCACTTCCTCCGCCTTCGGATCGCGATTGCCGGGCGGGCGCGACTTGAGCACGTTGGCGATGTAGACGTTGTTGCCGCGGGCCAGCCCGATCGCACGCAGCATCGAATCCAGGAGCTGCCCCGCCCGGCCGACGAAGGGCTCGCCCTGCCGGTCCTCTTCCGCACCGGGAGCTTCGCCGATGACGAGCCACTCGGCGCTGCGGTCGCCGACGCCGAATACCGCGCGCGTGCGCGTCAGATGCAGCGGGCAGCGCGTGCAGGCGCTCACTTCGGCCTCGAGCGCGTGCCAGCGCTCGAGCGTTGCGGGATCGGCGGAGCGTCGCGGTACGAGTACCGGCACCGGCGAAGGCACGGGCGCAGACGCCGGTTCGGGCGGCGGCTGCGAGCGGGGAGCGCGCAGCACCCAGCGCTCGATGCCGAGGGCCTCGAGATAGGCCGCGCGTTCGCGTGCGTCCATCGGCGTCAGGTCGTCGGTGTCGCGCCGCGAAACAGTCGGCGCAAACGCCGGCTCGCCCACACCACCGGTGCGGACAGCGCATAGATTGAGAACATCGACAACAGCATGGAGGGCGGGTCGATCGCGATCAGCACGATCGCCAGGATCATGAGCAGCAGGTACGCGAAGCGGATGCGCCGGTCGAGATCGAACTGTTTGAACGAGGGATAGCTGAAGCGGCTCACCATGAGCACGCCTGCGGTGGCCGTGATGGTGAACGCGGCGATGAGTCCGGGGAGTCCTGGCTCGCGCCACTCGCTCGAGAACCAGATGAAGGCCGCGACGATCGCGGCGCCCGAGGGAATGGGCAGACCCTCGAAATAGCGCTTATCGGCGGTGGCCGCGCGCGAGTTGAAGCGCGCCAGGCGCAGCGCCCCGGCCGCCGCGAACATGAATGCCGCAAGCCAGCCGAATCGCTCCCAGGCGCGGCCGTACTCGGCGATGCGCACCACGCCCCATTGATACGCCACGATCGCGGGGGCAACACCGAAGGCAACCATGTCGGCGAGGCTGTCGTACTCCTTGCCGAAGGCGCTCTCGGAGTGGGTGAGGCGTGCGATGCGTCCGTCGAGTCCGTCGAAGATCATTGCGACGAACACCGCGATGCCGGCCGCCTGGAAGTGCTCATCGATCGCGGCGATGATCGCGTAGAAGCCGGAGAACAGGCACCCGGTGGTGAGCAGGTTCGGCAGCAGATAGATGCCCCGCGAGCGGGGCTTCGGCGCCGGATTGTCGGTGTCCATCACAGTTTAATCCGCCGGACTGGCTCGGGCCCGGCACCGCCGCGATGATACTGTAAGATCGCCCGCGGCCACCTTCGGAGCCCTCGTTCCGCCGTGCCGAGCCTGCCTGCCAGACCCGTCCGCCGACCCCGCGGCCTGCGTTTCATCAGCTGCGTCGCCTGGGCGGCTTGCGCCTTCGCCATCGCGCCCGTGCACGCCGACCAGCAGCGCGATCCGGAGCTCAAGGGTGTCGTGGCCCAGGCCATCGCCGAGGCCGAATGCTTCGTCGACCGCTACGATTCGGCGGTCTGGTACAAGCTCATGGAGCCGCGCCTGCGCGCCATCGTGCTCGATCAGAGCGAGCGCCTCGAGATCCTTCGCATCGTCTACTGCGAGACCCACCGGCTGGGAGATCAGCGCCTGCCGCCCGGTCTTGTCATGGCCCTGATCGATGTCGAGAGCCGCTTCAATCGCTGGGCGGTGTCCTCGGCGGGCGCCGTGGGTCTGATGCAGGTGATGCCGTTCTGGCCGGAGCAGCTCGGCATGCGCCGCTACGAGCTCACCCACATCGGCCCGAATCTGCGCATGGGCTGCGCGATCCTGCGCTTCTACCTGCACGCGGAGCACAACAATTTTGCACGGGCGCTGGCCCGCTATAACGGCAGTCGCGGCCGGCGCAACTACTCGGATCTGGTGCTGGGACGCTGGGCGCGCTGGACCGGCGCGGACGATCTGCCCGGACCCGGTAAGGCGCCTCACGCCGTGCGAAACCTATCCGGCGGTTGATCCGCCGGCCAGCCGGCCTCCGTCACCTCGACCGCGGTGACCTTGCTGGCGCTCGAGCCGATCCACAGCCACTCGATGAACCGCTCCACCCCGGCCTGCGTGCCGCAGGCGAGTACCTCGACGCGCCCATCCGGCAGGTTCCTCGCGTAACCCGCGATCCCGAGCTCCCGCGCTCTGCCCGCCGCGCTGCCGCGGTAGTAGACGCCCTGCACACGGCCGCTTACCCAGCACAGCCGGCAGATCATGCTCCATACTCGCGGCGCGGATCGGAGAGAGGACTCATGGCCGATATCCTGGTGGTCTATTACTCGCGCAATGGCTCAACGGCGGCACTCGCGCGCGCCGTGTGCCGGGGGGTCGAGAGCATCGACGGCGCCGTCGCCAAACTGCGCACCGTCGCTCCCGTGTCCGCTTCGAGCGAAGCCGCGCCGCAGCCGGTGCCGCAGAGCGGTCCGCCGTACGCCTCGCACGAGGATCTGCGCACGGCCGCGGGCGTTATTCTCGGCAGCCCGACACGCTTCGGCAATATGGCCGCTCCGCTCAAGCACTTTCTCGACGGCACCGCATCCTTATGGATTTCGGGCGCCCTCGCCGGCAAGCCCGCGGCAGTGTTCACCTCCACCCAGTCGATGCATGGCGGCCAGGAGACCACGCTCTTATCCATGATGCTGCCGCTGTTTCATCACGGCATGGTGCTCGTGGGATTGCCCTATACCGAGCGCGCGCTCAATGACACGCGCCACGGCGGCACGCCCTACGGAGCCTCGCAGGTGGCCGGCAGCGATCGGGTCGGCGTGCTCGATGATTCGGAGCAGCAGCTCGCGCACGCGCTCGGGCGACGCGTGGCGCAAGTCGCGCTACGGCTGCTGCCGCGCGCCTAGCACACTGCGGATGAAAGGAATCGTCAGGCGCCGCTGCGCGGCGAGCCCTGCCTCATCGAGTGTATCGAGCAGTCCGCACATGCTCGCCATGTCGCGCGGATGGCGCCGCTGCAGCCACTGCGCCGTCTCCTCCGGCAGCTCGAAACCGCGCGCATGCGCGTGCAGTTTCAGTGCTTCGCGCTGCTGCGCCTCGGCGAGCGTCGCCAGCGGCAGCAATGTCGCGGCCGCAAAACGCGAGCCCAGATCCTTCAGGCTCCACGGCATGTACGCCGGCGGATGCAGCGCTGAGACGATGAGCCGGCTGCCGCGCTCCTCGATCTCACGGTAGAGACCGAAGAGCTTTGCTTCCCATTCGCGCTGGCCCGCGACGACATGCAGATCATCCAGGCAGACGCAGTCGAGCTGCGGCAGGCCCTCCAGCGCGTCCGTCCCGAGCCGCTCGAACTCGGCGAGCGGGACATAGCCGGCCCGGCCATGCTCGCTCGCCAGCACGCAGGCGGCCTGCAAGAGGTGTGACTTGCCGGCTGCGAGCGCCCCGTACAGCCATGCGACGCCGCCCCGCTCCCCGCCCGCGAGCGCCTGGAGCTGCGCGACCGTCTGCTCATTACCCGCCGTCAGAAACGTGGCGAATATCCGGCGGTCGGGAATCCGCACGCCCAGCGGGAGCTGCTGCATCGGTGGCAGACCGTGCGGCTACGCGCTCGGCGCGGGCAGTGCCCAGGCCCGGCGCGTGAAAACCATTACATAGTCGACACCGGAGAGGAGCGTCGTCAGCAGCGCGATGATCGCGAGCGCCGACAGGATCTCCTGCGACGGGATGCCAAACGCCTGGTAGAGCATGACGAACAGCAGGTAGGAGAGCTGCACCGCGGTGTTCACCTTGCTCAAGACAGTCGGCCGGCCGCGCAGCGGTCCGAACCACAGCGTGAAGACCACCGCCCCCAGGCCGATCATCACGTCGCGCGCCACGGCGGTGGCCGCGAGCCACCGCGGCACCAGACCGAGCCACGCGCAGCTCACGAACACGGCGATCAGCAGCACCTTGTCCGCGAGCGGATCGAGATACTTTCCGAGTGTCGATGTCCAGGAGAAGCGCTTGGCGAGGTAGCCATCGAGACCGTCGGAGGCCGAGGCAATAAAGAACAGCACGATCGCCGCATCGTAGTTCGCCGCGTACAGCGCGTGCACGATCGGCCACACCAGCAGGATGCGCGCCACACAGATGAGATTGGGGATGTGGCGCACGGTGCTTACGGGTGCAGCTGATACAGCAGATGGCCGCCGCTTGCGCCGACGGCCGTCAGGCGCGTCGACTCGGTGAGTGCCCGGCGCACCGCATCGGCACCGCCCCGGATGACCAGGCGGTAGGTCGCACTCGCACCATTGGCCTCCTCGAGTCCGGAGGATTTGATCCCCGGCAGAACGGAGAAGATGCGCTCCACGGCAGCGTAATCGCTCAGCGTCGTGATGCCCATGACCTCCACCACCGCATCGCCTTCGGAGCTTGCCGGTGCGGCGCCCTGCACGCGCACGAAGGCATCGACGGCGCCGTTAACGCCCGCCTCGAACGATCCGTTCCAGCTCTCGGTCGCAAAGCCGGTGAGCAGGGTCCACTGCCAGCTCGTGCCGGCGCTGTCGGAGTGCCCGATCAGGAGTGCATCGCCGCCCAGGCGCTGTGCGTTCTGCAGCAGCGTCTCGTTGCTGACTTCGGCGCCCGTGGCATCCGACTGGGCCATCGGCACGAGACTCACAGGCAAGCCGCGTGCCTCACCCAACTCATCGAGCGTGCGCCGCACGCTATCGGCTGCGGCACCGCTCACCTGGGGCGAGAGGACGACGATCGTGAAGGGGCGCGACGGATCCCACACGCTGTGTCCGCTCGCCAGGATCTCACGCTCGACGGCATCGCCATCGAGTGTTACCTGCAGCACGCCGCCCGTCAGCGGGCGCACCGAGCGCACGTAACGCGCAGCGTTCGCGACCAGGGTCGACAACGCCGGATCGGTGGCGGCATCCGCGCGGCCCGTGGCGCGCACGAGTGCCTGGCGCATCGCCTCCCCGGCCGCGGCCTGAGTGTCGACGCCACGCACGGTGACCTCATAGACATGCACCGGCCGCGCGGCCGCGGCGCGTGGCGACTCGAGCGCGAGCGCTGCCAGCGCGAGCACA
>DATIYV010000051.1:0-95455 GCA_035517435.1 Steroidobacteraceae bacterium | reverse complement strand
CACCGGCACGTCGGCATGTGCCACCTGGGTGGCCATCGCAACGAGGCCGTGCATGGTCTGGCTCTGGTAGATGATGCCTCGCAGGTCGAAGCGTGCGGCGAGCGCCGCGCGCTCGGCACGCTGCTCGGCGCGGATGCGCTGCGCCTCATCGCGAGCGACGCGCAGGTCGAGCAAGTTGCGCGCCGTCGTCACCAGGCGCGCATCATCCCAGGGCTTGGCGATGTAATCGGCGGCACCGGCCTTGACGAGCTCGACGGCCGTCTCGAGGTGCGTCCAGGCGGTGAGCAGGATGATCGGCACCTGGGGATGGCGCGCGCGGATCTCGCGGAACAGCGCGATGCCCTCGGCGCCGCTGGTGGCCTCGCGATGGAAGTTCATGTCCTGGATCACGAGGTCGATGCTCTCGCGACTCAGGAGCGCCAATCCCTCCGGCGGCGAGGCGGCGCCCAGCACGCGCGCGCCCTGCAGCGACAGCAGCACCTCGAAGGCGGTGCGCACGGCCTCGCTGTCATCGACGACCAGGATTGAATGGCCGGGCGGGAACATGCGCCGATGCTAGCCCGGTCAGACGGTGCGTGTCGCTATCGCCGGCGAGACCGCCGCGGCTTTGCGCGCCGGATACCAGGCGGCGAGCTGACCGACCAGATACAGCAGCACAATTCCGCTGGCCAGATCGTAGATATCCAGCGGGGGCAGCGGGTTGATCAGGTCGCTGCTGTACTCCCGCACCAGCCAGGCGTTGGCCACGACTGCCAGCACGCTTCCGAGCACCACCCCGGCAGCGGTAATCATCCAGTTCTCGATCAGGAAGTACTTGAGGATGTCGATTCTGCGTGCACCCACTGCGCGCCGCGTGCCGATCTGCCGGGTGCGTGTGCTCACGTTGTAGGTCGCGAGTCCGAAGACTCCAAGGCAGGTTACGCCCACCATCAGCAGCGTCACGAACGCCAGGAAGAGCGTCATGTTGCGATCGGAGGAGTACAAGACTTCCTTGAAGGACTCGAGCGAGCGAATGCGTGTGATGACGCGATCAGGATTAACGGGCAGATGCGCTTCCACCTCGCGCATCACCCGATCGCGCGCTCCCGGTGCGGTTCTCACCAGATACGAGTGACTCGGCGCGCCAGGTAACTGCGCGACCCAACCGACGAACCCGACGCCGTCAGGTCCGACGACATCGTCCGTCACACCGACGATCGTGACGGGAGCCCCGTCGCCGTAGAACACGCTCTTGCCTAGCGCGTGGCCATCGGGGAAAAGTCGCTGCGCGGTCGAGCGGGAGAGAATGAGCATTCTCTGACCGGAGGCGGCGCCCCGCGGTGATCCGAAGGGAGGCTGAATCTCATCCGCACGATATCCCCGTCCGGCGATCAGGTGAGTGCCCCAGGTCTCCAGGGTGTGCTCATCGCCCATGATCAATGCGAAGAACTGGGGCGGACCCTTCTTATCCGGCGTCGTCCAGGCGAGGTTGCCCATGAAATCGTCACCAAGCGGAGCCGCGTTCGTCGCCGTCACCGCCACAACGCCCTCGACACCGCGCAGATAATCGACATCGGTGCGCATTTGCGCCTCGCCATTGAAGCGGGGCGTGAAGCCTTCGCTCGTGATCACGAAGAGATTCGCCTCGTCGATTCCAGTGGGGCGATTGATGCGAGCCAGGCGCTGTCCGGCGACCGTGACGGCGTTGGCGAGCACCATGAGCGCAACCGCCATCTGGATCACAACGAGCAGCGGTCCCACGCGGCTGCGGAACAGAGCCGAGAGAATCGGATGCATTTGGAGGCCGCTCATTGGTTTCTCAAATAAGGTCCCGGCGCGAGTCGCCCCACCCGCAGTGCAGGGTACAGTCCGGCCACGACGGCGGAGATGAGTGCAAGTGCAAGCGTCCAGGCAACGCTCGATGGGTCAAAGTGAGCGAGCTCGTGATAGCCGCCGGCAGAGTAGGCTGCGCGCACGAGCCACAGTCCGACCGCGCCGAGGGCCAGCCCGAGCAACGCGGCGGCTCCCGAGAGCACGCCAGCCTCGCACAAGTGCTGCATCACCAGATCGCGCCGGCTTGCGCCCAGCGCCCGACGGATGCCGCTGATCGAGGCGCGGCCGAGGAATTTCGCCAACAACAGCCCCGCCGTATTGATCAGGCACACGGCAAAGAACGTGAACGCCAGTACGACGAGCACGCGGTTGTCATTGGGGACGGCTTCCTCGCGCCGCAGATAGGCGCTGATCCGCGTCAGCTGGTTGTTGCGCGGGCGCAGAAACCGTCCCAGCTTGTGTTGCTCCGCCCAATAGTTGTCCAGCAGGCTCTGCATCCGCTCTCGACTTGCGGCCGTCGGCAGTTCGACCCAGAGGTAGACCCAATTGCATTCGGAGTTGAGGAACGCCGCGAACGAAGTGGTGTCCGGCATCTGCCAACAGGAGAAAAACCCTCCCTCCGCCCTGACCTGACGCGCGAGCAGCACCGCCAGGGGAACGAACGCATCCTCCGGGGCATCAAACGCGCCTTCCTGCAGCGCGTAGAACTTCGGTATCGGACGCCAGGAGTCGAGCACGCCGACGATTCGCAGTTGAAGATCGTTCCAGCGCACGGTGCGTCCGACGCTATTGACGCCGCCGAAGAGTCTGTCATTCAACGCGCGACTCAAGACGATCACGGGTTCGAGCGAGTGATCCATGCCGCGCGACCAGCCGCCGCCGTACTGGAAGGGGGTCTCAAACATGGAAAAGAAATCGGCTGTGGTGGCGAGACTCATGATCGGCATCGGCCGCTGGCCCGAGGCGCCGCCGATGACCACGGACTTCTGGCGATACAGCAGAGCGCTGCGAGTCGGGATCGCCGAGTGTGCGAGGTAGGCGCCGTCCCGATACGTGAGCTGCTGGGGCGGATAGGTCGGGTGCTTGAAATTCAGAGGCTGCCGCGGGTCGCCAAAATCGATGCCGACGGCGTACAGCTTGTCGTCCTTCCACCACATCGGATTGCCCGACATCGCGTGGAAGACAGTCAGTGAAACGATGCAGACGGCGATTCCGATCGCGATGGCGCCCACCATCAGGGCGGTCATGCCCGGATTGCGCGCGAAGCTTTTCATCGCAAGCCGTGTGTAGTACCTCAACATGACCGCACGCCTACAGCGTTCGAGTCGCAACCGCCGGTGCCACGGTTGCGGCACGGCGCGCCGGCTGCCAGGCGGAAAGCAGCGCGATCAGCCACAGCGCGAGCACGCCGGCGAGCAGGTACAGCAGATCGAGCCGCGGTAGCTGGAAGTGCAGCGACAGCAGGTAACCCACGCCCAGCGCGAGCACCACACCCGCCAGTATCCCGGTCGTCGTGACGAGCGCGTTCTCGACCAGGAAGTAGCGGATCACATCGCGGCAGCGGGCTCCCAGGGCCCGGCGCGTGCCGATCTGCCTGGTGCGCGTGCTCACGTTGAACGTCACCAGGCCGACGATACCCACGCAGGTCACGATCAGCACCAGCACCGTCACCGTGAGCAGGAAGATCGCCATGTTGCGATCGTCGCGGTAGAGCGTGTCTTTATACATCTCGAGCGCATCGACGCGCTGGATCACGCGGTTGGGATTCGAGCGCGACATGTGCTCTTCAACCGTGCGCATGAGCGCATCGCGCTCGCCCGGTTGCGTGCGCACCAGATACCAGCTGGGACCGAGCTTGTACGTATGCCGCGGGATGAGGACGATCTGATCGGACCCGGTCACGACGCCCCAGGACGTGCTGATCACGTTTTCAATGACACCGATGACGGTGGCGGCGTGGCCGGCGTCGTCGTAGATGGCTTTGCCGACCGCGTTGGCGCTGCCGTAGAGCTTCTGCGCAGCATCACGCGAGAGAATCAGCACAGGCACGAATTCGCTCGGATTCTCGACGGTGAGGGGCGGCAGGATCTCATCGGGGCGAAAGTTGCGGCCGGCAATGAGATGGGTGCCAAGCGTGTTGATGGCATGGTCGTCCATGTTGAACATGCTGAGCTGCACGCGCGGTGCGTTAGGGTCGGTGCTGGCGCGGAATTCGGTGGAGTTGTTGGACCAGCCCATGGGAACGCTATTGGCCTGTGTGGCATCGACTACGCCCGGCAGGCCGCGCAGGTAGGAGATGTCCTCGCGCAGCGCCGAGGGGAAGTCGAAACGGTCCGTGAAGGCCTGACTCCAGACAACGAATTCGTTGCGGTAGTCGATGCCGGTCGGGCGGCTCATCTTGGCGATGCGCTGGTGCACGATGCAGGCCGCGTTGACCAGCACCGCGAGCGCGACGCCGATCTGCGCGGCGACGAGCAGCGCTCCAGTATGGTTGCGCCACAGCGCGGTGAGGGCGGGGCGGAGTTGCAGATTCATGGTTCAGGCCTTCAGATAGCGGGCCGGCGGCAGCCGCCCCATGCGCCATGCGGGATAGCAGCCGGCCGCCAGGGCCGACACCGCTGCGAGCGCCACGGCCCACAGCACGCTCGTCGTATCGAAGTGCGTGAGCTCCTGGAAGCCTCCCCGGTCCGGTTGCGAGTACAGCGCGCGGACGGCGGCGAGCCCGAAAGCTGCCAGGACGAGACCGAATGTCGCGCCGGCGACGGCGAGCACGCCGGCTTCCAGCAGGTACTGCACGGTGATGTCGCGGCGCGTGGCGCCAAGGGCCCTGCGGATCCCGGTGATACTCGCTCGGCCGAGGAACTTCGCCAGCAGCACGCCGATGGTGTTGAACAGGCAGATGGCAAGAAATGCCATCGCCAGGCCGATGAGCACGCGGTTGTCGTCGCGGACCACGTCATTGTCGCGCAGCCACTGGTCGACGTTCGTCAGGCGGTTGTTGCGCGCGCGCGGAAATCGCCCCGCCTTGCGCTGCTCGCTCCAGTAGTTGTCCATCAGGGTCTGCATCTGCGTGCGGCTTGCGGCATCGGGAAGCTCGACCCACAGCTGCAGCCACATGCAGTCGGCGTTCAGAAAATCATCGTAGGAGTTGACCGGGTTTCTCGAAGTGCAATCCACGCTGCCGGCATTCGGGACTTGTTTGAGCGTCACGCCCCAGGCGAAGGGAATGTAGCCCGCTTCGGGAGCATTGAAGGCGCCGCTCACGAGGTCGAAGAACTTCGGCATGGGCAGCCAGTCCTTGAGCACGCCGACGACACGGAAAGGGTGATCGTTCCAGCGCACGGTGCGCCCGACGCTGTTTTCACCGCCGAACAGCTTGTCGTTCATGCTCTTGCTGAGCACGATCACCGGCGCCGGGCCCTGATCCTCGCGCGAGGACCAGCCGGTGCCGTACTGGAAGGGCACGTCGAACATCGCGAAGAAATCCGCCGTCGTCTCGCGCGTGGAGATCGGCGTCGGCGCCGCATGAGCCCCGTCTGCGACGATGACGGCCACGGACCAGAAGCTCAGGGAATGTCGCCGCGCCGGGGCATGCGCGGCCAGGTACTTGGCGTCCCGATAGGCGAGCTGCGGCGGCGGCAGCTCCGGATGCTTGACGTTGAAGGGCTTGTCCGCATAGCCCAGATCCATCGTCACCGCATAGAGCCGCTCGGCCTTCCACCAGATCGGGTTGCCGGACATGGCGTGATAGATGGTCAGCATGACCACGCATACCGCGATCCCAAGCCCGACGGCGATCACCATGACCGAGGTGAGTCCGACATTGCGCCGGAAACTGTGCAGCGCGAGCCGCAGGTAGTAGCCGATCATGCCGCCGGACCTTCGACGTGCGATGCGGCCCTCACCGGTGTGGGTAACGCGGCTGCGGCGAGGTCCGACACCTGGCCGTCGACGATGTGGATGGCGCGCTGCGCGCGCCGCGCGAGCTCCGGATCGTGCGTCACCAGGATGATCGTGGTGCCCATCTCGTTTAACTGCTCGAGCAGATCCATCACTTGATGCGCCATCAGCGAGTCGAGGTTGCCGGTGGGCTCATCGGCCAGCAGGAAGGACGGATCGCCGGCGATCGCGCGCGCCACCGCCGCTCGTTGCTGCTGTCCGCCGGAGAGCTGGGAGGGCATGTGCCTGGCACGCGAACTCAGGCCGACGAGATCGAGCGCACTCGTAATGCGCTCATGCCGATCCGCGCTCTTTAAGCGCCGGTAGCGCAGCGGCACATCCACGTTCTCGTAGATGTTCAGATCGGGGATCAGATTGAAGCTCTGGAAGATGAAGCCGATCTTCTGGTTGCGAAGCCGCGAGCGTGCATCGTCATTGAGCCGGCTCACATCCTGGCCGTCGAGCTCGTAGCTCCCCGAATCGAAGGATTCCAGCAGGCCCGCGACGTTGAGGAAGGTCGTCTTGCCGGAGCCGGAGGGTCCGCTCACGGCCACGAACTCGCCTGCCGCGACCTCGATCGAAACGTTGCGCAGCGCGTGTGTCTCGATGAGATCGGCGCGGTAGACCTTGGTGATGTTACGCATCTTCAGCATGGAAATTCCTCATTCAATGACCGACCAGCACTTCGGGCGCATCGGCGTAGTCGCGCATGTCCGAGACCACGACCTGGTCCCCGGCGGTGAGTCCGCGCAGCACTTCGATTTCACCCACCGATGCCGCACCCAGCTGCACCGCTACCCGCACGGCACGATCGCCGCGCAGCACGTACACGAAACGCGTCGCCTCATCGATGAGCGAGCCGCGCTCGAGCTTGAGGACGTTATCGCGCTCGTCCATGACGATCCGCACGGAGGCGCGCTCGTTCTGTCGCAGCCCCGGCGGTTGACCGGCGGCAAAGCGTACGCGTCCTGTCACCTGACCGTCGCGCACCTCAGGGGAGATGCCGGTCACAAGGCCACGCTCCATCTTTCCAGCCAGCGTGATTTCTGCGCTCATGCCGGCCTTCACTTCCGAGGCGAAGCTCTCGGGCACCTGGAACTCGATCTCGAACACCGTCAGGTCGACGACGGTGAGGAGTGGTGCGTTCTCGGCCACGTGCGACTTGTTGGTCACCGCGAGGCTCCCGACCATGCCCTCGACCGGGGAGCGCACCGCGAGATCGCCGACGCGCCGCTTCAAGTCCGCGACCACCAGCGCCTGCCGGTCGCGCTCCAGGCGCCGGGTCTTCAAGTCGAGCTCGAGGCTGTCGCGCTCCAGCGCCGCCGACTGCCGCGCGTGTGCGAAATTCAGCCGTGCCGTATCCACATCATCCATCGCGCGCTGATAGTCGCGCTCAGGGATGACTCTGAGATCCCACGCCGCCTGCGATCGTTTGAGCTCGCGCTCGGCAGCCTTGATGGCGACCTGGGCGAGGTCGGCCTGCTGCTGGCTCGCGAGCAGCGCCTTGCGGATCTCGATCTGTTGATGGGCGAGGGCGGTGTTCACACTGTCGAGGGTGGCGCGCTCGCGCTGGTACTCATTGGAGAGCTCGGGGCTGTCGAGCTGTGCCAGCACGGTGCCGCGGCTGACGCGATCCCCGGCGCGCACCAGATAGCTCACCGTGCCGGGAGCCGCAGCATAGAGGGTGGGGTTCACCGCCGCGATCACCGTGCCCTCGGCCGCGACATCGCGCACGAAGTGGCCGCGGCTGACCGTCACGGCACGCATGCGCTCGGCCGAGATCACATGGCTGGAACGGCCCCAGCCGTGCACGGCCCAGGCGAGGGCGAGGATCAGCAGGAGTGCGCCCGCGCCGGTCGTGATCCACAACAGGCGTCGGCGGCGGCGCGCGGCTTGCGGGGACGCCTGCGAGTCCTGGGCCGCGGTGTCGCGGATCGACTGCGACTCGGCGTGTCCTTCGGTGAGTTTGCGAAGCTGGGTAATGCTCAAGCGCACGGCACTCCTTGACGGCCAAGAGCAGTGCAATGCGCGTACCAGTCTAGATGATATTTATAAGTGTCTGTTATGTAAGATCTATTTAGGAGCCCCACGCGCGCGCGAGCGCCCGCCAACGTGTCCGAGCGCGGACAGCGGACACTTCAGGCGGACATCAGCCGACGGTGGCGTCGCCGTAGGCCGCGCTGCCGAGCCTCGCGCCCTCGAAAATCGCGTGCTGCGCAATCCACTCGCGCGAGCTCGTGTAGGCCTCTTCGGTGTAGGGCTCGAACACCAGGCGCTCTCCCGGTCCCCAGCGCCGCGTGTCCATGCGATCGTGATAGCGCACGGGGAACTCGCGCTGGTAGTAGTGGGTGTAGCGCTCCGGACGCAGGTCGATGTCGCGCTGCGCCCGGCGCAGTGCGCGGAAGTATTTGTGCAGGTCTTCGAGGTTCGCACCCTCGGCGATCATGGTGGCGATCATGAAAGTCGTGTCGATCACCTTGCGAAAGCCCAGTTGCTCGGCGAAATAGTACGGACCGCTGAACAGCGCCACGGCGGGAAGTGTGCCCTCGAGCAACAGCTCCAGGCGCTTAAAGAGCATGCCGTCGTTGAAGGAGAGCTGGATCTGCTCCTGCGGCAGGTACTGCTCGAGTGCCTGAATGCTCGAGTAGTGACTGCCCGACTGATAGCCGACCGAGATCGGCACGCCCGCCAGATCGGCGGGTGTTCGCACCTGAGAGTCCGGCGGCACGAAGATCGCCGCGGGCGCGACCGAATAGGCGTCGCGATAGAGCTTGCCGTGACCGTTGGCGGCGGCGACGTTCACCGTCCAGTGACAGGCGCAGCTCACATCCGAAGCGCGGCCTTCCTCCAGCGACTGGTAGGCACCGACCTTGCGGCCCTTGTCGTGCACCTTGCCGTCGGTCGCCTGCACTTCCTCGTTGAAAATATAGTCGAGGCCCTCATCCCGGAAGTATCCCTTCTCTTCGGCCACCCATTCGTGCAGGCGAAAGTGAGGCTGAATGATGAATTTGCTCATGGAGAATTCCTCGGGTGGTGCTCAGCAGCAGCCGGTCAGGGTTGCCGGCGCGGCATCGCGCTCGGCGCTGCGGCGCGAGCGGATCATCTTGACGTGGTCGTCCATCAGCGCGCGCGCGGCGGCGCCGTCGCGCGCCTGCAGCAGTGCCGCGAGCTTGCGATGAACTTCCAGAATGTGCACCGCCACCTTCGCTGTCAGGGTGCGGTTGTCCTTGGGCCACGGCACATGCTGCAGCGAGATGAGCTGCACCACGAGCACGCGGTTGTGCGAGGCGCGGGCGATCGCGAGATGAAAATCGCGGCCGGCGCGCGTGAAGGCCGCGACGTCGCGGATGTTCTTCGCAGCGTGCGCGAGCAGCGTATCGAGATTGGCGAGCTCTGCGGCGGTGGCGTGCCCGGCGGCGAGCTCGGCCGCCACGCATTCGATGCCGCGCTGGGCATCGACGATTTCGGCGGCCGTGACGCCCGTCAATTCGAGCTGCACGGCGAGCGCTTCGGCGAACAGCGAGATGTTGCCGCGGGCGATGCGGGCGCCGCCGCCCTTGCCCATCTTGATCTCGGCGATCCCCAGGGCCTGCAGCGTGCGCAGGGCATCGCGCGCGACGATGCGGCTCACGCCGTGGCGCGCGGCGAGCTCGTTCTCCGTGCCGATGAAATCACCGGGCTTCAACTGGCGGCTGAACAAGGCCTCGCGGATGCCGGCGATGATGCCTGAGGAGAGCGAGCCGGCGCGGCCGGCCCAGATGGCGGCCGGGGTGAATGGACGGGCGGGAGCGGGGCTGGATGGCATGGATATTAAAGATATTATCTTTAGGCGGAAGTGGATTCAAGCACGGCTCAGGCCGGAGGATGCCGCTCGCATGCACAGCTTGGGGCTCATGGCGGTAACGTTGCTGGCAGGCGGAATCGTCGGCACCGCACGCGCGCAGATCCCGCCGGCAGGCGGACCCACGATGCGTGGCGATGGCCCGCCGCCAAAGGCTGAAGCCTTCCATGTCACCCGTGCAGATCCGGGCCTCGATGCGATCGTGCCCGCGCACCCGAAGCTCGAGCTCCTGGCCGACGGCTTCGGCCTCAATGAGGGACCGGTGTGGATGCGCGATGGCACGGGCGGGTTTCTCATCGTGAGCGGCCTGCTCGACAACGTGCTCTACAAGATCGACGCGCAGCGGCACGTGTCGGTGTTTCTGGAGAAGGCCGGCTACAGCGGCAGTGACGTAAGCCACGTCGGTGCGCAGACGCGAAGCGGGCGCTCGCACGTGCTCCTCATCGGGCCTTCCTGCGCCAGCGTCGATCGTGAGGGGCGGCTCGTGTGGTGTGCGGACAATGACCGCGCGATCATGCGGCTCGAGAAGGACGGCACACGCACGGTGCTCGCCGCCGGTGCGCAGGGCAAGCACTTCAGCGGCCCGAACGATCTCGTCATCACCGCCGCCGGGTCGATCTATTTCACCGATAACGACTTCGGCCTGCGCGACGCGGGCAAAAGTCCGCTCAAGGAGCTGCCGAACGGCATCTGGCTGATCCGCGACGGTCAGGCGCAGATGGTGCTCGAAGACAAGGCTTTGGGCGGCATCCCCAACGGGATTGCGCTCTCACCCAATGAGAGCTACCTGTATCTCACGGCAGGCCGCCGGCTCATGCGCTATGAGGTGAAGCCCGACGGTACGCTCGGCGGATCGAGCCTGTTCGCCGAGGGCGATGGCATCGGCGATGGCATGAAGGTGGATCGCGCCGGCAATCTCTACTCCACGGGCGGTGCGGGTCCCGGGATCATCCGCATCACGTCCGCGGACGGACGACTGCTCGGCCTGCTGCACCTGCCGATCTATGCAGGCGAGCCCAAGCGGCAGATCTGCGCCACCAACCTCGCCTTTGGCGAGCGCGATGCCCGCTCGCTCTTCATCACCGCGTGCGATGCGGTTTACCGCATCCGCCTGAAGGCGCCGGGCGTGATGCCCGGCCCGGCGTCCTAGCCCTTCATCGCCGGCCGGGTCTGGTAGCCGGCCTCGAAGGTCGAGTAGACCTTGGTCTTGGTGGTGATGAACTCGAGCAGTGCCGGCTGCCCGTTCTGCGTCGCGGCGATGCCGCGGATCAGCGCGTGCATCACCTGGTCGGCATCGGTCACGCGTTCGCCGTAGCCGCCGAGCGCGCGCGCCCAGTCGGCGTAATTGCCCGAGATATCCGTCGAGTGGTACTTGTCGGTGGAGACCTGCATCTGGCGGATCTCCATCGCCATCGAGTAGTTGTTGAACAGGATCGAGAGAATCGGGATGCGATTGCGCACCGCCGTCTCGAAGTCCATACCGGTCATGCCGATCGCCGCATCGCCCCACATGTTGATGCACAGACGATCCGGGTGCGCGAGCTTTGCGCCCATCGCCAGCCCCAGGCCGTAGCCGAGCTGCGTCGACTTGCCCCAGCCGATGTACGACAGCGGCGTGGTTGGCTGCCAGAACGGCGAGAGCTCATCGCGCGGGCTGCCGGCATCGTGCGTGATCACGGTGTTGGCGACATCGGCCTTGTGCAGCAGATCCCAGATCACCCGATAGGGCGAGAGCGGCTTGTCATCGCTCGTGAGCCGCGGCATCCACTCCGCGAGCCACGGATCGCGCTGCTGCTTGATGCGTGCGGCGACATCGGGCGTGAGACCGCGCGGCTTCTTGTGGGGCAGGCGCTCCTTGATCGCCTCGGCGAGCATGGCGAGCGCGAGCTTGGAGTCTCCCACCAGCGCGTGCTCGGTCGGAATGTTCTTGTTCACATCCATCGGATCGATGGTGTTGTGAATGAAAGTCTTGTTCGCTGTCGGAAAGCGGATGCCGAAGCCGGTGGAGGTGAAGCTCGCGCCGGCACCCAAGACCACATCCGAATCCTGCACGTGATGGAACACCGGCGCCGGCATGGAGACACCACCCGAGCCGAGCGACAATGCATGAGTCTCCGGAAAGGCGCTCTTGCCCTCGAGGCTCGTCGTGACCGGGGATTCGAGCAGCTCGGCCACCTGCTTGAGCTCGTCCCAGGCGCGGGCGTAATGCACACCCTGACCGGCGTAGATCAGCGGGCGCTTGGCCTCGACGAGTACCCTGGCGGCGGCATCCACCGACTGCGGATCCGGCCCCGAGCGGATGCGCTTGGTCGGCTTGTAGTCCCAGCCGGCCGGCACTTCCTGATTCCACATATCGCCGGGAACCTCGAGCAGCACCGGTCCGGGACGGCCGTTGCGCGCGATCGTGAACGCGCGGCGCAGCGCCGGCACGATCATCGCCGGCGTCGTGATCTGCTCGCAGGCTTTGGTGACGTGCTGGAAGTTGAGCGCGGCATTGAAGCCCGGCTTGACCCAGGACAGATCGCGCGAGGAGCCACCGGGAATGACGACCAGCGGCACACCCTCCGACCAGGCCTGGGCGACGGCGCCGAAGGAGTTCTCTACGCCCGGGCCGGCTTGTTGACAGAACACTCCGACCTTCTCGCCCGAGGTGAGGCGGCTGATGGCATCCGCCATGTGAATGCCGATGCGCTCCTGGCGCACGATAATCGGACGAATGCCGACGGCGGCGGCCGATTCGGTCAGGGGATTCAGCGGATAGGCGAGAAGGTAGTCGACGCCCTCGCGCTTCAAGATCTCGGCGGCAACCTGTGCGACGTTCATCGATGTGCTCCCGGCTGGCGTGCAGGGCCAGAACGACTCAGTCTGGCATGGGCGGTGAGGACCGGAAGTATAAACACCTTTCCCTGACAGGCACGACTTGCCGGGCTTAGGTGTGGTGCTCGTCCTCGCACTCGGCGTGATCGACCTGGATTGTCGAGTGGGTGATGCCAAAGCGCTTCTGCAGCCGCGCATTGATCTCGGGGATCAGGCGGCCCAGCGCGGCGCCGGCATCCGGTCGCACATGCAGCGTGATGAAGGTCTCCTCCTGGGTGAGTGACCAGGCGTGCACGTGATGCACATCCTGCATGCCGGGCACCGCGGCGAGCAGATCCGCGCGCACGGCATGCTCGTCGAAGCCGGTGGGTGTGCCCTCGAGCAGGATGTGTCCTGAAGATTTCACGATGGTATATGCGCTGCGCAGAATGAGGAGCGCGACCGCGAGCGAGAGGATCGGATCCACGCGCGACCAGCCCGTCCACAGAATCACGACCGCCGCGAGGATGGTCATCGTGAAGCCCAGCAGGTCGCCGAGCACGTGCAGCCAGGCGCTGCGCAGATTGAGGTTCTCGCGCCGGCCCCCGCTCAACACCAGAAAGGCGATTGCATTGGCGATCAGGCCGGCGACCGCGACCGCCAGCATCGGCTTGCCCAACACGTGCACGGGAACCGCGAGACGCCAGGCCGCCTCGAAGGCGATCCAGGCCGCCACGGCGAACAGCATGCAGCCGTTGGCGAACGCGACCAGAATCTCCAGGCGGCGGTAGCCGTAAGTGCGCAGCGGATCCGCGGGGCGGCGCCCGATCCGCAGCGCCGCCCAGCTCATCCCCAGTGCGCCGGCATCGGAGATCATGTGGCCGGCATCGGCCAGCAGCGCGAGCGAGTGGGAGATGACGCTGCCGGCCACTTCCACGCCGATGAAGATGACGATCAGAGCGAACGCGATGGCGATGCGCCGCTCGTCGGCGTGCGCATGCGAATGGCCGTGCTGGTGATCGTGATCCTCGTCGTGCTCGGTGGCCATGCGCGATGATAGCCGGCTCAGCCCGGCACCATCCAAGGTATGACGTATTGTTGCAGGATGACGATCACGCTCAGAATCAGCGTGAGCACGATGCTGTGTTTGAAAGTGGTCGCGAGGATCGAGCCTTCCTGGCCCTTGAGTTCGGTGACGGAGACGCCGGTTGCGAGGTTCTGCGGCGAGATCATCTTGCCCATGACACCGCCCGAGGAATTGGTGGCGGCAATGAGCACCGGATTGAGGTTGAGCTGATGGGCAGCGACCACCTGCAGATTGCCGAAGAGCGCATTGCCCGAGGTGTCACTGCCGGAGAGAAACACTGCCACCCAGCCGAGAAAGGGCGACAGCAGCGGAAAGAAGATGCCTGCCGAGGCGACCCCGAGCCCGAGTGTGTAGTTGAGCCCGGAATAGTTCATGAGGTAGGCGAGTCCGATGATCAGCGCCACGGTGAGAATCGGCAATCCGCTTTGCCTGGCGGTCTGTCGCAGCGCGCTTGCGAACTGGTGCGGCCGGCAACCGACGAGGATCGCCGTCAGCAATGCGGCGCAGAGGATCGCGGTGCCGGTCGCGAGCGGCTGGAAGTCCCATACCGCGGCGTACGGTGAGTGGTACAGGGTGATGTAGACGGCGTTGTGCAGATGCGGCCAGGGAATCTTCTGATCGTAGAAGCGCGAGATCTTGAGCGTCGTCCAGGCGATCACGACAAGGCTCACGAGGAGCCACGGAACCCAACCCCGCCAGGTTGAGGCGGATCGGGTGGTGGTGTGGACCGGCTGCGCGAGGGCGTACTGCGGGTCGGCGGGCGGTTGCCACAGGCGCAGGAACGCCAGCGTAGCCAGGAGCGAGCCCAGCGAAGAGAGTACGTCGGTCAGAACGTAGCTGACGAAATTCGAGACCAGAAACTGCACCAGCGCGAAGCTGGCCCCGGCGACCAGCAACACCGGCCACAGCGCTCGTACTGAGCGTCTGCCGCCGTACAGGGCGACGACATAGAACGGCAGCAGCAAAGAAATGAACGGCAGCTGTCGGCCAATCATCGCGCCAAGCGTTACATCCGACAGATGCGTGACTGCTCCCAGGGTGCTGATGGGGACTCCGAGGGCGCCGAAGGCGACGGGTGCCGTATTAAAGATGAGTGTGAACGTCACGGCTTCGCGCGCCCGGAAGCCGAGCAGGATCAGCAGCGCACTGGTGATTGCCACCGGCGTGCCGAAGCCCGCAACGCCCTCGAGCAGCGCGCCGAAGCAAAAGCCGACCACCACCAGCACGACTCGGCGGTCGTTCGGCAGATGATCGACCAGCCAGTCGCGGAAGGAGTCAAAGCGGCCCGAGACCACCGCGATGTTGTAGAGGAGCAGTCCGTTGACCACGATCCACATCACGGGCCAGAGCGCGAATGTCATGCCGTTGGTGACGGCGGCTGCGGCCAGCGCCGGCGGGAAGGTCCAGAAGATGCACGCGATGAGAAGCGCCACGACCACGCCGGCGGCGGAGGCGATCCAGGCGGGCAGCCGCACGACGCCGAGCAGGACCAGCACCGTGGCGATGGGAAGACTGGCAACCAGGAACGACAGCCACAGGCTGTCGCCGATAGGAGTGAGCAGCTGATGAAACATCCCGTCCCCCTGCAACGCAGCGCCCAAGCTTGCGATGTATCACAAATCCGGCTTCAGCGTTCGACTCGACCGGGCGCACACTTAAGCGGTCGAATGGAGACCATGATGCGTAACCTCACCCTGCGTGTGATATGTGGCGCCGTGCTGTCTGTGATCGCGGTGTCCGCCTTTGGCGATGCGCCCGCGGACGCGCAGCCGGCGAAGTGGGCGAGCCGGGAGCTGCGATTTACCTATATGGGATTCACGACGCACTATTCGTGCGAAGGCTTGCGCGACCAGGTGCGCTCGATTCTGCTGCAGCTGGGTGCGCGCAAGGATCTGGTCGTGCGAGAGAGCGGTTGCACGGCTGACGTCGGCCGGCCCGAGCCCTTCCCGGCGGTGACGGCGAAGTTCTCGGTGCTCGAACCGGTCAAGCCCGCCGGGCAGGAATCCGGCAAAGCCGCCGAGGAGAGCGTCCCTGCGCACTGGCGCCCGGTGCGGGTCATGCTGGGTGATCCGGGTCTGGATCACGCCGGTCAGTGCGAGCTCCTGGAGCAGGCCCAGCACCAGATCCTGCCGCTTTTCACCACGCGCAATGTCGATTTCCAGCAAAGCTGTGTGCCGCATCAGTTGACGCCGGCGGGCTCACGGCTGCAGGCCGAAGTGCTGGTAGCGGATCAGAAGCCGGCGGCGTCATCGGCGGCCGTTCCGGCGCACGGCGGCTGAGCGCCGGCAAGAACGCCTTCAGACGAGCGAGGCGCCCCGCGGTACCCGCACGACGATGGTGCCGGCCATTTTGTCGTGCCATGCCTGACCCTCGGCGTCGAAGGCGATCCAGAGGAAGCCCAGGCCCACGACGGCGAACGACAGAAAGCAGCCGAGCGCGCGCACGATCGCTGTGCCCCAGTCGATCGGCCGCCCGTCGAGACGCACCACGCGCAGATCGCACACGATCCCGCCCACTGTGGTGGAGCGCAGTTTCCACATCAGCGCCCCATACACCGCGAGCGCAATGAAATCCATGCGCATGGAGTTGTGCAGCAGGTGAAGCACGATGGCCACGAGCAGCGCATCGAGTATGAGCGCCCCCATGCGCACCAGGAAGCCTGCGCGCGGCAGAACGGTGTAATCGATGCTTGCGGCAGCCGTTGCAGCCGGCGCGGCGGCGGCCGGGGGCGGCTCGGCTGCTGCCGCTGGCTCGCCCGCCGGGCCTGATTCTGGCGCGGGAGGCGGGGGCGGCGGAGGCGGCGGAGGCGGCGGAGGCGGCGACGGTGCAGCGCGAGAGGCGGCTCCCGCAGGACCTGCTCCGGATGATGCGGCTGCCGCAGCCGCGGCACGTTCGCGGCGCGACTCGCGATTCGTGTTGATGAGCGTTAGCAGCACGGCGCCGAAGCCGAACACCCCGAGCAGCGTGAACACGATGAAGCCAATGAGCGGGATGATGTAGAGCAACAGCACGATCGCACCGCCCACCAGCACGTGCACCGCGATGTTCGAGGCCGCGCTGCTGTCCAGTGTCCGTGTCGTACGACCGCCGATGCAGGCGAGCGCAGCCGCCTTGCCGAACAAGCCGGCCGTAAAGAGCCCGAAGCACACGACCGGAACGAGCGGGATGCCGATCACGGTGCCGAGCAGCAGCAGCAGCAGGATCGGTGTGAGCAGAACCGCCAGGATGCTGGCAAGCAGTGCGCGCCCCGGCGAGGCGATCAGTGTTTGAGCGCATTTGCGCACGGCATCCGGAAACATGAGCGCGAGCAGCACGTACACGAACAGGCAGAAGAGCGCGAACCCCCATGCCCAGCCGAGATCGTGCCCAATCGCAAGCGGCCGGCCGAACATCAGACATTCGTGGATCCAGGCATGCACGCGGTGCGCGCCGCCAAAGTCCGCCGCAATGATGTGCTCGATCCCGCCGTGAACGATGGCGCCGGGATCGCGTTGCATGTGGCCGATGACCTGGACCACGGTGCCGTTGATCTCGGCGTGAGGACCGAGCTCGACGTCGCCGAGCACGGCGACGACGTTGCCCTCGATCTTGCTGTCGATATAGGCATCGCCGATGACGGCCACGGCGCTGTCGCCGACGTGACCCGTGACGCGCACATCGCCGAGCACGGCGACCACGCTGTCATCGACATCTCCATCGGCCGTCGCGTTGCCGAAGACCGCCACGACATCGTCGGAGCTCTCGCCCTTCGGCAGCGTGACATCGCGGCCGACCGAGACCAGATCGTGATCGGATGCATTAGCGTCGCGCCAATGCAGCCTGCGCCCGCCGCGAAACGCCCGTCGGCCGTCGGGATAGTCCTCCGCGGCCGCTCCCGGCGGCGGTGTTTCATCGCTCTCCGTGTTGCCGGCCGCAGGCGCAGCAGCGGCTGCCGGCGCCGCGGTGTCGGTCTGGGCGTGCGCGCTCATGCCCGCGGCGAGACTCAGCCACAGCAGAGTGAGGATCGCGCGACGGCGCAGTGCATTAGAGCTCATGACTTAAGCAACCTTTGCGGAATGGGCACTGCCGAACAGCATGCGATAGCCTGCTGCGGCGAGTCCGAAGAGTGCGACATAGAGCGCAACGCCGGCCACCAGGAACGTGGACAGCAGACCCTGAGGCAGTGCCGCGAAGGCCAGCCGCACCAGGGCGCTCAGAGTAAGGAGCGAGTGGGCACCGCGCTGCAGATCCGGGCTCACCGACATCACGACCGGCTGCACGTGCAGCGGGCTTGCGACAAACGTCAGCGCTGCGGCACCGACCGCCAGCACCACGAATCCGACGCGCGCCGCGAACGGCCAGTGCGCGACGCTGCGACGCCACCACGGCAGCGCGGCGCGGCGTTCGATCTCCCGCCAGATCCGCGGCGCGAGGCTCGAGGGAGCACGCAGCGGCGGCAGCGTGCGCAGCGCTTCGGTCAACTGTCGCTCAAGCTCACTCATGTGGCACCTGCCAGCTGCCGGGCGAGCGCCTGCCGGCCGCGCAGGATGTCCGTCTTCGCCTTGGCGAGGGAGATTTTCAGTCGCCTGGCGATCTCCTGGTAGGGCATCTCCTCGAAATGAAACAGCACGAGCGGCACGCGCTGATGCTCGGGGAGCCGGGCGAGTGCCTGCTCGATGAGCTCACGCCGCTCCTCGGCCTGCAGCTGCATCGGCAGATCCTGCTGCTCATCGGCAATCTCCAGCGGCTCCTCGGTGCCGCCGTCCGCAGCCACTTCGGAGAAGAAGCGCCAGCGGCGCCGATAGCGGCTCAGATGATTGAGGGCGAGGTGCGTGGCGACGGTCTTGAGCCAGCCGCCCGCGGTAGCGCTGCGGCGCAGGGAGGAGAAGCGCTCGTAGGCTCGCAGGAACACTTCCTGCGCAATGTCCTCCGCCTGCGCGGGGTTTGCGGTCAGGCGCACGGCGGTGGAAAAGACCATATCCTGATAGGCGTCCATAAACGCGCTGAATTCGTCGGCTGCCTCCGGCGTCGGGCTTGCGGTTCGCACTGGGATGTCATCGTTTGAGGCTAGAACACCCCACGCCCCGAAAAGTTGCAGCCGGCTGTGAGATGATTTCCATCCATGCCGTCGGCCATCTGGACCCTGGTGCGGATCATAAGGCAGCGACGCATCCAGGAGCGCAGCGGGCGCTGGACGCGCACCCGGCTGCAGGCTCATCAGCAAGCTCGCCTCGCCGATCTGCGCCGCTTTGTGCTGCGCGCCTCACCCTTCTATGCGCGCTTTCACAAGGCTCTGGAGGCGCGCCCGTTCGGGGACCTGCCGGTGCTCTCCAAGGCGACCCTGATGGAGGAGTTCGATCAGCTGGTCACCGACCGCTCGCTGCGCCTCGCGGAGCTTGAGTCCTATCTCAATCAGCCGCAGGGCGAGCTCTACTACCGCGGCCGCTACATCGTATTGTCGACATCCGGCAGTACCGGCCGGCGCGGCGTGTTCGTCTACAGCCGCGACGAATGGCTGGCGGGTATGGCGGCGCTCACCCGGCCCATCTCCTGGCAACGCTCAGGCGGCAGTCGCCGGCCGCAGCGCGGCGCGCTCATCGCCTCGGGCACGTGGTGGCACTACTCCGCGCGTGCCGGCGCGGCGCTCAATTCGAAGCTGCTGCCGATCCGGCGCATCGACGCCGCCGCGCCGCTGTCACAGATCGTCGCGCAGTTGAACGAGTGGCAGCCGGTGGGTCTCGCCGCCTATCCGTCGGTGCTGCGCCAGCTGGTGCAGGAGCAGAGCGCCGGGCGGCTGCGCATCGCGCTGCGCAACATCGCCACCAGCGCCGAGGTGCTGACCGAAGAGGACCGGCGCGCCGCGCAGCGAGCCTGGGGTGCGCGCCTGTACGACACCTACGGCGCGACCGAATACGCGCCGATCGCCTCGGAGTGCGCCTTTGGCCACCGCCACCTGTTTGAGAACGGTGCCCTCATCGAAATCGTCGATCGTCACGGACGCGCCGTTCCGGACGGCGAGCCGGGTGAGCAGGTGCTGCTCACGGTGTTCGACCGGCGCGTGCAGCCCCTCATCCGCTACGCCTTGAGCGACGTGGTGCGCATCCTGCCCGGGGAGTGCGAGTGTGGCCGTCCCTACCGCATGATCGAGCGCATCGAAGGCCGCATCGAGGACGTACTGCAGTTCGCGCGCCGCGACGATCCGGGTGCACGCGTGCCGATCCACCCGAATATCTTCCACCAAGAGCTCGAGCGCGTGCCGGCCTCGGGCTGGCAGGTGATCCAGCGAGGCGACGCCTTGAGCGTGAATCTGCTCGAGCTGCGCGATGAGGCGGTGGTGAGTCAACTGCCCGCGCGCTTGCGCGCGGTGCTCGAGTCGCGCAATGCGCGCGTGAGCGAGATCACCGTGCAGCGCGTGGCGCAGCTGCAGCGCGGTGCCTCGGGCAAGGCACCGCTCATTCGCTCGCTGGAATCTCCAGGATGAGCTTGCCGCGCGTGTGACCGCGCGCGTTCACCTGCCACGCCTGCGCCCCCTGGGAGAGCTGCAGCACCTCGTCCACGTTCATCCGGAACCTGCCGGCATCGGCGAGCGCCACGACCTCTTTCAGGATCTGCGCGTAAGAGGCACCGCCATTGCGGTAGGTATTGGGCTCCGCGCAGCGGATCTTCGCCGCCGCGCAGGCCTGCGCCGGTGGCGGTCCCACGATCGACACCAGGATGCCGCCGGGCTTGACGATGCCGATGGATCGGCGGGTGGTGTCGGCATCGGCCGTGTTCAGCACCACATCGAGATCCTTCACCTGTTGCTCGAAGCGCACGGCGTGATAGTCGATCACTTCATCGGCGCCGAGGCCGCGCAGGAACTGCACGTTGTTCGCCGAGCCGGTGGCGATCACGTGCGCGCCGCGTGCGTGTGCAATCTGAACCGCCGCAGAGCCGACGCCTCCGGCACCGCCGTGAATGAGGATGCGCTGACCGGCGCTCAGGTGCGCCACATCGACGAGACTGCGCCACGCAGTCTCGCCCGCGACCGGAATCCCTGCCGCTTCCTCGAAGCTTGCCTTCTTCGGTTTCAGCGCGATGGAGTCGATGCGCGCGATCGTGTACTGCGCGTACGAGCCCGCCGGCGGTCGCACAGCTGCAATCACCTCATCACCCACCTTCCAGCCCGTGACGCCGCTGCCGAGCGCATCGATGATGCCCGCGGCATCGAAGCCCATGATCGCAGGCGGACCCGAGCCGCCCCGCAAGCGCTCGGCCAGCTTCCAGTCGACGGGGTTGACGCCCGCCGCGCGAACGCGGATGCGCACTTCGCCTGCGCCTGGCTCAGGGCGGGCCACGGCCCGCAGCGCCAGGGTACCGTCGGTATTCAAAACCAGCGCCTGCATCGTGCCCGCGGCCGCGGCAGCTGTGACGAGCAGCGCTGCGAGCGCAAGCGCAGCGAGTGCGCGCATGACCGGTTGCAACATGGGAACGCTATACTCCCGGTTCAGAACAAGACGTCTTGGAAGGGGGCAGCGCCATGTTCATCGTGGTCGGGTTGGCGATCATCGTCGTGTTCGCACTGTCGATCGTGTTCGGTACGTTTTTCACGATTCAGACGGCGCACGCTGGCATCGTACAGCGGCTCGGCAAATTCGCGCGCGTGGCACCGCCGGGCTTGAATCTGAAGATTCCGTTCGTCGAGTCGCTGGTGAGCACATTGAGCCTGCAGGTGCAGCAACTCGAAGTCAAGGTGGAGACCAAGACCAAGGACAACGTGTTCGTGCAGATTCCGATCTCGGTGCAGTACAAGGTCAATCCCGACAAGATCTACGATGCCTTCTACAAGCTCTCCGAGCCGCTCAATCAGATCGAGTCGTTCGTCTACAACGTGATCCTGGGTCACGTGCCGAAGCTCACGCTCGATCAGACCTTCGAGCAGCAGGCACAGATCGCCATCGACGTGGAGCTCAGTCTGGATGGCTCGATGAAGGATTTCGGCTATAGCATCGTGAAGTCGCTGATCACCGATATCGTGCCGGACGAGAAGGTCAAGGCGGCGATGAATGACATCAACGCCGCGGCGCGGGAACGCGAAGCCACGGTCTCGCGCGCCGAGACCGAGAAGCTCCTGCTGGTGAAGAAGGCGGAAGCGGAGGCCGAGTCCAAACGGCTGCAGGGCGAGGGTATCGCCAATCAGCGCAAAGCGATTGTCGGCGGCCTGCGCGAGTCGATCACCGCATTTGCCGGCGCGGTCGATGGCGCCTCCGCCCGCGATGCCATGGCGCTCGTGCTGCTGACACAGTATTTCGACACCATGAAGGAAGTCGCCGGCACGGATCGCAGCAACACCATCCTGATGCCGCACACGCCGAACGCCCTGGGCGATCTGTTCGCGCAGATCCGTGACGCGGTGATCATTGGCGAGAGCGTTGCCGGTGCGCGCGCGGCCACGACCGGCGAGCCTCGCAAAGCGCCGGCTTAGGGCAGCTGCGCCATCTCGGTGGCGAACAGCATCGCCATCGCACCGCCGCGGGCATCAGGACCCAGGATCGCTGCGCGATGCAGATACTGATCGAGTGAGGTGATGCGGGCGGTGGACTCGCACACATCGATGAATTCGCCCCGATCGCTGGTGCGTGCCAGCACCGCCTCCCAGGCGCGCGCGATGACCTGCTCGTACGGTTCCGGTGCGAGCCAACCCCGCGCGAGGCCGCGCTTCATTGCAAAGCCGATCATGGCGGTCGCCGAGTACTCCGCATACGCCCCGGGATAATCGATGACGTTACGCCACAGCCCGTCCGGGTCCTGGTACTGCGCGAGGCGCTGCATGTGCTCGCGGAACACCTCGCGCAGATGCGCGAAGCCCGGATGGTCGGGCGGCAGATCCGACAGTGCGAGCGCGAGGCCGATGGCGGCGAAGGCGTTGCCGCGACCCCACGCGGCATCGGTCGCCGGCTGATGCCGGTACAGGCCGTCGGCACGGGCATCGAGCGTGCGCATGAAGTCGATGTGGCGCACCGCCATGTCGAAATAGCGTCTCTCGCCGGTGAGGGCTCCGGTCTGCACGAGACTGATGCTTCCCATGAACACCGAATCGGAGAAGCCGTCGTTGTAGGGCACCGCCTCGAGCGGGTGCCCCGCGGCATCGAATGCCAGATCCGCCGCCGCGCGCACGCGCGCGAGGTAGCGAGGATCGTGCGTGCGCCGCGCCAGCTCGCCGAAGATCATGTGGCCCGCCAGCACGAGTGAGCTGGGACGCGCGAGCGAGTCCTTCGAGCCGTTGACGTAGGGCTCGACCAGCGCCTGCACCTGCGAGAGCTCACCCAGCCGCAGCCGTGCGACGAGTGCGATGGCGTTGATGTAGATCGGCTGCGTGAAATCCTGGCCGTACACCGCGGCCAGCTCATGGGCCAGATCGAGCGGCGAGCGCGCCAGACGTCGACTGATCTCGCGGTGCGCCGCCGAGGCGGGCACGGTCGTGCGCGCGCTGCGGGCGAGTTGCTGCGCGCTGACGCCGGCACGAGCCGGGATCGCGCCAATGAGGGCGCTCGCCTCCGCGGACAGCGCTTGCGCGAGCCCCGCGTCATCGCGATCCGCGATCAGCACCTCATCCGGTGCATGTACTGCGATCCAGCGCCACAGCACGTGCGCTTCGGGGAGGTCCCGATAGGCCGTGCCGGCGGGTGGGAACCGAAGTCGCGCGGCATCCGGATTGGCCAGCACGATGGCAATGACACGCACCGCACGGTGGCTGAGTGCAGTTTGCCTGGCGCTGCGAAGGGCGTGCTCGACGGCATCGCTGCTTGCGCCGGGGCCGGACAGTCCTCCCAGCCACAGCACGGTGGGGGCATCGGCTTTCGCGCCGGGCAGGATTTCGGCGCGAATCGGTGCGCCAGAGGAGCTCAGGCCGATGACGCGCTCGTCCGCGGCGAACGCCGAGGTCGCGATCGCGAGCAGTGCGAGGCCGGCCATCCGGCCCCGCATCAGTGATCCAGGTAGCGGGCCTCGCTCGAGCGCACCTGCGCGGGTGTGCTCCAGCCCGAGCCCATGCCGTAGGGCGCACGCTCCATGATGGCTTCGATCTGGTGGATCTTGCCATCCTGCAGCTGGAACGCCTCGGCGATCTCCCAGGTCCAGGGCTGGCGCGGTCCTGCGGTCACCGTGCGTCCGTCGGGTGTCTGAAAAGTGCGCGTGTCGCCGGCGGCGTGATCGAAGAATGCGAACGCGAACACCAGTCCGCGCTCCGGATCGACCGCGACGTAGCGCCGGTCGCGGATGTGGGTGACAAAGTGCAGCAGGCCCGACTCGAACTGCTCGCGGCAGCTCCACTGCGCCGAGTAGTTGCTGGCGCTCTTCGGATCCGGCCGCGTCTGTCCGGCCGGGGTCGGCGCATTGGTGGTGAACGTGCCGTTCTCGATGCGATTGCAATCGTCGGCGAACGGATAGACACCCTTGCCGTCATTCTGCGCCATGCCAGAGAAATACATATTGGCCACGCGCACCAGATCGGCCCGTGAGGCGCGCTGTGATTCCGGCACGGCGGCAGTCCAGGCATAGCCGATCTTCTCGAATCCCTGAGCCGAGCGGTCGCTGCGCTGCACGAGCGTTTCCGCCTCCGCGATGCGGTGATCGCGGATCTTCAGGTGCAGCGCGATCATCGCCGGTGTGCCGTCCTCCTGGATCGATCCCAGGAAGGCGACGCGGCCGGCCGCGGTGTCGGTGATGAAGAGGCGGTAGCTGCCCTTTGCGCTCAGGGTCTTCCACAGCCCCTCGCCGAGCTCGAGCAGCTGGCCGTTCTCGGTGAACTTCACGTCCTTCGTGACCGGCAGGCGGTGGGGATCGTGCGCGATCGCCGCATCGAGATACACGTCGACGAAGCTCTCAAGGCAGGCGCGGTCGCACGCGGCGGGGCTTCCCGCGCTGCTCGCGGTCGCGCACGCCGTCAGGATCAGCGCGGCGCTCGCCGCGCGCAGCAGGGTGTGGCTCATGGGCCTAGTGCGTCTGCGGTACGTTGATCGGGCCGCCACGGGCACGCGTCGGATCGCCTAAGACTTTGCCATCCGCCAGGGTCGCGGAGACGAACAGGCCGCCCTTGGTGCCATCGCGCAGCGGATTGATCACCACGGTCACCTTGTCGCCGGGCTGCAGGATCGTCGACTTCCAGCCCTGCCGCTTGAGGTTGTTGGGCGAATTGAGCTCGATCTTCCACAGCTCAACGGTGCCTTCAGCATTGGGCACGTCGATTTCGATGAAGGCGTGTGGATTGGTCCACTGGAACTCCTTCACCGTGCCTTTGAGCGGCAGCTGCTTGGACTGATCGAACATCGCGAAGGAATGATGTGCGTGCACCGTGCTGGTCAGGCTCAGCACCGCGATGGCAAAGCATCCCGCGAGACCCATTCTCATCGTGTCACTCCGGCTTGCACGTTATGAGAGTGATGTACGGCGCCGGCCGATGACTTGTCAAGTTATACTCTCACCGACTTCTCGCTCAGCGCATTGGGGGACTTGCATGATACTGCGACCGATCATCGCGGCCGCCGCGCTCGGCGCGGTCTGCGCCGGCTTAATTCAGTCGGTGGTGGCTGCGGATGCGCCGCTGAACGCTCCGGCGGCGGCTTTTCCGCGTGGCCACTACGCGGCGCTCAACAAGCTGCCTGACTGGGGCGGGGTATGGGTGCTCAACTTCCCCGCACCCGGGAGCAAGCGCGAGCGGCCCCAGCTGCAGGGCCAGTTCCTCGCCGACTACGAAGCGTGGCAGAAGGCCGTCGAGACCTCGCACGGGCAGGTGCCGCGCAACGGCTCGTACTGCCGCCCGCCGGGCATGCCCGGCATCATGGGTGTCGGTCAGTACCCGATCGAGTTCCTGTTCACGCCTGGACGCGTGACGATCCATCACGAGGCATGGATGCAGTGGCGCAATGTCTATACCGACGGGCGCGGACATCCGGATGACTGGGACGCGACGTTCTATGGCCACTCCACCGGTCACTGGGAGGGCGACACGCTCGTGGTCGACACGGTGGGCATCAAGACCGTGACTGAGCTTTCGGCCGGGATGAAACACAGCCCGAAGCTGCACATCGTGGAGCGCATCCATCTTGCCAAGGGTGAGCCCGATACGCTCGTGGATGAGATGACGGCGGAGGATGCGCTCGCGCTGGCCCAGCCGTGGCATAACACCCTGACCTTTCATCGCGCCCGCGACATGGACCTGCTCGAGTTCATCTGCGCCGAGAACGACCGCAATCCGGTCGATGAGCAGGGCCACACCGAATTCAAATAGGGGCTCACATGCGTTTGTCCTCGTGCTGCGCGTTAGCGGCAGCGCTGCTCCCGACCTTAGGCTCAGGCGCCGACGCCGATAGCGTGAGCCCGATCCGCGAGGCACCGGCCTTCTCCGCGCGCGATCTGCTGACGCCGCCGCACGAGGCGTGGATCACCAACGGCGGCACGCTCTACAACCAGCGTTACTCGCCGCTCACGCTCCTCAACCGCAGCAACGTCGCGGGCCTCAAGGCTCTGTGGCGCACGGGCATGGGCTCGGGGGCCGAGCCCGGCGATGCCGGTGAGGCGCAGATCCTGGTGTACGGCGACACGCTCTACGTCGCGAACGGCGTCAACGACGTGTTCGCGGTGGATGTCGACACAGGACGCATCCTGTGGACGTACCACGGTAACCCCAATCCGCAGGGCGGCAGTCCACTCGGACATGCCAGCCGCGGTGTTGCGCTCGGGGAGGGCAAGGTCTTCGTCGCTCACACCGATGCGCGGCTCGCGGCGCTCGATCAGAAGAGCGGCAAGGTGCTCTGGACTCAGGCAGCCGAGCGCTGGCAGGACGGATTCGCGATCACTGCCGCTCCTCTTTATTACGACGGCCTCGTCATCGTCGGCTTCAACGGCGGGGAGATGGGTACGCGCGGCCGCATCAAGGCCTACGATGCGAAGAGCGGCGAGCTGCGCTGGACGTTCTACACGGTGCCCGCACCGGGAGAGCCCGGTTCTGAGACCTGGCCTAAGGGTACGGACGCCTGGAAGCACGGTGGCGCCGGCATCTGGCAAACACCCGCGCTCGATCCGGAACTGGGACTGCTCTACTTATCCACCGGCAATCCGGGACCGGATCTGCGCGGCGATGTGCGACCGGGCAATAACCTGTATTCGGTGTCGATCCTCGCGCTCGAGGCGCGCACGGGCAGGTACCGCTGGCACTTCCAGCAGGTGCACCACGACATCTGGGACTACGACTCGCCCAATCCGGTCGTGCTCTTCGATGCGACGGTGCGGGGCAAACCGCGCAAGGCGCTCGTCGAGGTCTCCAAGACCGGCTGGGCTTACATTCTCGATCGCGTCACCGGCGCACCGTTGCTCGGGATCGAGGAGCGCGCCGTGCCGCAGGAGCCGCGGCAGGCAACGGCGGCCACGCAGCCTTATCCCCAGGGCGACAGCATCGTGCCGCAGCAGATCGATATCGTGCCCGAGGGCGCGCGCCTGGCGCCGGGCTCGACCGATCTGCCCAATCACGGCCGCATCTTCACGCCGTTCTGGACCGAGCCCGTGATGGTCAAGCCCGGCACGATGGGCGGGGCCAACTGGCCGCCGAGCTCATTCGATCCGCAGAGCCATCTGCTGTATGTCTGCGCCTCCGACCGCATCAGTAATTTCTCGGCGCGCGAGAAGCTCGAGGAGCCTGCACCCAACAAGACCTACATGGGCGGCGCGTTCGGTCAGGCGCAGGTGGCCGATGCCGGTATCCTCGCCGCGCTCGATGTCACCACCAATCATCTGGTGTGGCGGCAACAGTGGCGCGAGATCTGCTTCAGCGGCTCCGTCGTCACGGCGGGCGGCTTGCTGTTCGTCGGCCGGGCCGATGGGCGCCTCACTGCGCTCGACAAGTCCAATGGCACGAAGCTGTGGGAGTTCACGACCGACGCCGGCGTCAACACGACCGTCACGACATTCGAGCATCGCGGTCAGCAGTACGTCGTCGTGCACGCCGGCGGAGGCTTGTTCGCGAACGGCAAGCGGGGCGATGGCATCTGGATGTTCTCGCTCGAGGGCAAGATCCCCTCGCTCGGAGTGCGTGCGGCTGCGGGCGGTGGCCCGCCCGGCCTGTTCGGCCCGGGGCGCGGCGCTGCGCCGGCTGCCGTGCCGGTACCCACGCGCGCCGCGAACATCGACAACGGCGCGAAGATCTACCACGCCGCCTGCCTGCCCTGTCATGGCAGCACGGGCGAAGGCGGCGAGGGGGGCGGTGCACCGCTGGTGCACGGGCTCTCGCGTGACAGCATGCTGGTGACGACGACCAACGGCCGCAACAACATGCCCGCGTTCGCGAGCTCTTACTCGGTGGATGAGCTGAACGATGTGACGACCTACATCCTGCAGGTCCTCACTCCTACGGCGGGCTCTGCGCCGCCAGCTGCATCACATAAGCCGTGAGATCCGCAAGCTGCTGAGACGAGAGCGCTGAGCCAAACGGCGGCATGTCATTGCGGCCGCGGCTCACCACATTAGCCACCGCATCCGCAGTCAGTGCGCGTGTGAACTTCGCACCGCCGTGCGTGCCGCCCTGGCCGCCCGGGCCGTGACAGACGACACAAGTGGTCGTGTAGAGCGTTTTGCCGGCGGCCGCATCGGCCGGCTTGAGGGCCGCGCCGGGTGGGCCGGCAGCGCCGCCACCGGCGCCTGCGCCGGGCGGACGCGGCGGCGGTCCAGGATCTGCGGAGCCGCGCGGCAGCGATGCGATCGTGCCATCGAGTGCGAACAGCCACAGCCCATCGCTGCGCTTGCTGCCGCCGAGCGCGGTGCCACCGGCGAGCACCACGACGTATTCCTTGCCGTCGCGCTGGAACACACTCGCAGGAGCATTCACACCGCCGTCAGTCTGGAACTCCCACAGCTTGTGACCGCTCGATGAGTCGAGCGCGGTGAACCGGCCGTCGTTGCGCCCGACGAAGACCAGTCCGCCGGCGGTGGCGACCGAACCGCTGTAGCAGCTGTCGACCCACTGCTGCCGCCAGATGATGCGGTTGGTGGTGAGGTCGAGTGCCGCGAACACACCGCGTCGGGGAGCCGCAAAGCGCTGTACGACGCTGCCCGAATACAGGGCTCCGGGCTCGACGGGATAATTCGGATCCCCGCCGACGGCTCCCCACAGCGAGTCCTGCGCACAGATGAACATCGCGTGGGATGCCGGATCGTACGAGCTCGGCGGCCAGTTCACGGCGGCGAGCGGCTTCCATACCGCCGGATGCCTGGCAAAGGGCGTGAAGATCCTGCCTTCATTCACCAGATCGAATCCCTCGACAGGAATATCGATCGACTGCGGCACCAGCGCATCGCCCACCGGAAACGGCTGGGTGGGCGAGGTGTGCTGCTGCGCGTCCTGCATCACGGGCGTTTCGACGATGCCGAGCAGGGGCTTGCCGCTCGTGCGATCGAGGATGTAGACCCAGCCGGTCTTGGCGGCCTCGGCGATCGCCTTGCGCGTCGTGCCATTGAAGCTGGCATCGAACAGAATCACCGGGTTCGGTGAGTCGTAGTCCCAGATGTCGTGATGCACCTGCTGGAAGTGCCAGCGGTATTTGCCGGTCTTCACCTCGATCGCGACCATCGAGACGCTGAAGAGATTGTCTCCGGGGCGCAGATTGCCGTTGAGCACCGGACCGGGATTGGCGGTCGAGAAATACAGCAGGCCGAGCTCGGGATCGATGGCCGGTGTCTGCCAGATCGCCGCGCCGCCGTACTTCCACACATCGCTGTGCTGCGGCCAGGTGTCGTGACCGAATTCACCCGGGCCCGGCACGGTATAGAAAGTCCAGCGCAGCGTGCCCGTCGCCGCATCGTAGGCCTTGATCCGTCCACGGGTACCCATGTCGCTGCCGGCAAAGCCGGTGATGACGAGGCCGTCGTAGTACAGCGGCGCGCTCGCGATGACATAGCCCTTGGTCGGGTCCTCGGCCTGGATCGACCAGATGACCTGGCCCGTGCGCTGATCGAGCGCGATCAGCCGTGAATCGAGCTCCCCGATGAAGACCTTGCCGGCCCCGATCGCGACGCCGCGGCCGGGCCAGGCGCAGCACGGCCGCGCGACCTTCGGATCGACGTTCGCCTTGAACTCCCACAACAGCTTGCCGCTGTCGAAATCGACCGCGAAGGCATCGCCATCGCCGGTGCTGATGTAGATGACGCCGTCGTAGACGATGGGCTGCGCCTGATTGCCCGCGCGCGGATTGATGCCAGAGCCGTTCAGGGACGCGCGCCAGCGCGCCTTGAGCTGTCCCACGTTGTCGCGGTTGATCTGGGTGAGCGGCGAGTAGCGCTGATTCGACAGCGAGCCGCCATTCGTGAGCCAACCATCGTGCGGATAGTCGGCGAGCTGTCGCGCCGTGAAGGCGGGGATCTGCGCCGCAGCCGTCTTCGGTGAGGAGGCGGCGTCCACCTGTTGGTCGGTCAACGTGAGCAGCGCCAGGACACCCGCGGCGATCCGGCCGAACGGTTGACTCCTCAACATGTGCGCTCGTGACATTGCGGCCCGACCCCTGTTGCTCAGACAACACGGCTCGCGCCGGCTTGTGGCGCGAGCGGCATCGGAGCAGACTTTAACAAATGTGAGCATCCGGCTCACGGATCACAACAGCGAGGGGGATTACCGCATCAACCGACTTCCGGCCGGGAGGGTCGGAACGCGTCCGTTGTATTGGTCACATCACCCACTTCGAGGGAGGCACAGATGAACGAGCAAGCTTCACGCGGCCGGAATCGTGTTCCGGCAGGGTTCGGGACAGTTGCCGCGGCGGTGTGCGCCGTGCTGTATGGGGGCTCGGCGCTCGCGCAACAGGCGCAGAATGCGGCCACTCAAACCACGCCGCCCGGTCCGCTCGAGGAGGTTGTCGTCACCGCGCGCTACCGCACGGAGAATCTGCAGACGATCCCGATCGCGATCACCGCGTTGAGCTCGGACGATCTCGAGCAGCGCAACCTGCAGAACGTCGACGACCTGGGACTGACCATCCCGAACGCCTACTTCCGTCAGCCCATCAGCAATTTCGGTCCGACCGAGACCATTGGCATCCGCGGCCTCACGCAGGTCGACTTCAATTACGCGTTTCAGCCGACCGTGGGCGTCTACGTCGATGATGCCTATCACGGCACGCTGACCGGCTCCTCCATGGACCTGGTGGATCTCGAGCGCGTCGAAGTGCTGCGGGGACCGCAGGGGACGCTGTTCGGTATCAACACCATGGGTGGTGCGATCCGCCTCATTACCAAGAAGCCGCAGGGCGATGACACGGGCTACGTCGAGGCGACTTACGGCGAGCGCAATGAAGTGGATCTGAAGGCGGTGGGGGACTTCTCGCTGGTGCCGGATGCGCTATTTCTGCGCATCTCGGGCGTGTCCAAGCGCGTCGACGGCTACGGCGCCGATCTGGATTTCACCTGCGAGATGAATCTGCTCGGTACGCCGCAGCTCGCCGGTACGCTCCCGGGGAGCATCAACCCGCGGCAGGGCAACGGCTGCGCGCGCTGGGGCTACGGCGGCGATGAGCGTCAGGGTGTGCGCGCCGCACTGCGCTACCTCGCGGGCTCCAATCTCGAGTTCAACCTCGAGGCCGACTACTCCACCGAGCTCGGCGAGCCGCCGGTGCAGGCATTTCTGACTCGCCTGGGCGGCGGCGGACCGTTCGACGGCAACTCCGGCGTGTTCGGCTACGACACGACGGTCGTGCAACCCACCTACGGCACCTGCTACACCTGCGACAACCGCATGCTGACTGGCAATCCGTACACCAACTACAACAGTTACGGCAACATCGTCACGGGCGTGCAATACGATCCGTACACACACTTCCACTCGTGGGGCTCGGCCGGCACGATGGACTGGGGCATCGCGGACAAGCTGCATCTGAAGCTGATCGCGACTTACTACAAGTACACATCGGTGTGGGACAACGACAGCGACGGCACACCGTTTGAGCTCATCCAGACGCCCAACACCCAGGATCATCAGCAGTATCAGCTCGAATCGCAGCTCACCGGATCGGAGTTCCAGGACCGCCTGAGCTGGACCTGGGGGCTCTTCTATTACAACTCCAAGAGCCGCGCCTACAGCACCGAGGATTTCGTCAGCTTCAACCTGAACTTCGTCTCCGACGACCGCTTCACCAACGAGAACAAATCGACCTTCCTGCACGGCAGCTTCAAGATCACCGACAAGCTGTCGGTCTCGGGTGGTCTGCGCTATTCGGATGACAGCAACACCAATCTGCTGCAGCACTTCGGCCTTGTCGTGCTACCGGCGCCGCTCGACTACGGTGGCAAGCACACGAGCTACAACGCCGGCATCGACTTTGCAGCCACCGACCAGATCTTTGTCTACGGCTCGGTCGCCGACGGATTCACCTCCGCAGGCGTCTCGCCCCGGCCGTTCACCGCCAATCAGGTGATCCCGCTGCCGGGCGAGGAGGTCACGGACTACGAGCTTGGCCTGAAGCTTGATCTGCTCGATCACAAGCTGCGCATCAACTCGAACGTGTTCTACGAGGATTACAGCAAGCGTCTGGCGAACGAGTTCGCGACCGAGTGCAACCTGCCGACCGATGCTTCGCCGGGTACCCCGTACTTCCTGGCTGGCGGTCTGTGCCCGGCCGGCACGCCCGCCGGGGGAACGCCCGGCACGCCCTGGTTCGCCTACGTCAATCAGCCGGCGACGATCAAGGGATTCGAATCGGAGCTGACCGCCGTTCCGGTGGCGAATCTCGCGCTCAACCTGAGCGTGGGCTACAACGAATTGCGCGGCAAATCGAACGATCCGACCAGCGTGATCTATCTGGATCCCAGCGTGCATTTCCAGCCGCAATGGAACGCGAGCGCGGGCATCCAGTATGCCTTCCGCTTCGGCAACGGCAGCCGGCTCACGCCGCGACTCGACTACTTCTTCCAGTCGTACGCGACCAACGGCACACCGACGCTGCCGCAGCGCATGCCGGATGACAAGATTCCGGGCTACGGCATCTACAACTTCCGGCTGGCATTCGATTCGCCGAGCGGCAGCTGGCAGGCATCGTTCATCGTGAACAATCTGTTCAACCACTTCTACTGGGTGCAGCTGGGTACGGCGACGCAGGAGAACGGAGCGCCGGCCATTGGCCGCGTCGGCACGCCGAGCGTGCCGCGTCAGTGGGAGCTCATGCTGCGCAAGACCTTCGCGGGTAAGTAGCGCTGACGCCGGTCCGCCAGATGCGCTGTAGCTTTTGGCGGACCGGCACAAGCGGCGCATGCATCGGTAAGAGACCGATGCGCTAAGATCGCCGCACCGAGGAGAATTGCCATGTCACAGGATTTCAGAGGACATCCGCTCTTTCCGCCGGGCTTCAACAGTCCGACCCGCTTCGAGGGTGACGTCTACGACTGCGAGGTGTGGGGCAAGATCCCGACCGATATCACGGGCACGTTCTATCGCATGCAATGCGATTTCGACTACCGCCCGCCGATGAACGAATGGATGACCGGCTTCAACGGCGACGGTCACATCAGCCGCTTCCGCTTCGCCAACGGCTCGGTCGATTACAAAGGCCGTTACGTGCGCACGGCGCGCCTGATGGCAGAACGCGCCGCGCGCAAGCGCCTGTTCGGCGTCTACCGCAACCGCTTCACCGACGATCCCAGTGTCGCGAAGATCAACCGCTCGGCTGCCAACACCCATACCTACTGGCATGGTGGCAAGCTCTTCGCGCTGAAAGAGGACTCGCTCCCCTACACACTCGATCCGCACACGCTCGAGACGCTCGGGGACTGGAACTTCAACGGCAAGTACACCGCGACGACGATGTCGGCGCACCCGAAGATCGATCCGATGACCGGCGAGATGATCGCCTACGGCTATCAGGCGAAGGGCGATCTCACCAGGGACATTGCGGTCTATACGATCAATCCGCAGGGCGAGGTGACCAGGGAGGTCTGGCTGACATCGCCCTATCTCGGAATCATTCACGACATCGCCATCACGCAGAAGCATGTGCTGATACCCGTCATCGCGCGCACGACGAGTCTGGAGCGCCTGAAGTCGGGTGAGCCGATGTGGGAGTGGGACGGTAACCTCCCGACCATGGTTGGCGTGCTGCCGCGCGACGGGCAGGCGAAGGATGTGCGCTGGTACAAGGGTCCGGCGCGCAACACGCTGCATTTCCTGAACGCGACCGATCGCGGCAGCAAGGTCACGATGGAGCTGCCGACCTCGAGCGGCGAGCGCGATCCGTCGCAGATCCGGCGCTGGACATTCGACCTCAAATCCAAGAAGGACACCTTCGCGGAGGAAGTCGTTTCCACCACGCCCGGCATTCTGCCGCGCATGGACGATCGCTACCTCTCGCTCGACTACCGCTATGCCTATGTGAGCAGTCGCGATCCGAATATCGCCGGCGATCCGAAACGAGTGCCCACGGGAGCTGCGCGCTTCATGTCCAATGTGCTGCAGCGACTCGATGTGCACACCGGGGAGATCAAGCAGTGCGCGGTCGAGCCGGTGCAGAGCCTGCAGGAGGCCTGCTTCGTGCCGCGCCAGAACTCAAAAGGCGAGGGCGACGGTTACGTCATGTGCATCGCCAGCAACTTCGAGTCCACGAGCTCGGATCTGGTGATCGCCGATGCGCAGCATCTGGAGGATGGCGTGATCGCGACGGTGAAGCTGCCATTTCGCCTGCGCAGCGGCACGCACACGAACTGGTATCCCCAGTCCGCGCTGCCGCCCATCAAGGATGAGCTCACGTGAGCACGCGGCGCGCATTCATCGAAGGCGTGGGGCTGGCGGCGGCCACGCTGGCGAGCGGCGTCTGGGGAAGGCTCACGGATGCGGGTCCCGTCGCCTTGCCGGCTGAGGAGGCCTGGCACGTCGATGACATGTGGGGTCACCGGCCGCGATATGCGCAAGTCATTCCGCACGCGGGCACGCTGCCGGCTTTCTCGCACCTCGAGCTTGCCGATCCGGTCGACAGGTCATTCTGTGTCTGATCGCTCGTGGCTCGCCGCGGGCCGGGCCCTCGCCGGCACGTGCATCGTCGTCGCCTGCATCAGCGTCAACCCGCATGCCGAGGGCGGCGCTCCCGCCAGCGATCTTGCGGCGCGGCTGAACCAGCTCGAGGCCAACGTCGTCGCGGCGGAGGACATCGCCGCGATCAAGCATCTGCAGCGCGCCTACGGCTACTACGTCGACAAGGGCATGTGGGAAGACATCGCAGCGCTCTTCACGGAAGATGCGGTCGCGAATTATCCCGCGGGCGTGTTCATCGGCCGTCCCAGCATCCGCCAGCATCTGTATATGAACGTTGGCGGCCATGCGATGGGCGAGCTGGGCCTGGGCGACGGGCGGCTCTACAACCACATGAACATCCAGCCGGTGGTGCATCTGGATGCGGGTGGGATGACGGGGAAGGGGCGCTGGCGCGCATTTGCGATGTTCGGCAATTTGGGCGGCGGCGCCGTCTGGGCCGAGGGCGTCTACGAGATGCAGTACCGCAAGGAGCGCGGCGTCTGGAAGATCAGCAAACTCGACTATTACTCCGGCTTCGGTGCGCCGTATCAGACGGGCTGGGGCGTCACGGCGCCTGCCGCGGGTGCAGCGCAGCCCGCTGCCGGCGCCGCACCGCCCTCGCCGCCGCCGGTATCACGCCGCAAGCTCGCGCATCCGGCGGATCAGGAGCGCAACCTCGATTGCGACGGCTTTCCCAAAGCATGCATCGCACCGTTTCATTACACCAATCCCGGCACGACGGCCTCGTCCGCAGCCTGGACGATCGATGCGGCCGCGAGCGCCGCCGCGCAATCCGGTGAATCGTCCGCACAGCGCGCCGCACGGCTTGCGCACCGCGTCGAGCTGCTCGCCGACGCTCAGCAGATCGAAAATCTGCAGCGCATCTACGGCTATTACCTCGACCGGCGCCAGTGGGACCAGGTGGCCGATCTGTTTGCCGATGACGCCACGATCGAGATGGGCCAGCAGGGCGTCTACGCCGGCAGGCAGCGCATCCGCGCGTTCCTGAATCTTCTCGGGCCCGAGGGACTCACGTACGGGCAGATGAACGATCACATTCAGCTGCAGCCCGTCGTCGATGTGGCGCCCGATGGTCTGTCCGCGCGAGCTCGCAGTCGGGAGCTTGCGATGACCGGCACGTTCGGCATCGGTGGCACCTGGAGCGAGGGCATCTACGAAAACGCCTACGTGAAGCAGGGCGGAGTGTGGAAGATCCGCTCGCTGCATTTCTATCCGACGTTCATCTGCGACTACGACAAGGGCTGGGGCAAGGATGCGCAGCCGGTGGCCGGCGTGAGCGATGTGTTGCCGCCCGATCGGCCGCCGACGCAGCTCTACGCGATCTATCCCAAGGCGCACGTGCCGCCTTATCACTATCGCAACCCGGTGACCGGCGAGCCGCCGCATTATCCGGGCGTTGGCGGACCGGGCACGGCGCTGGCGGCCGCGGCGCTGATGCCAGCCGCAAAGCCCTGGCGTGCGCCTGCCGCGAAGGATGTCGCCGCGACGCTGACGGCCGCGGAACGCGGCGTCGGACGCGTGAAGGATTTCGATGAGCTCGAGAATCTTGAGAGCGCCTACGGTTATTACCTCGACAAGAATCTCTGGAACGATCTCGCCGATCTGTATGCGGCCGACGGCTCGATGGAGCTCGCACAGCGCGGCGTGTACCGCGGGCGTGAGCACGTTCGCACCTATCTGTCGAAGGGGCTCGGCCGCGGCGTCGAGGGCCCCGTGGCCGGGCGCCTGGGCAATCATATTCAGCTGCAGCCGGTGATCGACGTGGCCGCGGACGGACAGAGCGCGAAGATCCGCCTGCGCATGCTGCAGCAGATGAGCTTTGGCACGCGCGCCTCGATCGGTGCAGCGGTCTACGAGAACGAGGCGGTGAAGGAAGACGGCCGCTGGAAGTTCAAGACGCTGAAGACTTACAACACCCTTGCTGCGGGCTACGACGGCGGCTGGGCGCACAGCGCAAGCCGCGGCGTTCCCGGCGAGAGCAAGGAGCTGCCGCCGGATTCACCGCCGACCTCGAGCTTCGAGATGTTCCCGGTCGTCTACGACATTCCGTTTCACTACGCCAATCCCGTGACGGGACGCATCGCGGAGCCTGCGTCAACGAACGCCTATGGCATGCCGCTCAAGACGGCGGCGGAGCTGCGCGACATTGGCGCGAAGATCGAGGGTCCGCGCACGACCGCACTGTATGCGCCGCTTTTGCCCAAAGAGCCGTACCAGGGCGTCGCAGTGACGCGTGATGTCGCTTACGGGCCGCACGAACGCAATGTGCTCGATGTCTTCGCACCGCTCGAGAAGGGCCGGCCGCGCCCGCTGCTGGTGTTCATCCATGGCGGTGGCTTCTCGCGCGGCGCCAAGCACACGCCGGGCTCGCCGTTCTATGACAACGTGGGCCTGTGGGCGCAGGCGCACGGCCTCATCGGCATCACCATCAACTATCGACTCGCGCCGCAGTTCACCTGGCCCTCCGGCATCGAGGACCTCGCCGCGCTCGTCGCATTCCTGCAGAGCCATGCCGCCGAGTACGGCGGGGATCCGCATCAGATCTATCTGTGGGGACACTCGGCCGGTGCGGCGCACGTGGCGGACTACGTCGCGCATGTGGCGCAGCAGGGTGCCGCGCCCGTGATCGCCGGGGCAATCCTCACGTCCGGTTTCTTCGATCTGGGCCATGAGGTATCGATCTGGAAGGATTACTACGGCAGCGATGTCTCCAAGTACGCCGAACGCTCATCGCTCCCCGGACTCCTTAAGACCACGACACCGCTCCTCGTCACCGATGCCGAGCTCGATCCGGAGTGGGCGCGTTCTCAAACGGAAGCCCTGATCAAGGCGCGTGCGGAGGAGATGAAGCCTGTGCGGCAGGTGCTCGCCGCCGGTCACTCGCATCTGTCGGAGACTTACGCAGTCGGTAGCGGCGATGATTCGCTCGCGGGGCCGGTGCTCGAGTTCATCTACTCCACGGCAGCAGCCGCGGTGGCGCCACGGCCGCCTGCTGGCCCGCGCTGAAGACCAGCCGCTAACTCTGAGGGTCGGGCTCCAGGGCCTTGCCGTCGCGCTTGTAGATCACCCCGTCCTTCATCACGAAGCTCACCCGCTTCATGAGGCTCACGTCCTGCAGCGGATCGCCCGGCACCGCGATCACGTCGGCGAGCTTGCCCGCGGTGATGCTCCCCAGGTCCTGCTGGTGCTTCAGAAGCTCGGCGGCGTGCGTGGTGGCGGCCTGCAGCGCGAATACCGCAGGCATGCCCGCCTGCACCATGAGCTCGAATTCATGTGCGTTCTGTCCGTGCGGGTAGACGGCGGCATCTGTCCCGAAGGCGATCTTCACGCCGGCACGATAGGCGCGGCCCGCCGTCTCGAGGATCTGTGAGCCGATGTGCGCGGCCTTGTCGGCGACCTGCGGTGGATAGTAGCCCGGAACCTTCGCCTTCTCGGCCACGAAGCTGCCGGCGATGATGGTCGGCACGTACCAGGTGCCGTGCTCTTTCATCAGACGCATGTCCTCGGCGTCCATGAACGTGCCGTGCTCGATGGAGTCGACTCCGCCCAACACGGCGCGCCGGATGGCCTCGGCGCCGTGCGCGTGTGCCGCGACCGTGAAGCCATAGTCGTGCGCGGTGGCGACCACGGCCTTGATCTCCTCGAGCGTGAGCTGCGGGTTATCGCCGCTCGAGCTGTTATCGAGCACGCCTCCCGAGGGCATGATCTTGATCAGGTCGGCGCCGAGCTTGTAATGCAGCCGCACCGCCTTCACCGCCTCATCCACGCCGTTGATGATGCCAAAGCCCACGCCGGGGTCGCCCATCAGGTCGCGCCGGTAACCGTTGGTCGGATCGGCATGCCCGCCCGTCGAGCCGATCGCCTGACCGGCCGTGAAGATCCGTGGACCTACCAGCAACCCCTGATTGATCGCGTTGCGCAGCGCGACGGATTCGTAATCCCGGTCTCCCACGTTGCGCACGGTGGTGAAACCGGCGAGCAGCGTGCGGCGCGCATACAGCGTCGAGCGCAGCACGTAGTCGGCGAGGTTCCAGTGAAATTCGTCGGTGTACGCCGTCGGACTCGTCTGGCTGGTGAGATGCGTGTGCGCGTCGATGAGCCCCGGCAGACAGGTCTCGCTGCCGAGCTCGATCTCGCTCGCACCGGCGATCGGGTGCCGACCGGGCTGCACGGCCTCGATGCGCTTGCCGGCGATGACGATCGTCGAGACGCCGAGGAGCTGACCCGCCTGGGTATCGAGCAGATGCCCACAATAAATGACGCTGCGTGTGATGCCCGGCGCCGCAGGCGCAGCCGGCGCATCCGCGGCGAGCGCGATGCGAGCCACAACTGTGAGCAGTGCGCCGCAGGCGCCGAGCCGCAGGGGCGTGTTCATGAGTCGCTCTTGGGCCGCATCGAGGCCACGAGTTCCGGATTCACCTCGGTCGGCATCGCGGCCAGCATGGCGTTGAAGCGAGCCTCGGCCATCGGTCGCCATTCGCCATGCGTGACCAGATACAGCTCGTTCTGCTCGATCGCACGTGCCACGCGTCGGCCGACCTCGTCGGGCTCCATCCACAGATCGGAGACCTTGCGCTTGCCGAGCTCGGCTTCCGCGGCGCCGAAGCCGCTGCCGGCGCGAAACTTCTGCGGCCGATTCTGCGCGAGCTCCTGGATGTTCGACTTCACCGGTCCGGGACACAGCACGGTGACGCCGATGTTCTCCGGCTCGAGCTCCAGGCGATAGGACTCCGACAGCGCGATCACGGCCGCCTTGGCGGCGACGTACATCACCATCGTGGGCGGCATCACGACCATGGCGGCGAGAGATGCGGTGTTGACGATGTGTCCGCCCTGTCCATGAGATCGCATGCCAGGCAGGAAGCTCTGCAGGCCATTGACGACGCCGCCGAGGTTCACGCCCAGGCCGAAGTCCCAGTCGGCATACGTCGCCTGAGCGAGCGGTCCGGTGACGCCGACTCCGGCATTGTTCACCAGCACGTGCAGCGGACCGAACACACGGCTGGTCTCTGCGGCCGCTGCCGCCATCGCCGCGCGATCGGTCACATCCAGTTCAATCGCGTGCACGCGGGCGCGCTCACCGCGGGCCGCGAAATCGGCCAGGGTCTTCTCAATGTGGTCGGGGCGCAGATCGGCGATGACGACATTCATGCCGCGGGCGATGAGCGCGCGCGCGATGCCGAGCCCGATGCCGCTCGCACCGCCGGTGATGAATGCATTCTTGCCTTTGAAATCCTTCATGCGCCGCGCAGCGTCAGCTTGAAGCCGGGTTTCTCGACCGCGAGATAAGAGGCGCCGCGGCGTTGCACGAGCTCTCGCAGCAGCGCGAGCACCGGCCGCGCATCCGGGTTGTAGTGTGCCGCCGGCTTGGCGGCCGCGAGCATTGCATCGACCTGCTCGGCCGGCATCACGGCGCGCAGCAGAAACTCCTCATCGGACATGCGGGCCGGGAAGCGCCGCCGCAGCTCCTCGAGCGAGGCGGGCGGCGGTTCGGCCAGCAGCTCCCGGGCGCGCGGACGATCGAGGATCTTGCGCTCGACATCCGGATCCACCGGCGCCGTCGGGCGGCCGAAGCGTCCGATCACGTAGCGGATCACCTGATCGGGCACATTACCGTAGCGCTCCTTGCCGATGACGTTGAGCACCGACTGGGTGCATACGATCTGCGGGAACGGCGTGACCATGATCGGAAAGCCCAGCTCGGCGCGCACGCGGATGGTCTCCTCGATCACCTGCGGCAGGCGGTCCTGGAGCTTCAGCTCCTCGAGCTGGCGCTTCGTGGTCGTGATCGCGCCACCCGGCAGCTGATGACGCAGGAACGCCGCGTCGTACTCCTGCGGTGAGCCCGCGGGCAGGCCTTCCGCCTGCGCCAGGCGCGCAAAGTAGTCCGAGGCACGGCCGAGCAGCCGCTCATCCACGTCCACCTGGTGACCGAGCTCGCGCAGGTTCGACACGACACGCAGGGCGGAGGGGAGCGAGGTGCCGTTGGCGAGCGGGCCGAGAGCCACGTGCAGTACGTCGATGCCGAGCTCGGCGGCCGTCATGTAGGTGAGCGGCGCGAGGCCAATCGTGCAATGCGAATGCAGCTCGAGCGGTTTGCCCGCGATCTGTGCGCGCACGGCAGGGATCAGGGTGCGCGCACGCTCCGGCGTGAGCAGTCCGGTCGGGTCCTTGATGTAGACGCGCGAGACGTACGGACAGGCGCCGAGCGCCGCGGCGAATTTGGCGTAGAAGGCGTCATCGTGGACGGCACTGATGGTGTAGGTGAGTCCGGCGAGCACTTCGCCCCCCTCAGTCGCGATCAGCTGCGCGGCATCCAGCAGCTGCGCCAGATCGTGCATCGGGTCCACCAGCGCGAAGCGGCCCATGCCGTTTCGCACCAGGCAGCGATACACGAGCTGCATGAAATCGCGGCTCGAGGTTTCCCAGGAGATGAAGCGAAAGCCGGTGGTGATGAACTGCAGCGGGGTGTGCGGTGCCGCTGCGCGCATGGCGCGCATCACGTCCCAGGGATTCTCGCGATGCACGCGCACCGCCACACCCATGTGGGTGCTGGAGCTGTAGTCGATGGCGTGCAGGCCGATGCGATCGAGCACCGGTGCGATCTCGAGAATCTGCGAGCCGGACAGACCCGTGGCACCCCAGATGCTCTGGTTGCCATCGCGGATCGATACGTCGACCAGCCGGATTGCCGCCATGCCGCCTCCTCGGGCCCACATGATACAGTGCGCGGCGCCGAACGTACCGGCTTGAGGAGCTGTCATGGCGGGCGAGGGCACCAAGCATACCGAGCTGGCCGGCGCCTCGGCCGACCGGATCGAAGTGCGCGGGCGCGACCTGGTGCACGAGCTCATCGGCAAGATGAGCTTCACCGAGATGTTCCTGTTTCACCTGCTGGGCATCGCCCCCACGCGGGCGCAAGTCACCATCACCGATGCGGTACTGGTTGCCATCATGGAGCATGGCCTGGTGCCCTCGGCGATCGCCTCGCGCCTGACGCTGCTGGGTGCGCCCGAGTCGTACCAGGGAGCGATCGCCGCCGGCCTGCTCGGAGTCGGTAATCGTTTTGCCGGCACCGCGAGCGAGTGCGCCAGGCTCCTCGATGAGATCGTCGCAGCGGCCGAGCCGGAGCGCGCGGCCGTGGCCGCAAAAGCGGTCGCCGCACTGCGAGCCGAACGCAAGCCCGTGCCCGGATTCGGACATCCCACGCATCGCACCGCGGATCCGCGCGTGCCACGCCTGCTCGAGATTGCGCGCGCGGCGGGGGCGGCGGGACAGTACATCGATGCGCTGGACCTGATCGACAAGGCGTTGGCCAGATCTCTGGGCAAGCATCTGCCGATGAACGTGAGCGCGGCGATCGCGGCCGTGCTGCGCGAGGCGCAACTGCCGGCCGAGGCGCTGCGGGGCATCGTGCTCACCGCGCGCTGTGCCGGACTCGTCGGCCACCTGCTCGAAGAGACTCGATTGCCGTCGGCCGATGAAATGTGGAAGGCTGTGGAGCGCGAAGTGCCCTACCGGCGGCGCTGACAGAACTAGAAGAACGACATCACGGCGAGGGGTCCAATGAAGAAAGAAGGTCTGTGGTCCTATGAGAACGGGCTGATTCTGCTGCTGGGCATGTCCTTCGGAGTCGCGTTCTTCGACAGAAATGCCGCCAACATCCTGGTGCCGTTCATCGAGAAGGACCTCGCGCTCACTAACACGCAGGTGGGATTTCTGGCCTCGGGGCTTTCCGTCACCTGGGCGCTCGGCGCCTTCCTGATCGGCTTCTGGTCGGACGCGGTCGGAGTGCGCAAGCCCTTCCTGCTCACGTTCATGCTGATCTTCTCCGTCTGCTCGGTGATCTCCGGTCTGTCGCATTCCTATCCGATGCTGCTCGCCTCGCGCATGGTGATGGGTTTCGTCGAAGGGCCGTTCCTGCCGGTGTGCCTGGCGATCCTGTATGCGGAGAGCTCCCCGCACCGCCGTGGGCTCAACGCCGGCATCATCCAGAATTTCTTCGCTGCACTTCTGGGGCAGAGCCTCGCGCCGCCGCTGCTGTCAGCACTGGCGACCCACTACGATTGGCGATCGGCCTTTTATCTGACAGCCCTGCCAGGGCTCCTTTGCGCAGTCATCGCCTACGTCTGGCTGCGCGAGCCCGATAAGAACACCCAGAGCGCCGATGAGGCGCACGCGATCGGTGGCAAAGGCGAGCGCATGAGCCCGCTGGCGATGCTCGGCGTGCGCAACATCCTGTTGTGCTGCCTCATCTCCACCTTCATGGTGGCGTGGTTCGTGATGGGCTGGTCGTACTACTCGAGATATCTGGTCGACAACCGGCACTTTTCGCCCCAGACGATGGGCACTCTCATGACCGGTCTGGGATTCGCCTCCGCGCTCGCCGGCTTCGGCGCGCCGTTCATCTCGGATCGCATCGGCCGCAAGCCGGTGATGATCGGCTTCTGTCTGCTCGGGCTCGCGACGCCGCTGGGCGTGTTGTACGCGCAAAATCCCATCGTCCTGGGTCTGCTCATGTTCCTCGGCTGGACCGCAAGCGGATCATTCCCGCTCTTCATGGGCGTCATCCCCGGAGAGACGATCTCGCGCCGCTATGCGGCGACGGCGATGGGACTCGTGGTGGGATTCGGTGAGGTGATCGGCGGCACGCTGATCAACACCTTCGCGGGTTATCTGTCGGATCGCTCGACGCTGGACACCGTCCTGTACGTTCAGATCGGCTGCGTGATCATCGGCACGCTCTTCTGCGTGCTGCTCCAGGAAACCGCGCCCGTCAAGGTGCGCGCGAATCAGGCCCTCGCGGCGGGCGCCCGCAGCTGAGCAATCCGCGCAATCGCGGGCGGATGCGAATCGTAGAAGCCGGAGACGATCGCATCCGGAGCGAGCGGCGTTGCGTTGTCGCGATACAGCTTGACCAGCGCGCTGGCCAGTTGCTCGCGCTCGGTGTGCGCGCAGGCGAAGCGGTCGGCCGCAAACTCGTGCACGCGTGACCACCAGGCCGTGAGCGGTGTCGCGAAGAAGCTGAATGCCGGAGCCACGAAGGCAAACAGCAGCAGCGCGCTCGCGGCCGAAGCGGAAGTAGCGCCGCGCGGGATCGGCACACCGAGTGCCGCACTCGCGGCAGGCAGCGACAAGAGCGTGGCGAGGATGGCGAGCGCGGCGAGTGAGGTTACGGCGGAGACGATGATGCGCGCACGGATGTGATGCAGGCGGAAGTGGCCGAGCTCGTGAGCGAGGACGGCCTCGACTTCCTGCGGCGCCAGCCGCTCGAGCAGGGTATCGAAGAAGACGATGCGCTTGTTGCGGCCGACGCCGGTGAAGTAGGCATTGCCGTGCGCCGAGCGGCGCGAGCCATCCACTACGAACACGCCCTGTGAGGTGAAGCCGCAGCGCCCGAGCAGGGCCTCGATGCGCGCCTTCAGCGCCTCATCCGCGAGCGGCGAGAAGCGATTGAAGAGCGGCGCGATCACCGCCGGCCACGCCCAGGTGAGCGCCAGCGACACCACGATCCAGGCGGCCCAGGTGTAAATCCACCACCAGCGCCCGCCGTGCTGCATGAGGAACAGCGCTCCGAGCAGGAGCGGGGCGCCGATCAGGACCCCGAGCAGCAGCCCTTTGGCGCGATCGATGAGATACAGCGACCAGGTTGTGCGATTGAAGCCGAAGGCGGCCTCGATCCGAAACGTCCGCCACAGCGAGAATGGTTCGCCCAGGAGGCCGGTGAGGAGCAGCACGCTGGCAACCAGCGCCAGGCCCTGCCAGGGTTCGCGCCAGCCGAGCTTCGACCAGGCGCTCGCCGCGAACGCGATGCCGCCACCGAGCGTCAACGCCAGCACGATCACCGCATCCACCAGCATCTCGATGCGGGACAGGTGCGCACGTGCGACGGCGTAGTCGGCGGCCTTCTGATTTTCCGCCACACTGACTTGATCGCGAAACGGCGCGGGCACCTGCTCGCGATGCGCGCGCGCGGCGCAGATCTGGCGATGACCCAGCCACAGCCGAACAGCGGTCCCGAGAAGCAGTGCAGCGAGAAACGCCGCCGTCAGCCACTGCATTACGGTGACATCACCACTGCACCGTGTGATCGATCTGGTCGGCGACCTGATCGAGCTCGGAGTCGGCCCCGAGCACGGCGAGCGCGCCGTGCGCGCGCGGCAGCAGCACGCCGCTGTAGCCGCTTTCGCTGAAGTGCTGCCGCGCCGCAACTTTTTCGCCCGGCAGGATCATGAGCGTGTAGGGGCCGTGATCGGTCTGGAACACCAGATGCGGCACGAAGTGGCCGTGGAAGAAGCAGTTCTGCGCGTAGCTGAATTTGTGCGTGCCGCTGACCGTGACGCCAGCCGACTGCAGGAGCTTCTCCACATCGCCCTCGGGCACGGTCTGTGTCCGGGTGAGACTTTCGGGCTCGTGCTGCACATGGCTGACCACATCGGCCGCAAGACTGGTCGAGGGCAGGCTGCTCCACAGCAACGCGGCGCCCACCACCGCGGCCAGCACTCCGGCAGCGAGTGCCCAGCGGCGCGGCGACACACGCTGCGATGGCGGTGACGCTGGCGCGGCCGCGGCCGGCGGGGCGCCCGAGGTCGCGCCGCGGACGAGCGTCGGCCGCGACAGCGCGGCGGTTCGCGCCGACGCGTTAAGCGGCAGCTGCAGCGCGCGGCGAACGTCGCGCTCCATGATCAGCATTTCCTGCTGGAACGTGGTGCATGCCGTGCAGCCCGCCAGATGCGCTCCCAGCTCCGCTGTCAGGGCCTCCGGATCGGCTCCCATGAGCAGACGTGCCTCTTCGCAGTTCACGGTAATTCCTCATCCAGCGCTTCGGGCGCCGGCGCCAGCCCGTAGAGCACGCGCAGGCGGTTGCGCGCCCGAAACAGCCGCGTCAGGACGGCGGCATTCGACAGCCCCAGCTCGCTCGCGATCTCCGCCGTGGAAAATCCGCCGAGGACCTGCATCACGAGCGGTGCGCGATACACCTCGGGGAGCTTATAGATGGCGAGCCGCAGGCCGATCAGCTCGCCATCGCCCTGGGCGGCGAGCGCGGGATCCTCGTTGTCGATCGCATCGTGCAGACTGGTCATCTCCAGGCGCTTACGCTCGTAGATGCGGGCATGCTCGCGGCGCACGATCGTGAGCAGCCACGGGCGCACGGCGGCCGGATCCTTCAGCGCTTCGCGCGATCGCCAGGCCCGCAGCAGCGCTTCCTGCACCACATCCTCCGCAATGGCCCGGTCCCGGGCCAGCCAGCAGGCAAAGCGAAACAACTCCCCCCGCATGCCTTGCAGCAGCGCCTGCAGCTGCGCGTCGGCCGCACTGGCGCCATCGCCGGGCGGGGGTACTAAGGAGACCGGGATTTCGGGCGGTGCATTACGCATCGGGCGCCGATAATAGCCGGCTCCGGGGCTTGAATCGAACCGTCAAATGACGGAGTAATACTCACCGGGGGTTGCCGGTCCTCACTCACATGCAGCCGCTTCCGGCTGACTGCGAGCGGGTGGCGCGACTCCACCGCATGGCCATCCAACGGGAGACATTCATGAAGGCGACCAGGAAACTCGGCGGCGCAGCAATCGCAACGGCCGCAGCGCTGCTCTTCAGCAGCCTTGCCGTGACCACGGCGAGCGCCGATGAAGCGAAGATGAAGTGTACCGGAGTCAATGCCTGCAAGGGCCAGTCGGCCTGCAAGTCCTCGCACAACTCGTGCAAGGGCATGAACAGCTGCAAGGGCAAGGGCTTCCTCGAGATGAGCAAGGCGGATTGCAGCGCCGCCAAAGCCAAGGCCAAAGAAGCGAAGTAACAGGGCAGGCGGACGCGGCACGGGCCGCGTCCGCTTGTTCGCGATGTCATCGCTGGGATTTGGTCTGGGGCTGCGCACCGAGCACTATGAGGCCGTGCTCGCGGAGCGCCCCCGCATCGACTGGCTCGAGGTCCTGACCGAGAACTACCTCGTTCCCGGCGGCAAGCCCCTCGACTACCTGCACCGGATCGGCGAGCGCTATCCCCTTGTCATGCACGGCGTATCGCTGTCGATCGGCAGCACGGCGCCACTCGATGAGCGCTACCTGCGCGAGGTGAAGCAGCTCGCGACCCGGGTGCGCCCGCGCTGGATCTCTGATCATCTGTGCTGGACCGGCGTCGGCGGTATCAATCTGCACGATCTCATGCCGCTGCCCTATACCGAGGAGGCGTTGAGGCATGTCGCCGCGCGGGTGCGGCGCGTGCAGGATGATCTCGGGCAGCGGATCCTGCTGGAGAACGTATCGAGCTACGTTGCCTACAGTACCTCGGCGATGAGCGAGTGGGAGTTCTTAAGTGCGCTGTGTCACGAGGTGGATTGCGACCTGCTGCTTGATATCAACAACATCTATGTCAGCAGCGTAAACCACGGCTTCGACCCGCACGCATTCCTTGCGGGCGTGCCGCGCGAGCGCGTGCGGCAGTTCCATCTGGCAGGCCATCGCAATTGCGGCAGCTACATCATCGACACCCACGATGAGCCGATCGTGCAGCCGGTGTGGGATCTGTACCGTGCGGCCGTGGCGCGCTTCGGCGATGTGGCGACGATGATCGAGCGCGATGCCAATATTCCGCCATTGGGCGAGCTGCTCGCCGAGCTCGATCAGGCGCGACGCATCGCCGGCAGCGTACGCGCGCGGGCGGCCTGATGCGCCTCGCCGAACTGCAACAGGCTTTTCAGGCGCATGTGCTGGCAGGTGATCGTGCGATCGCCGGCGTCGTTCCGGGAACACCGGGGTTTGCCACTGCAACGCGCCTCGCGGTGTACGCCGAGGGGTATCCCGAGCGGATCGTGGAGGCCCTGTCGCAGACCTATCCGGCCCTTCGCAGCTGCCTGGGCGAGGCGCGATTCGGCGCGCTGATTCGCCGGCTCGCCTATCAGCTCCCGTCGCACGAGTTTTCGCTGCGTTACTACGGGCGCGAGCTGCCGGATCTCATCGCCACCTGGCGCAAGTCTCCCTCGACACTCGGCGCAGCGGAGCTTGCGCGCTGGGAGTGGTTGGTCGCCGAGGTGTTCGATGCGCCCGATGAGGCAGCGCTCGGGGAGTCGGCGCTGGCGGCGATTGAGCCGGCGCGCTGGCCAGCGCTGACATTTACGCTCACATCATCGCTGCGGCGCCTGCACTTGAAGAGCAATGCCATCCGCTGGTGGGCAAGCGTCTGCGCGCAGGCGCCGAAGCCCTCGCGCTGGCGAGTGCAGCGCGGGGCGCAGTGGATCGCCTGGCGCACGGGTCTGACGGTGCGCTACCGCTGCGTGGGGTCCGAGGAGCGGGCAGCGCTCGATGCGGTGGCGGACGGCGAGACCTTCGGCACGATCTGCGCGCGGATGGAGAGCGCAAGTCCAGCGCGCGCGGCGCTTCTCCTGAGGCGCTGGCTCAAGGATGGCCTGCTGACGGGCGTGGACGGGTGAGGGCGATGCGGATGTGCGCCAGCGGCGCGTCGTCGCGGAATCGCACGCTATCGCCTGCGGCATCGATCCCGAGCTCGCGCCACAGCGCCGGCAGATCGGTCGCCATCGGCGTGTCTTTGGCGCGCGCGTAGAGCTCTTGCAGCACCGGCGCGCCCACCGCGGCATCGCCCACGGCAAAAATCCGGCTCACCGGCCACTCGCTCGCGAGCCCGCCGCTCGCGCTCAAAATGGCCCGCAGCGCATCCTGCAGCGCCTTCGCATCGTTGGTGCGCCGATGAATCTCCACATCCGCGAGCAGACAGAAGAGCGCGCCGCCCCAGTACGTGCGGCCCCAGGTGTGCGTGTGATCGAGGCCTGCATCGTCCGCCTGCGGCAGGCCACGTGGCATCGAGCGCATATCCTCGGCCCAGACGTCCTCGATGCTGCGGTTGCCCGCCTGCGCCCGCGCGATCCCCTCGACGTAGGTCGCAAGGCCCTCCGACAGCCACGCATGCTCCTCACCCACATCGGGCAGAGCGAGGTGCGTCATCTCATGCACGAGCACCCAGTCATCGAGCAGCAGCTTCGCCGTGACGTCGCGTCCGACGCGCAAGCGGATCAACGCGCGCGGGCTGCCGAAGGTCGTGCCGCCCACGCGGCTGCCGTCCATCGCTCGCACCGTGATCGCAAGTTCGCTCACCGGGAAGCGCCCGTAGTACGCGCTCACGATGCTGGCGCTGCGGCTGATCCACTCGAGCAGGGGTGCCTCACCGGCGCTGAACTCGCGTGCATCGAGCGTGAGATGCACATGCACGCCGGGCAGATTCAGCTCACGCGAGCTCTCCTGTGCCGCCACGCCGCCGGTGTGCACCAGCGCGAGCGCCACCCACGCGAGCCGCCCCGCGCGCATCAGCGCGCCGTGCGCTTGCCGAAGCTGCTCCAGGCCCAGTACACCGGAATGCCGACCGCGACGATGATCAGTCCCGGCCAGCTGTACTGGGGCTTGTGGATCAGAAGATCGATGCCAATCGCGCCGGTCAACAGGATGTAGATTGCCGGCAGCACGGGATAGCCCGGCACCCTCACCGGGCGCTCGGCATCCGGGCGCCGCGCCCGCAGCGCGAACAGTCCCACGGCCGTCAACAGATAGAACACCAGCGCGGCGAAGATCACGTAATCCAGAAGCTGGCTGTAGGTTCCCGACACGCACAGCACGCAGGTCCATAGTGCCTGCATCACGAGCGCGAACGCCGGAGTGTGATGCTTCGGATGCAGCGTGCCGATACGGCGGAAGAACAGTCCATCGCGCGCCATCGCGTAGTACACGCGCGCGCCCGAGAGAATCAGGCCGTTGTTGCAGCCAAAAGTGGAAATGATGATCGCGATCGCCATGATCGACAGGCCCGGTTGTCCCCAGATCGCCTCGAGGGTCGCGGTTGCGACCCGATCCTGGGGCGCAGAGGCGATCGCGGACAGCGGCAGCACGCTGAGGTAAGCCAGGTTCGCCAGCAGATACAGCGTCGTCACGGTGAGCACGCCGGCTGCCATCGCAAACGGCAGGTCGCGGCGTGGCTGCTTGAGCTCCCCGGAGGCGAAGCCGACGTTGTTCCAGGCATCCATGGAAAAGAGCGCGCCCACCAGCGCCGTGCCGATCACCGGCAGCAGCGCCAGGGTGAAGCCTCCCTGGGGCCAGAAACCGGCGCCGAAGTTGGCCGCGATCGCGCTCGCGTGCCGGCCCAGCGTAAGTCCCACCAGCGCAAGCCCGGCGAGCGAGAGCACCTTGATGACCGTGAAGGTCGTCTGGATGAACGCCGCCATGCGCACGCCGTGCACGTTGATCCAGGTGAGGACGATCACGCAGGCGATTGCCACCAGGCGCTGCGGGGATAGTCCCATCTCGATCGGGCCGCTCGGCAGATGCACCGTGAAGCCGAGAAACACGTCCGGCGTCAGGCCCGGGATCAGCACCGACAGGAAGCGGGCGAAGGCCACGGCGACGGCCGCAATGGTGCCCGTCTGGATCACCGTGAAGAGCGTCCAGCCGAAGAGGTAGCCGAAGAGCGGCGAGATGCCCTCGCGTAAGTAGACGTACTGTCCGCCGGCGCGCGGAAACAGCGCCGCGAGCTCGCTGTAGGTGAGGGCGCCGATGACCGTAGTCACGCCGGCCACGAGCCACACCAGCAGCAGCCCCGCCGGTGAGCCCACCTGGCGGGCGATATCGGCCGAGACGATGAAGATGCCCGAGCCGATCATTGAGCCCACGACCAACGCGGTCGCATCGAGCCGCGAGATCGCCTGCACGAATTCGGTCTTGCCGGTGTCAGTCGTCATTGTGCATCGAGCCTCTCAGGAACTGCGGTCCCAGCTCGGCGATGCCGCAGCAGCCGAGCTGCCCGAGCGCGCGGTCGATCTCGGCGGTGAGAATCTCCAGCACCCGATCGACGCCGCGCTCTCCACCGGCGGTGAGCCCATAGAGCGTCGCGCGCCCGAGCATGACATGGTGCGCACCGAGCGCCAGCGCTTTCACCACATCCGTCCCGCGCCGAAAACCCCCGTCCACGATGATCGTGAGGCGCTTGCCGACGGCATTCACGATCTCCGGCAGCATCTCGACGCCCGAGACGCACGCATCGAGCTGCCGCCCGCCGTGATTGGAGAGCACGATGCCATCGCAACCGGCGGCGGCGGCGCGCTCGGCGTCCGCGGCGCTGAGCAGTCCCTTCACCAGGAGCTTGCGCGGCCAGATCCGGCGCAGCCAGGCCACATCCTCCCACGTGAGATCGGGTGTGAAGAGGAGCGGCAGCTTGGTGCTGCCGCCCACTGCGCGCGCGCCGCCGGGCGGCAGAAATGCGGCCACGTTCTCGAACTGGGGTGCACCGTGGCGCAGCAGGATCTCGTAGCACCAGCGCGGATGACCCAGCAGGCTCAGCAGCGCCCGACCGGTCGGCCGGCCGGGACGGCGATAGTTCCTCCGGTCCCACTCGCGCTGCCCGAAGACGTTCGCATCGCTGGTGAGCACCAGCGCCTCGTAGCCGGCCGCATCGGCACGCTGCACGATGTCCTCGGCAACCTTGCGCTCCCGCATGACGTAGAGCTGCATCCACAGCCGCCCGCCGACTTCGCGGGCGAGCTGCTCCAGGCGCACGGTGGAGACCGTACTCAGGCAGAACGGAATGCCCGCGCGGGCCGCCGCGCGCGCGAGCGCCACATCGCCGCGCGGATACAGCACACCGTTCCCACCCGTGGGCGCGATGATGAGCGGCGAGGCACTCTCCCGTCCGAACAGCGCGGTGCGCTGATGACGGGCGGTGGTGTTGACGAGCGTGTTCGGGACCAGGCGCAGGCGCTCGAAGACGGTGCGGTTGCGCCGCAGCGTGGCCTCATCCTCCGCGCCGCCCTCGACGTACTCGAACACGAAACCCGGCACACGCCGGCGCGCGATCTGCCGCAGGTCTTCCACGCAAAGCGCGCGCGAGAGATCGGAGCCGCCGTAGCGGCGGCGTCGCCAGGGCATGTCTCGATTATCCGGTGAGCTTGTGTAAGCTTTCCCCCATGAGAATAGTAGCATCCGCCGCAGTGGCCCTCGCGGCCGTTGCGCTGACGGCCGGCGCGCAGCCGGGCCCCGAGCGACCGCTCACGGCACTGCCGTACTCCCCGTCGCTCGACACCACCATCATGAATCGCTCGGCCGATCCCTGCGACGATCTGTTTGAGTACGCCTGCGGCAACTGGGAGAAGGTCAATCCCATGCCGCCCGAAGAGACCTACTGGAGCGTGTACATCAAGCTGTCGACGCAGATCGAGCGCTACCTGTGGGGCATCCTGGAGGAGGATTCGGCCGCTGGCCCGACACGCGCGCCGAACGTGCAGAAGATCGGCGACTACTTCGCCGCCTGCATGAACGTCGAGGCGATCGAACACGCGGGCGCGTCGCCGCTCAAGGCGGATCTCGAGCGCATCGCGGCGCTCTCCAGCAAGCACGAACTTGCCGCGCTCATCGGCGATCTGCACACGCGCACGCACGGCTCGGGAGTGCTGTTCGCGAGCGGTGTCGAACAGGACACGCGCGATGCGACCCGGGTCATTGCCTCGATCGACTCCGGAGGACTGGGTCTGCCGGACCGGGATTACTACCTCAGGCGCGATGCGCATTCGGTGCAGATCCGCGCGCAATACGTCGAGCACATCGCGCGCATGTTTGCCCTGCTGGGCGAGGCTGAGACCGCCGCGCAGCGCGATGCGGCGACGGTGATGCGGATTGAGCTTGCGCTGGCGCGCCCGACGCTCACCATGGTGCAGCGGCGCGACCCGGAGCGCGTCTATCACCGCACGACCGCGGCCGCCTTGAGCGAGATCGCGCCGGCCTTCAACTGGAGCGAGTATTTCGCCCACTCGGGATTGACTCCGGTGCCCTGGGTCAACCTCTCCGAGCCGCGCTTCACGCGCGAGCTCAATGCGCGCCTGGTGCATGAGCGGCTCGCCGATATCAAGGTGTATCTGCGCTGGGCGCTGATCGCCGCGAGCGCGCCGTATCTGTCGGCGAACTTCGTGCAGGAGGACTTCCGCTTCATGCACGCGACGCTCCTGGGTCAGAAGATCGATCGGCCGCGCTGGCAGAAGTGCGTGCGCTGGGTGGATCGGGACCTGGGCGAGGCGCTCGGGCAGGAGTTCGTCGCGCGTGTGTTTCCGCCGACAGCCAAGGCCGCGACGGTGCGCATGACGCAGCAGATCGAGGCGGCGATGCAGAGGCGGATCCGCGAGCTCAAATGGATGTCGCCGGCAACGCGGGAGCAGGCGCTGAAGAAGCTCGCCGCGATCAGCAACAAGATCGGCTATCCGCAGCGCTGGCGCGACTACTCGACCCTCAGCATCGCGGGCGCGGATTTCTTCGGCAATGTGACACGGGCGGCGAGCTTCGAGTCGCACCGGCAGGCCGCCAAGATCGGCGCGCCGGTCGATCGCGAGGAGTGGGACATGACCCCGGCGACGGTCGATGCGTACTTCGACCCGCAGCTCAACATGATCAATTTCCCGGCGGCGGTGCTGCTGCCGCCGCTGTTCGACCCGCGCATGGATGATGCGCCCAACTATGGCAACACCGGCGGCACGATCGGCCATGAGCTCACCCATGCCTTCGATGATCGCGGGCGGCAATACGACGGCGCCGGCAACCTGCGCGACTGGTGGACCGGCAGCGACGCCAAGGCCTTCGAGCAGCGCGCGCAGTGCATCCGCGATCAGTACAGTCAGTACCCGATCGCCGATGACCTGAAGGTCGACGGCCAGCTCACAGCCGGTGAGAACATCGCCGACCTGGGCGGGGAGATCCTGGGCTACCTCGCCTGGCAGGAGCAGGTGCACGGCCAGACGCCGCCGAGCGGCGATGGGCTCACACCCGATCAGCGCTTCTTCGTGGGCTTCGCGCAATGGGCCTGCGGAGTCGAGCGCCCCGAGCGTGCCCGGCTCGATGCCGTCGTCGACCCGCATGCGCCGCAGCGCTACCGCGTCAATGGCGTGGTGGTGAACATGCCCGAATTTGCCCGCGCCTTTCACTGCCGCGCCGATCAGGCGCTGGTGAAGCCCGAGAGCAAGATCTGCCGGATCTGGTAGCCGCGCGTCCGCTACGCCGCGGCCGCCGCAAAGCGCAGGCAGCCGGTGAGAATCGACCGCAACGCGGTCCGCATCGAGATGGCGTACGCCATGTCGTACTCCACCGGCCAGCTCTGCGGTGCGATCGGGCCAGGCGTCTCACGCAGATAGCCGCGGCAGGCGAGCTCCATCTGCAGCGCGTGCACACCGCGCGCGGGGTCGCCGTAATGACGGGTGATGTAGCCGCCCTTGAAGCGGCCGTCCACAACCAAGGTGTAGGGCGTGCGCTCGCACACCGCCGTCACGGTCGCCGCCAGGGCCGGCGAGCAGCTCGCGCCGGAGTTCGTTCCGAGATTGAAGTGCGGCAGCTCGCCCGCGAACAGGCGCGGGATGCGCGAGCGGATGGAATGGCAGTCGTAGAGCACGACCGCCGGGTGCAGCGCGCGCAGCCGTGCGATCTCGGCGGCCAGCGCGGCGTGATAAGGCGCAAAGTAGCGCACCGTGCGCTCGCTGATGTCGCGCGCCGTCGGCTCGGCGTCCGGGCGGTAGAGCGGCTCGCCATCGAAGGTCGTGGTCGGACACAGACCCGTGGTCGCAAGGCCCGGATAGAGCGAGGCGCCGGAGGGATCGCGGTTCACGTCGATGACGGTGCGCGAGATCCCGGTGCGCACGATCGTGACATCGAGCGAGGCGGCAAAGTCGTACAGCCGGTCGACCCACCAGTCGGTATCGCAGCGTGCGCGCCAGGGCGAGATCAAGGACCGCTCGATCCCGTCAGGCAGCTGCACGCCCGTATGGGGCATGCTGAGCAGCAGCGGTGCGCTGCCGCGTGTCACGCTCAGCCAGTCCTGCATCGACTACTATTATGCGGCATGGCGAGTCTGTGGTTCCGCTCCGCGCTGCTCTCCTCCGGTTGGGCCGAGGGGGTGCGCGTGCAGGTGAGCGCCGGTCGCATCGCCGGACTCGAGCTCGGCGCGAGGCCCGCTGCCGAGGATGAGCGGCACGCCGTCGCGTTGCCCGGCCTTGCCAACGTGCACAGCCACGCCTTTCAGCGTGCGATGGCGGGACTCACTGAGATTGCGGGTCCCCTGGCGGAGGACTTCTGGACCTGGCGCGAAGTGATGTACCGCTTCGTCGACCGGCTCTCGCCCGACGATGTCGAGGCGATCGCGGCCTGGGCGTACCTCGAGATGCTCGAGGCGGGGTTCACGCGGGTCGCCGAGTTCCACTACCTGCACCATGACCCTGCCGGCCGCCCGTACGCCAGGCCGGCCGAGATGGCCGCCCGCATCGTCGCGGCCGCCGAATCGACCGGCATCGGACTCACGCTCCTGCCCGTGCTGTACGCGCACGCGGATTTCGGGGAGCTGCCGCCCGAGCGCGCGCAACGGCGTTTCCTCAGCAGCCTCGAGCAATATGCGCGCATCCTCGAGGACTGCCGTGCGCTGTGCAGCGGGCTCGCCGAGGCTGTCGTGGGCGTCGCGCCGCACAGCCTGCGCGCTGTCTCGCCGGCACAGCTCGATGCGATCGTGCAGCTCGGCGCCAACGGCCCGGTGCACATTCACATTGCCGAGCAGACGCGGGAGGTCGAGGCCTGTCTCGAGTGGTGCCGCCAGCGCCCGGTGGAGTGGCTGATCGATCATGCCAGCGTCGATGCGAACTGGTGTCTGGTGCACGCGCTCCACATGAGCGAGACCGAGACGCGCCGCGTGGCCGAAAGTGGCGCCGTCGTCGGTGTCTGCCCGATCACGGAGGCGGACTTGGGCGATGGCATCCTGCCGACACCGCTCCTGCTTCAGTGCGGCGGATCGATCGGCGTGGGAACGGACTCCAACGTGCTCATCGATGCGGCAGCGGAGCTGCGCGCGCTGGAATACGCGCAGCGCCTCGCGCTCAGGCGTCGCAACGTGCTGGCCGGCGCGCAGGGTGCGTCCACCGGACGCACGCTGTATGCCGCGGCGGTGAAGGGCGGTGCGCAGGCGAGCGCTGGTGGCGGTGAGCTCGCGCTCGGCAGGCCGGCGGATCTGATTTCCCTGAACACGGATCACCCGGCGCTGAGCGGACGCCGGGACGATGCGCTCATCGACAGTCTGATCTTCGCCACGCGCGGCCAGGCAATCGACTGCGTCTGGCGTGGGGGTGTGAAAGTGGTGGCGGGCGGTGTGCACCGCGAGCACGCGCGGCTGGAGGCCCGCTATCGAGCCGTGACCGCCAGGCTCAACTAAGCGTGCGCGCTCACCACGGCGCGCGCGCACCGGCCGGCAAGGCCGTGCGGGCCACGTTCATGACCAGCGCGAGCAACCCGTAGTAGCCGCAAATGCCGCAGAGCTCGACGACGCCCGCCTCGCCGAGCAGAGCGAGGGCCGCCGCGTAGGTCGGATCATCCACAGTGTGGGTCTGCAGCAGCTGGCCGCAGAACTCGTACACCGTGGCCTCCTCGGCGGTCATCGCCGCGGGAGGCTTGCCGGTGCCGATGGCATCGATGAGGGACGCCGCGAGCCCCGCCTGCGAAGCCGCAGGCGCATGCACGTGCCACTCGTAAGCCTGACGGTAGTGGCGCGCGGTCAGCAGGATCGCGAGCTCCCGCAGCCGCACCGGGACCCCGCTCTCGTACCGCAGGTACTCGCCCAGACGCTGCGCGCGATCCAAGAGCTGCGGGCTGCGCAGCAGGGGTACGAAGGGTCCGAACAGTGCGCCGCGCCTGCCGGCGACGAGCGCCGCGGCCGCCGTGCGCTGCGCCACGGTAAGCGCCGCCTCGGGCAGAGGTGGGAGCCGCTCTGTCTCGACTGCGTTTTCATTGGACATCGGGCCCGCTGCTCCTTCTAAAACGTCTGCGACAAGCCGGCGAACAATCCGCGGCGCGGACCGAATTGCGGCGCGCCGACGCCGGTGCCCTTGCGAATGTAGTACTTCTGGTCGAAGACGTTGATCACAGCGAAACCAAATGGGCGCACAGACCGGAGCCCAGGAGGAAGGCCTGGCATCCGAGGCACTGGCTGTTATCGAGTAACTCGCCGCCGGGGTGCAGCTGGGCGGCGGGGGCGGCGCATTCGGTCTAGTGGAATGCCGAATCCATTCGCCTCAGGGCCTCGGCGGGAAGATCGCCCGTGCGGCGGAGGTCCTCCAGGCCGTATTCGTTACCGGGTCCGGGCGGACAGCCCTCGGGGGGAGGCGCCGTGCGCCTGGCGATCCGCTTCTTGCAGTCCGGTTTGGAGGCTTTTGCCGTCGCGGACGGATTCGCCGCCGTGGTCGCCGATTTCGTGGTCGTTGAGCTGACGGGGCTTGGGGCGGCCGGCGGATCCGCCGCCCAGCTCACCATCACCGTCAACAGTGCGGCCACTCCCCAGAGCCTTGCGATGCATGCGCGCTGTGCCATGGCTTAGTATGTTCCTTCGCAGCGAGAGGGGGAATACAACGCATGAGAGTCGCATTTGGTGTACGGGTCGCGGCCGCGCTCGTGCTCGCGTCGCTCGCCACGCCGGGCTTCACCCATCACTCCGTGGCCGGTGAGTTCGACGTGCACAAAATGGTGCATCTGCAAGGGGCCGTATCGAGCGTCGAATGGGCCAATCCGCACATCTACATTCACTTCAATGCAAAAGACGACCATGGCGCCCTGACCGACTGGCGCCTGGAGAGCGTGCCGGTTGCGATGATGCGCAAGGCCGGACTCAGCAAGGAGGCACTGCTCGGTGCCGGCCAGACCGCCAGCGTCGATGCCTATCCGGCGCGCGATGGCACGCCGCATCTGGGCTATATGGTGAAAATCACATACGCGGACGGTCATCACTACCAGTTCGCTCCGGACAAATGAGGCGCTCATGAGCAGCCGATCTGTGGCGCGCTACGCGCACGGCGTCGCGATGTCGACGCTTCTGGTGATTGCACTGGCGTGCAGCGGCGCTTCGGGCGCCGCCGATCACGATTCGAAACCGGTGCCGCGACTGCCCGACGGACATGTCGATCTCAACGGCACCTGGGATAACGGGGCGGGCATCGATTTCCTGCAGCCGAAGAGCGAGGGTGCCGGCTCGGTGTGCGTCGCCGGATGCGAGGGCCCGCCGGCAGCGCCGGCAGCCGCGGCCGCCGCACCGGCAGCGCACGCGGCCCCGGCGGCGCGACCTGCCCGCAACTTCCCCAGCTACCGTCCGGAATTTCTCGCCCAGGTGAAGGACCTCGAGGCGCATCAGCTGCAGCGCGATCCGGTGCTGCACTGCCGCTCGCCGGGCCTGCCGCGCATCGGGCCGCCCGACAAGATCGTGCAGCAGAAGAATCAGTTCATCTTTCTGTACGACGACGTCTCGGGCGCGTTCTGGCGCATCGTTCCCATGAACCGGCCGCACCGCAAGGACGTGGAGCCGAGCACGCTCGGCGACTCGGTCGGGCACTGGGATGGCGATACGCTGGTGGTCGAGGCAAATCAGTTCAACGACGAGGCCTGGCTCACGGACAACGGCGCGCTGCACTCCACCGACATGCGCGTGACTGAGCGGATCCGCCGCGTGGGCGACACGATCGAGTGGCAGGCCACGGTTGAGGATCCGAAGATGCTGCTCGAGCCGTGGCACACGGGGCTGCGTATCGCCAAGCTCACCGAGGTCGATCTGGTGGAGCCGACCCCCTGCGTCGATCAGGACATCTCTCACGTCATCGACAACACCCACCACGACAACCCGCGCTGATCAGGCGGCGAGGTGCTCCTCGATCGCGCGCGCAAGGGCAAACAGCCGCCGGTCGCTGCCGCGGCCGGCGATCAGCATGAACCCCATCGGCGCCTCGCCCGCCTCGTGCATCGGCAGTGAGATCGAGCAGCCGTCCATGAAATTCGCGATCGCCGGATTGCGCAGGGCCAGCGCATTGGCCCGAAAGTACCTTTCCTCCTCGGCAAGCGCATCGAGTCGCGGCGCGATGATGGGCACGGTGGGCAGCGCCAGCGCATCGACCGCGGCGAGCCGCCGGTGCAGCTCCGCCGAAAAGGCCTGCCGCTCGCTCTTGAGTTGAAGGTAATCGGCGGCGTTCTGCTCGCGGCCCTTGAGAATGCGGGTCGCGACGCGCGGATCGAATTCGGCGAAGCGCGTCTCGAGCAGCTCGCGAAACGTGGCGAAAGACTCCGCCGCACTGAAGCCGCCCTTCGCATTGATTCGCGGCAGTTCGCTGAAGCTCGGAATCGGCTCCTGCACGATGAGCGCGCCAGCGGCCGACAGGCGCGACAGCGAACGCTCGAACGCGCGCGCGACTGGTGCCTCCAGGTCATCGAGCACGTACGTCGTGGGCACGAGCAGACGCAGCCCGCGCACGGGCGTGGCGGCCGGTACGGTCACATCCTCCTGCGCAAGAATCGCATCGAGCAGGGCGCAGCAGCCGACACTCACTGCGAGCGGCCCAACGGAATCAAGAGTCGTCGAGAGCGCGAGCACCCCGGTGCGCGGTACCCGCGCGGCCGTGGGTTTGAAGCCGACGATGCCGCAGAAGGCGGCCGGAATGCGGCACGAGCCGCCGGTGTCAGTCCCGAGCGCGGCCGCGGCCATCTGGTCGGTCACGCTGACGGCGGCACCGGAGGAGGAGCCGCCGGGAATGCGGCCGGCGCTGCGATCGAACGCATTGAGCGGGGTGCCGTAGTGAGGATTGATGCCGAGCCCGGAGTAGGCGAGCTCGGTCATATTGGTCCGGCCCATCAGGATGAAGCCCGCGGCGCGCAGCCGTGCCACGGCGGGCGCATCGGCGCTGGCGGCCGGGCGGTCGCGCAGCACCGTGGTGCCCGCGGTGGTCACATCGCCTGCGGTGTCGAACAGATCCTTGACCGAGAGTGGAATGCCGGCGAAGCGCGGCAGATCTGCGCCGCGGGCACGAAGGCGATCGACGGCCTCGGCCTCAGCGCGGGCGCTGCGCTCGAAGACTTTGAGAAAGGTCCGCGCACCTTCGCCGCGCGCATCGGCAATCCGGGCCAGGCTCGCATCGATCAGCTGAGTGGCGCGCAGCCGTCCGGTGCCGAGTTCCTCCGCGAGCTCCACGAGCGTGCGCATCGCGGCAGTGTAACGGCAAACCGCCGCGCCCGGAGGGCGCGGCGGTTGCGTAGCGGACTGGCAGACAGTAGTGGGCTAGGGCAGGCTGAACTTGTAGACGGCCTGAATCGCAAACTCGGTGTTGTTATCCGCGAAGGTCGGACCGATTTCTGCTTCTTCATTGCCGAGCGAGCGCGTGTAGCTCACGCCGTTGTTGAAGGCGCCATTGGAGATGGCGTCGTAGCGCAGCTCGCCGCGGAACTCCAGATTCTTCACCGGCGAGTAACCGAAGGTAACCGTGCCCTCGGTCGTGTGGCCGATGCCGCGCAAATCGACGTACTCGCCGCGGACCGAGATGCGCATGGTGTCGTTGAACGCGTAGTTCACATAGCCCGCAACGCCGTTGGCATGCACGCCGCCCGCGTTCTCGCCCGAGAGCTGATAGAAGTCCGCATTCAGTATCAGCGTCAGTTGCGAAGTGACGTTGTAGGTGCCGACGAAGTCGATGAGCGACTTGTCGACGCCGTCTGCGACCTTGCCGTAATACACGCTGCTCGCGAAGGAGAACATCTTGTTCGGGGCCCAGGTGGCGCCGAATTCGCCGGTCTTGGAGCCGAAGTTCGTGTCCATCGTGTTCCAGCCGTTGTTCACGCCGGCGATCAGGCTCAGCGTATCAGTGGCCGCGAACGTCGCCCGGAAGCCGACGTGATCCAGCGGCTCGAGCACCTGGAACAGCAGCGAGCGCGAGAAGTTGGTGTTGAGCGCGGGATTGATGACCTCGGCGCCCGCCAGGGTCACGTACTTGCCGGCGATCAGGGTCAGCGGCCCGGTCGCATATTGCAGATACGCCTGACGCACATCGACGCTGCTGCCGCTGCCGCCCTCGGCTTCGTTCAGTATCTGTGCGTCGGTGCCCGCGATGACATCGACATAGCCGCCGACGCCCGACTTGGGCTGATAGCCGATTTGCAACCCCGCCTCGTCGAGCTGAAACGTGTCATGGTCCTCGTCGAAGGCGCGCCACGTGCTGCCCGGGTAACCATTGGAGTGATAGTAGGACGTCGCGATTTCCCCGCTGGTCGTCAGTCCCCAACCCGTCAGCAGGTCGGAGAGCCCCGGTACGGCGGGCGCAGGCGCGGCCGGTGCGTCAGCGGCAAGCAGCATGCGTGGTACGGTAGCAACGATTGCAGCAGCGACGAGCGCTGAACTCTTAAATCTCATGATGACAGTTGTCCTTGGTGGAGGAGGGTTAGCGCGGAAGTGGTGAGTTTCATGGTGATGCTGGCCTTGAGTGCAACCGCCATGCCAGAATGCTTTCTTGAGCAGCAGCATCGGGTTACGCAAACTCGACGCCTGCCACACCGCCACTCTGCACCACTTTGGGTCACGCCGGGGCCTTCAATGTGCAAACTTAGGGCGAGGACCTGCCCGATCGCTCACGCATCCGGTACAGCATTGATGCGCCGCCACCACGCCGCCCCTCCGGCATGAGCTCGGGTCCCTCCGTCGGCGCCCGACCGCGCTCCTTCGCGGCGCTGCACCACCGCGGTTACCGCGTCTTCTTCATCGGCACGGCCGCGGCGATGCTCGCCGACAACGTCGAGCACGTGATCAGTTATTGGATGCTGTTCCAGAAGTTTCACTCGGAGTCGCTGCAGGGCTTCGCGGTGATCTCGCACTGGCTGCCGTTTCTCTTGTTCTCCGCCTATGTGGGCGCGCTCGCGGATCGTTTCGACCCGCGCCGCATGATCCAGCTCGGCATGCTGCTGTTCATGGGGGTCTCGATTGCCTGGGGCGTGATGTTCGTCAGCGGCACGCTCACCAAGTCCGGGGCGATGGCGCTGCTCATCGTGCATGGCGTGGCCGGTGTGCTGTGGAACCCCACCTCGCAGCTCCTGCTGCACGACATCGTGGAGCCGGAGGACTTGCCGAGCGCGGTGCGCTTGAATGCCACCGCGCGCTCCCTCGGAATCCTGCTCGGTCCGGCCCTGGGCGCGGGGCTGCTGCTCACGCTTGGGCCCGCGCGCGGCATCTTCGTGAACGCGCTGATCTATCTGCCGATGACGCTGTGGCTGTGGAAGGCGCCGTACGGACCGCGCTTCCGCGTCGGCGGCGTGGCAGCACGCGCAGTCGTGCGCGGCTTTGGGGACATCCTCGCGACGTTTCGCACCATCGCGCAACAGCCCGTGTTGCTGTCCATGACGCTGCTCGCCGGTGCCGCCTCGGCGTTCATCGGCAACGGCTATCAGGCGCAGATGCCGGAGTTTGCGCGCGACCTGGGGCACGGCGATCCGAGTGTGGCGTACGCGATGCTGCTCGCCGCCGACGCCGCCGGCGCATTGACGGGCGGATTCGTGCTCGAGAGCCGTGGACTTCTGCGCGCAAGTCCGCGCGCAGCGCTGGTGCTCGCGGTGCTGTGGTGCGGGGCCCTCGGGGGCTTTGCACTGACCCGTGTTTATCCGCTTGCGGTCGTGTTGCTCTTCGCGGCGGGCTTCCTCGAGCTCTCCTGTAGCGCCATGACGCAGACCCTGGTGCAGCTCAATGCACCGGCGCCGCTGCGCGGCCACGTGATCGGCGTGTTCTCCATGGCCAGTCTGGGGCTGCGGATGTTCGCCGGGATCACCGTGGGCGTGATCGGCAGCGTGATCGGCATTCACCACTCGCTGGCGTTGAGCGCGCTCTTCTTGCTGCTCGCCGTCGTCGTCATCGCACGACGGCGCTCGCCCGGTCAGTTACAGCTCTCGTGACGGCTCACGGGCCTGACTTCGCCGACCCCTCATCTGGTAGAATTTTCCCAATGGTGGCGGCACGTTATATACGCTCCGCTATACCGCAGTGACGTCACATCAGGCAGGTCCCGAAGCATGAGCTACACCATCACTGTGAACGGCAAGCCACAGACCGTCGATGCCGACGGCCAGACTCCGCTGCTGTGGGTCTTGCGCGATCTGATGAATCTCAAGGGCAGCAAGTTCGGCTGCGGCATGGGACTGTGCGGTGCCTGCACCGTGCACCTGGATGGCATGGCCGTGCGCTCCTGCATCACCCCGGTCGCGAGCGTGGGCACCCGTGCCGTCACGACCATCGAGGGCATCGGTGCGAGCGACATCGGCAAGAAGGTGCAGGACGCCTGGGTCAAGGTCGATGTCATGCAATGCGGCTATTGCCAGGCGGGTCAGATCATGGCCGCGAGCGCGCTGCTCGCGAGCAACCCCAAGCCCAATGACCAGGACATCGACGATGCGATGAGCGGCAACATCTGCCGCTGCGCCACCTACACGCGCATCCGCGCGGCGATCAAGACGGCGGCGGGCCTGCCCCCGGCCGACACGAGGGAGGTCTGAACATGACCGACGAACTCTCACGCCGCAGTTTCCTCAGCGTCAGCGCCGCGGCCGGCGGCGGGCTGCTGCTCACCTTCAGCCTGCCGGAGATGGCGAGTGCCACCGCGGCAGTGACGCCGAAGAAGATGCCGGCGAATCAGCTCAATGCGTACATCCGCATCGATGCCGACGGCACCGTCACCATCGTCTCGAAGAATCCAGAGATCGGGCAGGGCATCAAGACCATGCTCCCGATGGTCATCGCCGAGGAGCTCGACGTTGACTGGAAGAATGTGAAGACCGAGCAGGCGCCACTGTCTCCGAAGGATTTCGGCGCGCAGTTCGCCGGAGGCAGCTTCGCCACTCCCATGAATTACGAGCCCCTGCGCCGCGTCGGCGCGGCGGCACGCCAGATGCTGATCACGGCGGCGGCCATGACCTGGCATGTGCCGGTCGATCAGTGCGACACGGCCATGGGCAAGGTGCGCCACAAACCAACGGGGCGCACGCTTTCCTACGGCATGCTCTGTCCGCGCGCCTGCACGGTGCAGCCACCCGACCTGAAGACGGTGGCAGTCAAGGACCCGAAGGATTTCCGCATCATCGGCACGTCCGTCGCGCAGGTGGACTCCCCGCTCATCGTGACCGGTCAGCCGATCTTCGGCATCGACGTGACGGTGCCGGGCATGCGCTATGCGGTGTTCGAGAAATGCCCCGTGTTTGGCGGCAAGCCGGTCAAGGCGAACCTGGATGAAGTGAAGGCGCTGCCCGGTGTGCGCAATGCCTTCATCGTCGAGGGCGGCAAGCCGACCGGGCTCCCCGATGGCATTCAGATGGGTCTGCAGGACGGCGTCGCGATCGTGGCCGATACCTGGTGGCAGGCCAACAAGGCGCTCGAGAAGCTCAAGGTCGAATGGGCCGAGGGTCCGGTCGCCAGCCAAAGTTCACGCGGCTTCGCGCAGGCCGCCGCCGACCTGTTCAAGAAGGATCCCGAAAAGGTCCTGCATGCCGATGGCGATGTGAAGAGCGCGTTCGCCTCGGCCGCGAAGACTGTCGAGGGTGAGTACTTCTATCCGTTCATCGCGCACGCCCCGATGGAGCCGATGAACACCACTGCGAGCTTCAAGGACGGCAAGATCGAGATCTGGTCGCCGACGCAGTTCCCCGGCCCCGGCCAGGGCCTGGTCGCCAAAACCCTCGGGCTGGCACCGCCGGATGTGACCGTGCACATGACCCGCTGCGGCGGCGGCTTCGGCCGGCGCCTGGCGAATGACTATATGGTCGAGGCGGCGATGATCTCCAAGATGCAGGGCGAGCCGGTGAAGCTCGTCTGGAATCGCCGCCAGGACATCCAGCACGACTTCTATCGTCCGGCGGGTTTCCACTCGTTCAAGGCGGGTCTGGATGCGCAGGGCAAGCTGATCGCCTTCTCGGACCACTTCGTGACGTTCAAGAACGGCGAGAAGGCTTCCAACAGCGCGGATCTGGCGCCGACGGAATTCCCGGCGCGTTTCGTGCAGAACCTGCAGTTCGGCGTATCGATGATTCCGCTCGGCGTGCCGACGGGCCCCTTGCGCGCGCCGCAGAGTAATGCGCTGGCCTACGCGTTCCAGTCATTCATCGATGAAGTCGCGCACGCGGCTGGCAAGGATCCGCTGCAGTACCGGATCGATCTGTTCGGCGAGCCGCGCGTGCTCAAGCCGCCGCCGGGCCCCGGGGGTCCGGGCGGTCCGGCGCCGGGCTTCGACACCGGGCGCGCCCGCGGCGTGCTCGAGATGGTGGCCGAGAAATCCGGCTGGGGTAAGCGCCAGCTGCCGAAGGGCACCGGTATGGGTGTCGGCTTCTACTACAGCCATCTGGGCTATTTCGCCGAAGTGGTGCAGGTGACGGTGGTTCCCGCCGGCATGGTGAAGGTCGACAAGGTGTGGGTGGTCGGTGACTGCGGCAAGCAGATCATCAATCCGACCGGCGCGCTCAACCAGTGTCAGGGCGCCGCGCTCGATGGCATCAGCGCCGCGTTGGGTCAGGAGATCACGATCGACCGTGGCCGTGTCGAGCAGACCAACTTCCACGAGTTCAAGCTGCTGCGCATGAACCAGGCTCCGCCGGTCGAGGTGCACTTCCGTTCGACCGACAACCCGACGACGGGTCTGGGTGAGCCGGCGCTGCCGCCGGTCGTGCCGGCGCTGTGCAATGCGATCTTCGCCGCGACCGGCAAGCGCATCCGCAAGCTGCCGATCGACACCGCGCAGCTGAAGTCGATCTGAGGGACGCTACGGGATCACTTTCTTCTCCTGCTTCATCTTCAGATAGTCCACCGGGCGAATCTCGGAGATGAAGCAGGACTGATTCTCGAAGTTCAGCCGATCCAGATTCGCGGTGACCGAGCGCGAGTTGGAGGTGATGAACACCCCGTTCGCGAACAGCAGCCCCACGCAGGGCTTTCTCACGGTCAGCAGGTATGCATCGTTGATGGTGGTCCAGAGCAGCACCTGCGTGTCGCTCAGGATCTTCAGCCCCTGGTAGCGGCCCAGGTAGGTGAAGCGGTCGACCGGGGCGCCCGCGTACTGCATGACGAGATCGACCGTCACCTTGTTGCTCCCGGAAGCCGCAGCGCTGTCGGCTGCGGCCGTAGCGCTGGCGAGCAGGCCGGCCAGAAGCAGCGCCGCCCACAAGCCGCCGCGTAGTCGTATTAGATGAGTCATCCACGTCTCCATTCGGTGATGCGATTCATACAGTTTGTCACTATATCCCCGGCAACGCGTTCAAAGGTCGAGCGTTGACGGCAAGCTCTGCCGGCGGAAGCGATCGGCCGAGAATGAGGTCGGCACCCTTCTCGGCCACCATGATGGTGGGTGCGTTGGTGTTGCCGCCCGGCACATCCGGCATCACCGAGGCGTCGATGACCCGCAGCGCCTCAACCCCACGCACCCTCAAGGTGGCATCGACCACCGCATCCGCATCCACACCCATGCGGCAGGTCCCGACCGCATGCTGCGTGATGACGCCGCTCTCGCGCACGTAGCGCTCGAGCTCGGCATCGGACTGCCGTCCGGCGCCCGGGGAAGCCTCGCTCACGATCAGACTCTGCAGGGGTTCTTGCGCGTAGATCGCGCGCGCGGCGCGGATGCCGCGGATCATGCGCGCGACATCGGAGGCTTGCGTGAACAGATTGAAGAGGATGCGCGGCGGATCGGTGGGGTCGGCCGAGCGCAGCCACACGCGCCCCCGGCTGTCCTCCCGGATCATCGATACCGCGACGGCGAGCGCATGCGTCGGCGCAGGACGCACCAGCGGCAGCCACAGCTGAGCGCCAGGAGTCGCCGCCGCGCCGCCGGCGGGACAGGTGAGCTGGATGTCCGGACGATCAAGCTCGGGCTGCGTGCGCAGGAACACGTTGCCCGCGCAGGCATTGGTCGCGAAGGGTCCCGTGCCGCTCAGCGCCCAGCGCAGCACGGACAGCACCGCGCGATCCAGGCGCAGCTCCGACAGGAACGTGCGCGGCTTCGCGATATTGAGCGTGAAGGTGAGCGGATGCTCCACCAGGTTGTGGCCCACGCCTGGCAGATCGTGACTGCAGGGGATGCCGAGCGCGCGCAGCTCATCGGCAGGGCCGATGCCGGAGAGCAGCAGCAGCTGCGGTGAGCCATACACACCGGCGCTGACGATGACTTCGCGCTGCGCGCCGATGCGGCTGCGCTGCGCGCCATCTGCGATCTCGATGCCGCGCGCCCGACCCTGCTCCATCAGCACGCGCGTGACGAGCGCCCGCGTGCGCACCGTGAGGTTGGGCCGGTGCCGGACGGGTGCCAGGAACGCGCGGGCGCAACTGGCACGCCGGCCGCGCCCATCCACGGTCATCTCCATGCGCATGAAGCCTTCGGAGTGCTCGGCGTGATAGTCCTGCGTCACGGGATAGCCCGCGGCCGCGGCCGCAGCGCCCACCACATCAGACAGCACACGCTCGGGATCGGGGACGCTCACTTCGAGCTCGCCGTGCGCACCGTGATACGGGCCTTCGCCGAGCCAGCTCTTCTCCGAGCGCCTGAAATAGGGCAGCACGTCGGCGTATCCCCAGCCTGTAAGTCCTTGGGCGCGCCAGGCGTCGTAATCGGCCCGATGGCCGCGCGCGTACACCATGCCGTTGATGGCCGAGGAGCCGCCCAGCACCTTGCCGCGCGGCACCGCGACGCGCCGGCCGTTCAGGCCCGGCTCGGGTTCGCTCACATAGTTCCAGTTGAGGGCCGGGCCCAGCGCGTAGCGCGGAAAAGCCACTGGCATGTCGATGAAGACACCTCGCGCCGGCCCACCCGCCTCGATGAGCAGCACGCTGACGGCGGGGTCCGCCGAGAGCCGGTTGGCGAGCACGCAGCCCGCGGATCCCGCCCCGACGATCACATAGTCATAGGTATCCACGCCGCGCAGGCGGCTTTACGACACCACGTCGTCGATCTGGATGGTCGGCATCACGTTGGTGAAGTTCGGCACATCGGCGATGAGCTGGGCGGTGTGCTTCTGCTGCGCCTCATCGAACAGTTTCTGGTCGCCGATCCAGAAGTTGATGGTGGCGACGTAGCTCGGCTTGCCGCCGTCGGGGCCGGCGACGCCGCGGCGCAGCTCGTAGCGGGCGATCGCCTTGCCGTACAGGCGCAGGATGAGCGTCGCGTGCTTTTCCCGGTAGTAGTCGAAATCGAAGCGCACGCCCTCGGAGTTCGGATACAGCACGGTGATGCAGCGCATGGCAGGGATCCCGTTTCGGCTTGCGGGCCGGGACTATAGCACCGCGCCCGTCCGCGGCACGGACGGCCCGTTGCCTGCCCGGAAGGCCTCATGCACGATCGCTCTCATGAGCACCGAAACGCGCGCACCGCTGCCCGTGCGCAACCCCCGCACCGGCGAGATCGATCTGCACATCACTCCGGCCTCGGCGAGCGAGATCAGTGCCGCCTGTCAGCGACTGCGCGCCGCGCAGCCGGCCTGGGGGGATGCGCCGATCGAGCATCGCGTTGCCATCATGAGAAAGTGGGTGGAACGGCTGAAGGCGCACCGCGCGGCGCTGGTTGCGGCGGACTCCACCGACACCGGCGGGGGCCAGATCTCCCAGGTCGCCGTCGAGATGGTGATTGCGGCCATCGCCCGCGGCGCCGACCGTGCACCGGCTGTGCTGCAGCAGGCGCGCCGCGCCGGACGCTCACCGGGCATGCCGCAAGTCGCATTCGACACCAATCTGAAGCCGTACCCGTTGCTCGGGGTGATCGGACCGTGGAATGCGCCGCTCATGCTCTCGACCCTGCATGCCGTGCCGGCGCTGTTCGCCGGCTGCGCCGTCATCGTCAAGCCGAGCGAAGTCGCACCGCGCTTCGTTGCGCCGATGATGGCGAGCATCGCCGAAGTGCCCGAGCTCGCGCAGGTGCTGCAGTTCGTGGTCGGGGACGGGCAGACGGGTCAGGCGATCGTGAATGAGGTGGACATCGTCAACTTCACCGGCAGCGTGCCCAACGGGCGCAAGGTCGCCGAGGCCTGCGCGCGCCGCTTCATCCCCGCGATGCTCGAGTTGGGCGGCAAGGACCCCGTGATCATCACGGCCAGTGCGGATCTGGATCGGGCGGCGCGGGCGGTGCTGCGCGGTGCGGTCACCAGCACCGGCCAGGTGTGCTTCTCCATCGAGCGCATCTATGTGCACGAATCGGTCCACGACCGCTTCGTCGAGAAGCTCGTGGCTCAAGCTGCGCGCGTGCAGATCAATTACCCGGACGCGAACCGCGGCCAGATCGGCCCGTTCATCTTTGCGCGCCAGGCCGAGATCGTGGATGCGCATATCGAGGATGCGCTGGCGAAAGGCGCGCGCCTGGCCTGCGGCGGCAAGTCCGTGAACCACGGCGGCGGACTTTATATGTATCCGACGGTGCTCACGGGCGTTACGCACGCGATGGCGATCATGCGCGATGAGACCTTCGGCCCCGTCATGCCGGTGATGAAGTTTGCGACCGAGGCGGAGGCCGTGCGGCTCGCGAACGACAGCTACTACGGCCTGTCCGCGGCCGTCATCGCCGGGGATGCGACCGAGGCCCGGCGCATCGCCGATCGGCTGCAGGCGGGCGTCGTGAGCACGCAGGACACGTTCCTGACGTTTGCGGGCTTCGGGGTCGCGGAATGGGAATCGTTCAAGTTCTCCGGAATGGGCGGACGCGGCACCGGACCGCTCGCCTTCCTGCGCCGCCAGGCGGTCCTTACCAACACCGGTGAGGTGGCCTGCATGGTCGAGCAATCGCTCAAGGCGATCGCCTGAAGCTGCGCTGCGGCAGTGCCTGTTGCCTTGTCAAAGCGCTTGTCCGAAACTGAGCCGACGAAGGGTCATGCGGGAATGAGACTTATGAGAGCGACGGTGATCGTCTGCGTGAGCGCGATCCTCACCGGCATTGCGGGCACGGCGGTGGCGCACCATTCGTACGCGATGTTCGATCGCGAGAAGACCACGGAGCTGGTGGGCACGGTGAAGGAGTTCCGCTGGTCCAATCCGCACGCGTGGATGGAGCTTTACGTCTCCAACGATCAGGGCGGCCAGGACCTGTGGGGCATCGAGATGAACAGCCCCAATAACCTCGCGCGGATGGGCTGGAAATCCACGATCGTGAAGCCCGGCGATAAGGTGACCGTGAAGATTCACCCGCTGCGCAGCGGCGAGAAGGGTGGCTCGTTCATGGCGCTCACGCTGCCGAGCGGGCAGACGCTGAGCGATTCGCCGCGCACCCAGCCGAAGGACGGCAAGGGCGCGCCCGCCGCACCGGCCGGCGATAAGTATCCCTAGTGCGTTCGCGCACCGTCAGCGCGGCGCTGCTGTTGGCCCTGGCGGGCGCCATGCCGGCGGCCTCCTGGGCGGACGGTATCGATTGCACGCTGCAGTTCAGCACCAGGGGCTGGGCGGCGTTTTATCAGTCGGCGAGCGGCTCGGGCACGATCAAGTGCTCGAACGGCGCGTCGCTGGCCGTGACCCTGACGGGCAAGGGCGGCGGCCTCACCGTCGGCAAATCGGTCGAATCCGGCACGGGACGCTTCTCGAGCGTGCACAGCATCGAGGAGCTGCTCGGCACCTACGTCGCCGCGCAGGCGCAGGCCGGCGCGGTCAAATCCACCCAGGCGCAGGCGATGACCAAGGGTGAGGTCTCGCTCGCCCTGCACGCCAGGGGTGAGGGCTGGGAGCTCGGCGTCTCCTTCGGCACGCTCAAGATCGAGCGCCGCTAACTTCGAGGTTTACGCCCCGGGGAGCCTGCCGTAGAATGCGCGCCCTCGGTGGGTCGGGGTGGACGGCATCCTGGAACCTGCGGTGGCAGGGCAGAAATGCTCGCCAAGTGCTTGACTTAAAAAGCCCCCCGAGGGGCTTTTATTTTTTGGGTCCCTGGCCGGGACCCCGCCGCGCGTGAAGGCGGTGACGGTGCTGCGGACATGGGCCTTTGGGCCCATTTTTATTTGTGTACACAGGAGCTTGGCGCGTGGGGACGCTCTTGCGGGAGCGGCTCATCGCCCTTATTGAGCCCCTGCTGATCCAGCTGGGCTACGAGCTGGTCGAGCTGGAATACGTGCCGGGGCGGGGGCGGGGAGCCTTGAGAGTCTTCATCGACCAGCCTCAGGGCATTGGCCTCGAGGACTGCGAGCGCGTGAGCCGCGAGGTCTCCGCGCTGCTCGATGTGGAGGATCCGATTCCGGCCGCCTATGCGCTGGAGGTGTCCTCGCCGGGCTCCGATCGGGTGTTGCGCACGCGTGGGCACTTCGAGCGCTTCGTGGGCGAGCGCGTGCTGATCGAGCTCGCCACCCCGCGCGAGGGGCGCCGGCGCTATACCGGGCTGTTGCGCTCGGTGAGCGATGAGGGTGTGGCGCTCGAGGTCGATGGACAAATGCAGAGCATGCCGTTTCGCGAGATCGGCAAGGCGCGACTGGCGCCGCTCAACTGAGGTAGAGCTGTGAACAAGGAAATTCTGATGGTCGTCGACGCCGTCTCCAACGAGAAGGGCGTGGACAAAGAAGTGATCTTCGAGGCGCTCGAAGCTGCGCTCGCATCCGCCACGCGCAAGAAGCATGGCGAGGAGTGGGACGTGCGTGTCGCCATCGATCGCAAGAGCGGGGACTACGAGACCTTCCGCCGCTGGAAGGTCTTTGCCGATGACTCCAAGGAGCTCGAGGCGCCGGAGCGCGAGCTGCGCATGGACGATGCCAGGGATCTGGATGCGAACACCGAGCCGGGCGCGTTCGTCGAGGAGCCGATGGAGTCGGTCGCCTTCGGCCGCATTGCCGCCCAGCAGGCCAAGCAGGTGATTGTGCAGAAGGTGCGCGAGGCCGAGCGCGCCCAGGTGGTGGGTGCGTACAAGGATCGCGTCGGGCAACTGGTGAGCGGAGTCGTCAAGCGCGTCGACCGCAACGGCCTGTATGTGGATCTCGGCGGCAATGCCGAAGGCTTCGTGCCGCGCACCGACATGATCCTGCGCGAGCAGGCCAAGCCCCAGGACCGCATCAAGGCGTTCCTGAAGGAAGTGCGCTCCGAGCCGCGCGGGCCGCAGCTGTTCATGACGCGCACCGCGCCGGAATTTCTGATTGAGCTGTTCAAGCTCGAAGTGCCCGAGGTCGGCCAGGGGCTGATCCAGATCCTGGGTGCGGCGCGCGATCCCGGCATCCGCGCCAAGATCGCGGTGCGCAGCAACGATCCGCGCATCGATCCGGTCGGCGCCTGCGTCGGCATGCGCGGCTCGCGCGTGCAGGCGGTCTCGAATGAGATCGCCGGCGAGCGCGTCGACATCATTCCCTACGATGAGAATCCGGCGCAGTTCGTCATCAACGCGATGTCGCCCGCCGAAGTGATGTCGATCGTGGTGGACGAGGAGTCGCACAGCATCGACATCGCCGTCGCCGAGGACAAGCTCTCCCAGGCGATCGGCCGCGGCGGGCAGAACATCCGCCTCGCGAGCCAGCTCACGGGCTGGGATCTGAACGTCATGACCGAGTCGGATGCCGAGGCGAAGAGCGACACCGAGGCGCGCGAGCTGGTGCAGACGTTCATGAAGCAGCTCGACGTGGATGAGGACGTGGCGACCATCCTGGTGCAGGAAGGCTTCTCCACCGTCGAGGAAGTGGCCTACGTGCCGCAGGCCGAGCTCATCGCGATCGAGGAGTTCGACGAGAACATCGTCAAGGAGCTGCGCAACCGCGCGCGCGACGTGCTGCTCACGCAGGCGATCGCAAGCGAGGAGACCCTGGATCAGTCGATGCCGGCCGATGACCTGCTGCTGCTCGAGGGCATGAGCCCGGATCTGGCGCTCGCGCTCGCCCGCCGCGGCGTGCGCACGCGCGAGGATCTCGCCGAGCAGTCGGTCGACGATCTGTCCGACATCGAGGGCCTGGCCGCCGAAGAGGCGGGCCGGCTCATCATGACGGCGCGTGCGCCCTGGTTCGAAGCGGGCCATTGATACGGCCAGCCGCGAGGTTTTAGTCCATGCCTGACGTTACCGTCTCACAATTTGCACAAGTGCTGAAGGTGCCGGTCGACCGGCTGCTGGTGCAGCTCGATCAGGCCGGGATCAAGGTCGGGGGGCCCGAGGATCGCATCAGCGATGAGGCGAAGCTCGAGCTCCTGACCCATCTGCGCCGCAGCCACGGCAGCGGCGAAGAGGGCAGCGCGCCGCGCAAGATCACGCTCAAGCGCAAGACGCAAAGTGAGCTGAAGCTCGCGAGCGTCCAGGGCCGCGCACGCACCGTCAATGTCGAAGTGCGCCGCAAGGCCACCTACATCAAGCGTGACGTGCTCGAAGAGCAGGCGCGCGTGCAGCAGGAAGATCTCGACTCCAAGCGCCGCGAGCAGGAAGAGGCGCAGCGCAAGGAGAACGAGCGCCTGGAGGCCGAGCGCCGCGAACGCGAGCGCATGGAGCAGGAGAACCGCCGCCGCGTCGAGGAGGAGCAGGCGAAGAAGCGCGCCCAGGAAGATGCGCGCCGTGTCGCCGAGCAGCAGGCGCGCGAGGAAGCCGAGCGCCGCGAGCGCGAGCAGCGCCGCCCGGCGGGCGAGTCCCCGCGCGAGCGCAAGATCGTGGTCGAGCAGGTCGCGACCGAGGAAGTCGACGACAAGGCTCAGCCCGCGCACACCCGGTACGGGCGCGAAGAGCTGCACGTCACGACCGATGTCAGCTCGCGTTACAAGAAGAAAAAGAAGACCCGCTCGCGATCGCTGGCCGCCTCGGGCGATGCCAAGCATGCCTTCGAACTGCCCACCGCGCCGATGAAGCGCGAGGTCGCGATCGGGGAGACCATCACGGTCGCGGAGCTGGCGCAGAAGATGGCCATCAAGGCGACCGAAGTCATCAAGGTGCTCATGAACATGGGCACGATGGCGACGATCAATCAGCCGATCGATCAGGACACAGCAGTGCTCGTGGTCGAGGAGCTCGGCCACACCGCCCGCGTGCAGCGCGAGAATCAGATCGAAGAGGGTCTGCAGGGCGTCACCGCCGAGGAGGCAGCGCTCGAGTCGCGCCCGCCGGTCGTCACCGTCATGGGCCACGTCGATCACGGCAAGACTTCGCTCCTCGACTTCATCCGCCGCTCCAAAGTGGCGGCAGGCGAGGCCGGCGGCATCACCCAGCACATCGGCGCCTATCAGGTCGTGACTCCGAAGGGTCCGATCACGTTCCTCGACACGCCGGGCCATGCGGCGTTCACCGCCATGCGTGCCCGCGGCGCCAAAGCCACCGACGTGGTGGTGCTGGTGGTGGCCGCGGACGATGGCGTCATGCCGCAGACCACGGAGGCGATCCAGCACGCGCGCGCGGCGAACGTGCCGATCGTGGTCGCGGTCAACAAGATCGACAAGAGCGATGCCGATCCGGAGCGCGTGCGCACCGAGCTCGCCAAGCAGGAAGTGATCCCCGAGGAGTGGGGCGGACAGAACATGTTCGTCAACGTCTCGGCGCGCACCGGCGCGGGCGTCGATCAGCTGCTCGAGGCCATTCTGCTGCAGGCGGAGGTGCTCGAGCTGCAGGCGCCCAAGGATGGACTCGCGAGCGGCGTCGTGATCGAGTCCTCGATCGAGAAGGGCCGCGGCGCCGTGGCCACCGTGCTGGTGAAGAAAGGAACGCTGCACATGGGCGACTCGATCCTCGCCGGGACCGAGTTCGGCCGCGTGCGCGCGATGTTCGATGAGAACGGCCAGCCGGTGGAGCAGGCGCTGCCCTCGACTCCGGTCGTGGTGCTGGGCCTGTCCGGTGTCCCCAATGCCGGCGATGAGTTCCTTGCGGTCGAGAGCGAGCGCAAGGCGCGCGAAGTCGCGCTCTACCGTCAGGGCAAGTTCCGCGACGTGAAGCTCGCGCGGACGAGCACGCGTCCGGAGGATGTGTTCTCGCAGCTGGGGAGCGATAAGGCGGGCGTGATCGCGGTGCTGCTGAAGGCCGATGTGCAGGGCAGCGCCGAGGCGATCCGCGACGCCCTCACCAAGCTCTCCACCGAGGAGGTGGAGGTGAAGGTGATCGCGAGCGGCGTCGGCGGTATCACGGTCTCCGACGTGCAGCTGGCGGCGGCCTCCAAGGCGCTGATCATCGGCTTCAACGTGCGCGCGGATTCGGCCGCACGCGATGCGCTCAAGGATACGGGCGTCGAGCTGCGCTACTACAGCATCATTTACGAAGCGATCGACGACGTGAAGCAGATGATGAGCGGTATGCTGCAGCCGGAGATCAAGGAGCAGATCGTCGGCATCGCGCAGGTGCGCGAGGTGTTCCGCTCGAGCAAGTTCGGCGTCGTCGCAGGGTGCCTGGTGACCGAGGGTCTGGTCCGGCGCAACAACCCCATTCGCGTGCTGCGCGACAATGTGGTGATCTTCGAGGGTGCGCTGGAGTCTCTGCGGCGCTTCAAGGACGACGTGAACGAGGTGCGGGCCGGCACGGAGTGCGGCATCGGTGTGAAGAACTATCAGGATGTGCGTGTCGGCGACCAGATCGAATGCTTTGCACGCATCGAGGTTGCCCGGACGGTGCAGTGATGAGCGATGCGCGCCGGCGCAAGCTCGAGGCGGAGATCCAGCGCGTGATGGCGGAGCTCGTGGCGCGCGAGGTCAAGGACCCGCGCGTCGGGCATGTGACCATCACGGCGGTGCAGCTCGCGCCGGATTTCGGTGAGGCGAAGGTGTTCTTCGTGCCTTTTGCCTCGCAGCACGCGCATCAGGAGGTCGGTGAGGGACTGACGCGCGCCGGCGGCTTCCTGCGCGGCGAGGTCGGCCGGCGGCTCGGCCTGCGGCATGCGCCGCGGCTGCAGTTCCAGTTCGACGACAGTTTCGATCGCGCCGCGCATCTCACCAGTCTCATCGATCGGGCGAACGCTCCTCCTTCCAAAGACTCGTGAACGGCATCCTGCTGCTCGACAAGCCGTTGGGGCTGTCCTCCAACGCGGCGCTGCAGCGCGTGCGACGGGCGTACGGTGCGGACAAGGCCGGCCACGTCGGCAGTCTCGATCCGCTGGCGACCGGCATGCTGCCGATCTGCCTGGGCGAAGCCACCAAGCTCGCCGGCGCGATCGTCGGCGGGCACAAGTGCTATCGCTTCAGTATTGCCCTGGGCGCGCGCACCGACACCGGCGATCGCGAAGGCGCGGTCATCGAGCACGCGCCGGTGCCGCAGGGCTGGCACATGCAGCTCGACGCGGTGCTCACACGCTTCCACGGCCGACAGCAACAGGTGCCGCCGATGTATTCGGCGATCAAGCGCCAGGGCCAGCCCTTGTACAAGCTCGCGCGCGCCGGCGTCGAGGTCGAGCGTGCCCCGCGCGCGATCGAGATCCTCTCGCTGCGCGCGTTGCCGTCGCCGGGTGTCGCGACCCCCGAACCGGTGGAGATCAGTTTCGAGGTGGTGTGCTCCAAGGGCACCTATGTGCGCTCACTCGCCGAGGACTTGGCGCGCGCGCTCGGCACGGTGGGACATGTGAGCGCGTTGCGGCGCCTGTACGTGCAACCCTTCGAGCAGGCGCCGATGTTCGAGCTTGAGACGCTGGAGACGGCGTGCCGCGCCGGGGCTGCACCGCAGCTCATCCCCGCCGATACTGCACTGCCGGAGCTGCCCCAGGTGCACCTGACGCTCGAGCAGGCGGCGCGCGTGCAGCACGGGCAGGCGGTGGTGGTTGCGCCGGTCCAGGCCGCCGGCCGCGTGCGCCTGTACGACCCGAGCGGCCGGTTCATGGGCCTGGGCGAGACCGACGGGCAGGGCGGCGTGCGGCCGCGGCGCCTCTACGTCTAGCGGTTTTTGCGCCAGAAATAGCCGATCGCGCTCACCGTCACGGCGGCGATCCAGAGAATCATCGCGTCGGGCTGCGGCATCAGGCCGGCTCGCGCCGCCACCCACCAGGCGGGTGTCAGAATGACAAACAGCGCCCAGCCGGCGAGGTTGCCGACATCATCGGCCCTGCGGTCGTGCTCGTCGGCGCTGAAATACCACCAGCCCTTGTTGATCGCCATCCCGATCAGCCAGCTCGCGATCGCGAACAGGGCGATCGCCAGCGGCACCGGGCTGTTTGAAAAGATCGCGAACGGATGTTCCTTGCTGAAGGTCGCGAGGAACAGCGCGAGGCTGCCGGGCGTCGCGCCCGCGAAACACAGCAGGTTCTGCGCCAGGAATACTTTCAGCTGCCAGCCCCACGGCCGCCAGAACGTGTGCGTCGCGAGCACCACCTTCATGAGGGCGGTGGTGCCGACGACGCCCTGCAGGCCGAGCACGAGCAGCAGCACGGTCAGCACCGCGCGCTTCAGTCGCGTCTGCTGCAACCCCAGGAGCCACCAGGCCGCAGCCGCGGCGATCAGCAGATGCGCCGCGAGACTCAACCACTGCTCCGCGTCCCAGACCCCGGAGGAGCTTCTCGTCACGACCAGCTTGGTCGCGGCATCGAGCATGCCCATGAAGCCGATCAGCGCGATAAATCCCAGCGGCACCGCCAGCGCCGGGGAATGCAGCCACGCCGGATGATCCGAATCGCGAACCTCACTCTGGGCGATCATCGAAGATCTCCTCGATCGAGAGCTTGAAAAGCCGGGCGATGCGGAAGGCGAGCGGCAGCGAGGGATCGTGCTTTCCCGTCTCGATCGCATTCACCGCCTGACGCGAGACATCGAGCCGTAGCGCCAGCTCGGCCTGGCTCCAATTGCGCTGCGCTCGCAGGACTTTCAGGCTGTTGCGCATGTCAGTTAAACATGTCTTTATGTCAGGTAAACATGACTATATGAGGCGCGGTTCGTCATGTCAAGTAAACTTGACAACCGGCAACTCTCGGGCCGCGCGAGGGGGAAGCAGCCGCCGACGCCGACCGCGGCGCGCCCCGCAGCGCGCGCCCGCAGCGCCGCGATTCCCTAAGTCTCGGTTTTCCTTGTGGCCGGGGGAGGCCAGCGAGTAGAATGCCGCGCCTTTTAAAGTCAGGTAGCAAGCGAAGCTTTCAGGAATATTGCGTAATGACCTTATCCAGCGAGAAGAGGGACGGAATCCTCGCGCAGTTCCGTCGTGGCCCGACGGACACGGGTTCGCCCGAAGTTCAGATTGCGCTGCTGTCCGAGCGCATCAACGGACTGGGCGACCACTTCAACGCTCACAAGCGTGACCACTCCTCGCGCCGAGGCCTGGTCAAGCTCGTCAATCAGCGCCGCAAGCTGCTCGACTATTTGAAGTCCACGCAGCCGCAGAAGTACCAGGACGTCGTCGAACGCCTGGGCCTGCGTCGCTGATTTCACCTGCCGGCAGGCGCCGCCTGCCTACGCCATTTCGTGAGGAGTGAAGCGTGAGCGCTTTCAGCAAGTCATTTGCTTACGGTTCCCATACGGTAACGCTGGAGACGGGCGAGCTCGCCCGCCAGGCCGATGCCGCGGTCAAGGCCGCAATGGGCGACACGGTGGTCCTGGTGACCGCGGTCGCACAGCAAAAGCCCCAGGCCGGACGGGACTTCCTGCCCCTGACCGTGAACTACGTGGAGAAGACCTATGCCGCGGGACGCATCCCCGGCGGCTTCTTCAAACGCGAAGGACGTCCGACGGAAAAGGAGACGCTGACCTCGCGTCTGATCGACCGCCCGATCCGTCCGCTGTTCCCGGATGGCTTCTATAACGATGTGCAGGTCGTCGCGACCGTGCTGTCGGTGGATCCGGAGATCGACCCGGATATTCCGGCGCTGCTGGGCGCATCCGCTGCGCTGTCGCTCTCGGGCGTGCCGTTCGCCGGCCCGATCGGCGCGGCGCGCGTCGGCTACAAGGACGGCCGCTACCTCCTGAACCCGACCGGTAAGGATCTCGCCGAATCCGATCTCGATCTCGTGGTCGCCGGCACCGAGCACGCCGTGCTGATGGTGGAGTCGGAAGCCTCGGGGCTGTCCGAGGACGTGATGCTGGGCTCGGTGGTCTTTGGTCACGAGCAGATGCAGATCGCGATCCGCGCCATCAAGGAGCTCGTGGCGCAGGCCGGCAAGCCGCGCTGGAGCTGGCAGGCCCCGGCCGACAACGCCGAGCTCGCGCAGGTACTGTCACAGTCCTCGCGCGCGAGCCTGTCGCAGGCCTACTCGATCACCGAGAAGCTGCAGCGCCGCGACCGGATCGCGGCGATCAAGACCCAGGCGACGACCGCCCTCACCGCGGGCGATGCGCCCAAGTGGACCGAGGAGCAGGTCGACGCGCAGTTCTTCAAGCTCGAAAGCAACATCGTGCGCGAGCGCATCTTGAACGGCGAGCCAAGAATCGATGGCCGCGACGTGCGCACCGTACGTCCGATCACCGTCAAGGTCGGGGTGCTGCCGCGCACGCACGGCTCGGCGCTGTTCACGCGCGGCGAGACCCAGGCGCTGGTCGCGACCACGCTCGGTACGACGCGCGATGCGCAGATCATCGACGGACTCTCCGGCGAGCGCCGCGAGCCCTTCATGCTGCACTACAACTTCCCGCCCTTCTCGGTCGGTGAGACCGGCATGATGGGATCGCCGAAGCGCCGCGAGATCGGCCACGGCAACCTGGCGCGCCGCGGCGTCGCCGCCGTGATGCCGGACATGGAGAAATTCCCCTACGTCATCCGCGTCGTCTCGGAGATCCTCGAGTCCAACGGCTCGAGCTCGATGGCGAGCGTGTGCGGCACCAGCCTCTCGCTCATGGATGCGGGCGTGCCGATCAAGGCGCCCGTCGCCGGTGTGGCCATGGGCCTGGTGCTCGAAGGCAGCCGCTTCAAGGTCCTCACCGACATCTTGGGCGATGAAGACCACCTGGGCGATATGGACTTCAAGGTCGCCGGCACCAGAGACGGTGTCACGGCGCTGCAGATGGACATCAAGGTCGAGGGCGTCACGCCCGAGATCATGCGCATCGCGCTCGAGCAGGCCCGCGAAGGCCGGCTGCACATCCTGGGCGAGATGAACAAGGTGCTGTCGAGCCCGCGCACCGAGATGTCACCGTGGGCGCCCTCGATCATCACGATCAAGATCGACTCCGAGAAGATCCGCGACGTGATCGGCAAGGGTGGCGCGGTCATCCGCCAGATCACCGAGGAGACCGGCACCACCATCGACATCGAGAGCGATGGCACGGTGAAGATCGCCTCCGTCAACGGCACCGCGGGGCGCGAAGCGCAGCGGCGCATCGAGCTCATCACGGCCGACGTGGAAGTGGGCCGGATCTACGAGGGCCGGGTCGCGCGCCTGATGGACTTCGGCGCGTTCGTCACGATCCTGCCGGGCCGCGATGGCCTGGTGCACATCTCGCAGATCTCCGATGAGCGTGTGGAACGCGTGAGCGACAAGCTCAAGGAAGGCGACGTGATCCGCGTGAAGGTGCTCGAGGTCGACCGTCAGGGTCGCGTGCGCCTGTCCATGCGCAACGTCGACGCCACCTGAGGGGGTGAGCTAGACCGGCGTCGCGGTGGCGCTCTTGGCGCCATCGTGCGCCCGTCCGTCGCTCGCCATGAGCGCACGGAAGATCTCATCCTGCACCGAGCGCCAGCGCTGGTAATTGCGCTGAGTCACCGAGGCCACCGCATCGGAAGGGTCGGCGCCGACGACGCTGGTCGCCCGCTCGCGCACCTCGCGCTGCTGCGAGGCGAACAGCTTCAGACACTGCTCCAGATAGCAGCCCACCACGCCCTGCATGGCCCCGCCGCCGTAAGAGCGGATCACCTGCGAGAGGAAGTCCCGGCTCATCAGCGGCTCGCCGGCATGCTCCTGCTCGGCGATCACCTGCAGCAGGATGCTGCGCGTGATGTCCTCCTGGGTCTTCTTGTCGATGACGACGAAGTCGACGCGCTCGATCACCAGCTTGCGCACGTCCGCCAGCGTGATGTAGCGGCTCTCGACGGTGTCATACAGTCGGCGGTTGGGATACTTCTTGATGACCCTCGGTTCGCTCATTGCAAGCCCCCGCATGTCCGGTCGGTTCCCCTGTCCCTGAACTGCCTACATTAGTACAACGCGAGGAGCGGACCCAAATCAGCCGGGCAGGGGCAACGTCCGGATCCCCTGCAGCCGCTCCGGGCGCCAGTGCCGGGTAGCCCAGTCCAGGATCGTGGCCGGGGTCTGCGCCGCGAGCTCGGGCGGCGGTGCGAGCCGCAGCAGCGCAAGCGTCTGCAGGAGTGTCGCGGCGGCCGAATCGGATGAAACGCCGACCGAGCGGCGCGACTTGGCGAGCTTGGCGCCGTCCGGCTCGACGATCACCGGCACATGGGCGTAGCGCGGCGCAGGCAGTCCGAGCGCGCGCTGCAGGGCCAGCTGCCAGGGGGTGCTCGAGAGCAGATCCGCGCCCCGCACGACCTTGGTGATGCCCTGCAGGGCATCGTCGATGACGACCGCGAGCTGATAGGCGTAGACCCCGTCGCGGCGGCGAACGATGACATCCGAGAGGCTGGCGAGCGCGTAGTCGCATCTGCCCTGGATCTCATCGTCAAAGGCGACGCGGGCTGACAGATCGACCCGAAAACGCATCGCGGCCGGGCCGCCGCGAGGGGCGAGGTTCCGGCACGTGCCCGGGTAGCCCGCCTCATCGAGCGCGCCGAGCTCGCGCCGCGAGCAGGTGCACTCAAACGTGAGACCGGCGCGCGTGAGCTCATCCAGTGCGTGAGCGTACCGGCTCAAGTCCCGGCTTTGATAAGAGACTTCGCCGTCCCAGTGCAGTCCGAGCTGCTCCAGGGTCCGCAGGATGTCGGCGGCGCTGCCGGGCAGGTTGCGCGCGCTGTCGAGATCTTCCATGCGCAGCAGCCAGCGGCCGCCGTGCTGGCGCGCATCGAGGTAGCTGCCGACGGCAGCGGCAAGGGAGCCCCAGTGCAGGCGCCCCGTCGGCGACGGGGCGAAGCGCCCGACGTAGCCCGCCGGGCGTGCGGTCGGCTCAGCGGTAGCGGTCGTCGCGGTCGCCGTACTGGCGCTCGCGTCGCTCGCGCCGCTCCTGAGCCTCGATGCTGAGCGTCGCGACCGGCCGCGCCTCCAGGCGCTTGATGCCGATCTCCTCTCCGGTCTCGAGGCAGTACCCGTAGGTGCCGTCCTCGATCCGCTTCAGCGCCTCATCGATCTTTCGAATGAGCTTTCTTTCCCGGTCCCGCGTGCGCAGCTCCAGGCTGAATTCCTCTTCCTGAGTGGCGCGGTCGTTCGGGTCGGGGAAATTCGCGGCCTCGTCCTTCATGTGCGTGACCGTGCGGTCCACTTCCATCATCAGGTCGCGTTTCCAGCTGAGCAGGATCGTACGGAAGTGCTCCGTCTGCTCCTTGCCCATGTACTGCTCGCCGCGCTTGACGATGTAGGGCTGAACATTGCGCGGGCCGGCCAGCAGGCTTCCGGGCTCCAGCGCATCGATGTCATCGCCATCGGCAGGAGCTGCCATGCGTACCGCAGGCACCGCGGTGGCCGGGCTCGCCGGCGGTGCGGCGGGTGGTGGCGTCGAGCCGAGCGTCTCGGAAGCCTTGTGGTGCGCGGCCGAGGGCTCGTGCTTGACGCCCGGAGCGCGGCTCGCCGGGGCGGCGCCGGGCTTGCGCGTGGTGGCCGCGGGGGTCTTGGCTCGGACATGGGCGGCGGCCTTGACGCGCTCGGAGCGCTCAGCGCTCTTGCGAGGCGCCGCTTTGCGGGCGGTCGGTCTGCTCACGGCTTTCTTCGGCTTACTCGGCTTCGGCACTGGTTTCTTGGCCGGCATCATTCGCTCCTGGAAGCGCGCGGCTTATAAAAGGACGCGCGATTATACCGGCGCTCCCGGGCGGGGCAACCCAAGCGTTTTCTAGGGCAGAACGAGTGCCGGCCGGGGCGTCCAGCCTGTCTGTCGGCGCTCGACGACAATGCTGGTGTAAATGCCGCCGCGGACGTTGAAACGCGCGGTGAGGCGCAGTCCGCGCGGGGACATGGCGGCGGCGAGCGCATCCGCGATCTCGTTGGTGACGGCCTCGTGGAAGGCGCCGCGATCGCGGAACGACCAGATGTAGAGCTTCAGGGACTTCAGCTCCACGCACAGCCGGTCGGGCACATATTCCAGCTCCAGCGTGGCGAAATCCGGCTGGCCCGTGCGCGGACACAGGCAGGTGAACTCCGGCAGCGTCATGCGGATGGTGTAGTCCTCACCCGGCGAGGGGTTCGGAAAAGTCTCGAGATCGGCGCGAGCAGGTGGAGGCATACTGAAAAAAATTTTATCATGCGGCCGTTGCCCTCACGGAGTTGCTGGAAACCCATTACGATGCGACTCACGAAGATCAGGCTCGCTGGCTTCAAATCCTTCGTCGACCCCACCGCTATCTCTCTCCCCGGCAATTTGACCGGCGTCGTCGGTCCCAACGGTTCAGGCAAGTCCAACAACATCGATGCCGTGCGCTGGGTGATGGGCGAGCTGTCCGCGCGCCACCTGCGCGGGGACTCGATGGCGGATGTGGTGTTCAACGGCTCGGTCGGCAGAAAGCCGGTCGGCACGGCCTCCGTCGAGCTCATCTTCGATAACTCGGACGGCAAGATCGGCGGCCCGTACGCGGGCTACAACGAGGTGTCGCTGAAGCGCGCGGTGTCGCGCGATGGCACCTCGAACTACTTCATCAACGGGGCGCGCTGCCGCAGGAAGGACATCACCCACCTGTTCCTCGGCACCGGCCTGGGCTCGCGCAGCTACGCGATCATCGAGCAGGGCATGATCTCGCGCGTCATCGACGCCAAGCCCGATGAGATGCGTGCGGTGGTCGAGGAGGCCGCCGGCATCTCCCGCTACAAGGAGCGCCGGCGCGAGACCGAGGCGCGCATCGCCGAGGCACGCGAGAACCTCGAGCGGCTGCAGGACCTGCGCGATGAGGTCGACAAGCAGATCCGGCATCTGCAGCGCCAGGCCGCGACTGCCCGGCGCTACCAGGCACTGAAAGAGGAGGAGCGGCGCTCGCAGGCCGAGCTCCTCGCCCTGAAGCTGCGCGATCTCGACGGCGGCGCCGAGGTCCACGACGCCAATATGCGGGAGCGCGAGCTTGCGCTGCAGGCGGCCCTGGCCGAGCTGCGCGCGGTGGAGGCGGCGCTCGAGAAGCAGCGCGCCTTCCACGTCGAGCGCGGCGAGCAGCTCGCGGCCGTGCAGGGGCGGTATTTCGAGGTGGGCGCCGAGCTCACCCGCACCGAGCAGTCGATCGCCCATACGCGCGAGCTGCGCGAGCGCCAGAGGAGCGATCTCGCCCAGACCCAGGCGGGGCTTACCGAGCTCATCGGCCAGATCGAGCGCGACGAGCGCGAGCTCACCGCGGTGCGCGCCGAGCTGCAGCGCCTTGCACCTGAGCTTGCCGATGCCCAGCAGCGCGAGCACACGGCAGTGCACGGCTCGAGCGAGGCGGAAGCGGCGCTGAGCGAGTGGCAGCAGCGCTGGGAAGAGTTCAACCGCGCGCTCGGGGCGGCCAATCAGACCACGCAGGTGGAGCGCGCCCGCATCGAGCAGCTCGACAGCCAGATGCTGCGGCTCACCGCACGCACCGACCGGCTCGCCATCGAGCGCGAGCAGCTCTCGGCACAGGAGGCGAGCGAGCCGCTCGCCGAGCTTGCCGAGCGCGAAGCGATCGCACGCGCCGCAAGCGAGCAGCTGGCCTGCGCGCATAGCGCACAGATCGAGCAGGTGCAGGTGCTGCGGGCCGAGCAGCTGGCGGTGGAAGCGCGGCTGGAGAGCGCCCGCAGCGAGCGCGATCGGGCGCGTGCCGAACTCGTCTCCCTCGAAGCGCTGCAAAAGGCCGCCTTGAGCCGCGGCGCCGGCGATGCCGGAGAGTGGGTGGCGCGAGAACTCGCCGGCCGCTCGCGCATGGCCGAGTCGCTCGAAGTCGAATCCGGCTGGGAGCGCGCTGTTGAGACTGCACTGGGGGATTACCTGGAGGCGGTCTGCGTCGAGCGGCTCGATGATCTGGTCCAGTCCCTGGCGGGTCTGGCCGCCGGGCGCCTCACGCTCATCGAGACGCCGCAGGACTCGGGGCACGCTTCCCGGGCCGCCGGCACGACGCTCGCCGCCAAGATCCTGCAGGGACCGCCGGCGGCGCTGCGGCGCCTGGCGCGCGTGCGCGTTGCAGAGAGCTTTGCCGCCGCACTCGCGCAGCGCGCCAGCCTTGCCGACGGCGAATCCGTCATCAGCCGCACGGGCGAGTGGATCGGACGCGACTGGCTGCGCGTCGCCCGAGGCCAGGATGAGCACTCCGGCGTCATCGAGCGCGAGCACCGGCTCAAGGCCGAACGCACCCAGTTCGCCAGCTGCGAGCAGCGCGTGCAGGAGTTCGAGTCGCACCTCGCCTCGGTGCGCCAGGGACTCACCGCCGCCGAAGTCGAGCGCGACCGGCTGCAGGCGGGCATTCAGGGTGCGCACCGCGAGCACGCGGATCTTCTGGCGCAGCTCGAGGCGACCCGCGCCCGATCGCAGGAATCCACGCTGCGCCGCAGCCGTCTGCACGAGGAGTCGGCCGAGGCCGCCCGCGAGGCAGGTGCGGCGCAGGAGACGCTGGCACGCGCCCGCCTGACGCTGGAGCGCGGGCTCAACGAGCTCTCCGAGCTCGATGCGCGCCGCTACGAGCTCGAGGCCGAGCGCGACGAGCGTCGCGAGCGGCTCGCCGCGGCCCGCGCGCACGCCCAGAGCGTGCAGCTCGCGGCACGCGACCTCCTGATCCGCAGCGAGTCGCGACGCTCGACGGAGCAGTCCATGGCCACCGGTCTTGCGCGCATGCACGAGCAGCGCGCACAGCTTCACAGCCGCCGTGGCGAGCTCGAGCAGGAGCTGGCAAGCGGTGATGCCCCGATCCGCGAGCTCGAGGTGCGGCTCAACGAGTTTGCGGCGCGGCGCCTGGAGGTGGAGAGCGAGCTCGCCGCCGCGCGCGGCGCGCTCGAGGCGGCTGACAGCGAGCTGCGCAGCCTCGATGAGCGGCGGCTCACCGCCGAACGGCGTACCAGCGAGGCGCGCGAGTCGATGGAGCAGACGCGCCTCGCCGCGCAGGAGACGCGCGTGCGGCGCGAGTCGATCGCCGAGCAGTTCGCGCAGACCCAGTGCGATCTGGAGACGATCCGCCAGGGCCTCGCCCCCGATGCCAGCGTACCGCAATGGGAGCAGCGTCTGAGCCGGCTGGGCGAGCAGCTCGTGAGCCTGGGGTCGGTGAACCTCGCGGCCATCGAGGAGTTGAAAGAGCAGAGCGAGCGCAAGGAGTACCTCGACCGGCAGTATGGCGACGTGAGCGATGCGCTCTCGACGCTCGATGAGGCGATGAAGCGCATCGACCGCGAGACGCGCACGCGCTTCGATGAGACTTTCGAGCGCATCAACACCGGACTGAAAGAGAAGTTTCCGCGGCTCTTCGGCGGCGGCCATGCCTATCTGGAGCTGGTCGGCGAAGACAGCCTCGCTGCAGGGGTTGCGGTGATGGCCCGGCCGCCGGGCAAGCGCAACAGCACCATCCATCTGCTCTCGGGCGGGGAGAAGGCGCTGACGGCCGTGGCGCTCACCTTCTCGATCTTCGATCTCAATCCGGCGCCGTTCTGCATCCTCGATGAGGTCGATGCGCCGCTCGATGAGTACAACGTCGGGCGTTTCTGCGACATCGTGCGCGAGATGTCGGCACGCGTGCAGTTCATCTTCGTCACGCACAACAAAGCCACCATGGAGCTCGCCTCGCAGCTGATCGGCGTCACCATGAACGAGCCTGGCGTCTCGCGGCTGGTCGCGGTCGACGTCGATGAGGCCGTGCGGCTGGCCGCGGTCTGAAGGAGCTTGACAGCGGCGATGCTTGAGCTGCGCTGGATCCTCGCTCTCGTCGGCGTCCTGTTCATCGCGGGACTTGCCTGGTGGGAGATGCGCCGCGGGAGGCGGGTGCCGGCAAGTGAGCGCTCGACCGTGCTGACGGCGGAGCCGAGTGCTCATGACCGTCTCGAGCTTCCGCACATGCGGGCGCGCGAGCCCCTGCATGACCTTCCCGTGTTGACGGCGCAGCCGCAACCGCCGCCGACGGCCGCATCCGGGGAGGCGCCAGAGCCCGCGTCGGAGCCGGTTTCGCACAGCGCGCCGGCGCCTGCCATTCAGAGCGCCGCGCTCGCTCCGGCCGGCGCGCTCGCGGCGGCGGCCGCGGAGCAGCCCGAACCCATTGTCGAGTGGCCGGAGGAGGCCATGCGGCGGGTGCTCGCGCTGCGCCTGGTGGCGCCCGGCGAGCGCTTCGCCGGCCGGGCGGTGCGCCAGGCGCTCGCTGCCGAGGGCTTCATTCTGGGAAAGCACGCGATCTTTCACCGCTGCGCCGCCGACGGGCGCGCCGTCGTGAGCGCCGCCAATCTCAACAAGCCGGGAACCTTCGACCGCGAGGACATCGATACACAGCTCTTCGGCGGACTGAATCTGTTCGCGGTGCTGCCCGGCCCGCTGCCGCCGACGCGCGCGTTCGATGAGCTGCTCGCCGCCGCGCGCAATCTGAACGAGCGCCTGCAGGGCGCGCTGCAGGATGAGCGCGGTGAGCCCTTGACGCCCGTGCGCAGCGCCGCGCTGCGCGATTCGCTCGCGCCCCAGCGGGGCATGGGCGGAGGCATGGCGGCGCACTGACCGCGCCGCGCTCTTGCCAGCGCCGCCATGACGACCGGTCCCGCCTCGCGGATCGCGGCGCTGCGCCGCCAGATCGCCCATCACGATCATCGGTACTACGTGCTGGACGATCCGGAGGTGAGCGACGCCGCCTACGATGAGCTCATGGTGGAGCTGCGGCGGCTCGAGGCCGCACACCCCGAGCTCGTCACACCGGACTCGCCGACGCAGCGCGTGAGCGGCACGCCGGCTTCCGCCTTCGGGGAAGTCACGCACCAGGTGCCGATGCTCTCGCTCGACAATGCCTTCAGCGAGGAGGACGTGCAGGAATTCGACCGGCGCGTGCGCGAGCGGCTCGGGGTGAGCGGCGAGATCGACTACGTCGCCGAGCCGAAGCTCGATGGACTTGCGATCTCGGTGACCTATCGCGACGGGCGCTATGAGCGCGCTGCAACTCGCGGCGATGGGCTCAAGGGCGAGGATGTCACGGCCAACGTGCGCTCGATCCGCTCGGTGCCGCTCGACCTCATCGGCCGCGCTCCCGCGCTGGTCGAAGTGCGCGGCGAGGTCTTCATGCCGATCGCGGGCTTCCAGCGCATGAACGAGGAGGCCCGCGCGCGCGGCGAGAAGATCTACGTCAATCCGCGCAACTCCGCCGCCGGGAGCCTGCGCCAGCTCGATGCCCGCGTCACCGCCGTGCGTCCGCTCGAAGTCTTCTTCTACGGCTTGGGCACGATCGTGGGCGCCGCGCAGCCTGCCGGCCAACGCGAGCTGCTCGAGCAGTTGCGCCACTGGGGGCTTCGCACCGCGCCCGAGATCCGCCCGGTGAAGGGCGTGGAGGGGTGCCTCAACTATTACCGCGACATCGGCGCCCGCCGGGCAAGCCTGCCGTACCAGATCGACGGCGTGGTCTACAAAGTGGAGCGCCGCGCCGATCAGGAGCGGCTGGGTTTCGTGTCGCGGGCGCCGCGCTGGGCGATCGCGCACAAATTTCCGGCCGATGAGGCGCAGACCGTGGTGCGCGATGTGGAGTTCCAGGTGGGTCGCACCGGAGCGCTCACGCCGGTCGCGCGCCTGGAGCCGGTGTTCGTGGGCGGCGTCACGGTGAGCAATGCCACGCTGCACAACATGGACGAGGTGGCGCGCAAGGACGTGCGCAGGGGCGACACCGTGATCGTGCGCCGCGCCGGCGATGTCATCCCGGAAGTCGCGCGCGTCGTGCTCGAGCGGCGGCCCGCGGGCGCCGAGCCCGTGCAGCTGCCGGCGCGTTGCCCGGTGTGCGACTCCGAAGTGGTGCGGACGCCAGGGGAGGCGATTGCGCGCTGCTCGGGAGGATTTACCTGCCGGGCACAGCGCCAGGAATCGCTCTTGCACTTTGCCGGCCGGCGCGCGCTCGATATCGAGGGCCTGGGCGAGAAGCTCATCGTGCAGCTGGTTGAGCGCGAGATCGTGAAGACGCCGGCGGATCTGTATGAGCTCACGGTGCCCGTGTTGAGCGAGCTGGAGCGCATGGGCGACAAATCCGCCGCCAAGCTGCATGCGGCCATCGAGCGCAGCCGCAAGACGACGCTGCCGCGCTTCCTGTTCGCACTCGGGATCCGCGACGTGGGCGAGGCGACGGCGCTCGCGCTGGCGCAGCACTTCGGCACGCTCGAGGCGCTCGCGACGGCGAGTGCGGATCAGATCGAGCAGGTGCCCGACGTAGGCCCGGTGGTGGCGGCGCATGTGCACGCGTTCTTCGCCTCCCGGCGCCATCGCGAGGAGATCGCGCGCTTGCGCAAGCTCGGCGTGAGCTGGCCCGCCGTGGCGCGTGCGGCCGCCGCCGCGCAGCCCCTGGCCGGCGCGACCTTCGTGCTGACGGGGACTTTGGATTCGCTCACGCGCGAGCAGGCGGGCGAGCAGCTGCAGGCGCTGGGCGCCAAAGTCGCCGGCAGCGTCTCGAAGAAGACGACTTACGTGGTGGCCGGCGCCGAGGCGGGCTCGAAGCTCACCAGGGCGCAGGAGCTCGGGATCACCGTGCTCGATGAGGCGGCGTTCCTCGAGCTCCTCGCGAGCGCTACAGCTTCTTCTCGATCTTCGCGCCCTTCATGAGCTCCTCGACGTAGGCACGGAACTTCTTCTGCTGCACCACCTGCTGCAGGCGCTGGCTCACGCTGTCGAAGGGCGGCGCAGACACCGGCCGGACTTCCGCCAGCATGATGATGTGCCAGCCGAACTGGGTCTGGACCGGCTTGTGGGTGTACTCGCCGGGCTTTAAGCCCTGCAGCGCATCGGCAAAAGTCTTGTCGACATGATCGGGGGTGATCCAGCCGATATCCCCGCCCTGATCCTTGGAGCTGTCCATCGATTCGCGGCGGGCGACATCGGCGAACGGGGCGCCGCCCTCGATCTGTGTGATCAGCTTCTGGGCGTAGGCCTCGGTCGCGACCTGGATGTGGCGCACGTGATATTCCTGGCGCGGCATCGCCGCGACCTGGGATTCGTACTCGGCGCGCACTTCCTGTTCGGTTGCTTTCTTGTCCTTGAGGTAGCGCTCGGAGACGACCTGCTGCAGCACGTTCAGGCGCGAGATCTCCAGCAGCTGCTGGGTCTCCGCCTCGCGCAGGGTGCCGTCCTTGTCGGCCTGCTGGGCGACCACTTCCGCGCGCACCAGGTTATCGAGCGCGAGATCGCGCTGCTCCTTGGTGAGCTCGCTCGAGCTCTTACCGCCCGCGATGCCCTTGATGTAGAACTCGAAGAAATCGCGCGTGATCGGTGTGCCGTTCACGGTGGCGACAGGCGGACTTGAGTCCGCCGCGGGCGCGCTCGCGCCCTTGGGCTGACAGGCGCTCAGGAGGAGCGCAGCGGTCACGGCGATGGCCGCCTGGATCTTGATAAATTTCATAATTAATCTCAATTAGTTACGTACATGTTATGAAGTGAATTCCTCAGGCGCCAGCGCCTCGATGGCGAGCGCATGGATCTCGCTCCCCATGAGATTCTGCACCGCCTCGTAGATCAGGCGGTGCCGCTCGATGCGGGAGCGGCCGCGAAAGCGCTCCGAGACGACCTGCACGTGGAAGTGACCGGCGCCGCCGCGGGCACCGGCGTGCCCCGCATGCGCGGCGCTGTCATCGCCAACCGCGATGTGCGAGGGGGCGAGCTGCGCCTGCAGGGCGGCGCGAATGGCGGCCACGCGCTCCGCGGCGATCACGGCTTGGCGCTCGGAGTGTCTGCGCGCGGCTGCGCACCGCGCTGCAGGAGCCAGAAGAACTGGCCGGCGAGGAGCAGCAGATTGCACACGGTAAAGCCGATGCCCTTGAAGTACACCCAGGTGCGCTCGCTGGCGTGGTAGGCGATCAGCAGATTCGCCGCACCGAATGCGCCGTAGAACGCCACCCACTGCCAATTGAGCCAGCGCCACAGCCTCGCCGGCACGCTCTCCATCGTCTCCAGCACCTGGGCGAGCAGGTTCTGCACCAGCGGCCGTCGGCCGATCCAGAAGCTCAGCAGGAACGCGAGGCTCGCGAGCCAGCAGAACACCGTGAGCTTCCACTGGATGAAGCGGGCGTTGTGGAAGTACAGCGTCGCGGCGCCGAACACGAACACCAGCGCCGCGCTCAACGCGTGCATCGTCGGAATCCGCCGCAGGCGAATCAGGTCGACGATCAGGAGCAGCGCCATCGCGATCATCAGCGCCGCGGTCGCGACATACACGCCGCGCAGCAGGTAGGCGACCACGAAGACCGCGATCGGGGCGAGCTCGAGCAGAGATTGCATCGGTACGGGCCGGAGAAAAACGGCCGCGTATCATACCAGCGCGTGAGCCAGTACTTCGACCTGCATCCCTCCAATCCCCAGGTGCGCCTGATCCGGCGCGCCGCCGACATCGTGCGCGGCGGCGGCGTGATCGCCTATCCCACCGACTCGTGCTATGCGCTCGGCTGCCACATCGGCGACAAGGCGGCGCTCGAGCGGGTGCGCCGGATCCGCCAGGCGGATCGCAATCATCACTTCACATTGGTGTGTCGGGATGTCGGCGAGAGCGCCCGCTTTGCGCGCATCGATACCGCGCAGTTCCGGCTGCTCAAGGCCTGCACACCGGGGCCTTACACGTTCCTCTTGCGCGCGACGCGGGAGACCCCGCGGCGCCTGCAGCACGAGCGGCGGCGCACGATCGGCATCCGCGTGCCCGACCATGTCGTGCCGCAGCTGCTGCTGCAGGAGCTGAAGGAGCCGATCATGAGCTCGACGCTCATCATCCCCGGCGATCCGCTGCCGCTCACCGACGCCCGCGAGATCAGGGCGCGGCTGGAGCATGTCATTGATGCGGTGCTGGACGGCGGCAACTGCGGTGTCGAGCCGACCACCGTCGTCGACCTCGCCGTGAGCCCCCCGGTCATCGTGCGCCAGGGCCGTGGCTCGCTCGCCGTATTTGGTCTGTAGCGCGCGCTATAATCCCACTCTATCGTGCCCGACCGCCGTTCATCACCCCGCACGCGCGCATGAGCGCGAATCCGCAAGCCAAGCGCGTCCTGTCGGGAATGCGGCCTACCGGCCCGCTGCATCTCGGCAACTTCCACGGCGCGCTGCGCAACTGGGTCGAGCTGCAGTACCAGTACGAGTGCTACTTCTTCGTCGCCGACTGGCACGCGCTCACGACCGGCTATGAGGACACCGCCCAGCTCCCCGAGCACGTCCACACGGTGCTCATCGACTGGCTTGCCGCAGGCCTGAATCCCGGCGTGGCGACGCTCTTCATCCAGTCGCACGTGCCCGAGCACGCCGAGCTGCACCTGCTCTTGTCAATGATCACGCCCTTAGGCTGGCTCGAGCGCGTGCCGACCTACAAGGAGCAGCAGGCGCAGCTCAAGGAGAAGGACCTCGCCACCTACGGCTTTCTCGGCTATCCGCTGCTGCAGAGCGCCGACATCCTGCTGTATCGGCCGGCCCTCGTGCCGGTGGGCGAGGACCAGGTCGCGCATGTGGAGATGACGCGCGAGCTCGCGCGGCGTTTCAATCACCTCTACGGCCGCGAGCCGGACTTCGAGACCAAGGCGGAGGCCGCGGCGAAGAGCCTGGGGGGAAGAAACGGCACGCTTTACCGCCAGCTGCGGCGCAAATTTCAGGAGACGGGTGATCAGGAGGCGCTCGAGCGGGCGCGGGCGCTGGTGCAGGCGAACGCGCGCATCACCGTCGCCGACCGCGAGCGGCTCCTGGGCTATCTCGAAGGCTCGGGGGTGAGCATCCTGCCCGAGCCGCAGGTGCTGCTCACGGCCGCGCCCCGGGTGCCGGGGCTGGATGGCCGCAAGATGTCCAAGTCCTACGCCAACACCATCGGCATGCGCGAGGATCCGGATGTCGTCGCGCAGAAGCTGCGCACCATGCAGACCGACCCGGCGCGCGTGCGGCGCACCGATCCGGGCGACCCCGAAAAATGTCCGGTGTGGGACCTGCATAAGATTTATTCTGATGAGGCGACGCGCAGCTGGGCCGACAAGGGATGCCGTACCGCCGGCATCGGCTGCCTGGAGTGCAAGAAGCCGCTGATCGAGAAGATCGTCGAGGAGGTGCGCACCATGCGAAAGCGCGCTCAGGAGTTCGAGGACAATCCCGAGCTCGTGCGCAGCATCGTCACCGAGGGCGCGAACAAGGCGCGCGAGGCCGCGCGCGAGACCCTGGATGACGTACGCCGCGCGATGCATCTGCGCACCGACTGATACCGCCATGATCAAACTCGTCGTGTCCAACGATCCGCGCGATGCCACGCACAGCGCACCGCCACCGCTGCCGCCGGAGCAGGGCGAGATGCCGTTCGCTCTGGTGAACGGTGAGCCGGTGACGCAATTGCCGCGCGACCTGTACATCCCGCCGCAGGCGCTCGAGGTGTTTCTCGAGGCGTTCGAGGGTCCGCTCGACCTGCTGCTGTATCTCATCCGCCGCCAGAACCTCGACGTGCTCGATATTCCGCTGGCGGAGATCACGCGCCAGTACATGCAGTACATCGAGCTCATGCAGGAGCTGCAGCTCGAGCTCGCTGGCGAGTATCTGGTGATGGCGGCGACGCTCGCCGAGATCAAGTCGCGCATGCTGCTGCCGCGTGCGCACGGCATGGGCGATGAGGCGGAGGAGGATCCGCGCGCCGAGCTCGTGCGCCGGCTGCAGGAGTACGAGCGCTTCAAGCAGGCGGCGGAGAACTTAGATGAGCTGCCGCGGCTCGAGCGCGACGTGTGGAGCGCGAGCGCCGACATGAAGGACCGGCAGGTGGTGCGCGTCATGCCGCAGCTCACCTTGCAGGAGATGCTGGTCGCCTTCAAGGACGTGGTCGTGCGCGCCGAGCTCTTCGCCCACCACCACGTCGAGCGCGAGCCGCTGTCGGTGCGCGAGCGCATGACGGAGATCCTGGCGCAGCTCGAGCGCGCGAGCTTCGTGGAATTCGTGCGGCTGTTCCACCCGGAAGAGGGCCGCATGGGAGTCACCGTGACCTTCATCGCGATCCTGGAGCTGGTGCGCGAGGGCCTGATCGACATGGTGCAGACCGAACCGTATGCGCCCCTGCACGTGCGCGCGGCCGATCCGTCGCGCGCCCTGCGGCTGGTCGCCGACAACACTCAACCCGACGAGGGAGCTCCGCCGGCATGAACGACCCGCAGTTGAAGAATGTCATCGAGGCGGCGCTGCTCGCCTGCGGACGCTCACTGTCCGTGACAGAGCTCGCGGAGCTGTTCGAGGAGTCGGCGCGGCCGGACAAGGACGAGATCCGCGCGGCGCTCGAGACCCTGGGCGAGGAGTACGCGAGCCGCGGCATCGAGCTCAAGGAGACCGCGACCGGCTTTCGCGTACAGGTGCGCCGCGAGCTTGCGCCCGAGATCTCGCGGCTGTGGCCGGAGCGTCCGCCGCGCTATTCGCGCGCGCTGCTCGAGACGCTCGCGCTGATCGCCTACCGCCAGCCGATCACGCGCGGGGAGATCGAGCAGGTGCGCGGCGTCGCCGTCAATCCCAACATCGTGAAGACCTTGCTCGAGCGCGGCTGGATCCGCATTGTCGGGCAGCGCGATGTGCCGGGCCGGCCGGAGCTTTTGGGTACGACGCGCGAGTTTCTCGACTACTTTGGTTTGAAGAGCCTGCAGGAGCTGCCGCCGCTCGCGGAACTGAAGGCCATGGGCGACATCAATCTGCAGCTCGACCTGTCGGGTGTGCCGACGCCGGCGCAGGAGTCGGCGTATCTGCCGGAAGCCGACAGTGAAGAAGAGGAGCAGGCCTCGGATGACAGTCAGGGCGCCCCGGGGCTCGTCGCGTCGCACGTCGACCCGCAAGACTGAGCCCCGCCCCAGATCCCGTGCCGAGCTCGACGGCGAGCGCCTGCAGAAGGCGATCGCCACGTTGGGACTCGCCTCGCGCCGGGAAGCCGAGGTCTGGATCCGCGCCGGCCGGCTCACGGTCAACGGCCGCCCGGCGACACTCGGCCAGCGCGTCCGCGCCAGCGATCACATCCAGCTCGACGGCCGCGCGATCCGCCAGCGCGCGCCCGCGGCCGAGCGCCAGGTGTTCATCTGCCATCGCTCTTCGGGGGAAGCACTCGCCGGGGCATCCGCGACGCCCGAGCGCGTGAGTCTCACCGAGCGCTTGCCGCGCGGGGCCGGCCGGCGCTTCATCGCCGTAAGTCCCATGCCGCGGGTCGACGGCGGACTCGAGCTGGTCACCGCCGACGGCGCGCTCGCGCAGCAGCTGCAGCGCTCGGTACAGCATCTGGAGACGGCCTTCAGCGTTCGCGTGCGCGGCGAGCTCGAGGAGGAGCAGTTGGCGCGGGTGCGCGAGGGTGCGCTGGACAGCGGCGAGACCATTGCCGTGCTCGGGCTCGATGCCGAGGGCGGCGAGGGCAGTAACCGCTGGTACACGCTCATCACACGCGGAGCGAGCGGCAAGGATGTGCGCCAGCTGTTCGAGCGCACCGGTGCGCTCGTGAGCCGGATTCTGCGCACCCGGCTCGGCAATATCGCACTCGAACGCAGCCTCGCGCGCGGTCAGTTCCGCCGTCTGACGGCAGTGGAGCTCGACACGCTCCTGGGTACTAAGAGCGAGCGAAGCTCCGACCCGTGATGCCGGTACTTGCCGGACCCAGGAGCGCGAGGTACGGGGCGGTCAGGCTCTCCGGCAGCGGCAACTCATCGGCCACTTCCGCCGGATAGGCCTCGCGCCGCAGGCGCGTCCGCGCCCGGCCGGGATCCAGGGCATTGACGCGAATCCTGGTGATGCCGCTCAGCTCGGCCGCCAGCACCTGCGTCAGGCCCTCGATGCCGAACTTGGAGACCGCGTAGGCGCCCCAGTAGGCGCGCGCTGCGCGGCCGACATCGCAGGAGCTGAACAGCACCGCGGCGTCCGCGGACTGCTTGAGCGCGGGCAGGAGTACCTGCGTGAGCGCAAATGCCGCGGTGAGATTCACGTGCAGCACCCGGCACCAGGTCGGCACGTCGTAGTGCTCCACCGGCGCGAGCGTGCCCAGGATCGCGGCGCTGTGCAGCAGCCCGTCGAGGCGGCCGAAGCGTTCGAGCAACGCAGTGGCGAGCTGGTTGTAATCGGGGGCCAGCGCGCGCTCGAGATCAAACACGGCAATGGTCGAATCACCGCCGGTCGCCTCGCCCTGTGCGCGCAGCGTCTCAATCCCGGTGAGTACGAG
>DATIYV010000050.1:0-4257 GCA_035517435.1 Steroidobacteraceae bacterium | reverse complement strand
CTCGCGCTCAAAGAAGCTGACTGGCAGCACCACGCCGAGCTCGCGCGCGATGCCGCTGAAGTGCCGCACCGCGACACTCTCTTCCAGCGTCCGCGCGAGCGAGAGGTGCCGCGCATCCTGCTCGATGCAGAAATACGGCGTCTCGAACAGCTCCGGCAGCAGGATGATCTGCGCGCCCTTGCCGGCCGCTTCGCGCACCGCGCGCTCGCAGCGCGCGAGATTCGACTCGAGATTCCAGTCGAAGGAGAGCTGCACCGCCGCGACCGTGACCACGCGGGCGGTGCGCGTGAAATGCGCCGGAGGGGCGGCGCTCATCCGACGACCTTGCCGGGATTGAGGATGCCGCGCGGATCAAGTGCCCGCTTGAGGAGCCGCATGGTGTCGATCTCCTCGCGCGTGCGCGAGATGCCAAGGTGCGTGAGACGCTCGAGGCCGATGCCGTGCTCGGCGGCGATCGAGCCACCGATCGCGCGCAGCGGCTCGTACACCGTGTCCTCCACCGCTTCGCGGCTCGCGCCGCCGGCGCTGCCCGGTGCCACGATGACGTGCAGGTTGCCGTCGGCAATGTGACCGAAGGCGAACAGCTTCGAATCCGCGAAGCGCCGCGCCACCTCGCGCCGCAGGCCAGCGAGATACGCCTCCATATCTTCGATCGCGAGACTCACATCGAAATTGAACGTGAGGCCGTGTTGCTGCGGCACCTGCCAGGGATCATCGCGCGGCGCCCAGATCGCCTGACGCTCGCTCTCGGATTTCGCGATCACTCCATCCACGATCAGGTCTTGCTCAAAGGCCGCTTCCAGCGCCTGCTCCAGGCGCGCCTGATCGGCTTGCGGATCCGAGCCCAGCGATTCGATGAGGCCATAGATGCCGTAGCCGCGCGGCAGCACGGCCGCATGCCCGGCTCGCGGGGAAGTCACGGTGTCATAGAACTCCGGCCACATCGCCTCGAAGGCACTCAACTGCCCGGACAGCCTCGAGTCCATGAGGCCGAGCACTTTGACGAGCGCGGCGAAGTCACGGCAGGCGACAAAGGCGGTGCTGGTGCTGCGCGGCCGCGCCACGAGCCGCAGATCGGCGCGGGTGACGATGCCGAGGGTGCCCTCGCTGCCGATGAAGAGCTGCTTCAAGTCATAGCCCGCATTGTTCTTCAGCATGCGGTTAAGCGAGCACAGCACCGTGCCATCGGCGAGCACCGCCTCCACCCCGAGTACCAGCGCTCGCATCATGCCGAAACGCACCACGCGCACCCCGCCCGCGTTGGTGGCAATGTTGCCGCCGATGGTGCAGCTGCCGCGCCCGCCCAGATCGAGCGGGAACATGAGCTCGTGCCGCTCCGCCTCCTCCTGGGCACGCTGCAGGATGACGCCCGACTCCACCCGCATGGTGCGTCCGGGCACATCGACGCGCTCGATGCGGTTCATGAGATCGGTGGAGAGAATGAGGTCGCGCTCGCTCGTGAGCGTGCCGTCGACCAAGCCGGTGCGCCCGCCCTGCGGCACGACGGGCTGATGGCGCGCATGGCACAACCGCATGACAGCGGACACTTCAGCGGTCGAGCGCGGCCGCACCATCGCCGTCGCCTTGGCCACATGGCCGTTGATGTCGATGGCGCGCTCGCGCACGCGCTCGCCGGTGATGAGTCCCGCATCGCCGACGATGGCGCGCAGATCGGTAAGAAGGCCCGACTCGAGCATGCGCCACGATACCGTGGGCGCTGGGATCAGTGAAGCTGGCGTCGGCTGCGCGTGGCCGGCATCTCGCCGAACAGTGCCTGATCGAGTGCCTTCACGTAGGTCGATGCATCGGCCGGGCCCTGCACCAGCACCCGCCCGTTGATCACCACGCTCGGCACGTTGCTCACGCCCAGCGTGCGCAGCCGCTGCTCATCGGCCGCCACTTCATCGCGTCCCTGCGACACGTCGGCAAACGCCGTCTGCGTGTCGGCCGGCAAGCTCCACTTCCGCGCCAGCTCCGCGAGCACCAGGTGATCGGAGAGATCCGCGCCGGATTCGAAGAAGGCGCGAAACAGCCCCTCGATCGCCTCGCTCTGACGCCCATCGCGCGAGGCCAGGCTCACCAGGCGGTTTGCTTCCCGGGTGTTGGGGAGCACGCCGATGCGCTCGAAATCGAAGCTGACACCCATGGCCTCGCCTGCGGTCTTGAGCTCCGCCTGCGCCTCGATGATGCTCGCGCCGGGTGCCAGCCGGGTCGCGAAGTGATCGCGCCAGCTGACCGAGCGGCCACTGGGGCCGGCGCTGCCCACGGCACCGCCCAGGGGCAGTCCGTGCCAGCGCACGATCCGATCGCCCGAGCCGTAGAAGCTCGTGAGCGCCTGCTCGAGGTTGTGCTTGGCGAGGTAGGACCACGGACAGGCGAGATCGCCGATGAGGTCGATCTCGAGCCCTGCCGTGCGGGGAGTGAGCTGCAGTAGTTGAGTGTCCATGGCGTTTATGTGGAGCGCCGGGACCGGAAATCAAGTGGCCCGTGCGAGGCTATGCTGCACCTGCTCTGTGATGCGCGTGGCCGTCTCGAGCGCCCTGAGGCCCGCTTCGCCACTCACCACGGGAGGCTGTCCGCTGCGGATGCAGGACACAAAGGACTCGATCTCCGCTTTGAGTGCATCGCCCTGATCGAAGTTCTGCTCCTCGATCGTGACCGGCAGCTCACCGGGGGCGAGCCCCCCGGGTCGCTTGCGGATCAGCGTCATGATCTTCTGCTGCAGATCGATCGAGAGGTAAGTGCCGTCCGCCGGGGAGAACGCGCGCAGCTTGCGCTCCGTTTTCAGGCTCACGCGGCTCGCCGTGGCATTGGCGACGCAGCCGTTCTCGAATCGGATGCGCGCATTGGCGATGTCGATCTCATCGGAGAACACCGGCGTGCCCACCGCATCGATCGAGGCGATCGGTGAGTCGACGATGGTCTGCACGATGTCGATGTCGTGGATCATCAGATCGAGCACGACGTTCACATCGGTGCCGCGCTCGCGATACGGGGCGAGGCGGTTGCACTCGATGAAGCGCGGCGACCTCAGGTACGGCTCGGCTGCCAGGATCGCGGAGTTGAAGCGCTCGAGGTGACCGACCTGCAGGATGCGCTTCGCCTGCGCGGCGAGGCGGATCAGCTCGCGGGCTTCCACGATGGTCTCGGTGATCGGCTTTTCGACCAGCACGTGCGCACCGCCCATGAGGAAGTCGCGCGTAACTGGCGCGTGCAGCGGCGTGGGTGTCGCGACACTCACGGCATCGATCTTGCCGATGAGCTCGCGGTAATCGGCGACGGCTCGGGTGCCGAGCTCGGTGGCGACGCGCTCGCGGACTTCCGCATTCACATCCACCACCGCGACCAGCTCGCAGCCCGGCAGCTGTGCGTACTTCTGCGCGTGGAAGCGCCCCAGATAGCCCACGCCCACGACGGCTGCACGGATTTTTTCCATAGCGGCGGCTATTATGCCCGGCCTGCCTATGTCATCGAGTCCTCGAGAAGTCCTGGCCGTCTCCCCGCCGGTGCGCCGCGAGCTCATCTGGATCGGCGTTGCACTGATTCTCGGGTTCGTGGTGATGCCGCCGCTCATCTGGCTGATCGGCACGCGCGTGCTCGGCCCCTACACGCCCGGGGGCGTGGGCGCCTTGTGGGGTCAGTTCTTCCGCGGCCTCGCCTCCGGCTCGTTCGCCTTCTGGTACGTCGCGATCGGCCCCTACTTCCTGCTGCTGCTGCTGCGCGGACTGATCCGGCTGTTCCGGGCCCGCGGCGAGCCGGAGCCGCCGCCGCCCCCGCCTCTGCATTAAGTCCGCTGCCGGCGCCCCGCCCGGACGGGACTGTGACCTGGGTCTCAAACCGCGCGCACCCCGTGTGACATCCTACGTAGTACATACCGGCCCAAGAGCCGGCCAGTGAGTGCTACAAATTGACGGGGATAGACGTGGACGACCGCTTGCCGGGAAGCGAGCGCGCACCCGAGCCGGAAACTTCATCCGCGCCGCGGGCCGCCGGAACCGAATCGATCAGCCGCATCCGGCTGGCCCTGCTCGAGGAACTGGCCGTGAGCCAGGAACGCCGGGGCTACGATCCCTACGACACCCACACCAGCGGCGTACGCGACGTGTGGAGCCGCACCAGCCGCCGACGCGCCTGAGGGGCAGGCCGGGCCTTCAGCGCGGCCAGTAGAGGTAGACGGCGATGCCCAGCGCACCGAGGGTCGCCGCGTGCGCCCAGTAGCGCCAGCTGCGAGCCCGAAGCTCGCCGTAGAAGCTCAGC
>DATIYV010000049.1:0-57401 GCA_035517435.1 Steroidobacteraceae bacterium | reverse complement strand
CCGAGGGCACTCGGCGGCTGTCACAGGCTCGTAGAGTGATACTAAGTCGTTGATTTTATTGGTCGGGGTGACAGGATTTGAACCTGCGACTCCTACGTCCCGAACGTAGTGCTCTACCAGGCTGAGCTACACCCCGAAAACGCGAGGGAAAGGCGGGTCGGACGCGGGCCGCGCAGTCTACTTTATGACCCCCAGGGGTTCAATCGAACCCCTGGGGGTCAAGCGACCCCGGGGACGAGGCGTCAGCTCGGCGGATTGTCGCCGGAGAACTTAACAGCGGTGGCGCCGATGACCTGTCCGATCTGCGCCGTGTCGCTCACATAGAGTTTCACTTCCCGATCGAATCGCAGATCGCCCTGCACGACGGCGCCGGGGCCGATCACGATGCGCGGAGGCGTGCCCGAGCCGCCGCCACCGAACCAGGAATTACCGGCCTTCTCGACGTGAATGCCGCCCTCGACGTGGGAGTTCTTACCCACATCGATATCGCCGTTCACCGTCTTGATGCCGCCGCCGACGTGCGCTGCGGTGAGGCTGATGCGACCGTTCACGTTGGCGAGAGCGCCTGTGATGTCGGCGCCGTCCTGCAGCGTCAGTGTGCCGTTCACGCTGGTCACGGTCTTTCCAACACGCGCACCTTCCTCGAGGCTGATGCCGCCATTGACCGTGTTCAGGGCCGAGGCCGTGGCGTGAGCACCGACGCTGATGCCGCCATTCACGGCCGCGGCATTCTCAACTTGCGCGTTTGGATCGATCTGGATCGAGCCGTTCACCGTCGACACATTGCCGCTGGGCTGTCCCGCCGGGACATGAATCGAGCCGTTGACCGTCGAGGCGCCACCGGATGGGGCGGGCGTGACGTTTCCGTTGACTGCGTTGGACTTGCCGCTGCCATCCGGTGCGTTCATGCAGCCGGCCGCGAGCGACAACCAACCGATCGCAACTATCAATAAAGAGCGACGCATTGAATACCTCCGTCCCCCGGCGGCGACTCAGAGAATAGCACCCTCTGTCGAGCCAATGCCCGCTTCGTTTAAGCTCGCGCGTGGGGACACTGATGCGCAATTCCACATGCCGAATTTCGCGCCTGGGTTTATTCATCGCGGCGGTGCTGTCTCTCGGGTTGCTTGCTCCGAGCGCATCCCGCGCAGGGTTCGAAGAGGCGCAGTCTGCCTACGACAAGGGGCAGTACGACGCTGCTTTCAATGCGTTCCGGGAAATGGCCGAGCTCGGTCAGCCGATTGCTCAATTCAATCTCGCGGTCATGTACGCGAAGGGGCAGGGGACCCGGGAAAATCGCGTCTATGCATTCGCCTGGGCGCAACTGGCCGCAGAGAACGGCTACGCCAAAGCGCAGCCCCTGGCGGATTCGATCCGGGATCAGTTAACACCCTTATCGTTGAAGATCGCGCAGGAAATCCACGACGAATACAGTCATGCGGCGCTCGATGAGCGCCTGTTGCCGCGGGTGCTCGTCACGGGAGATGACGAGGGTCACGCACGCTGCAAAGTGCGCGAAATCCGGATGGCAAGCTATCCCGACGAGCCGCTGCGGCGTGGGATTCAGGGATCCCTGATGGCACAGGTGACGGTGCTGCCTGACGGACGTGCGCGGAACGTGCGGATTATCTACGCCGTACCGAAGGGGCAGTTCGAGGAAACGGCGCGCTGGAGCCTCATGCGGTCGTGGTTTTACCCGGGAGAAGACGCGGGCAAACCCGTGGCCTGTACGTACACGACTTTCTACCGCTTCATTATCGACAATGCTTCGAACGATGAGTATTCGGATCTGAACCGATTCGCGGCAAAGATCCGCGCCGAAGCCGAAAACGGCAACGTTTCCTCCGAAATGCTCTACGGCATGCTGCTCGAGGGGATGCCGCAGTTTCAGGCGAAGAGCAATGAGGCGATGCCGTGGTTCGTTCGCGCGGCTCAGGCCGGAGCGCCCTTCGCGCAGTTCAAGCTCGGCTTGAATCTGCTCACCGGTCGCTCGTGTCACTGCGACGTGAACAAGGCGGTCACCTGGCTGCAGAAGGCGGCGGCCGCCGATGAAACCAATGCGCAGGTGACGCTTGCAGGCTATCTGCTGCGGGGCACGCCCGGAAGCGATGACGTGAAGCGCGCGATAGTCTGGCTGGAGCGTGCCGCGGCGCACGGCAGCCGCGATGGCAAGCTGTATCTCGCCGCGCTGCTGGCCGCGGCGCCATTTCCGGACGTGCGCGATCCGACCCGCGCGCTGCAGCTCCTCGACCAGGTCTTCGTCCGCTCCGGCGATGATCCGGCACAGTATGAGATTCGCGCGGCGGCCAAGGCCCATCTCGGCAATTTCACCGGCGCGGTACGGGATCAGTCGACGGCAATCTCCTGTGCCTCGAATCTCAAGTGGGATCTGACGCCGTTGAAGGAGCGCCAAATGCGATACCAGTGGCGCCAGAGCTGGGACGGAATGCTCCTTACCTTTTGAGGCAGCGCACGCGATCGTGCCGCGCTCAGGTCGTGTGCTCTACCGCGAAGCGCGCGAGCGCCGCGAGCCCCTCTTTGTAAGTGGAGTCGGGCAGCACCTCGAGCGCCGCGAGTGCGGCGTTGGATTCTCTGCGCGCCAGCGCCGCCGCATATTCCAGTCCACCGCTGGAGTCGATGGCGGCGATGATCGGCTCGAGCTGCGCGAGGCCGCCCTGCTCGATGGCGGTGCGGATCAGAACGCGCTCGCTCTCGCGGGCACCGCGCAGCGCGTGGATCAGGGGTAGCGTGGGCTTGCCTTCGGCGAGATCATCGCCCAGGTTTTTGCCGCGCTCGGCGGGATTTGAGCGAAAGTCGAGCACGTCGTCCACCAGCTGATACGCCGTCCCCAGATGTCTGCCGTAGCGCGCGAGGCTGCGCTGGGTGGCGATCGGACAGTTGGAGAGCACCGCCGCGACTTCCGCTCCGGCCTCGAACAGCCGCGCGGTCTTGCGATAGATCACCTCGAGATAGCGCTGCTCGGTCGTCTCCGGGTCGTGCGCATTCATCAGCTGCAGCACTTCGCCCTCGGCGATCACGTTGGTCGCATCGGCCATAATCTCCATGATGCGGGGCGAGTTCACGGCGGCCATCATCTGGAAGGCGCGCGAGTAGACGAAGTCGCCGACGAGCACGCTTGCCTGATTGCCGAACACCTCGTTGGCGGTATCGCGGCCGCGGCGCATCGAGGAGCCGTCGACCACATCGTCATGCAGGAGCGTCGCGGTGTGGATGAACTCGATGAAGGCCGCGGCCTCGACATGGCTATGGCCGGTATGCCCGCAGGCGCGTCCGGCGAGCACCACGAGCAGCGGACGGAGGCGCTTGCCGCCACCCGAGATGATGTGTTCGGCGACCCGGTCGATCAGGACCACTTCGCTCTTCAGGCGCGCACGGATGACATCATCGACCGAGCCTAAGTCGGCGCGCACGAGGGCACGGATGTCATCTAGGGTCATGGACGGACAGGGCGGGCTATTCGGGTCCCGCATCCTAGCCGAGTCACGCCGCGCGGAGAACCGCCCGCGAAGGCGCCGGCGGTTGCCGTAAGTGCAAGTCGCGTAAGAAGAAAGCCCGGTTTGACCCACCGGGTGGCCCTGCGTAGAATGCGCGGCCTTTCGAACCAAGGGCTTCCAACGATGTACGCGGTTATCGCCACAGGCGGCAAGCAGTATCGGGTCACCAAGGACGCCGTGCTGCGCGTTGAAAAGCTCGACGCCGAGCCGGGCTCCACCGTCGAGTTCGGCGAAGTGCTGCTCGTCGGCGAAGGCGCCGACGTGAAGCTCGGCAAGCCGCGCGTCGCCGGCAGTAAGGTCGTCGCGACCGTCGTGCGCCACGGCAAGGGCGGCAAGGTCTCGATCGTGAAGTTTCGCCGCCGCAAGCACTATCTGCGGCAGAAGGCCCACCGGCAGTCGTTCACCGAAGTGAAGGTGACCGACATCAACGCCGGCTGAATGAGGATATTGAGTCATGGCACATAAAAAGGCAGGCGGCAGCACGCGCAACGGCCGCGATTCGCACTCCAAACGGCTGGGTGTGAAGCGTTTCGGCGGCGAGCTCGTCGCCGCAGGCAATATTCTCGTGCGCCAGCGCGGCACGCCGATGAAGGCGGGCGCGAACGTGGGCGTCGGCACTGACCACACCCTGTTCGCCAAGGTGAGCGGCCGCGTGGAATTCAAGAAGAAGGGCGCCGAGCAGCGCCTGTTCGTGAGCGTGGTGCCGGAATCCGGCTGAGCGCGTCCCGCGCCGCTGGCGCGGACCGCGCACGCCAGCTTGTGCGCGGACCTGCATGAAATTCGTCGATGAAGCCCGGATCAAGGTGCAGGCCGGCCACGGAGGCCGTGGCAGCACCAGTTTCCGGCGCGAGAAGTTCGTGCCCTTCGGAGGTCCTGATGGCGGCGACGGCGGCCACGGCGGCAGCGTCTATCTCGATGCCGTCCCCGGGATCAACACGCTGGCCGACTACCGGGTCGAGCGCACCTATCGTGCCCCGCATGGCGTGGCGGGCTCGAGCCAGGACTGCACCGGCGCCGCGGGCGAGGATCTGCACGTGCCGGTGCCGGTCGGCACCCTGGTGCGCGATGCGGATACCGGCGAGGAGCTGGGCGACCTGACGCGCGAGGGAGAGAGCCTCCTCGTCGCCCGCGGTGGCAAGGGCGGCTGGGGCAACACGCGCTACAAATCGAGCACCAACCGCGCTCCGCGTCAGTTCGGTCCCGGCCTGCCGGGAGAGAAGCGCGCGCTGGAACTCGAGCTCAAAGTGCTGGCCGATGTGGGGCTCCTCGGACTGCCGAACGCCGGCAAATCCACCCTCATCCGGGCCGTCTCCGCCGCGCGTCCCAAGGTCGCCGACTATCCCTTCACCACGCTCTACCCACACCTGGGGGTGGTGGCGGTGGGCCTGCACCGCAGCTTCGTGATGGCGGACATTCCCGGCCTCATCGAGGGGGCTGCCGAAGGCGCCGGCCTCGGCATCCGCTTCTTAAAACACCTGCAGCGCACCCGGGTGCTGCTGCACCTGGTCGACATTGCCCCCCTCGATCCGGAGGCGGACCCGGTGCGCGACGCGCGCGCGATCGTGGCCGAGGTGAAGAAATTCGGCGGTGACCTGGCGAAGAAGCCGCGCTGGCTGGTGCTCAACAAGGCCGATCTGCTCACGCCCGAGGAGGCGGAGAAGCGGGCGCGCGAGATCGTGCGGCGCCTGCGTTACCGCGGTCCGCACTTCCTGATTTCGGCGGCGACGGGCGCCGGGACGCGGGAGCTCGCCGGCGCAGTGATGACGGAGCTGGAGAAGAGCGCGGCTCAGGCGCGCGAGAGCGAAGCCTCTTAGCTCATCGCGCGGATGCGCGCGGACAGACGACTCTTGTGGCGGGCGGCCTTGTTGCGATGAACGATCTGCTTGTTGACCAGCGTGTCGATGAGCGGCACCGCTTCCTTGTAGCTCGCCGTGGCGGCGTCCTTGTTACCGGTGGCGACGGCGGCGGTCACCTTGCGCACCGCGGCGCGCATGCGCGAGCGCAGAGCGACATTACGGGCGCGGTGCTTTTCCGCCTGGCGTGCGGCTTTTTCCGCTGATTTCGTATTGGCCAAAGAGCCTCTCCTTGAAGCCGCCGGGCACGGGGGGCCGAGCGGGGCGCGGTAGTTTGGGCACCGGCCCCTGCCTTGTCAACGCCGCCCGGGACTTACCCTATACTCCTGCGAACCGGCGTTCGTGGCTTGGCGCTCATGCAGCTCATACGCGGATCTTTGAACCTGCGCGCGAGCGAGCGCGGATGTGCCGTCACGATCGGGACCTTCGACGGCCTTCACCTCGGCCATCGCGCACTGCTCGAACGGCTGCGTGGCCACGCTGCGCGGCTTGCGCGCCCGACGCTGATGGTGACGTTCGAGCCCATGCCGCGTGAATACCTGACGCCGGCGGCGCCGCCGTCCCGGCTCACCTCCTTCCGGGAGCGCTGGCGGCTGCTGAGCGCGACCGGTCTGGACTATATGTGGCTGCTGCGCTTCGGCGAGAGCCTGAGGAGCCAGCCGGCCGCGGAATTTGCGCAGCTGCTCGCGCGGCACCTGGCTCCGGCGGTGGTGGTCGTGGGCCATGACTTTCGCTTCGGCCGCGATGGCGCGGCGAGCGTGCCGACGCTGCAGGCCTCGGGTGCGCGGCTGGGGTTTGAGGTGGACGTGCTGCCTCCCGTGCAGGTCGATGGCGTGCGGGTCAGCAGCAGCGCCATCCGCGAGGCGCTGGCGCGCGGTGAGCTCGCCCAGGCCGCACGCTGGCTCGGGCGGCCGTATTCGATGCGCGGACGTGTCGAGGCCGGCCGCAGGCTCGGGCGCAAGCTCGGTTTTCCGACGGCGAATCTGCGCCTGGGCCGCCGGCGCGCCGCGCTGCAGGGCATATTCGCCGTGCGAGTGCACGGCGCAGCGCCGCAGCCGCGCGCAGGTGTGGCGAGCCTGGGCACGCGGCCGACGGTTGCGGGGCTCGAGCCGTTGCTCGAGGCGCATATTTTCGATTTCGATGCCGACCTGTACGGCCGCGAGATCGAGGTGGAGTTCGTGGCGAAGCTGCGCGAGGAGGCGCGCTTCGCATCGCTCGATGAGCTGGTGGTGCAGATGCGGCGCGATGAGGCTGACGCGCGCCGCATTCTGCAGGTGTAATCCGAGGAACCCGTGGCCGACTACAAGCAGACGATCAATCTCCCGCAAACGCGCTTTCCGATGAAGGCGGATCTGGCGCAGCGCGAGCCCGCGACACTCAGGCGCTGGCAGGAGGGGAACCTCTACGGAAAGATTCGCGCCGCGGGCGCGGGCCGGCCACGCTTTGTGCTGCACGACGGCCCGCCGTACGCGAACGGCGCCATCCACCTCGGGCATGCGATCAACAAGATCCTGAAGGACGTGATCGTCAAGTCGCGCACGCTGGATGGGTTTGATTCGCCCTACATCCCGGGATGGGACTGCCACGGACTGCCGATCGAGCAGCAGGTGGAGAAGAAGCACGGCCGCCCCGGACAGAAACTCGATGCGGCCGCGTTTCGCGCCGCCTGTCGCGCCTTCGCCGCGCAGCAGATCGAGCTGCAGCGCGCCGACTTCATCCGCCTGGGCGTCTTCGGCGACTGGGATCATCCCTACGCGACGATGGATCCACGCTACGAGGCGGGGCAGATCCGCGTCTTCGGCCGCATCCTGCAGGGCGGACACGTCTACCAGGGCGTGAAGCCCGTGCACTGGTGCCTCGATTGCCGCTCGGCGCTCGCGGAGGCCGAAGTCGAATATGAGGAGCGCACCTCACAGGCGGTGGATGTCGCGTTCCGCGTCATCGACAACACCGGACTCGAGCGGCGCATCGGACTGGCCGTGGGCTCATTGGCCTCAACGCCCGTCGATGTCGTCATCTGGACCACCACGCCCTGGACACTGCCGGCCAATCAGGCGGTGGCGGTGCGCGATCACTTCCGCTACGTGCTCGTGCAGACGACGAGCGGTGCGCAGCTGGTGCTGGCCGCGGAGTTGCAGGCGGCGGCGCTGGCGCGCTTCGGGCTCACCGCCGCGCGCGTGCTCGCCGAGTTTCCGGGCCGTGCGCTCGAGGGACTGCGGCTCGCACATCCGTTCCAGCCGCGCGAAGTGCCGGTGGTTCTGGGCGAGCATGTCACGCTCGATGCCGGCACCGGGGCGGTGCACACCGCACCGGGCCACGGCCATGAGGATTTCATCGTCGCGCAGCGGTACGGGCTGCCGGTCGTGAATCCCGTCGGCAACGACGGCCGCTTCCTGCCCGACACTGCGCTCGTCGCGGGCCTGAAAGTGGACGAGGCGAACCCCGTCCTCATCGCCGCATTGAAGGAGCGCGGCCGGCTGCTGCACGAGGAGCCCTACCGCCACAGCTACCCGCACTGCTGGCGCCACAAGACACCCGTCATTTTCCGCGCCACGCCGCAGTGGTTCATCAGCATGGAGCGCAAGGGACTGCGTGCGCATGCGTTGCGCGACATCAAGACGGTGCGCTGGACTCCGGCGTGGGGTGAGCAGCGCATCACCGGCATGATCGAAAACCGGCCCGACTGGTGCATCTCGCGCCAGCGCACCTGGGGAGTCCCGCTGCCACTGTTCGTGCATCAGGAGAGCGGCGAGCTGCATCCGCGCACCTTCGAGCTGATCGAGGCGGTCGCCGCGCGCGTGGAAAAGGGGGGGATCGATGCGTGGTTCGCGCTGGAGCCCAGAGAACTGCTGGGCGATGAGGCGAGCTCGTACCGTAAGCTCACCGACGTGATGGACGTGTGGGCGGACTCGGGCGTCTCCTTCGAGTGCGTGGGGGCGATGCGCCCGGAGATCGCCGCACCGGTGGACCTGTATCTCGAAGGCTCGGATCAGCACCGCGGCTGGTTCCACAGCTCGCTCCTCATGTCCGAGGCGCTCTACGAGCGTGCGCCCTATAAGGGTGTGCTCACGCACGGCTTCACCGTGGATGAGTCGGGCCGCAAGATGTCGAAGTCTGAAGGCAACGTGGTGCTGCCGCAGAAAGTGGTGAGCACGCTCGGCGCCGATGTGCTGCGCCTCTGGGTGGCGGCGACGGACTATGCGAATGAGATGAGCGTGTCGGATGCGCTGATGCAGCGCGCGGCCGATGCCTACCGGCGCATCCGCAACACCGTGCGCTTCCTGCTCGGCAATCTCGATGGCTTCGATCCGAAGCAGCACGCGGTGCACCCGGCGCAGATGGTCGCGCTGGACCGCTGGGCGCTGTCGCGCACGCGCGAGCTGCAGGGCGAGGTGATCGAGGCCTACCGTCAGTACGCCTTCCATCTCATCTATCACAAGGTCCACAACTTCTGCATCGTGGACTTAAGCTCGGTGTATCTGGACATCGTGCGCGACCGGCTCTACACCACTGCAGCCGCGAGCGCCGCGCGCCGCTCGGCGCAGACCGCGCTCTATCACATCACCGAAAGCATGGTGCGCTGGCTGGCGCCGATCCTGTCCTTCACGGCCGAGGAGATCTGGGCCTGTATGCCCGCTGCCCGCGCCGAATCCGTGTTCCTCTCGACCTGGCACGAGCTGCCGGAGGGCGAGCCGCACACGATCGACTGGACCGCGCTCATGGGCCTGAAGCGCGACGTGCAGAAGGAGCTCGAGAAGCTGCGCGATGCCGGGGCGATCGGGGCACCGCTCGATGCCGAAGTCGACGTGTACTGCGTGCCCGCGCAATACGCGCGCTGTCATGCGCTCGGGGATGAGCTGCGGTTCTTCCTCATCACCTCGCAGGCGCGCGTGCACCGCGTCTCGGAGGCGCCGCCGGAAGCGGTGGCGGCGCAGGAGTTCGGTCACGAAGGGGTCTGGATCGCGGTCAAGGCCACCAGCGCCGCCAAATGCGTGCGCTGCTGGCATCGGCTGCCGGACGTGGGCGCGAGCGCCGAGCATCCCGAGCTCTGCGGGCGCTGTATCACCAACCTCGCCGGGAGCGGTGAGACGAGGCGTTTCACATGAAGCTGGGCGGCTGGCGATGGCTGTGGCTCACGGCGGCCGTGGTGCTGCTCGATCAGCTGACCAAGGCCTGGGTGAGTGCGCATTTCGCGCCGGGGGAGAATCTGACCCTCCTGCCCGTGCTCAACCTCACGCTGCGCTATAACCCGGGCGCCGCCTTCAGCATGCTCGCGGATGCGTCCGGCTGGCAGCGCTGGTTCTTCACCGCACTCGCTATCGCGGTCGGCATCGGCATCCTGGTGTGGCTGCGGCGCCTCGACGGGCGCAACCAGAGGCTGCTCGCCTGCGCGCTTGCGTTCATACTCGCGGGCGATCTGGGTAATCTCATCGACCGGCTGCAATTAGGACACGTCGTGGACTTCATCGAGGTGCACTGGCACGAATCGCGCTTCCCGGCGTTCAACGTCGCCGACTCTGCGATTACGGTGGGTGCGGTGCTGCTCATTCTCGAAGCGCTGCTCGAGCAGCGCCGCAAGCCGCGCTGATGCAGGTACTGCTCGCCAACCCGCGCGGCTTTTGCGCCGGCGTCGACCGGGCCATCGAGATCGTCGAGCGGGCGATTGAGCTCTTCGGCGCGCCGATCTACGTGCGCCACGAGGTTGTGCATAACCGCCATGTCGTCGGGCGGCTGCGCGAGCTCGGTGCGATCTTCGTCGAGGAGCTGGCCGAAGTGCCCGATCGCGCGACCGTGATCTTCTCCGCCCACGGCGTCTCGAGCGCGGTGGAGCGCAACGCCCAGGAGCGCGGCCTCACCGTATTCGATGCCACCTGTCCCCTGGTGACCAAGGTGCACATGGAAGTGCAGCGCTACGCGCGCGAGGGACGTGACGTGATCCTCATCGGCCACGAAGGCCATCCGGAAGTGGAGGGCACGCTCGGACGTTTCGATACCTCCTTCGGCGGGCACATGTGGCTGGTGCAGAACGTCGAGGATGCGCAGCAGATCAAGGTACGCGATCCGGCGCGGCTCGCGTTCGTCACCCAGACCACGCTCTCGATGGATGACACTGCGGCGATCGTGGCCGCGCTGCGCGCGCGCTTTCCGGGACTCGCCACGCCGCGCAAGGAAGACATCTGCTACGCGACCCAGAATCGCCAGGATGCGGTCAAGCGCCTGCTCGAGCGCTGCGACATCCTGATCGTGGTGGGCTCGAGCTCGAGCTCGAACTCCAATCGCCTGCGCGAGCTCGCCGCACGCGCCGGGATCCCCGGCTATCTGGTGGATGGGCCCGCGGATCTGCGCCAGGAATGGTTTGCGGGCCGATCGAGCGTCGGGCTCACGGCCGGAGCCTCAGCACCCGAGGTGCTCGTGCGGCAGGTGCTCGAGCAGTTGCGCAGCTGGGGCGCCCAGGTGCCGCAGGAAATAAGTGGCCGCGAGGAGCACGTCGTGTTCGCGCTGCCACGCGAGCTGCGGCGCCCGCGCCCCTAAGGCTCGCGCGGCCAGCACTCGGCGGTGTGATCGGCACCGGCGGCATCGAGAGCGCCGCGTATTCCGTTCTGGTTGAGCGTGAAGCTGTGACACAGCGGATCCGGCGGTACCGCGGCCTCGCTCGAGAGCGCCCGCGCACTAAAGCCGAGCGCTGAGGCGGGACTTGCGAGCTCGACGCTGAGCGCAAATCGGCCGCCGCGGGAATGATTCGCAAGACCCAGCCCCTCTGGGGAGGGCAGCGCAAGATCGCGGCTGTAGCGGTTGTGGCTCACGAGGAAATCTTCCTCCGCGGCCTGGATCGCTTCGAGCGCGGCGGCAGCCTCGAGCCGGCGCTCATTGAGCGCATGGATGCGATGCCACGGCACACCCAGACCGATGAGCACGGCGATCACGGCCAAGGCCGTCAGCGTGCGTCGCACGGCGGTGCGGGAAATACGCGTGCCGGAGGCCTGGACCATGGTGCGCACTATAGGGCCTGGGTGGTTATAATCCTGTGCACATGGAATCCTGTGACTATGCGCGCCGGCTCTCGGAATTCGGCATCCGGCCGACGGCCCAGCGCCTCCAGATCGCAACCCTGCTGCTCGCCTCCCCGCAGCACCTCTCGGCCGAGCAGATCCTGGCCAGCCTGCGCAGCGCCGGTGCCCGGGTCTCCAAGGCGACCGTCTACAACACGCTGAACCTGTTCGCCGCCCGCGGGGTCATCCGCCAGCTGTCGATCGACGGTGCCCGGACCTGGTTCGATTCCAACATCGCGGCCCACTACCACTTCCAGGACCGCGAGACCGGGATGCTCATCGACGTGCCGGTGCCGGAGGTGGCCTTCAGCCGCCTGCCTGAGCCGCCGCCCGGCATGGAGCTCGACGGCATCGACCTGGTCATCCGTCTGCGCCGCAAGGCCGCGACTGCCTGATTCCTCGCGCTTTGCGGTAGAATCCGCGCCCGCGCCTTGGCGCCGGCTTAGCTCAGCTGGTAGAGCACATCATTCGTAATGATGGGGTCGGGGGTTCGACTCCCTCAGCCGGCACCACTTGCGCCCGGCGGGCATCAAGCCTGCCCCAATTCCGCCGATAACCGGTCTGACCGGATCACGACGCCCGTGCGTGCGAACTGCCGCACGTGCGGTTTGCTGCATTAAGGCAAACGCGGAGTCGTGAAGTCGGTCACAGCGTACCGACCGGCGGCCTTACGACCAGCATGACATCACGGCGCGTTTCATTGCCCTGTGCGATTGGCCTGGCGCTCGCGACCTTTGCGCTCGATCAACGCTATTCGCTCGGCAGCGTGGCCGCCGTGGGCTACGTACTCGCTTTGCTTCTGAGCCTGTGGTCGGCCAGTGCCTGGGACGGCATCGTGACGGCGCTGGTCGCCGCCGGCCTCGCGCTCACGCACGCAGTGTTCGGGACGCGCAGCTCGCTCCTGCCCGCGCTCATCTCTCAGGCACCCCTCATCGTCATCCTGCTGGCGATCGCGCTGTCGAGCATTGCGCGACTGCGCTCGATGATCGCCCTGACCCTGCACACCGAGGCGCGGCACCGCAACGCGCTCGAGCGTCTGGCGGTTGCCACACGCTCCGCGCGCGTGTCGGTGTGGGAGTGGGATTTCGCCACCGACCGGCTGTCCGCGCTCGAGGGCAGTCCGCTTCGCGAGCGCCTCGGCGGCCGCGAATGGATCAACGGCCGTGAGTACCTGAAGACGTTCATCCATCCCGATGATGCCGCGCACTCCGAATCCGTACTCGGCAAGGTCATCGCCGCTCCGCCGGGCGGCGATGACCGGATCAACCTGCGCTATCGCTGGGTGCTGCCGGACGGTGGCGTGCGCCACATCGAAGTGCACGCCGTCGTGCAACGCGATGCGAGCGGCAAGCCGGTGCGCTCGATCGGCGCCGACCGCGACGTCACCGAGGAACTCGCCGCCGCGAGCGAGCTCGAGCGTCACGCAGCGCAGCTTCGCGATGCCGAGTCGCGCCTGGAGCGCGCCACGCGCTCGAGCCTCGAGGGACACTGGGAAATTGACCTGGTGAAGCGCATGCGCTGGCACTCCTCGAGCTTCCAGGCGCTGCTGGGTCACCCGGCCGCACAGCTGCAGGGCACGCTCGAGAGTGCCGCCGAGCAGACTCATCCCGATGATGTGCACGTCGGTGCCGAGGCGTTCGAGCGCCACATGGCGAGCGGCTCGCCGCTCGACTACTTCCAGCGTCTGCGCATCGCGGATGGCTCATTCCGCTGGTTTCGCATGCGCGGCCGCGCCGAGCGCGATGCCAGCGGCATGCCCGTGCGCATCGCGGGCTCGGTTCAGGACGTGCATGAGCAGAAGCTCGCCGAAGATGCGCTGCTCGAGGCGCAGCAGCGCTTCGAGCGCGCGGTGCAGGGCACACAGGACGGTCTGTGGGAGATCGATCTCACAGGACCCAAGCCGCGTTACTGGCGCTCGCCCCGCATGCTCGAGATCATGGGTTACGCCGACGAGGAGTTGACTTCCGAGCGCAGCGTCATCACCGACAACATGCATCCGGAAGACCTGCAGAGATCGCACGATCTGCTGCGCGAATACCTCGCCCGGGGAGTCGCGATCGACCACGAAGTGCGCATCAAGGTGAAGAGCGGGGAGTACCGCTGGTTTCGCATGCGCGGCAGCCCGGCATGCGATGAGAGCGGCAGGGTACGCCGCGCCTCCGGCTCCATTCAGGACGTGACCGAGTCGCGCAGTGCGCGCGAGGCACTGCTGCGCGCCACCGCCGCCGCCGAGGCCGCGAGCCGCGCCAAGAGCGCGTTCCTCGCCACCATGAGTCACGAGATCCGCACACCGATGAACGGCATCATCGGCATGACCGATCTCCTGCTCGATACTGTGCTCGGGCGCGTGCAGCGCGAATATGCGCAGGCGATCCGTGCGAGCTCCCAGTCGCTGCTCACGATCATCAACGACATCCTCGATTTCTCGAAGATCGAAGCCGGCAAGCTCGAGATCGAATCCGTCGACATGGATCTGCGCGCCAACGTCGAGGAGGTGGGCGCGATGTTGGCGCTCGGCGCCGCGACCAAGGGTCTGGAGCTCGTGGTCGACGTCGATGAGCAGATTCCGGTGCTGATGCGCTCGGATCCGCAGCGCATCCGCCAGTGTCTGCTGAACCTGGTGGGCAATGCCGTGAAGTTCACCGCGCGTGGCGAGGTGGTATTGCGGGCGCAGCTCTCGAGGGATGCGGCCGGGGCACCGTGTGTGCGCCTGGAAGTACGTGACAGCGGCATCGGTATCGATCCGGAAGCGCGCGCCGCGCTGTTTCAGCCCTTTACGCAGGCGGATTCCTCCACCACCCGTAAGTTCGGCGGCTCGGGCCTGGGACTGTCGATCGTCAAACGCCTGGTCGAGCTCATGGGCGGTGAGGTGGGTGTCGAGAGCACGCTCGGTACAGGCTCGACCTTCTGGTTCACGCTGCCACTCGTCAGCTCGGCCGCCTATCCGCCCACCGCGGTGCCGGTGCCGCGCGCTCCCGCGCCGGTGCCGGCGATCCTGGCGCGGCGCGCGCTGGTGGTGGACGATCATCCGCTGGCGCGCGGCGTGCTCGTACGCCAGCTGGCGGCCTGCGGCCTCATTGCCGACAGTGCGGCCGATGCGGAAGCGGCGCTGACGATGCTGCGCGCGGCCGCGGCGACGCGGCCTTATGAGCTGGTGCTCATCGATCAGCAGATGCCCGGCGTGACCGGAGCGGAGCTGGGCGAGCTCATCGGCTCCGATCCGATGCTGGCGCGCACGCGCCTCGTGCTGCTGGTATGCGTGGATCAGAAGGGCGATCCGGCGCGCTTTGCCGAGCAGGGCTTCGCCGCCTGCCTCACACGGCCGGTGCGCAGCGGCGAGCTGCGCGACTGCGTGGCGCACGTGTGCGCGGCGCAGGGCGAAGACTGGGACGCGCGCACCTTCCCGGAGATTCCGGCGGCGACGCCGAGCAAGGCGTCCGCACCGCAGCGGGTCGGAGGGCGCGTGCTGGTGGTCGAGGACAACGTGGTCAATCAGAAGGTCGCGGAGAAGTTCCTCGAGCGCTTCGGCTGCACGGTGCGTGTGGCCGGCGATGGCGCGCAGGCGCTCGAGATCTGCGCGCGCGAGGACTTCGATCTCATTCTGATGGACATGCAGATGCCGGTCATGGACGGGCCGAGTGCCACGCGACAGCTGCGCATGCGCGAGGGCACCGGCCGCCGCACCCCCATCGTCGCCCTCACGGCCAATGTGCTCTCGGCGCAGATGCAGAGCTGCCTCGATGCCGGCATGGATGACGTGCTTGCCAAGCCTCTCGATCCGAATCAGCTGCGCGCGGTGCTCGAGCGTTTCGTCGGCGGCGACCCGCGCGAAGCGGCCGGCGCGCGCGGCGAGCGACTGGAGCTGTCCGAGGCACCGATCGATCTGGCGCGGCTCGCGAGCCTTGCGGGTGATGACAGTGCGTTCATGCGCGAGCTGGTCGCGACCTTCAAATCGAGCTCCGCCGCGGTGCTCGCCGAGATGCGCAGCGCAAGCGGCGTCGGCGATCGGGCGCGGCTCACACGTGCCGCCCACAAGCTGCGCGGCGCGAGCGAGAACCTGGGCGCCGGCCGCCTGCGCGAGCTCACGCTGCTCATGGAATCCGCGGCGCCGGATGCGACGCGCATGCAGCTCGCGCAGTGGATCGAGGCGATCGCCGGCGAGCTCGCCGAAGTCGACCGGTTCTTCGCCACCGCGGATCTTGCAACCATATTGCCGCGGCGCGCATCGTAGAATCTGCCTTCCTTCGATCAGGGAAACCGGTAATCGGCCGGCAGGGAGCGCTTGACACCGATTCACTGATATAGTTATATAGTACACCAGTAGCCCGAGGTGCCGGCATCAGAGGGATCCGGTGTCTCGATCAGTAAACTTTGCAACATCCCGCGGGTCTGAACCCAATCCGCGCGGACAGGACGCAACGTGGGCGCACAGCCAGAAGAAGTCTCCGAGCCGCAGAGCGGGCAACAAGTGACATGGATCGGTCGTGATCGTGCTGCGATCGCACCGGTAAATCAGGGATTCGGCATGGATCAACAGGTCGCCAGCCCGGTTCCGCTGCCCGACACCCAGGCCCACACGCCTCTGGAAGGCGAGGCGCCTCCGGAGAATCCATTTACGAGCCGTGTCGGCCGTCTGGTCGTCATCAGCGTCGGCGTCTTCATCCTCGCCGCAGTGGCACTCGTCAGCGTCAAACTCATCCAGCAGATCGGCGGCGGTCACGCGCAGGCCGAAGGCGCTGTGCCACTGGTCAATGCCACCGTGCCTGGCGTGAAGGCCGTCGTCTCGAAGATCTCCTTCACCGGCGCGATCAGCGCGCGCTACGACATGCCGATCGGCACCGAAGGGGAAACCGGCCGCATCTCAGCCGTGTACGCCGAAGCCGGCGATCACGTGCGTCAGGGTCAGCTGCTCGCCCGGCTCGATGATTCGGTGCTGCGGCCGCAGGTGAATCGTCTGTCGGCCTCGCTCGATGAGGCGAAGGCGAATGCATCGCTCGCGGATGCCGAATATGCACGTGCCCACGGCGTTGAAGCCGCGGGCGCGCTCTCGGCCGAGGAAATCGAGCGGCGGCACGCGAGTGCCGTCACGGCGGCGGCGCAGGTGAAAGTCGCCGCGGCGCAACTGGCCGAGTATGAGGCGCGCATGTCGCATACCGACATTCGCGCCCCGGCGGATGGTCTCGTCCTCACGCGCACAGCCGAAGTAGGGCAGATCGCTACCCCTGGCGGAAGTGCCCTGTTTCGTCTGGCGCGCGGGGGCGAGGTCGAGATGCGCGGTCAGGCCGCCGAGCAGGATCTGCCCTCGCTCAAGGTGGGTCAACAGGCAAGCGTGCGCGTCTCGGGTATCGACCGTGCCTTCGCCGGCAAGGTGCGCCTCCTGGGCGCGGTCATCGATCCGCAGACCCGGCTCGGCGAGATCCGCGTCGCGCTTGAGCCGGATCCGGCGCTGCGGCCCGGCGCATTTGCGCGCGCCGAGGTCACCGTCGGCACCGCTCAGCGTCCCGTGCTGCCGCAGACCGCCGTGCTCGCCGATGAGCAGGGCAACTATGTACTGGTCGTGACGGCCGATGAGCGCGTCGAGCGTCGAGCCGTGCACGTGGCCGATACGACTTCCGAGGGCGTCGTCATCGCTTCGGGCCTGAACGGCAGCGAGCGCGTCGTCAACACGGCCGCAGCCTTCCTGCGGCCCGGTGAGCGCATCACGGTCGCAAAGCCGCAGTCATGAAGAACATTTCGGCCTGGGCCATCAAGCACCCGGTGACGCCGGTGGTGCTGTTCGTGGTGCTGTTCGTCATCGGCATCGTTGCGTTCGTACGCCTGCCGATCAACCAGGATCCGGATATCGACTATCCGCTGGTGCAGGTCTCCGTGAGTCAGCCGGGCGCTGCGCCGCGCGAGATCGAGACCCAGATCATCCAGAAGATCGAAGGCTCTGTCGCCAGCCTGGGGAGCGTGCACACCATCCGCTCCACTGCCAGCGAGGGTGAGGCCTACACCCAGATCGAATTCCAGATCGGCACGCCGATCGATCGCGCCGTCACCGACGTGCGCGATGCCGTCGCCAAGGTGCGCAGCGATCTGCCGGAAGGCATCGATGAGCCGCTGGTGCGGCGCATCGACGTGGCCGGCGGCGCGATCGTGTTCTACGGCGTGAGCACCACAGCGATGACGGAAGTGGAGCTCAGCTGGTTCGTCGACAATGCCCTCACCAAGCGGCTCGTGGCGGTGCCTGGCGTTGCCCAGGTGCAGCGCTGGGGCGGGGTGGATCGGGAGATCCGTGTCGAGCTCGATCCGGCGCGCATGCAGGCGCTCGGCATCACGGCCGCACAGGTCAATCAGCAGTTGCGGCAGCTGAACATCGATGCGCCGGGGGGGCGTGCGCAGGTGGGCGGCGGTGAGCAGGCGATCCGCGTGCTTGGGGGCGCTCAGAGCGCGCTCGATCTGGGCAATACCCAGATCACGCTGCCGGGCGGAGTGACCGCGCGGCTGAAGGACATTGCCGAAGTGCACGACGGCGCTGCCGAGGTGCGCGTACTGTCGCGTCTGAACGGCCGGCCGGCGACGGTGTTCGCCATCTACAAGAGCATGGGCTCCTCCGAAGTCGATGTGCTCGGACGGGTGCAGGCCGAACTCGCCAAAGTCGCGACCGACTATCCCAACGTCAAGATCACGCAGGTCTTCACCACCGTCGAGCTCACCAAGAAGATGTATCGCTCGGCGCTCGAGGCCCTGATCGAGGGCTCGCTGCTCGCCGTCGCGGTCGTCTGGCTGTTCCTGCGAGACATGCGCGCGACGGCGATCTCGGCCCTTGCGATACCACTCGCGGCGGTGCCGACGTTCGCCTTCATGTACATGATGAATTTCACGCTGAACCAGATCAGCCTCCTGGCGCTGTCGCTGGTGGCCGGCGTGCTGGTCGACGATGCAATCGTCGAGATCGAAAACATCGTGCGCCACATGCGCATGGGCAAGAGCGGCTATCAGGCGGCGCTCGATGCCGCCGACCAGATCGGACTTGCGGTCGTGGCTACATCCTCCGCCATCATCGCGGTGTTCCTGCCGGTGAGCTTCATGCCCGGCGTCGTAGGCCAGTTCTTCAAGCAGTTCGGGCTCACGGTCGCCGCGGCGGTGTTCTTCTCGCTACTGGTCGCGCGCCTGGTAACGCCGGTCATCGCCGCCTTCACGTTGAAGGGTGAGAGCATGCCCGTGCATCACGACGGGCCATTCATGCACTGGTACCTGAATCTGCTGCGATGGTGCATCAAGCACCGCTGGCGCACACTGGGCGCGGGCACGGCGTTCTTCGCGCTGTCGATTGCGGCGCTCATGGTGCTGCCGCGCTCCGTGATCCCGGAGGATGACAACGGCTTCTCGTCAGTCAACATCGAGTTGCCGCCCGGCGTGCGCCTGGAGGATACCGCGGTGGTATCCAACTCCGTGTACGAGATGATCGCCAAGCGTCCCGAGGTGCAAAGCGTCATCGAGTTCGTCGGCGACAACGATGATGTGCGCACCTCCTCGATGTTCATCGAGTTGAAGCCCAGGAGCGAGCGCAAGCTCACCTCACCGCAGTTTGAGAAGGAGATGACCGCGGCGCTGCGCGTCATTCCCGATGCGCGCATCACCTTCCAGAAGCAGTCCGGCTCGGGTGCCTCGCGCGATATCACGCTGTTCCTGACCGGCGATGACACCCAGCTTGTCGAGCAGACCGCGCAGAAGGCGGTGCAGGAAATGCGCACGCTTTCGGTGCTGAAGGATCCCCGCATCAACGGCGATCTGCAGCGTCCCGAGATCCTCATCCGCCCACGGCTGGATCTCGCGGCCGAGCTCGGCGTCACCGTGCAGAGCATCAGTCAGACGATCCGCATTGCAACCCTGGGCGATCTGCCGCAGAACGGCGCGAAGTTCTCCCTGGCAGACCGCCAGATCCCCATCCGCGTGAGTCTGCTTGAGAGCTCGCGCCGCGATCTGTCGACGCTGCAGAACCTGCCGGTGCCGGCGGCCGGCGGGCGTGTCGTACCGCTGAAATCCGTGGCCGAAATCAGCTTCGGCGAGGGACCGTCCCGCATTCGCCGTTACAACCAGAGCCGCCGCGTCGCGCTCGAGGCCGACCTCAACAACGCCGAGCTCGATGGCGCGATGAAGAAGCTCTATGACCTGCCTACGTTCAAGCACCTGCCCCCGGGCGTGCGGGTCGTGGAGACCGGCGATGCGGAGTTGATGACGGAGCTGTTCACCAGCTTCAGCATCGCCATGGGCACGGGCATCCTCATGGTGTTCGCCGTGCTGGTACTGCTGTTTGCGCGCGTATTCCAGCCGATTACGATTCTCTCGGCACTGCCGCTGTCGATCGGCGGTGCGGCCGTAGCGCTGCTCGCGACCCAGCTGGCCTTGTCGCTGTCGGTGGTCATCGGCTTTCTCATGCTGATGGGCATCGTCGCCAAGAACTCGATCCTGCTCGTTGATTTCGCCATCGAGGAGATGCGCGCAGGACGCGACCGCGTGACCGCGCTCATCGAGTCCGGCCATAAGCGCGCCCGTCCGATCGTCATGACGACCGTCGCCATGGTCGCCGGCATGCTGCCGGTGGCGCTCGCCCTGGGGGATGGCTCACAATTCCGCGCGGCGATGGCTATCGCCGTCATTGGCGGACTCGTGACTTCGACTGCGCTCACACTCGTCATCGTTCCGGCCGCTTTCACGCTGGTGGATGACGTGGAGCAGTGGCTCGGCCCGCGCGTAGCCCGCGCGCTCATGCCGAGCGCGAACAAGCTCCCGGTGCCGACCGCGAAGCCCGACCCGCACCCTGCCAACTGATGGCGGCCGCACGGTCGGCGTGGTGGGCGCGGGCCGCCGCAGCGCTGCCGTGGCCGCTGCTCAACGCGCTGGCGGACTTCGCGGCCTGGCTGTGCTGGCGCGTGTTTCCCTACCGCGCCCAGGTCGTACGCGAGAACCTCTCGATCGCCTTCCCGGAGCTCGATGAGACGGGCCTGGCGCAGGTCTCGCGCCAGTACTACCGCGGCTTCTCGCAGGTGCTAATGGAGATCATCAAGTCGGTCTCCATGCCGCCCGAGGAGTTTCGCCGGCGAATCACGATGCACGGCCTTGAGGCGGTGCGCGCCGAGCTCGCCTGCGGCGGGCCGGTCATCCTGGTCGCTGCGCATCAGTGCAACTGGGAATGGCTGCTGCTCGCGCTCTCGCTCGATCTGGGCTACCCGCTCGATGCGGCCTACAAGCCGCTGGTCGACAGCTGGGCCGAGCGCGAGATGCTCAAAGTGCGCAGCCGCTTCGGCGGCCGGCTCATCCCCGCGCAGGAGATCCTCGGGGAGATCATCCGCCGCGGCAGGCAGCCGCGCGGCATCGCCATGGTGGCCGATCAGGAGCCGCGCACCAGCGAGCACAAGCACTGGACGCGTTTTTTGAACCGCGATACGGCGTTCTTCGTCGGCGCGGAGGAGTTCGCGCGGGCGACGCGCTTTCCGGTGTACTTCGTCGGCATGCGGCGCACCGCGCGCGGCTTCTACGAGGTGAGCTTCCAGCTGCTCGCCGCGCGCCGTGAGAGTCTGCCCGCGGGTGAGCTCACCGAGCGCTATGCGCGCTGCGTCGAGGCGCAGATCCGGGCGGCGCCGCCCGACTGGCCGTGGTCACACAAGCGCTGGAAGCTCAAGCGCTCGCTCTACGGGCGCAGCTAGCGCCGGGCCGTTGCGGCCGCTAGCGCCGCGCGAACCTCCGGGCGCTCGAACAGTTTCTCGAGGCGCGCCCGATAGGCGGCGGTGATCATGTTGCGCGGCGAATCCGAGGCGTGCTCTTTGACCTGGTCCTGACCTGCCTCCGTGAACCCCGCCAGCTGCGCGCCACTGCGATCGAGAATCTCTACCGTATATCCCCAGTCGAAGTCGAACGTTCCGACCCAGTTGAGGTTGATGTCGACCAGCCATTTATCCAGGCTGATGAGCAGGATCCGATCGGCGTCGAGTGCCTGTGCCGCGTGCTTTGCCGCAGCGGCATCCACATGCGCGCCCGCATCGATGCGCACGACGTTTGCGCCGCCGGCCTGCAAGGACTCGGCGATTCGCTGCTCGAGCTCCTGGGCGAGCGTCAGGTCCTTTTCCTCTTTCAAGGCGACCCACGGGTAGATCTGCATGTCGGTGGGAATGCCGAAGAGGCTGTGAGCGCGCCCGATGTAGGTCGGCGGCTTCTTCTCCTCCTTGAGGACGGGCCGCGAGTCGATGACGACGAGCGCCGTCTTGCCGCTCGAGGAATACGGCATCTTGGGCGCCTGATCCTTGATCGGGATCGGCGCCACGCAGGCTGTCAGCAACAGGGCGAGGACGACGGGCGCGAAGCGAAGACTCAAACGCAGGCCGGACATGATTTCTCCCCCCGGGAGTGATTGTTTGCGGTCCCTCATGCTGATGAGGGCGCACCCGGGGAATCGGGTACCGGCGCGTTGCTGTCAGGCCGGTGCGGCGCCTGCGAGCTTGCCTTCCAGATGATGGGCGAGCTCGGCGATGGTGGGGAAATCAAACAGCTCGGTGAGGTCGATCTGACCCGGATACTCGCGGTCGATCTGCTCGTGGATCTCGATGAGCTTCAGGGAGCTGGCGCCGATCTCGAACAGATTGTCCTCCACCCCGATGCGCTTGCCTTCGAGCGCCGCATCGCAGATTGCTTTCAACCTGCTCTCGATCTCGGTGCGCGCCCCGGTCTGCGGACCGCGTTGCGCTGCACGCAGCGTGTCGAGCTCGGCGAGCTCGGCCGCGAACTCGCCATCCTCGTAGGAGGTCTCGAGCAGGTGACGCTGGATCTTGCCGCTCGTGGTCTTGGGGATGCGCTTCACCGGCACGACCTGAGCCACCTCCAGGCCGGTGTGCTCTTTGATGAGCCGTGCCACCTCGTTCGCGAGCGGCAGGAAGTCCGCCAGATCCGTCCGGTGCAGCACGAAGACGACGAGCTGATCGGTCTGCGCGCCCGGCGGGCGCACGCCGGCGACCACGACTTTGCCGAGCTCCAGACCCTGGGCTCGCTGGGCGATGCTCTCGAGGTCGTGCGGGTAGTAGTTCTGGCCGTTGACGAACAGGATCTCCTTCGCACGACCGGTGATGTAGAGGTTGCCGCGCTCGATCACGCCCAGATCCCCGGTGCGCAGCCAGCCATCGGCGCTGAAGGAGGCGGCGTTGGCCTGCGGATCCTCGTAGTATCCCTGCGTCACGTTGTCGCCGCGGATGTGGATGTTGCCGACCGTGCCCTCCGGCAGGGGGCGATCGTCATCGGAGGCGATGCGCAGCTGCGCGTACGGAATCGCCTTGCCGACGTTGACGAGCTCGACGGCATCGCGCTCGGAGGCGGCGACCACGCGCACCGGCTCGCCCACGGTGAGCTTGTGGCGGTCGAGGCAGATCCAGCTGTAGGGCTCGCGCATCGCCGGGAAGGTCATGGTGAGGGAGGCTTCGGCGAGCCCGTACACCGTGAACATCGCCTCGCGCCTCAATTTCGCGGGCGCCATGCGCGTCAGGAACTCCTCGCACAACGGGACCGAGATCGGCTCGGCGCCGTTGACGATGAGTCGCACGCGAGAGAGATCCAGGTCCGTCACCGGCCGGTCGCCCAGCACCTTCAGGTAATGCCGGTAGCCGAAGTTGGGCGAGCAGGTGACGGTTGCGCCCTTGCGCGAGGCGAACGTGAGCCACAGCAGCGGACGGCGCACGAACAGCTCGGTCGGCATCAGATGCACGTGCACGCGGTTGGCCAGCATGTACAGACACATGCCGATGAGGCCCATGTCATGCGTGAGCGGCATCCACGACAGGCTCACATCGTCTTCGTTGAAGCCCGCGAGCTCGGTCGAGCCGCGGCCGTTCTGGATGATGTTGCGGTGGGTCAGCACCACACCCTTGGGCTCACTCGTCGAGCCCGAGGAAAACTGAATGAAGGCGACGTCATCGGGCTGCGCCTTGTGCACCTTGCCGGCGCGTGAGATGTCATCGAGCTGATCGACGAGGAAGGTGCGCCGGCTGAGCGCGTCGTAGATCTTCTGCTCTCCGACCTCGCCGGCGAAGGCGCTGATGCGCTCGAGCGAGCGCCGGTCGGTGTAGAGAAAGGGCGCGCCCAGCTTCTTCGCGATGCGCAGCAGCTTGTGACGGTGCTCATCGGAAATCCCGATCGCGACCGGCACCGGCACGATGCCGCCCAGCACCGCGCCCCAGAAGGCATCGATGAACTGCTCGTTGTTGGCGAGGAACAGGATCAGCTTGTCGCCGCGCTTGGCGCCCAGGCGCTGCAGGTGGTGCAAGATCCCCAGCGCGCGCTCATGCAGCTCTGCGAAGGAGACGGCGTGCTCCGCCTGGTCCGACTCCAGATAGGTGATGCTGCGCGCAGTCTTGCGGTTGGATTCGATGACTTCGGTGAGCGTCGTGGCGGTGAACATCAGCGGCGTTCCAGCTTCATGTACAGGGGTTTGCGCGTGCGCAGATTGATCTGCGCCTCGAGCTCGATGGCCTCGTCCGTGGCGCGCGTCAGACGATACCGGCGCGCGACCTTGTACAGGTGCATCAGCATCTCATAGAGCGCGAACGTCTCTCCGATGCAATGCCGCGGGCCGGCCGCGAAGGGCATGTACGCAAAGCGCGGCCGCTCGGCCTCGTGATCGGGCGCGAAGCGCTCGGGCCGGAATGCATCCGGCTCTTTCCAGTAGCGCGGATGGCGGTGCAGGAGATACGGACTCAAGAGTACGTCGGTCGCGGCCGGGATCGAGAAGCCGCCCAGTGTGTCCGCGGCGATCGTGCGGCGCGAGAGCACCCAGCCCGGCGGATACAGCCGCAGCGCCTCATCGATCACCTGGTGGGTGAAGCTCAAGGCCTCCATCTCGGCAAGGCTCGGCGCCTGCATCTCCGGCGCCGCGCTCACCTCGGCATGCAGGCGCGCATCGGCCTGCGGATGGAGCGAGAGCAGATACCAGGTCCAGTTGAGCCCGCTCGCGGTGGTCTCGTGCCCCGCGACGACGAGCGTCATGATCTCATCGATCATCTGCCGGTCGGGCATCGGCTCGCCGCTGTCCTTGTCCCGTGCCTGCATGAGCATGGCGATGAAGTCGAAGTGCTCCTCGTTGCCGGCGCGGCGGCGGCGGATGAGCTCGGCGACATGCTTGGTGAGTGAGCGGAAGCGGTAGGCGAACTTGAGGTCGCGCGCCGGCTCCTTCGTGACGACATCGAACGGATTGCCGCCGGGTGCGCTTGCGAAGCGGTCGAGGGCGGTGCCGAAGATCGAGCGCAGCACGATCTCTAAGGTGAGCTCGCTCATCTCTTCGGTCAGGTTGATCGGCTCGGCGCGCCCGGCCGCGCGCTCCCAGCGCTCGATGAAGCGCTCGTTCGCAGCCCCGATCTGGCTTGCGAATTCGGTCACCACGCGGCGGTGGAACATCGGCTGCATCATGTAGCGCTGGCGCTTCCACAGCTCGCCCTCGCTCGTCATGATGCCGTTGCCGAGGAGTATCTTTACCCGGTCGAGTCCCACGCCCTTGGTGTAGTTGCGATGATTGCTGACCAGCACCCGTTTCACGTCATCCGGATGATTGATCACCCAGGTGTAGGACTTCCGTCCCGGCGCAAACACGCGGTAGATGTCTCCATAGCGCGCAAACAGCTCGCTCATGCGCTCCAGGGAGTCATCCGTCGAGCCAACGTCAAATTGGACGTCGGCCTCGGGAGGCAGGCGCGGCGCGGGCTCTGGGGTGGTCATACGGCATTTTACCGAAAAGCGCGGGGCACCCCATGAGCGATCCCGGCCCCGGCGGTGAGCTGCGCAATACGCTCTACAAGAAGGTGACGCGCTCGGACCGGCGCATGACGCGCTCGCGCCGGCTCGCCTACCTGATCGCCGTGCAGCTCGGACTCGCCATCATCCGGCTGTGGTGGCTCACGTGCCGCGTCGTGCGCGTCTCCGGCGCCGAGCACATTGGGGCGGCGCTTGCGAAAGCGCCCTCGATGATCCCCTGTTACTGGCACCAGCATCAGCTGTATTGCGGCAAGTATCTGCTCGAGCAGCGCAGCCACGGGCTCATGCCGGGCTGGCTCATCAGTCCCTCGGTCGATGGGGAGCTCGGCGCGATGCTCGTGAGCCGCGTCGGCGCGCGAGCGATCCGCGGCTCCTCCTCGCACACTGGCGCACGCGCGCTGCGCGACTACTACCACGCGCTCGTGCAGGACGGCATCTCCCCCGTAGTCACGCCTGACGGGCCCAAGGGGCCGCGCTTTCAGTTCAAGCCCGGCGCGATCCTGCTGGCGCAGATGTCGGGCAGGCCGATGCTGCCGATGGCCTATGCGGCCTCGCATGCCTGGCTCATCGGCTGGGATCAGTTCGTCATCCCCGTGCCGCTCTCGCGGATTGCGATCGCCGTGGGGGCTCCGCGTTACGTGCCGCGCACCCTGGATGGCGCAGCTTTGGAGCGTTTGCAACGGGAGATGGAAGGGGAGCTCAAGAGTCTGTATGCGCGCGCGCGGGCGGACCTGGGATGAAGTCCAGCGCAGACATGAACTTAGCTTGTTTTCCTAGATCGATATGCGAGAATCCGGCGGTAGCGGGAGGAAATAATTCGCATTGATCTATGACAGGCGTCGCCGCAGAAACGCTTCTGGTTTGGCACACTTGTATTTAACAGTGTACTAGAGCCAGGCAGTCCGAGATGTCGAGCCTGCCCCCCGAGACAACTTCAGACCACGGCGCCTCGGACATCCTGTCTTCGGATGTCTGGACGGGCCGCACCGCGCCTGCGCTGCTCGGGCTCGATGTAGCCTGCACAAAGATTGCCGTCGACTTCCAGAACCTGCGCCGCGAGAGCGCGGACACCACGATCCTGAAGAGCCTCGAGCTCCTCGCCGAGCTCACCTCCAGCGACTGCGCCTTCGTCGCCATGATCACTGCAGGGCGCTTCGCGGAGGTGCAGGCGGCGCGCCGTGGCATCGGTCCGTGCCAGCCCGAGGGCCTGAAAGGCGAGGCGCTCGCCGATTATCCGTGGCTGCAGTCGCGCCTGGAGCACATGCGGCTCTCGGAGCTGCGCGACAGCGCCGTGCCGCGCAAGGACCAGGTCGCGGAGGGGCGGCGGTTCGCGGAGCTGCACATCGGCTCGCTGCTGCTTGTCGCTTTCCGCATCCAGGGTGAGCCGGCCGGCATTCTCGCGCTCGCTCGCGCGCTGCCCCGCGGCGCCTGGGACGTGAACCTGCAGCTCTTGCTCAAGCTCCTCGGCACCAGCCTGGGCACCGGTCTTGAGCGCTTGCGCATCGAGCACCGTCTCTCGAGGCTCGAGGAGCGCGTGAACCTGTCCCAGGCCGCCGCCAACGACGGCGTCTGGGACTTCGATGTCGAGAGCAACGAGGTGTATTTCTCGCCGCGCTGGAAGGCGATGCTGGGCTATGCGGACGATGACATCCGCGACTCGCCCGACTGGCGCAACCTCGTGCACCCCGATGACATGTCGCGCGTGCAGGCGGCGATCCGCGATCACGTCGCCGGCAAGACCTCGATCTTCGAGAGCGTCCACCGCATGCGCCATCGCAGCGGGGAGTGGCGCTGGGTGATGAGCCGCGCGCAGGCGCGCGTCGATCAGCACGGCCGGCTGCTGCGCCTGGTGGGCGTCGAGCTCGACATCACCGAGCGCAAGATCTACGAGGAAGCGCTGTTTCGCGAGAAGGAGAGCGCGCAGATCACCCTGCAGTCGATCGGCGATGGCGTCATCACGACCGATGCCAACTCGACCATCGACTACATCAATCCGGTCGCCGAGGAGCTCACGGGCTGGCGGCTCGAGGATGCGATGGGACGGCCGGTGGAGGAAGTCTTCCGCGCCTTCCACGAAGAGACCTGCGAGCCGCTGGAAAATCCACTCACGGTCTCGATCCGGCGCGTGCGTCCGATCAAGTCCGTGCGGCCGGTGCTCCTGATCCGCCGCGACGGCAACGAGCTGTATGTCGAGAGCACCGCCGCCCCGATCCGCGACGGCCAGGGACATGTGGCCGGCGGTGTGCTGGTGTTCCATGACGTGAGCGAGTCGCGCGAGCTCAATCGCCGCCTGTCGTATCACGCGAGCCACGATCTTCTGACCGGGCTCGTCAACCGGCGCGAGTTCGAGGCGCGCATGGAGCGGGCGTTGAAGAGCGCCAAGGCCCGCGAGGCCTCCTACGCGCTGTGCTACCTCGACATCGACCAGTTCAAGATCATCAACGACACCTGCGGCCACAGCGCCGGCGATGCACTGCTGGGTCAGGTGGGTGCGCTCCTGAAGAGCAAGGTGCGCTGGCGCGATACGCTCTCGCGTCTCGGGGGCGATGAGTTCGGCATTCTGCTCGAGAGCTGCTCGCTCGATGAGGCGATGCGCACGGCGGAGGCCCTGCGCGAGGCGGTGCGCAATTTCCGCTTCTCGTGGGAGGACCGCGTCTTTCGCCTGGGCGCCAGCATCGGCGTCGTGCCGATCACGGCCGACAACGAGGATGTGGCGCAGGTGCTCTCGGCCGCCGACAGCGCCTGCGCGGCGGCGAAAGAGGGCGGACGCAACCGCGTCCACAGTTTCGCCGAGAACGATATCGAGCTCATGCGCCGGCGGCGCGAGATGCAGTGGGCGGCGCGCATCAATGCGGCGCTCGAGGAAGGGCGCTTCGAGCTCTTCCGCATGCAGATCCAGCCGCTGCAACGCGTGGAGCCGGGCGCGCACTACGAGCTGCTGCTGCGGCTGCGCGATGAGAACGGCCGCATCGTCTCGCCCGACAATTTCATCGCGGCCGCCGAGCGCTACGGCATCACCCCGGCAATCGATCGCTGGGTGATCGAGAACGCCTTCCGCTGGCTGGTGTCCGAGGCGGATGAGCGCGAGAAGCTCATGCTGTGCTCGATCAACCTCTCCGGCCAGTCCCTGGGCGATGATAAGTTTCTGCCGTTCGTCATCGAGCAGTTCCACAAGAGCGGGCTCGATGCCTCCAAGGTCTGCTTCGAGATCACGGAGACCGCGGCGGTCGCGAGCTTCTCGCAGGCCAACCGCTTCATCCAGGCGCTGAAGGAACTCGGCTGCAAGTTCGCGCTCGATGACTTCGGTACCGGTCTGTCATCGTTCGGTTACCTGAAGCACTTCCCGGTGGATTTCCTCAAGATCGACGGCAGCTTCGTGCGCGAGATCCTGCGCGATCCGATCGACCGCGAGATGGTGCGCTCGATCAACGAGATCGGGCACCTGACCGGCAAGCAGACGATCGCCGAGTTTGCCGAGAACGCCGAGATCATCCAGATGCTGACCAGCCTCGGTGTGGACTACGCCCAGGGCTACGGCGTCGCGCAGCCCCAGCGCGTCCTCAAGGCCGTCAACATCTAGTTCCTGCGCTCCCGGCACGCGGCCGGCAGATAGCGCGCATCCACGTCGGTCGCATTCCCCGAGTCGCCGGCGCCGGCTGAGAACCCCGGCGGCGGCTGCGCGTGACCGCACACGAAGACAACCTCCCCCGAAGCGGTCTTCCCGGCATAGATCACCAGGTGGTGCCCCTGCAGATTCGGATTGGCGGCGCCCCCGTAAGTGATGATGAAGGCGGCCGAGCGCACGGCGATGTCCTGCACGTAGCGGCCGCGCAGCTCGCCCAAACCGATCGCCGCCGAATCGACCTGCGCCGGATCCATGCCGCGCGCAATCGCTGCGCCGACTCTCTCCTTGTAAGGCTGCACGAGACTCAGGCCTTCGCTCACCTGGGCGCGGATCGTGTAGTCCTGGTAGGCGGGAATCGCGATGGCGGCGAGGATGCCGATGAGGAAGATCCCGAGGAACACGATGATCACCACGGCGATCGCATCTTCGCCTGCCGGGGCGGGCGGTGCGTCGGCGATCTCCGCCGGCGCGCATTTCTTGCGCACGACGAGAGTGCCGGCGATCAGGTCGTGCAGGGCCTGACGGCGCCGGGTGAATCCCGCCATCAGATAGCCGATGTACAGCGGGATGGAACTCAGGAGCTGCGCGAAGAAGCGGCCGCTCGCACGGGCGAAGCCGATGCGCTCGCCGTCAAGCGCCGTGACTTTGATACCGAGCGCAAGCTTTCCCAGGCTTGCCTGCAGCGCCGAGCTTTCCATGCCGGCCTTGTAGAGCCACACGAACACCAGCGCATAGAGCGGGCCCAGCTCTCCCCAGCCGGGCCGGAATGCAGAGATCATCCCAATCAGGAAAGCGACGATGAGGTAGTCGAGGATGAAGGCCAGCGTGCGCCGCGCGAACGATGCGTAGATGGCCGCTGCGGCCAGCGGCGCTGCCGCGGGCGCGCGCGGCGGAAGCGGCGGCGGCTCAGCCCCGCTGTAAAGCGCGTTGCCGCAGTTGGTGCAGAAGCTTTGGGCAGCGGCGGCCTGGGTGCCGCAGCGTGGACAGAACATGGTTTAGTGCTCGCTGGTGGCGGTTTTGGTGTTGTGGTGACCGGCCGCAGAAAGATAGCGCAGGATCGGCCCGGCCTGGTTCGTGGGCAGCGCAAGAATCGAATCGAAGAACGCGAGCTCCGCGTTGCAGAACCTGAGTGGAATCTTGCTCTCGCGCTGCGGATTTTGAATGATCTTGAGCGCGCCCCGATCCCGCAGCTCGGCTTGATCGGCGGCGCTGCGCAGCGCCGTTTGAATCGCGGCTCTTGTCGGGACCCGGGCGGGCCGGACTGCCGTTGCTGCAATCAGGCGCGTCAGACGCTCAAGATCGGCGCTGAAGCTCTGCTTTGAGAGGTGCTGCGACAGGTTGAGGGTGCCGCGCGCCTGGGTCGGCACCAGAAAGTCCGCGCACAGCTGCGGATCGAGCGTGCGCAGCTCACGCATCTCCGTGATCTGGGTATGCCAGTAGTCGATCAATTCCCGGTCCGGTCCGCTCTGCAGGTACCGGGGCAACACGGTGTCGATCATGATCCGGCGCACCTTGTCGAACATCTCACCCTGGGAGATGCCTTCCTGCGTGCCATTGATGAAGGTATCGCGCAGCGTGCCGTACGCTGCCGGATCGGCGCTCTTGAGCGCCGCGAACAGCGGTACCGCATCGAAGGCTGCCTGCAGCCCGGTGCCGTGAACGGTCAGGGCAAAGTCGCGTCCATCCACCACTTTCGTGATGACGTGCGCGTCGAGCAACTCTTGCGTGCTCGGGAACCACATGCTCGAGGCCGGCGTTGCGAGCGCCCGCTCGATGAAGGAACTCGGGATCCCTCGCGCGAGGAAGATGCGACGGAAACTCTCGGTGCCTGCCTTCGCCACCTCCCCGCCGACGCCAGCCACGGATGCCTCATGAAACCCGAGCCGGCCGCTGGAGCTCAGAAAGCGCTCCCTGCCTCCCATGAAGGCCAACAGGCAGGCGCTGACGCACGCGCGCGCGGTATAGGTGGAAAGCCCGTGCGCATTGATCAACTGTCCGAGCCGCTCGCCCTCGGTAATGAAGCCGCCGCTATTGTTGAGCTGCACGATGCGGATCGTCGGTGTGGTGACGAGGAGCTTCTGCACCGCATCGGTGGTACCGAAGGACATGCCACCGGCGACTTCGATCTCCGTGCCATGGTTGACGACGTGCAGCTGCGAGGGCGTCGTGCGATCGCGGCCAAGCGCAAGCAGGAATCCCTGCTCCATCATCGGCGCCTCCTGGATCGAGAAGCCGGCGAGCCGCAGCAGACCCAGGACGACCATCACTTTCGCGACGATGGCCCAGCCTCTGCTGCCTCCGGTCGAGGGGTGCCGGGTGGCGGAGCGCCAGATGCCGACGAACTGCCATACCGAGGCGGCGAAGCCGACCGCGAATACGCCGAGCACCCACAAACCGGTGCGCCGGGCACCGATGTCATCGAGGACTCCCGATTGCCTGACGATCCCGATCGCCGCCAGCAGCGCGACGGTGAGGAGTGCGCCATTGATCCAGTATGAGATCGGAAGCGACAGCTGCCCGCGCCAGTGCCGGATGAAGTAGTTGCCGCTCTCGATGAGCGCATCCGGCGGCGCCGCTGCGCCCTCACCGAAGAGCGGGGCGAACTCTGGGATACTGTCGGCGCGCGCCCACTCGCTCATCCCTTGCGTCCACAGCAGGTCCTCGCGCGCGAGCTTGCCGTGCTCGGCCAGGAGCTTGAGGACTTCGCGCCGGTAAGGACCATAGCGCTCCTCGGCTCGGCCGATGAACCACTGCTCAGTGCTCATCGCGGGGCTTGGACCGGCTTCACCCTTCGAACTGGAGCCTCATCGACAGATCCACCGCCCGCACGTGCTTGGTGAGCGAGCCCACCGACACGAAATCCACGCCGGTTTCGGCGATCGCCCGCACGTTATCCAGCGTGACGCTGCCCGAGGCTTCGAGCTTGATGGCCCCGCCGGCGGCGCGCGTGCGCGCCACGGCGCGGCGCATGTCATCGAGCGAGAACTCATCGAGCATGATCGTGTCGGGCAGTGCGAGGAGCGCCTCCTCCAGCTCGGACAACGACTCCACTTCACACTCGACGGGAACGCCTGGGCTCGAGGCGCGCGCCGCGCGAATGGCACCCGTGAGCGAGCCTGCGGCCGCGATGTGATTCTCTTTGATGAGCACCTGGTCGAAGAGACCCATGCGGTGATTGTGCGCACCGCCGCAGCGCACGGCGTATTTCTGTGCGGTGCGAAGTCCGGGAATGGTCTTGCGCGTATCGAGGATCACGCAGTGCGTGCCGGAGATGGCATCCACGAACCGGCGCGCTTCGGTCGCCGTGCCGGACAGCAGCTGCAGGAAGTTCAGGGCGGTGCGCTCACCCGTGAGGATCGGTCGCGCAGGGCCCGCGACGCGAAAGAGGGTGGCGCCGGGGCGGGCGCGCTCTGCCTCACTGACCGCGAAGCTCACTGCCACTTCGCGGTCGAGCTGTCTGAAGGTCTCGGCGACCCAGGGCAGGCCGCAGACGACAGCCTCCTCGCGGGTGATGACTTCGCCGCTCACCCGCTGCTGCGCGGGGACCAGGGCCGCGGTGACATCACCGCTGCCCACATCCTCGCGCAGCGCCGCCGAGACCTGCGCCGGCAGGTCCCCCGGGATCGCCCCCTCGCTCAGAAGGGCAGACCGTGGAACGCTGAGGCCATGCACAAGAGCATCGGGATCGAGAGTACGAAGTTGACGCGCGATGCGGTGCCCGCGACCTTGCGCGCCTTCGCCTTCTCTTCGTCGCTGGCCGGCACGATGCCGAGGATCTTCTTCTGATTCGGCCAGATGAAGACCCAGACATTGAATAGCATGATGGTGCCGAGCCAGGCGCCGGTGCCGATCACCATGCCGTACTGCTCGTGCGCACCGTGGCCCAAGGTCAGGGCGTTCATGAAGTTGCCGCCACGGATGAGATACCACGCACCGGTGAGCCAGGTCGCCACCGCGCCCCAGCGGAACCACCACAGTGCGCGCGGTGCGATGTACTTGCTGATGCCCGCGCCGCCCGGTCCGCCTTTATCGGCGGCTGCCGCGGCGAGCCCCGGGGTCTGAACGAGATTGAAGTAGTAGAGCAGGCCGATCCAGGTGATGCCGCTCAGGATGTGGAACCAGCGGGCAAGGCCAAGCTCATGGAAGGAGCCCGGAGACATATTCAGCCACACGGCGACGAGGATCACGACGATCGCCAGAATGAAGCCGGTGATGATCGCACCGCGCACGGAATTAAGCGGATTCATGATGGTTCAGCTCCTGCAAGTTCTTGTTCTGACGAGCGATCCCGGCTTCCGCACCGGGGTTTGAAGAATAGGCGAGGCACCCCCATAATTCAACGGCTGCGCCGCCCGTGCGCGAACTCACCGGAAGATTCAGGCAATGGAAGTCACTGAGCGAATCAAGTCGACGCTGGCGTCGAGCCCCGTGGTGCTCTTCATGAAGGGCAACCCCGATTTTCCGCAGTGCGGATTTTCCGCGCAGGCCTCCGCCGCGCTCCGAGCCTGCGGCGCGGAATTTGCCCATGTCGATATCTTCGAGGATCCGGAGCTGCGCGAGGCGCTGAAGCGCTTCTCGAACTGGCCCACCTATCCGCAGCTCTACGTGAATGGCGAGCTGATCGGCGGCTGCGACATCACGCTCGAGATGTACCGCAGCGGTGAGTTGAAGAAGCTGCTGGAAGAGGCCGGCGCGGTAGCCGCGACGGCTTAAGAGTCCCAGGCGCCCTCACTCGGGCGCCGATTCCTCGACGGAGGCTTCCCCCGGCGGCTTCTCCAGCCAGCCGAGCTCACGTGCACGCTCGTGCGATGCCTGGAAGCTCTCATTCAGGCGATTGCACACAATGCAGAACAGGTCCGCGGTGCGCTCGGCATCGTAAGCGGCCGAGTGAGCTGCCTCGGCATCCCAGCCGAGTCCGGCCACGGTCGCGGCTTTCGACAGCACGGTCTGACCGAGCGCCGCACCGGCGAGCGTTGCCGTATCAAAGCACGAGAACGGATGAAACGGATTGCGCTTGGTCTCCGTGCGCGAGACGGCCGCGTTCAGAAACGCCAGATCGAAGGCCGCGTTGTGGCCAACCAGAATGGCTCTGCGACAGGCGCTCGCGCGGATCGCGGTGCGCACTTCGCGGAAGATCCTCTGCAGCGCATCGCGCTCCGGCAGCGCCGGACGCAGCGGATGAAACGGATCGATGCCGGTGACATGGAGCGAGGCGGGATCCAGGCGCGCGCCCTCGAAGGGCTGCACGTGATAGTTGTGAGTGACGCCGCGCCTGAGCGCGCCCGAGGCATCCACCTCGATCAGGACGGCGGCGATCTCAAGCAGCGCATCGGTTGAGGCGTGAAAGCCGCCGGTCTCGACATCGATGACCACCGGCAGAAAGCCGCGAAAGCGGTTCGCCATGAGCGCCACGGCGCCCGGCGGCACGGCGCTCGGCGGCACGGCACTCAAGCAAGCCGCCAGCCGAGACGCTCGCCGGCACGAAACGGCACGATCTCGCCCTCGCCAAAGGGCAGGCTCGCGGGCACGGTCCACGGCTGCTTCACGAGCGTGATGGAGTCCGCGTTGCGCCCGAGACCGTAGAAATCTGCACCGAACTCCGAGGCGAAGCCCTGCAGGCGCTCGAGCCTGCCCGCCGCCTCGAAGGCCTCCGCATACAACTCGATCGCGGCCGGCGCGCTGAAGATGCCGGCGCAGCCGCAGCCGGTTTCTTTGGCCGCGCGCGCGTGCGGCGCGCTGTCGGTGCCGAGGAAGAACCGCGGCTCGCCGCTCGTTGCCGCCTCGAGCAGGGCCGTGCGATCGCCTTCCGTCTTCAGGACCGGCAGACAGTAGTGATGCGGTCGGATGCCGCCGTCAAAGAGCGCATTGCGGTTCAGGAGCAGATGCTGAGGCGTGATCGTGGCCGCGATGCCGGCTCGCGCCGCGCGCACGAACTCGACTGCGCGCCGTGTCGTGATGTGCTCGAACACCACCCGAAGCTTCGGATGACGCGCAATCAGCGGCGCCAGCACTTCATCGATGAAGTGCGCTTCGCGGTCGAAGACGTCCACGGTGCGCGCGGTCACCTCGCCATGCACCTGCAACACCACCCCGCGTGCCGCCATGCGCTCCAGCACGCCGGCAATGTGCTTCACATCCGTCACCCCCGCATCCGAGTGCGTCGTCGCACCGGCGGGGTAGAGCTTGCAGCCAATGATCGCACCGCTCGCCACCGCCCGGTCGATCTCATCCGGATCGGTGCGATCGGTCAGGTACAGCGTCATCAGCGGCTCGAAGCGCGAGCCCGCCGGCAGCGCGGCGCGGATGCGATCGCGGTAGGAGAGCGCGAGGGCGGTGGTCGTCACCGGCGGGGTCAGATTCGGCATGATGACGGCGCGGGCAAAGCGCTGCGCCGTAAAGCCGATGACCGATGCGAGGGCCGCGCCGTCGCGCACGTGCAGATGCCAGTCATCGGGGCGGCGCAGCGTCAGGCTCGCGGCACTCATGCCGGCGAGCCCAGCTTGCTTAAGGCTTTCTGTTTCAGGAGCAGCTCGAGTGTGTAGCGCACGCCGAAGCCGGTGATGTCGGTGCCGATGTGCCCAAGACCGCCCCCGCGCATAGCCGAAGACAGATCCAGGTGCACCCACGGCGTGGCGGCAGGGACGAAGCGGCTGAGGAACCGCGCCGCGAGGATGTGATCGCCCTTGCTCTCGGGCGAGCACTGCAGGATGTCGGCGACCTTGCTCTCCAGATCCGAATCGTAGTCCGCATCGAAGGGGAAGCCCCAGACGCGCTCGCCGCTGGCGCGCCCAGCTGCGCGCAGCGTCGGCTCCAGTTGGGGCGTATTGGTGAAGAAGCCGCTCATGCGCTCGGTGAGCGCATAGACGCAGGCGCCGGTCAGGGTGGCGAAGTCGATCATCAGCCGTGGCCGTCGCCGGGCCGCCAGCGCCAGCGTATCCGCCAGCACCATGCGCCCTTCGGCGTCGGTATGGATCACCTGGATCGTCACGCCGTTCGCGGCGCGCACCACGTCCTGCGGCTTGTAGGCAGTGGGGCCGGTGCGATTTTCGGTAATCGCAAGCCAGGCATCGGCGGCAATGGGTGCGCGCAGGCGCGCGAGCGCGAGCAGCGTCGAGAGCGCAACCGCGCTGCCGGCCATGTCGGTGTGCATCTCGAGCATCGCACGATGCGGCTTTGAGTTCGTGCCGCCGGTGTCGAAGATGATGCCCTTGCCGATGAGCGCCACGTCGGGCGCGCGCCTGCGCTTGCCGCGTGGCCGATACGACAGTTGCGCGATGCCGGCGCCGCGATCCGCGTTGCCGGCGGCGACGGCGAGAAATGCGCCAGCGCCCAGGCGCTTCAGGCGCCGCTCATCGAGCCAGCGCAGCGTGAGTCCGCTCGCGCGCGCCAGCGCGCGCAGCAGCCGCAGATAGGCGCGCGCGTCGAGCTCATTGGGCGGCATCGCGGTGAGATAGCGCGTGAGATTGGTGCCCGCGGCGACTGCGCGGCAGTAGGCGAGGTCCAGGCTCCGCCCGCCCACGAGCTCAATGCTGCGGATGTGATGCGCTCGTGCGGCGCGTGCGCGAAAACTCGGCAGCGAGAAGGCCTGCGCGAGCACCGCCGCGAGCAGCGCCTCGAGCGCCGCGTCACTGCCGCTCGCCGGTGCGACAAGTGCCACACTGTCGGCTTCTCCGGCGGGCAGCTCTTTGACCATGCGGCCGGCGAGTGCGAGGAGTTCGAAGGTGCTGGCGCGCGCGGAGGCGATGCCGAGCACCGCGCGCGTCTCGCGCTCATTGGGCAGGACCGTGGCCCGCACACCGCCTGAGTTCTGACGCAGGCGAGCAAAAAGGCTTTTCCAGCGCGTCGCGTGTGGGAGTTTTGCGAGCACATCGCCCGCGGCGGCCTGCGGCAATATGACGAGCACCGCATCCACGCTGCGCAGGGCGCGCTCGGAGAGCTGTTCCCGGCGCGTGATTCGAGGCTCCGCGAACCCGGTTTGCTTGACCGTCGCGGCTGAAATCCGGATCATTGATGGGCTTGTTCCGACGCGAATTCACGCGCAGTCCGGCTGCGCATCCTAGCACAGCGCACGGTCCCCGCCCGCGGCTGCACCGGCCGGGCGCCGCGAGCATTGAGTGGCTTTCCCCATGACCGATTTGCCGAAGCTTCAGGACCTCGACCCCGTAGAGACGCAGGAGTGGCTCGAGTCGATCGACTCGGTGCTGCGCGTCCACGGCGCAGAGCGCGCGCACTTCCTGCTCGAGCGGCTGATCGATCACACGCGCCGCAGCGGCGCCTATCTGCCGTTCAAGCCGAACACGGCCTACCTCAACACCATCGCGCCGGGGCAGCAGCAGGAGTATCCGGGAGATCGCGCGCTCGAGCGTCGCATCGAGGCGTACATCCGCTGGAATGCGCTCGCGATGGTGGTGCTCGCCAATCGCATCTCCTCGGAGTACGGCGGCCATCTGGCGAGCTATGCGTCCTCGGCGACACTGTACGAAGTAGGCTTCAATCACTTCTGGCGCGCACCCAGTGCGCAGCATCCGGGCGACTCGGTGTTCATCCAGGGACATTCCTCGCCGGGCATCTATGCGCGCGCGTACCTGGAAGGACGGCTGTCCGAGGATCAGCTGCGGCATTTCCGCCAGGAAGTCGGCGGCCAGGGGCTCTCGTCCTATCCGCATCCGTGGCTGATGCCGCAGTTCTGGCAGTTCCCGACCGTTTCCATGGGCCTGGGGCCGATGATGGCCATCTTCCAGGCACGCTTCATCCGCTATCTCGAGAACCGCGGACTCGTCGCGCCCTCGGACCGCAAAGTGTGGTGCTTCCTCGGCGATGGCGAGATGGATGAGCCCGAATCGATGGGCGCACTCACCATGCCGGTGCGCGAGAAGCTCGACAATCTGATCTTCGTCATCAACTGCAACCTGCAGCGGCTCGATGGTCCGGTGCGTGGCAACGGCAAGATCATCCAGGAGCTCGAGGCCGCCTTCATGGGCGCCGGCTGGAATGTGATCAAGGTGCTGTGGGGCTCGCGCTGGGATCCGCTGTTCGCGAAGGACACCTCGGGCGTGCTGCCGCGGCTCATGGAAGAGTGCGTCGACGGGGAATACCAGAACTTCAAGGCGAAGGGCGGCGCATATACGCGCGAGCATTTCTTCGGCAAGTACCCCGAGCTCAAGGCGATGGTCGCCAACATGTCGGACGATGACATCTGGCGCCTGAACCGCGGTGGCCACGATGCGCGCAAGGTGTTCTCGGCCTACTGGCAGGCATCGCGTCACACCGGCCAGCCGACGGTAATCCTGGCGAAGACGGTGAAGGGCTTCGGCCTGGGCAAGGGCGGCGAGGGCCTGATGGTCGCGCATCAGCAAAAGAAGCTCGATGTCGACATGCTGAAGGCGTTTCGCGACCGCTTCCAGATCCCGGTGAGCGATGAAGATCTCACCGGTCTGCCGTTCCGCAAGCCGGCGGAAGGTTCCGATGAGATGAAGTATCTGCACGAGCGGCGCACCAACCTGGGCGGTTACCTGCCGGCGCGGCATCCGACGGCGCCGACGCTCACGATTCCGCCGCTCGAGGCGTTCGAGCCGGTGCTGGAGGGCACGGCCGATCGTGAGATCTCGACCACGATGGCATTCGTTCGACTGCTCACGATCCTCCTCAAGGACAAGAACATCGGCAAGAACATCGTGCCGATCGTGCCCGATGAGGCCCGCACCTTCGGCATGGAGGGACTGTTCCGCCAGATCGGCATCTACTCCTCGGTGGGCCAGCTCTATACGCCGCAGGATGCCGAGACCCTCATGTCCTATCGCGAGGATAAGAAGGGTCAGATGCTCGAGGAGGGCATCAACGAGGCGGGCTCACTGTGCTCGTGGATCGCCGCCGGCACCTCGTACGCCAATCACGGCATCAACATGGTGCCGTTCTACGTCTTCTACTCGATGTTCGGCTTCCAGCGCGTCGGGGATTTCATCTGGGCGGCAGGCGATAGTCAGGCGCGCGGCTTCCTCATCGGCGCGACGGCTGGCCGCACCACGCTCGCGGGCGAAGGCCTGCAGCACCAGGATGGCCACAGTCAGCTCGTCTCGACCACCGTGCCGAACTGCGTCTCCTACGATCCGACTTATGCGTATGAGCTCGCGGTGATCGTGCACGACGGACTGCAGCGGATGTTCGTCAAGCAGGACAAGGTCTTCTACTACATCACCTGCATGAACGAGAACTACGCCCAGCCCGCACTGCCGAAGGATGCCGTCGCCGGCATTCTGAAAGGCATGTACCGCCTGCAGAGCGGCGGACGCGGCAAGGTGCGCGCGACGCTGCTCGGCTCGGGCACGATCCTGCGCGAGTGCATCGCGGCCGCGGCGCTGCTCGAGAAAGACTACGGCGTGCCGGCGGATGTCTACTCGGTGACGAGCTTCAGCGAGCTGCGCCGCGAGGCCGTCAACTGCGAGCGCTCGAACCTGCTCGAGCCGGCGGACAAGCCGCGTGTTCCTTACGTGCAGCAGTGCCTGAAGGACTGCGCCGGTCCGGTGATCGCCGCGACCGACTACGTGCGCAACGTCCCTGATCAGATCCGCCAGTGGGTGGGGGCGCGTTACGTCACGCTGGGCACCGACGGCTACGGCCGCTCCGACTCGCGTGCCGCATTGCGCAAGCATTTCGAGGTGGACCGCAATTACATCGCGCTGGCCGCACTCAAAGCCTTGAGCGACGAAAGCAAGATCGACAAGGCGACGCTTGCCAAGGCCGTCCGCGATCTGGGCATCGATCCCTCGAAGCCGAATCCGCTGAACTCATGAGCCGCGTCATCGAAGTACGAGTGCCCGATATGGGCAGCTTCAAGGACGTGGCCGTCATCGACGTGCTCGTCAAGGCGGGCGATGCGATCGAAGTGGACACGCCGCTCGCAACGCTCGAGACCGAGAAGGCGACGATGGACGTGCCCTCGACCTCGGCGGGCACGGTCGAGAAAGTGGCGATTGCCAAGGGCGGCCAGGTCAATACCGGTGATCTGGTCGTGACGCTGCGCGCGGCAGATGGCGCGGGCGCCGCGCCTGCTGCGAGCGCTGCCGCACCGGCAGCTGCTGCACCCGCCGCAGCCAAGAGCGCGGCCACACAGCCTGCCGCGCCTGCCGTGCAGGCTGCACCGGCCGCAACGCCGGCTGCATCCTCCGGCGGCGACACCGTCTCCATGCCCGTGGTGAAGCCGCCCGCACAGGCCGCAGCGCCGATCGATGAGGCGAGCTTTTCGCGCGCGCATGCGAGTCCCTCAGTGCGCAAGCTCGCGCGCGAGCTCGGCGTGGATCTGGGCGCGGTCGCCGGCACCGGCTTCAAGGGCCGGATCACCGAAGATGACGTCAAGGCGCACGTCAAGAAGCTGCTGACCGGGGGCGGACGTGCCGCAGCTGCTCCCGCGGCAGCGGCACGTGGCAGCGCCCTGCCCGCCGTGCCGGCGCTCGATTTCTCGCAGTTCGGTCCCGTTGAAGCAAAACCGCTGACACGCATCCAGCGCATCTCGGGCGCCCGCCTGCACGCGAGCTGGGTCAACCTGCCCCACGTCACGCAGTTCGATGAGGCGGACATCACCGACCTCGAGCGCCTGCGCAACGAATACAAGGACAAGGCGGCGAGCCAGGGCATCAAACTGACGCCGCTCGCGTTCATCATGCGCGCCTGCGTGAAGACGCTGCAGGAGTTCCCGCAGTTCAACACCTCGCTCGATCCGCAGGGCGAGAAGCTCATCTGGAAGCGCTACCTCAACATCGGCTTCGCCGCCGACACGCCCAACGGGCTGCTCGTGCCGGTGGTGAAGGACGCCGATCACAAGGATGTCTTCGAGCTCGCACGCTCCGTGGCCGAGCTGTCGGAGAAGGCGCGCGCCGGCACGCTCACGCTGCCGCAGCTGCAGGGCGGCTGCTTCACGATCTCGAGCCTGGGCGGGATCGGCGGCACGGCTTTCACGCCGATCATCAATGCCCCGGAAGTGGCGATCCTCGGCGTCTCGCGCGCCGTGATGAAGCCGGTGTATCAGAACGGCAGCTTCGTGCCGCGGCTCATGCTGCCGCTGTCGCTGTCCTACGATCACCGTGTAATCGATGGTGCGCTCGCCGTGCGCTTCACGACGGCGCTCGCGCGCACGATCGCCGACGCCGGCGCGCTCATGCAGGCCGTGCTCTGAAATGAGCGCTGTCGATCTCATCGTTCCCGATCTCGGCAGCTTCGAGAACGTGCCGGTCGTCGATGTGCTGGTGAAGAAAGGCGAGAAGATCGAAGTCGACTCGCCCCTGGTTACGCTCGAGACCGACAAGGCGGCCATGGATGTGCCCTCGACCGCCGCCGGCACCATCACCGAAGTATTGGTGAAGAAAGGCGACAAGGTCAGCAAGGGCAGTGTGATCGCGCGCGTGGACTCCGGAGGTGGCGCAGCGAAGGCGTCTGCACCGGCCGCAGCGCCCACACCTGCTGCGCCGAGTGCGCGCAAGGCTCCGGCCACCGAGACGGCGGGCGATACGGTGCGCATGCCCGTGCCCGACCCCACGGTGCGCATGCGTGTCGATGCGCACGCCGATCGCACCACACAGCTCCTGGTGCTCGGTGCGGGACCCGGCGGCTATACGGCCGCGTTTCGGGCCGCGGACCTGGGACTGAAAGTCACACTGGTGGAGCGCTGGGCCACGTTGGGTGGCGTGTGCCTCAATGTCGGCTGCATTCCCTCCAAGGCGCTGCTGCACGCGGCCAAGGTGATCGAGGAAGCCGAGGCGATGGGCGCGAACGGCCTCGCCTTCGGCGCACCTTCGATCGATCTGCCGCGACTGCGCGCGTGGAAGGCGGGCGTGGTCAAGAAACTCACCGGCGGGCTCAAGCTCCTTGCCAAGCAGCGCAAGGTCGAGGTCGTGCAGGGGAGCGGGCGCTTTGCGAGCCCGAATATTCTTGAAGTGAGCCACGAAGGCCGCACCGAGCGCATCCGCTTCGAGCAGTGCATCATCGCGGCCGGTTCCGAGGCGATTCGCCTGCCGGGCTGGCCGACGGATCCGCGCATCATGGATTCGAGCGATGCGCTCGAGCTGCCCGAGTTCTCCGGCCGTCTGCTCGTCGTCGGCGGCGGCATCATCGGGCTGGAGATGGCGTGCGTGTACGATGCGCTGGGCAGCCGTGTCAGCGTCGTCGAGCTCACACCGCAATTGATGCCGGGTTGTGACCCGGATCTGGTCAAGCCGCTCGAGAAGCGCATTCGTGGCCGCTACGAGCAGATTCTCCTCGGCACCAAGGTGGCCTCCGTGACCGCAGCACGCGAGGGCATGAGCGTCGCGTTCTCGGGACCCAAAGCGCCGGAGCCGCAAGTCTACGATCGTGTGTTGATGGCCGTCGGCCGCTCGCCCAATGGCAAGCTGATCGGCGCCGAAGCCGCGGGCGTGACGGTGAGCGAACGCGGCTTCATCCCCGTCGACAAGCAGATGCGCACCAACGTGCCGCACATTTTTGCCATCGGCGACATCGCAGGTCCGCCGATGCTGGCGCACAAGGCCTCACACGAGGCCAAGGTGGCCGCCGAAGTGGCCGCAGGACACAAGAGCGCCTTCGACGCCCGCGTCATCCCCTCGGTCGCCTACACGGATCCGGAAGTCGCCTGGGTGGGCCTCACCGAGCACGAGGCTCAGGCCAAAGGGGTCGCGTTCAGGAAGGGCCTGTTCCCCTGGGCGGCGAGCGGCCGCTCGCTCTCGCTCGGGCGCGACGACGGCTTTACGAAGCTGCTGTTCGATCCGGCGACGCATCGCCTGCTGGGCGGCGGAATCGTCGGTCCCAATGCCGGCGATCTGGTGAGCGAGATTGCGCTCGCGATCGAGATGGGCGCCGATGCGCGCGATATCGGACTGACGGTGCACCCGCACCCGACACTCTCCGAGACCATCGCATTCGCGGCCGAAGCCTACGACGGCACGCTCACCGACCTCTACATCCCCAAGAAGTAGTCGGCGCGCATCAGCGCAGGAACGCGAGCAGATCGCTGAAGTCATCGGTCCACGGGCGCGAGGCCGTCGCGGGCAGCGCTTGCGCACTCGAGGCGAGTTCAGGCGTTGCGAAGATGAGCGCGCTCGCGGAGACCAGCACCCAGGAATTCGGTGTATTGAAGCGATCGCTGTCGTCGTCATCGACGATGCGGGCGATGAGGTGGCGCTCGCGGGCGAGCCGCTCGATCACCGGCGGCAGATTCACGTAGCGATTGCTGGTGTGGAAGGCGATGACACCGCCCGGCCTCATGTGTCGCAGGTACACGCCGAGCGCCTCGCGCGTGAGCAGATGCACCGGAATCGCATCGCTCGAGAACGCATCGACGGCCAGCAGATCGAAGCGCTGCGGATTTTCGCGCTCCAGGCTCAGACGCGCATCGCCGAGCGCGATCTCGATTCGCGCTGCGCTGTCGTGCAGGTAGGTGAATTCACGGTCAGAGACCCCGACCACCGCCGGATTGATGTCGTAGAAGCGGATCAGGTCACCGGGGCGGCCGTAGGCGGCGAGCGTCCCGGTACCCAGGCCGATGACACCGATCCGATGCGGCAGCCCGTCACGGCGCAGCGCCAGGAGCGCGCGGCCCACGCCGGATCCCTCGCCGTAGTATTCGGTCGGCCGGCGGCGCGCATCCGGTGCGGAGAACTGCGTGCCGTGCAGAATGATGCCGTTCGTGAGCGAGCGGCCCCTGCCCGCCTCATCGGCGTCCCATTCGTAGACACGCAGCGCGCCGTAGAAATTGCGTTGCGTGAAGATCGTGGCTTCGTAGAAGTTGTGCACGAAGAGGCCGCTCGCCGCGAGGCCGGCGATTACGCACAAGCCGGCGAACACTGATAGCGGACGCGGGCGCCAGCGCGTGTACGCGAGCAGCATGGCGCTGGTTGCCAGCAGAGCGATCTGCAGGTCGAAATCCACCTTGAGCAGCGCGGGCGCCGCGATTCCGATCGCGATCGCGCCGAGCGCGCCGCCCACGGAGATGGCGAGGTAGAAACGCGTGAGATACGCGCTCGACGGCCGCGACAGTGCGAGCCGCCCGTGGCACGCGAGGCACGCGCCCGCGAGCAGCAGACAGGAGACGCCGATCTGCGCCCAGATGGGGAGCGTGCGGTCCTCCTCGCCCGGCCACGCCGTGTACAGCGTCGAGCCGGCATACAGAGCAATCGCCGCCGCCGCGAGCAGATTCAGCTGTACGCCGTTCAGCCTGCCGCTGAACTGGAAGCTCACGATGAAGGTTGCGAGATAGATCGCAAGCGGCACCACCCACAGCAGCGGCATGGCGGCGATATCGCGCGTCATGTGATTGGTGACGGCGATGAGCAGGAAGGCGCCCAGCGCCGAAAGTCCCACCCAGGTGAGGTACTGCAGCCGCGTGGGCGCGGCGCTGGGCTCTGCCGCGACGGTGGCGATCGGCGCCGTCGCGACGATTGCCTCTCGCGGCGCGCCACGCATGGCCCGGGCGCACGCGAGGATCAGCGCCGCCCACAGCACGTAGCCCGCGGACCATAGCAGCGCCTGGCTGCGTGTGCCGATCCACGGCTCGAGCAGCGCCGGATAGGCGAGCAGGGCGAGCATAGAGGCGAGATTTGACAGCGCGAACAGGCGATAGGGACTGCGCGCGGGGAAGCGCCGGGCAAACCAGCTTTGAATGAGCGGGCTCGCGGCCGACATGAGCACGAACGGCACACCGACCGTGGTGGCAAGTGCACCCAGCACTTCGAGCGCGGGGTGTCCCGCTCCCTGCGGCTTCCAGTGTGCGGCCGGAATGATCGGCAGCGTCAATGCGCCGAGCAGCAGCAACGAACCGTGCAGTTTCCAGTGCGAGGCGAAGGCGACGCGGCGCGCGAGCGTATCCGCATACGCATAGCCCAGAAGCAGCGTGACCTGGAAGAACACCAGGCAGGTCGCCCACACATTGGAGGCGCCGCCGAACCAGGGCAGGAGCTCCTTCGCGACGATGGGCTCGAGCAGGAACAGCAGGAAAGAGCCCAGGAAAACCGTGCCGCCGAAGGCAAGGAGCAGCCAGCGTTCGCTGTCGATTTCAACCGCGGGCGAGTCGCTCGATGCGTTCAAGGTAGGCCCTCTCATCGGGTGCGAGGCCGGTGCGCTGTGCCTGCCACAGCGTCTCGGCCAGCGGCTCGATCATGGCATGCTCGGCCGCGTGTGCCTCGCCCAGGCGTACGGCAAGTGTCTGAAAGGCGCGTGCGATGCCCGCGGGCCGGTCGGTTGCGACCTGATCCCGGATCGCCAGGTGCAGCCCCATGTGCAGGAACGGATTCTCGCGGCCGCCCTCGGGCGTGTAGTGCGCGGCGAGCGCCGCCTCGCCCACCTCGATGAGCGCGAGGTACTCCGGATGATCGGCGATGACTCCCGCGATCTGGGCCTCGAGCGCGGAGAGCGGCTCATTCGCGGCGCGCTTGCGCCAGGCGTCCAGGTATCGCCGGCGGAGCGCATCCCGGCCCTGGCCTTCAAACACCGGCATGACGGGTCTTGTGCGGATACTCGCACAGGTCGGCGATCAGACAGCGCGAGCAGGCAGGCTTTCGGGCCGTACACACGTAGCGGCCGTGCAGCAGCAGCCAGTGGTGGGCATTGTGGCGATACGCGGTTGGCGTCGTCTCGGTGAGCGTGCGCTCCACGGCGAGCGGTGTCTTGCCCGTGGCGAGGCCGGTGCGGTTGGCCACGCGGAAAATGTGTGTATCAACGGCAATCTCGGGCGCACCGAAGGCAATGTTGAGAACGACACTTGCCGTCTTGCGGCCGACACCCGGCAGCGCTTCGAGCTCTTCGCGGCTGCGCGGCACTTCACCGCCATGCAGCTCCAGGATTTGCGCGGCGAGTGCTGCGACATTCTTTGCTTTGGCGTTATGGAGGCCGATGCTCTTCAAATAGGGCTTCAGGCCCCTGACGCCGAGCCGGGCGATCGCCGCCGGCGTGTTGGCGAGGGGAAACAGGCGGCGCGTGGCGGCATTGACGCTGCGATCGGTGGTATGAGCCGAGAGCACGACGGCCACCAGCAACTCGAAGGGCGTCGAGTATTCGAGCTCGCTGCGCGGCGAGGGGTTGGCGGCGGCGAGGCGGCGGAAGATGGCGCGTCGGCGCGCCGGCGTCACGGTGCCGGTCCGCCGCGGTGCGCACGCGCCTTGCGTGCGGCGAGCAGCTCGGAGCGCGCGCGTGAGCGTCGCGCCGCCCGCGCCAGATGGGCCTCGTAGCGCGCGCGGTTCTCCTCGCGCGAGGGCGCAGGCTCGCGGGCGGCAAGTGGCACAGCGGCCGCCTCGATCATCACGATGCAATCGACGGGGCAGGGCGCCACGCACAGCTCGCAGCCGGTGCACAGTGCGGCAACCACGGTGTGCATCTGCCGGGACGCACCCACGATCGCATCGACGGGACATGGCGGCAGGCACTTGGTGCAGCCGATGCAGCGTGCCTCATCGACCTGGGCCACCAGACGCGGGCCTTCGATGCCATGCGCCGGATTCAGTGGCAGCGGCGGACGGCCGAGCAGGCGTGACAATGCCGCGATCGTCTCGCTGCCTCCGGGCGGACACTGATTGATGGCCGCCTCGCCCGCGGCGATGGCCTCGGCATACGGACGGCAGCCGCTGTAGCCGCAGCGCGTGCATTGCGTCTGCGGTAACAGCGCATCGATCTCTGCGGCGTTCAGCTGACCCTCATGCCGGGCTGCGCGCCGCTGTCGGGCGCAAGCAGATAGATGCCCGGAGCATCGCCACTCGCGGCCAGCACCATGCCCTCGGAGAGCCCGAACTTCATCTTGCGCGGCGCGAGATTGGCAACGATGACGGTGAGGCGCCCTTCGAGCGCGGCCGGATCGTAGGCGGACTTGATGCCCGCGAACACGGTTCGCGTCGGGCCACCGAGATCGAGCGTGAGCTTCAGAAGCTTGTCGGCGCCGGCGACATGCTCGGCCTTGGCGATGCGGGCGACGCGCAGGTCCACCTTGCGAAACTCATCGATCGAGATCGTCGCGGGCTCGGGCGTCGCGGCGGCAGTAGCTGTCCCCGCCGCTGCGGCCGCGGGCGGCGAATTCGCGTCGAACAGCGCATCGAGCTGTTTGGGATCGACTCGTGTCATAAGATGCTCGTACTCGTTGATTTGATGACCGGGCGGCAGCTGCGTTCCCGCATCCGCCCAAGCGAGGGATGACATGCCGAGAAATCGTGCAGCGCGCGCGGCCAGCTCCGGCAGGATCGGCTGCAGGTACACCGTCAGCAGGCGGAACAACTGAATGCCGGCGCTCGCGATCTCGTGCAGTTGCGCGCGCCGGCTATCCTCGCGCGCGAGATCCCAGGGCTTGCAGTCGTTGATCCACACGTTGGCTGCGTCGGCGAGCCCCATGATCTCGCGCACGGCCTTGGAGAGCTCGCGCCCCTCGTAGTGTGCGGCGATCGCACCCCGAGCGGCCTGCAGCTGCGTGATGAGCGCGGCACCCCCGGCAGCGCCGCTTTTGAGCTCGCCCAGCCGGCCGCCGAAGTTGCGTGCGATGAAGCCCGCGCAGCGGCTCGCGATGTTGACGTACTTGCCGATGAGGTCGCTGTTGACGCGCGCGACGAAGTCCTCGGGATTGAAGTCGAGATCCTCGACGTTGGCGTTCAATTTCGCAGCGAGGTAGTAGCGCAGCCACTCGGGGTTCATGCCGAGCTCGAGAAAGCGCAGCGGGCTCAGTCCCGTGCCGCGCGACTTCGACATCTTTGAGCCGGAGACCGTGATGAAGCCGTGGACGTAGACGCGGTCCGGCACCTTGTACGGCGGGCCTGCGAATTTGAGCATCGCAGGCCAGAACAGCGTGTGGAAGTAGATGATGTCCTTGCCGATGAAATGGATCTGCTCGGTGTCCGGCGCCGTGAGGAATGCCTCGTAGCTGCGGGGCTCGCCGTTCGCTCGGGCCTTGCCGCTCGAGAAATAGTTCTGCAGGGCCGCAAGGTAGCCGAGCGGTGCATCGAGCCAGACGTAGAAGTACTTGCCAGGCGCATCCGGAATCGCAATGCCGAAGTAGGGCGCATCGCGCGAAATGTCCCAGTCGCCGAGCTTCTCCTCAGCGCTGCCCCGCAGCCACTCGCGCGCCTTGTTGGCGACCGTCGGCTGCAGGCGCTCCGGCGTATCGATCCAGGAGGTGAGGAAATCGACGCAGCGCGCAGCGGAGAGCTGAAAGAAGAAGTGATCCGAGCTCTTCAAGACCGGCACGGAGCCGGAAAGCGTGGAGTACGGATTGATGAGGTCGGTGGGTGCGTTCACCGTGCTGCAGGACTCACACGCATCGGCGTACTGGTCCTTCGCATGGCAGTGCGGGCACTCGCCTTTGATATAGCGGTCGGCGAGGAACATGCCCTTGGTGGCATCGAAGAACTGCTCGACCGGCTTCACGTAGATCAGTCCGGCGGCCTTCAACCGGCGGTACACGTCCTGCGAGAGCGCGGTGTTTTCCGGCGAGTCGGTCGAGTACCAGTGATCGAAGCTCAGATGAAAGCCATCCAGGTACTGCCGCCGCCCGGCGGCGATGCGTCCCACCAGCTCCTGCGGGGTGAGCCCTTCAGCCTGCGCCTTGAGCATGATGGGCGCGCCGTGGGCATCGTCCGCGCCGACGAAATGCACCTGATGGCCGTTCAGGCGCTGGTAGCGCACCCAGATGTCGGCCTGGATGTACTCCATGATGTGGCCGATGTGGAACGGGCCATTCGAATACGGCAGGGCGGTCGTGACGAAGAGCTTGCGCGGCATCGAGCTAGTCTACCGGAGGGCTTGCGCGGCGCGCGTGGCAGGCTGGACCGCGATTGGCCCGGGGCGCACAATTCGCTCCCCTTCAATCCAAGGGATTCGGGCCGCAGGGGGCATCACATGACCAGACTCACAAGCGCGATCGGCGCGATCGCTCTGCTCTTCAGTTACTCGGCGCTCGCACAGGACGCCGCCGTGACCGCCGTCTGCAAGGATGGCTCGAATTATTCGGGCGCCAGCAAGAAGGGCGCGTGCTCGCACCATGGCGGCGTGCAGAGCTGGGGCGGCGCGGCTGCCGCTGCAGGCACAGCAACTGCCGCGGCTCCCGCGGCCAAGGCAGCTCCCGCGGCGGCGCCAGCACCTGCGGCCTCCGCCGCACCGGCGCAGTCAGGCGCCGTGACAGCCGTCTGCAAGGACGGTACGAATTACTCGGGCACGAGTAAGAAGGGCGCGTGCTCGCACCACGGCGGCGTTCAGTCCTGGGGCGGTGCCGGTGCGGCCGCAGCCGCGGCTCCCGCCGCTGCCGCCGCGGCAGCAGCCCCCGCCGCACCCGCCGCAGCTCCTGCGCGCCCGGCGCCGCCAGCAGCGCCCGCTGCGGCGCAGAAGCCCGCCGCGACGCCCGCGCCGGGTGGCGGTCCCGGACAGGTATGGGTCAATACGGCGAGTAAGGTTTACCACTGCCCGGGTGACCGCTACTACGGCACCACCAAGCAGGGTAAGTACACGACCGAGGCAGCCGCCAAGGCCGAGGGAGATCGCCCCGACCACGGCAAACCCTGCTCCGGCTGAGCAACCGGTGAGCTAAGGAGAGCGAACATGGGAATCCTCGATTCAGTCGTCAGTGCATTCACGAACAGCACCGCCGGCGGCACTGCAAATCCGCAGGCAGCCGCACTGGCCGAGCATTTGTCGCAGATCCTGGGCGGCGCCCAGGGCGGCGGGCTCAGCCAGCTGGTGCAGAGCTTCGAGAAGAATGAGCTGGGGAACATCATCCAGTCCTGGATCGGCAGCGGACAGAACCTGCCGATCTCTGCGGCGCAGATCACGCAGGTGCTGGGTCAGGGCAGGCTCGGGCAGATCGCAGCCCAGCTCGGCACCAATCATCAGGATGTCGCGAATCAGCTCTCGCAGCTGCTGCCGCAGCTCGTCGACAAGCTGACGCCGAACGGTCAGTTGCCGAGCGGCAGTGCCGGGGGTGGCGCCAACATTGCCTCGATCCTGCAGTCGCTGACGCGCTAGGGCCTGACGGGAAAGCGGGCGGGGCTGGCGGGCGCGCCCGCTAGCCCTGTTCTTTGACGGCCTCGAAGCGCAGCTTGTTGATTCCCTTCTTGTAGGCTTCCTGGCCGGTGATCATGCGCTGGTCGAGGAGCGCCTGAATGGCCGAATCCATCGTGCGCATGCCGAACGAGCCGCCCGACTGCATGGTGTTCTCGAGCTGATCGAGCTTGCCCTGGCGGATCAGGTTCGAGGCGGCCGAGGTATTCACCAGGATCTCCAGAGCCGCGACACGGCCCTGCTTGTCGGCGCGTTGCAGCAGCTGCTGCGACACCACGCCGCGCAGCGAGGTCGAGAGCATCGTCCGCACATGCGATTGCTTGTCGGACGGAAACACGTTGACCATGCGATCCACGGTCTGTGCCGCGCCGTTCGTATGCAGTGTCCCCATGACCAGAATGCCCATCTCGGCGGCCGTGACCGCGATGCTCATGGTCTCGAGGTCGCGCAACTCACCGACCAGGATCACGTCCGGATCTTCGCGCAAAGCCGAGTGCAGGGCGGCGGAGAAGCTCGGGGCGTGGACGCCCACCTCGCGCTGCGAGATGAGGCAGCTCTTGCGCTGATGCACGAACTCGATCGGATCCTCAATGGTGAGGATGTGACCCTTCACGCGCGCGTTGATGTCATCGATCATCGCCGCAAGGGTGGTCGACTTGCCCGAGCCGGTCTTGCCGGTCACCAGGATCAGGCCGTTGCTCGCGCGGCACATCTGGCGCACCGACTGCGGCAGATTCAGCTGATCCATCGTCAGCGCCTGCGAGGGGATCGCGCGAAACACGGCGCCCATGCCGGAGAGGTGGCGCATGATGTTGACGCGGAAGCGTCCGTGGCCGGGCAGTGAGTAGGCGAAATCCGCACCGTCCTTGCTCTCGAAGCGATCCACGGCCGGCTTGGGCATGATCTCGTAGAGCGCTTCCTTGACGAAGTTCGGCTCCAGGTTCTCCGGTTTCAAGGCCATGAGCTCGCCGTACTGGCGGATGCGCGGCGGATCGCCCGCGATGAAGTGCAGGTCCGAGCCTTTGCGCTCCAGAATCGAAATCAGGAAAGCGTCGATCGCGGCCACGCGGGGCGCCCTGCTAGCCCGAAGCGGCCGATGCCGGCGGTGTGGGTGAGGGGGCCGGGGCGATCTCGACCTTCGGCAGCATGCTGGTGTCGGTCACATACTTCTGGAACAGACGCTTGTCGGCGGCGTACTGATAGGCATCGTCGGGGTCGATCTCGCGTGCCGTGATCGCCGCCATCAGTGCCTGATCGAGGATCTGCATGCCGACATCGCGGCCGGTCTGCAGCTGGCTCGGAATCTGATGGGTCTGATCGCTCTGGATGAGCTTGGCGATCGCCTTGGTCATCACCATGATCTCGCAGATCGCCTTGCGGCCGCGCGCATCCGGTGTCTTGACCAGGATCTGAGTGACGACCGCGAGCAGACTCTGCGCGAGGAAGCTCTTGGTCTGCTCGCGCTCCTCGACCGGCAGTGCATCGACGATACGGTCAATGGTCTTCACCGCGCCGGTCGTGTGCAGTGTGCCGAGCACGAGGTGGCCGGTCTCCGCGGCCGTCATCGCCATCGAGATCGTCTCGGCATCGCGCAGCTCACCGACCAGGATCACGTCCGGGTCCTCGCGCATGGCCGCGCGCACGCCTTCCGCGAAACTCGGGATGTGGGTGTGCAGCTCGCGCTGAATCACCTGGCTGTTCTTGCTGCGATGGACGAACTCGATCGGGTCCTCGAGGCTGATGATGTTGAGCTTCTTGGTGTGATTCAAGTGATCGATCATCGCGGCGAGCGTGGTCGACTTGCCGGTGCCCGTGGAGCCGGTGACCAGGATCATGCCCTGGTGAAAATCGCACAGCTTGGTGACGATCGGCGGCAGCGCGAGCTTCTCGAGGGTTGGCACTTCGGAAGGAATGGCCCGGAAAGTGGCGCCGACGCCGCTGTCCTTGCGGTAGACATTGACGCGAAAGCGCCCGCCGTCGGATGACACGTAGGAGAAGTCGAGATCATTGCCCCCGGCGAAGTACTCGCTCTGGGAGCGGGTGAGGATCTCGGCGATATAGCCCTCGAGCTCCCCGGCCCGGACGTCACGGAATTTGATCGGCAGAAGATCGCCGTGCATGCGCAGCATCGGCGGCACGCCGACGGCCAGATGCACGTCGGAACAGCCCTGCTGCATGCCGAGCTTCAGGAACGCATCAATTCGCGCCACAGTGCGACCTCAAGGAGCGGACGGATAGCCGTAAGCCATGAGCCTTTGTGCCCGGCTCAGGCTGGCCAATCAACGACTTGTACCAAGAAATATGACTTAACGCACGAAAGAGGGGCGCTAAGGGGCCTGCGGCCCGCAGGGCGGGCCGGGCAAGGGCTACATGAAGCTCTCGAGCGCCACCCGCAGCTCATCCATGGTCTGGTGGCGCTTGGCCTTATCGACGGCCATGGCCTTGACCACGAGATCCGAGAGCCCCTGCGGCAGGGCCGGGTTGACCTCGCGGGGATTGCGCGCCTTGCCCTGCACGTGCTGGTACATGACCGACATGTGATCGCCGCGTGAGTACGGCGGCACGCCGGTCAGCATCTCGTAGAGCATGACTCCGAGCGCGTACACGTCGGCGCGCTCGTCGACCTTTTTGCCCAGAATCTGCTCCGGGGCCATGTACTTCGGCGAGCCGATCACATAGCCGGTCTTGGTGAGCTGGGTGTCGCCCTCGCGGTGCGCGGCCGCGACGCCGAAGTCGACGATCTTCAGCAGGCCTTCCTGGTTGATGAGCACGTTGGCGGGCTTCAGGTCGCGATGCACGATGCCGACCTGGTGCGCGACCGTCATGCCGGTGGCGATGTCGCAGCCGAACTGCAGCGCGCGCTTCAGCTCCATCGGCTTCTCGTTGACGATCTCCCCGCCCAGGGTGTGCGAGGGGAAATACTCCATCGAGATGGCGTAGTTGCCCTGGATGAAGAGGAAGTCGTAGATACGGATGACGTTCTTGTGCGTGATCTTGCGCGAGTAGCGCAGCTCATGCACGAAGCGCTTCATCACTTCCTCGTCCTGCGCCACGTTCGGGTTCAGGAACTTCAGGATCAGCCGCTCGTCGACGACCGTGTCCTCCATCAGGAGCACGGTACCGAAGGCGCCGCGGCCGATGCGGTCGATGTACTTGTAGCGGCCCTCGATCACATCGCCGGGCTTCAACGTGGAGATGTCGAGCTTCGCCTGCGCTTCGGCCTGCTTCGCGGCCTGCGTGAGCGCCGCATCCGAGATGAGGAGCGTGCGACCGGAGGCGGCCGGGGCCGGCGGCGCAGCCATGGTGGGCCGCGGCGAGGCCGGCGACAGCGGCGCATGTGTCGCGCCCGGTGCCGGAGTGGGTGTCGGCGTGGGTGTGCCACCGCCCATCGTGCGGTGGTCGAGCTCGGCCAGGGCGGACGCCGCGACGCGTGCGATGGTCTGGTCGGCGGAGGTGATCTGGGACTGCAGCTCGGTGCGCACCCGCTCGGCCTGGCGCTCATCGGCGAGCTTGGCGAGCGCCTGCATGGCCTCGAGCCGCACCTCCCGTTCGCCCTGCGCGAGCAGCGGCAGGATCGGATCGACGAATTTCGAGTCTCCGACCTTGCCCAGGGCACGCACCACGATGGGCAGGGCCTTCGGGTTGCCCGCGCCGCCCAGCATTTCCTGCAGTCGAGGCAAGGCGCGCTTGCTGCCGATTTCGGCGAGGGCGTCGACGGCGCGCTCGCTCACCCACCAATCGTTGTCACGGGTCGCCTGGATCAGATGGTCCACGGCGCGCTCATCCTTGGTCTGGTTGAGGATCTCGATGGCGGCACGGCGGATGTCCTCATCCTTATCGCGCACCAGCGCGAGCACCGCCTCGATCACCTTCGGCCCGCCGATCTTGCCGAGCGCATCGGCGGCGCGGCTTCTGACCCACCAGTCGCTGTCCTTCAGCGCCTCGAGCAGATACTTGATCGATTTGGCATCACCGACCTCATTCAGCACTTCCACCGCGGCGCGCCGGGCGTATTCGTTCTCGTCCTTGAGGACCGGGATGAGGTAGCGCGCGGTCTCGGGATGATTCGCCTTGATGACGACGTCGATTGCCTTGTTCTGCACGTCGATCTCGGGATCGCGCAGGAGAGCTGCGACACGCTCGATGTCGATCTTGCCTTCCAGGCGCTGCAGCGCGCCCAGGGCGGCACTGCGGATCAGCTTGTTCGGGTCCTTCAGCTGCGCCTGCACGGCCGTCAACACCTCGGGCGTCGAGAAGCGCGACAGGATGTTGATGATGTGGACGCGCGCCACGGGATCCTTGCCCTGCAGCCGCCCGACGAGCTCCGATGCCGTCGACGGCTCGGTGATTTCGCCGATGATGCGAAACAGCGCGGCCTTCTCGTTGGGCTCCTGCTGATAGACGACGTTCAGCAGGTCGCGAATGGTCAGGCGCTGTTTATGCGCCGCGATGACCTCGAGCAACGCCGATTTCGAGATGCCGGGGATGGCCAGAGCCTCGAGCAGCATCGGCGCGGGGTAGGCACGGCTGCTGGTGAGCGCCCAGGCGATGCCTGCGATGACGCGCGGACTGCCCTGCACCAGACCCTGGAAGAACTGCGGCAGGCTCTTCGGGTTGACGAGCGCGGCGAGGACGTCAACCAGCAAAACGGTGGCGTTCTTGTCGGCGTCGGGCAGGGCGGCAAAGATCGACTCGATCCCCGACGGTCCCAGCTCCTTGAGTTTTGCCGCTGCCTTAAGCGCGCCCGGATCCGTCGAGGTGGTCGCGGACCGGATCTCAGTGATGAGACGCTCGGCGCGCAGGTTGGTGAAGAAGCTCATTCCGTATTGCTGTGGGGAGTCGTTACCTGCTCCAAGTGAGCTGCTCCATCTGCCGGCTTGCAATTATGCCACAGGCGCCGTCCGCCGCCGCCTGCGGTCAGGCTTGCCCGAATTGATCAAGCGGGCCCCGATTCAAGGCACTACAATCTCACGCCTTTTTCGTCCACGCAGCCGTCATGAGCGACCCCCAAGCGGCTCCGACGGCCGCGGCGATACAAGCCGCGGTCGCGAGCTACGTCGATCCCTACCTGGATGAGACCCTCGGCGCGGCCGGTGCGATCATCGAAGTATCTGCCGCGGGTGAGCATTTCATCGCACGGCTGCGCGTCGGATTCCCCACGGGCGGTTACAGTGCCGAACTGGCTGAGGCGCTGCGGCGTCACCTCGCCGCGGCGGGCCTTGGCGTGCCCGTACAGGTGGAGCTCGAAGCCGACATCCGCGCCCACGCGGTGCAGCGGCCGCTGAAGCCCCTGCCGGGCGTGAAGAACGTGGTCGCGGTGGCCTCCGGCAAGGGCGGTGTGGGTAAATCGACCGTCGCTGCCAACCTCGCGCTCGCCTGGGCCGCTCAGGGCGCCCGGGTCGGCGTGCTGGATGCGGATATCTACGGGCCGAGCCAGCCGCTGATGCTCGGGCTCGCCGGCGAGCGGCCCACGGCACCCGACGGCAAGCACCTCAAGCCGCTCGAGAACCACGGCGTCGTAGTCATGTCGATCGGCTTCCTGGTGGATGCCGAGCAGCCGATGGTGTGGCGCGGACCGATGGTGACCCAGGCCCTGACGCAGCTGCTTTCCGACACCGAATGGGGCGAGCTCGACTACCTGGTCGTCGACATGCCCCCGGGGACCGGCGACATCCAGCTCACCCTGGCGCAACGCGTGCCCGTGGCGGGCGCCGTGATTGTCACGACACCTCAGGACATTGCCCTGGCCGATGCCCGCAAGGGGCTCAAGATGTTCGAGAAGGTCTCGGTGCCGGTGCTCGGGATCGTCGAGAACATGAGCGTGCACGTGTGCTCGAACTGCGGACACGTGGAGCACATCTTTGGTGCAGGCGGAGGTGAGCGCATGGCCCGTCAGTACGGCGTGCGGCTGCTGGGCGAGCTGCCGCTGGATATGCGCATCCGCGAGGAGGCCGATGGCGGGCGTCCCAGTGTCGTTGCCGACCCGCACTCGGCCCGCGCCCAGGCCTACTTCCAGTTCGCGCGCCGCACCGCCGCCGTGTTGTCGCGCCGCGCGCGCGACCGCAGCCTCTCGTTCCCCAAGATCGTGATCGAGGAGAGTTGAAGCCGATGAGCATCAAATCCGACCATTGGATCCGGCGCATGGCACGCGAGCACGGCATGATCGAGCCGTTCGCGCCCGAACAGGTGCGCCAGAGCAACGGTCACCGGATCGTCTCCTACGGCACCTCGAGTTACGGCTACGACGTGCGCTGCGCGACCGAGTTCAAGATCTTCACCAATATCAATTCCACGATCGTGGATCCGAAGCAATTCGACGCCAAGAGCTTCGTCGACGTCAATGCCGACGTTTGCATCATTCCGCCGAATTCCTTCGCGCTCGCGAGCACCGTCGAGTACTTCCGCATTCCGCGCAGCGTGCTCACGGTCTGCCTGGGAAAAAGCACGTATGCGCGCTGCGGAATTATCGTGAACGTAACTCCCTTGGAGCCCGAGTGGGAGGGTCACGTGACACTCGAGTTCTCGAACACGACACCCCTGCCGGCGAAGATCTACGCCAACGAGGGCGTCGCGCAGATGCTCTTCTTTGAATCCGACGAAGTCTGCTCGACCTCGTATAAGGATCGGGGCGGGAAGTATCAGGGGCAGCGCGGCGTCACTCTGCCGAAGACCTGATTTGCGGCTACGGGCTCGTTGCTGGCGGTGGCGCCGGCGCTGACGGGGTGGCTGTCCCACGCGTCAGCTTGCGGATGGTGAGCGAGAAATCGATGCTGCCCTTGCTCCAGCGCTCACCGCGCACCGGGATGTAGCCCAGGGACGGCGCAAGCCACAGGTGGGTCACGCGGTTCGAGCCGGGCCGGTCGCTGCGGTAGACCACCGTCTCGAGCCGGCCGAGGTCGGTCTGCAGGGTCTCGGTGCGCTCGCGCGTGTAGTCGTAGCGTGTCGCCTCGTGCTTGTCGAACAGCAGGAAGCTCTTGGGCGGTTCGCCGGCCACCAGATCCTTCATGAGCTCGATCTGCACGGACAGCGGATCCAGCGTGCCGGTTTCCAGGGGCTGCTCGACTTTCTTGCTCCCCGCCATGCCGCGGACCTGTTTCGCATCCCAGTCGAATTCCAGCTTGACGTCATCCGCACGCTTCTTAGGTCCGTTGTCCTCCTGATACGTGAGCGGGGCAACGTGTCCGTCGATTACACGAAACGTGCTTTGCTGGCCGATCGCATCCGGAAAGGCGATGACGAAGATGCCGCGGGCCTTGATGGTGGAGGAATAGAGATAAGTGTCCAGCCCGGTCGATTTGAGCGTCAGGGTGGAGTAGCCGGCGGTAATTCCATGCCATTCGACGCCGAAGACGGCGCTGAACAGCGGTATTTCCTCGGTTGCCGTGCGAGCCGGGGCCGCGGCACACAAAGCCAGGCCCGTCAAGAACATACTCCGAACTACACCCGTCACCGCCGCGATTCGCACGAGGGTCATTGTACGTAAAATAGCCCCATGCGAAGGACCTTCCTCCCCTTCATGGCGGCGGTGCTTGCGCTGGCAGCGCTCGCGCTCGAGTCGCCACGCGCCGCAGCCTCGCGA
>DATIYV010000048.1:0-23921 GCA_035517435.1 Steroidobacteraceae bacterium | reverse complement strand
GTGGGCTTCCCGCTCGTGGTGCGTCCCTCGTATGTGCTCGGGGGCCGCGCGATGGAAGTGGTGTTCACCGAAGAGGACCTGCGCGCCTACATGACCGATGCGGTGCGCGTCTCGAATGACTCACCGGTGCTGCTGGACCGGTTCCTCGATGTCGCCATCGAAGTCGACGTCGATGCGGTATGCGATGGCGAGGATGTGCTCATCGGCGGCATCATGGAGCACGTCGAGCAGGCGGGCGTGCACTCGGGCGACTCGGGCTGCTCGCTGCCGCCCTATAGCCTGTCGAGCAAAGTGCAGGCGGAGATTCGCGATCAGACCCGCAAGCTCGCCAAGGCGCTGAACGTCGTGGGCCTGATGAATATCCAGTTCGCGGTCCAGAACGGCGTGGTGCACATCCTGGAAGTCAATCCGCGCGCCTCGCGCACGGTGCCGTTCGTGTCCAAGACCACCGGACTGCCGCTCGCCAAGATCGCCGCGCGTGTCATGAGCGGGCGCAAGCTCGCGGACCTCGGCGGCTCGACCGAGCACGTGCCGGCCTACTTCTCGGTGAAGGAGGCGGTCTTCCCGTTCGTGAAATTCCCCGAGGCCGACCCCATCCTGGGACCGGAGATGAAATCCACCGGCGAAGTCATGGGTACGGGGCGCACCTTTGGCGAGGCCTATGCGAAGGCGCAGGCAGGCTCCGGCGTCACGCTGCCGCGTCAGGGGGTGTGCCTGATCAGCGTGCGTGAGCGCGACAAGCCCGGCGCCGTGGGGCTTGCCAAGCGGCTCATCGAGCGGGGCTTCGAGATCGTCGCCACGAGCGGCACGGCCAAGGTGCTGCAGGAGGCCGGCATTGCCTGCCGGCAGGCGAACAAGGTGCGCGAGGGCCGCCCTCACATCGTCGATATGATCAAGAACGACGAGATCGATCTCATCGTCAATACCACCGAGGGCAAGCAGGCGATCCGCGAGTCGAACTCGATCCGCCGCGAGGCCGTGCACAAGCGCGTGACCTATTACACGACGCTCGCCGCGGCGCTCGCCACCTGTGAGGCACTCGATCACCTCGATGAAGTCGAGGTCAACCGGCTGGATGATCTGCACCGCCTGGAGCGCCACGCATGAAGCGCACGCCGATGACGCTCAGAGGGTCCGAAGCCATGCGCGCCGAGCTCAAGCGTTTAAAGAGCGAGGCACGGCCCAACATCATCAAGGCCATCGCCGAGGCGCGCGGACACGGGGATCTGTCGGAGAACGCCGAGTATCACGCCGCGCGCGAGCAGCAGGGCTTCATCGAGGGCCGCATCAACGATCTCGAGCACAAGCTCGCCAACGCCGAGATCATCGACCCGAGCACGCTCCCCAACACCGGACGCGTCATGTTCGGCGCGATCGTCGAGCTCGAGGATCAGGACGAGGGCACGCGCGTCATCTACCAGATCGTGGGCGAGTACGAGGCGGATATCCGCGAGGGGCGTATCTCGGTGAGCTCACCGATCGCACGCGCGCTGGTCGGCAAGTCGCGCGATGACGTGGTCGATGTCACGGCCCCGGGCGGCACCCGCGCCTTCGGGATCGTCTCGGTCAAGTACGAGTAGCTGACCTTAAGGAATCACGATCTTCGGCAGCTTCGGGTGCGGCCGGTAGAGCACGGCCACATGCCCGATCCGGTGCACGAGGGTGCTCGCGGTGCGCTGCGCGAGCTCGGCGAACACCTGGTCGCGCTGGGTGCGCTCGGCACCGCGGGCCCGGACCTTGATGAGCTCGTGGTCGGTGAGAGCGCGGTCCGTCTCCTTCGCCACCGCCTCGGTGAGGCCGGAGTTGCCGATCTGAATGATGGGTTTCAAGGGGTGGGCGCGGCCTCGCAGGAAGCGCCGCTGAGCTTCAGTGAGTTCCATCCCGCGCATTGTAGGGGAGTAGAGGGCCGTGGCCCGTCGCAGCAAGAGCAGTCGTCAGTGGCTCGATGAGCATTTCTCGGACCCGTTTGTGCACCGCGCCAAGGCGGAAGGCTGGCGCTCCCGGGCTGTGTTCAAGCTCGAGCACATTGACCGGAAAGAGAAGCTGCTGAAGCCCGGTCAAATCGTGCTGGACCTCGGGGCGAGTCCCGGGGCCTGGAGCCAGTACGCACGCCGACGGGTGGGCAGGAACGGCCGGGTGGTCGCGAGCGACATCCTGCCGCTCGAGCCCCTGGCGGGCGTGGAGTTCGTGCTCGGGGACTTCCGCGAGCAGGCCGTGTTCGAGGCGCTGCTCGCGATCCTGCCCCCGGCGGGAGTGGATCTGGTGCTGTCGGATATGGCCCCCAATTTAAGCGGCGTGGATGCGATCGATCAGCCGCGCTCCATGTACCTGGCGGAGCTCGCGATCGAAATGTGTACCCGCGTCTTGAAACCGCAGGGCTCAGCCCTGATCAAAGTATTCCAGGGCTCCGGCTTCCAGGAGCTCATGGCCACTGCCCGCTCCAAATTCGCCAAAACTGTGATCCACAAACCGCCCGCTTCCCGCGCCCGCAGCCCCGAGCTGTACTTGCTGGCGAAGCACTTCCTGATGGTGTAGGTTCGAACGGGCGGAGGAATAAAGTGAGGTTATGCGCTTGAACGATTTGACGAAAAACATCCTGCTGTGGGTGGTGATCGTCTTTGTTCTGCTCATGGTGTTCTACCGCTACGTCCCGGCCGCGGGCGCGCCGCAGCTAATCCAGTACTCCACGTTCCTGGATGACCTCAAGACCGGCAAAGTCGACTCCGTCGTGTTCCAGGGTGACACCATCATCGGGAGCCTGAAGGACAAGACCCCCTATAAGACCTACAACCCCGAGACCGACTACACGGCCCTCATCAGCACGATGCAGAAGGCCGGCGTGTCGATCGAGGCGCAGCCCCCGAAACCTCCCAGCATCGCCCTGCAGCTGGTCATGAACCTGGCCGGGCCGATCCTGCTCATCGTGGTCTTCATCTACCTGCTGCGTCAGATGCAGGGGGCCTCCGGCGGCCGCGGGGCGATGTCCTTCGGCAAGAGCCGAGCGCGCCTGTTGGGCGAGGACCAGGTGAATGTCACCTTCGCCGATGTCGCGGGGGTGGATGAGGCCAAGCAGGAAGTGGCCGAGATCGTCGACTTCCTCAAAGACCCCGGCAAGTTCCAGAAGCTGGGCGGCAAGATTCCGAAGGGCGTGCTCATGGTGGGCTCGCCCGGCACCGGCAAGACGCTGCTCGCGCGGGCGATCGCCGGCGAAGCCAAGGTGCCCTTCTTTACCATCTCCGGCTCCGACTTCGTCGAGATGTTCGTCGGCGTCGGTGCCTCGCGCGTGCGCGACATGTTCGAGCAGGCGAAGAAGCACGCCCCCTGCATCATCTTCATCGATGAGATCGATGCCGTCGGGCGCCACCGCGGCGCGGGCCTGGGCGGCGGCCACGACGAGCGCGAGCAGACACTGAATCAGCTCCTGGTCGAGATGGACGGCTTCGAGGGCAACGAGGGCATCATCGTCATCGCGGCCACCAACCGTCCCGATGTGCTCGATCCCGCGCTGCTGCGACCGGGGCGCTTCGACCGCCAGGTCGTGGTGCCGCTGCCGGATGTGCGCGGCCGCGAGCAGATCCTGCGTGTGCATATGCGCCGCGTGCCCCTGAACGATGACGTGAAGCCGGCGCTGATCGCGCGCGGCACGCCGGGCTTCTCCGGTGCGGACCTGGCGAACCTGGTGAACGAGGCGGCGCTCTTCGCCGCGCGCGCCAACCGGCGCACCGTCGGGATGGACGAGTTCGAGCGCGCCAAGGACAAGATCATGATGGGCGCCGAGCGGCGCTCGATGGTCATGACCGAGGCCGAGAAGCGCATGACCGCGTATCACGAGGCCGGTCACGCCATCGTCGGTATGACCGTGCCCGAGCACGACCCTGTATATAAGGTGACGATCATCCCGCGCGGCCGGGCCCTCGGCGTCACGCAGTTCCTGCCCGAGCAGGACCGTTACAGCCTCTCCAAGCGCCGCATCGAGAGCGCCATCGCAACCCTGTTCGGCGGCCGTGTCGCCGAGGAGCTGATCTTCGGGGTGGACCAGGTGACGACCGGCGCCTCGAATGACATCGAGCGCGCGACCGATCTCGCGCGCAACATGGTGACGAAGTGGGGTCTGTCCGATCGTCTGGGTCCGCTCACCTATACCGAGGAGACGGGCGAGGTCTTCCTGGGGCGCAGCGTCACGCAGCACAAGCAGGTCTCCGACGGCACCGCGCACGCCATCGATGAGGAAGTACGCCGGGTGATCGAGAGCAACTATCAGCAGGCGCGCCAGATCCTCACCGCAGCGCTCGACAGACTGCACGTCATGGCTGAAGCCCTCATGAAGTACGAGACGATCGACGATGAGCAGCTGAAGGACATCATGGCGGGCCGCCCGCCGAAGCCGCCCGCCGGTTGGGATGAGTCCGGTCTGGGCGACAAGCCGCCGAGCAAACCGCCGAGCTCCCAGCCTGCACCGATCGGCTCGCCCGCCGGGCAGCACTGAAGGGCCGCGCGCTCCGGGCCATGCTGCTGCATTGTGGTCCGGGCGTGCTCGACCTGGCGCGCCCGACGGTCATGGGCGTGCTCAATGTGACGCCCGATTCTTTCTCTGACGGCGGCCACTACCTCGATGCGGATCGGGCTATCGAGCGCGCCCTGCAGATGGCCGCCGAAGGCGCCGCCATTATCGACATCGGCGGGGAGTCGACGCGGCCCGGCGCCGCCCCTGTCAGTGTCGATGAAGAGCTGCGGCGCGTGATCCCGGTGATCGAGGCCCTCAAGGGCCGCACTTCGGCCGTCCTCTCCGTGGATACCAGCAGGCCCGAAGTCATGCGTGCGGCGAGCCGCGCCGGCGCGGGTCTGTTAAATGATGTGCGCGCCTTGCGGCTGCCAGGGGCGCTCGCGGCGGCGCGCGAGTCAGGCTGCGCCGTGTGCCTCATGCACATGCAGGGCGAGCCCGGCTCGATGCAGCGCGAGCCGCACTACCAGGATGTGGTGGGCGAGGTGCGCGAGTTCCTGCGGGAGCGCACCCAGGCGTGCGTCAAGGCGGGCATCCCGGAGGAGCGCATCGTCATCGATCCGGGTATCGGCTTCGGCAAGACGCTCGATCACAATCTCACCCTCGTGCGCCGCCTGCCGGAACTGGCCGCCGACGGCCGGCCGCTTCTGGTTGGCCTGTCGCGCAAATCGACGATCGGGGCGATCACGGGCCGGGGCGCGCAGGAGCGCCTGCCCGGGAGCCTGGCGATGGCGGCCATCGCGGTCCTCAAGGGTGCGGTTATCATTCGCGCGCACGATGTGGCCGCGACGCTCGATGCCATGAAAGTGGCGCTCGCCGTGCGCAACTCGTCGGCCGAGCGGGGAGGGTAGTCCGGTGGCGCGAAAATACTTTGGTACGGATGGCGTGCGGGGCCTCGTCGGCGAGCACCCGATGACGGTGGACTTCGCCTTGAATCTCGCAAGCGCCGCCGCCCGTGTACTCGCGCCCGCGGGCGGGCGGGTCCTCATCGGCAAGGACACACGCCTCTCGGGCTACATGTTCGAAGCCGCACTCGAGGCGGGCTTCGTCGCCGCAGGCGTCGATGTCATGCTGATCGGCCCGCTGCCCACACCGGGCATCGCGTACATGACGCGACGCTTCGAGTGCCAGTTCGGCGTCGTCATCAGCGCCTCGCACAATCTCTACGACGACAACGGCATCAAATTCTTCGATGCGCACGGCGTGAAGCTCTCCGATGAGCTCGAGGAGCAGATCGAGGCGGAGCTCGACCGCGGTCCGCTCACGCGCGCCTCCAAAAGCCTGGGGCGTGCGACCCGTGTGGACAAATCGCGCACCCACTATCAGTCGTTCTGCGCATCGACGCTCCCGGCGGGCGTGGATCTGACCGGCCAGAAGATCGTGGTCGACTGCGCGAATGGCGCTGCGTATAAGGTCGGGCCGCGCCTGTTCGCCGATCTGGGCGCCGAGATCGTGCCGATCGGGTGCTCGCCGAACGGGCGCAACATCAACGATGGCTGCGGCTCCACCGCGCCGGATCTGCTGCAGCTCACGGTGCCGGGGGTGAGGGCTGGAGTTGGCATCGCACTGGACGGCGATGGCGATCGGCTGGTGATGGTCGATCACCTGGGCCGCATCGTCGACGGCGATCAACTGCTGTACGTCATCGCCCGCGCGCGCCAGCGCGCCGGCACCCTGCGCGGCCCCGTCGTCGGCACGGTCATGAGCAACCTCGGCCTCGAGCTGGCATTGAAGGCCGGAAACATCGAGTTCCGGCGCGCCGCGGTGGGCGATCGCTACGTGCTCTCGATGCTGCGCGAGACCGGCGGGATTCTGGGCGGGGAGACCTCCGGCCACATCCTGTGCCTGGACAAGACCACGACCGGCGATGCGCTGGTGTGCGCCCTGCAGGTGCTCGCGGTGATGCAGCAGACCGGCAGCTCCCTGGCCGAGCTCACGGCCGGCATGCGCAAATTTCCGCAGGTATTGCTCAATGTAAAGGTGGCGCGGCGCGTCGATCCCATGAGCCTCGCGCCCGTGCGCGAGGCCCTGAAACGCATCGAAGCGCAGCTGGCGGAGGAGGGCCGGGTGGTGCTGCGCTCCTCGGGCACCGAGCCCGTCATCCGGGTCATGGTCGAGGGGCGCGAGGAGCAGGCCACCCGGGCTTATGCCAGCGAACTGGCCGAGGTCGTCCGCAGCGCTTCGCAATAGGCGCGGCGGGCGAAAACGGCTATCATCCCGCGCCCTTTTTAAGGGCGGCTATCCCCCATGCGCACCCCGATCGTCGCCGGAAACTGGAAGATGCATGGCTCGCGTGCCGAGAACGCGCGCCTGGTCGCGGCCATTGCCGAGCACTATCCGGCCGGGGCGCAGGCGCTGTGCGTGCTATGTCCGCCGTTCGTGTATCTGCAGGATGTCGCGCGGCTGATCCGCGACGGCGATGCGCCCTTCGAGCTCGGCGCGCAGGATGTGTGCGCGGAAGCACAGGGGGCCTACACCGGCGAGGTGTCGGCCTCGATGCTCAAGGATGTGGGTGCAAGCTACGTCATCGTCGGCCACTCCGAGCGGCGCGCGCTCTATGGCGAGGACGATCAGCTGGTGGCGCGCAAATTCGCGGCAGCGCAGGCGAAAGCCCTGACGCCGATCCTGTGTGTCGGCGAGCAGCTCGCCGAGCGCGAGGCCGGACGCACCGAACAGGTGGTGGCGCGCCAGCTCGATGCAGTGCTGCAACTTTGCGGTGCGGAGGCATTCGCCACCGCAGTGATCGCGTACGAGCCCGTGTGGGCGATCGGCACGGGGCGCACGGCGACGCCCGAGCAGGCCGAGGAAGTGCACGCGTTCCTGCGCGGGCGCATCGCGGCCCGGGATGCTAAAATTGCCGCTGGCGTGCGCATCCTCTACGGTGGCAGTTGCAAGGCCGGCAACGCCACGGAGCTGTTCACCAAGCCGAATGTGGACGGCGGTCTGATCGGCGGCGCCTCGCTCAAGGCCGAAGAATTTCTGGCAATACTGACGGCTGCCCGCCGCTGACAGGCAAATCAAATGATGTTGCGACTTGCATTGGTGATTGTGCAGTTCCTGAGCGCGGCCGTGATCGTGCTGCTCGTGCTGGTGCAGCGGGGCAAGGGTGCGGACGCCGGTGCAGGCTTCGGTGCCGGCGCCTCGGGCACGGTGTTCGGTGCGCGCGGCGCCGGCACGGCCCTGTCGCGCGCCACAGCGATTTTTGCCGCGGTGTTCATGATCAATTCGCTGGCGCTGGCCTACGTGGGCACGCGCAAGCCGGCGGAGACGAAGACGATTCTCGATACGGCCGCTGAGACGGCACCGGCGCCGGCCCGACCCGCCAACCTGCCGCTGCCCGTGCCGAATGCACCGGCAGCGACGACTGCGCCGGCGCCGGCGGCACCGGCTGCTGCGCCGGCCACACAGCCTGCGCCCGCGCCGGCAAATCCGGGAGCGCCCGCAAAGTAGTTCGCGACGAACGCCGACGTGGTGGAATTGGTAGACACACTAGCTTGAGGGGCTAGCGCCGCAAGGCGTGTCGGTTCGAATCCGACCGTCGGCACCATGATATGATTCTCTCTGTTGTGCACCGCGCATTTCGTGCGGGGCTCCACGGCTCACCATGCTTGCGAACTATCTGCCGGTTCTGATCTTTCTGATCGTCGCCGCGGCTGTGGCTGCGGTCCTGCTGCTTCTCGGTACGGGCATCGGCCGCTACTTCGCCCGCTTCCACAACGACCGCGACAAGATCTCCGCCTATGAATGCGGCTTCGATGCGTTCGAAGACACCCGCGCGCGCTTTGACGTGCGCTACTACCTGGTGGCGATCCTGTTCATCGTGTTCGATCTGGAGATCGCGTTCCTGTTTCCCTGGGCGGTGGCGCTGAGGAAGATCGGACTGTTCGGTCTTGTCGCGATGGGCATCTTCCTCGCGGTGCTGGTGGTGGGCTTCATCTACGAGTGGAAGAAAGGGGCGCTGGAGTGGGATTAGAGGCGGCCCCCGCGGAAGGATTCGCGCAGCGCGGATTTCTCACCACCCAGGTCGACACGCTGGTCAACTGGGCGCGCACCGGCTCGCTGTGGCCGATGACCTTTGGACTTGCCTGCTGCGCCGTGGAAATGATGCATGCCGGCGCCTCGCGCTACGACCTCGACCGCTTCGGTGTCGTGTTCCGCCCGAGCCCGCGTCAGTCCGACGTGATGATCGTCGCCGGCACGCTGGTGAACAAGATGGCGCCGGCGCTGCGCCGGGTCTACGACCAGATGGCCGAGCCGCGCTGGGTGATCTCGATGGGCTCGTGCGCCAACGGCGGCGGCTACTACCACTATTCCTATGCGGTCGTGCGCGGTTGCGATCGCATCGTGCCGGTGGACGTGTACGTTCCCGGCTGCCCGCCGACCGCCGAAGCGCTGGTCTACGGCATCATCCAACTGCAGAAGAAAATCCAGCGCACGAGCACGATCGCGCGCTGAACCGGGGAGAGAAGGGTTTGACCGAGCAGACACAGGCTCTTGCGCGGCTCATCGACGCGCACCTCGCGGGGCGCGTGCGCGCCGTCGCGGCGCCTGCGGGCGAGCTCGCCTATGAGCTCGACCCGGCCGACCTCGGGAGCGTGTGCTGGGTGCTGCGCGATCACCCTGAGCTCAAATTCGAGATGCTGATGGATCTTGCGGGCATCGATTACCTCGAGTTCCGCAAGGACGAGTGGACCACCGAGAGCTCCACGCGCACGGGCTTCAGCCGCGGACGGCTCGAGGAAGAAGAGGTGGTGCCGCCGGCCCCCGTGGGCGGGGCGCGCTTCGCGGTCGTCTACCAGCTGCTCTCGATCACGCACAACCAGCGGCTGCGGCTGCGGGTGCGCTGCGAGAACGATGCCGAGCCGGTCATCGACTCGGTGGTGGACGTGTGGGCGTCGGCCAACTGGTTCGAGCGCGAGGCCTTCGACCTGTTCGGCATCTTCTTCCGCGGTCACCCGGATCTGCGCCGCATCCTCACTGACTACGGCTTCATCGGCCATCCGTTCCGCAAGGACTTCCCGCTCTCGGGCAACGTCGAAGTGCGCTACGACCCGGAGAGGAAGCGCGTCATCTACCAGCCGGTGACGATTGAGCCGCGGGTGCTGGTGCCCAAGGTCATCCGCGAGGACAACCGCTACAACCCCGCCTTGAAGGATGCCCCGGCGGTGAAGCCATGAGCGCCGAGCTGCACGAGATCCGCAATTACACGATGAACTTCGGGCCGCAGCATCCGGCGGCCCACGGCGTGCTGCGCCTGGTGCTGGAGCTCGATGGCGAGGTGATCCAGAAAGCCGACCCGCACATTGGCCTTCTGCACCGCGGTACCGAGAAGCTCGCCGAGTCCAAGCCCTACAACCAGACCATCGGCTACATGGATCGTCTGGATTACGTCTCGATGATGTGCAACGAGCACGCCTATGTGATGGCGATCGAGAGGCTCCTGGGGATCGCCCCGCCCGAGCGCGCGCAGTATGTGCGCGTTCTGTTCGATGAGCTCACCCGCATCCTCAACCACCTGATGTGGCTGGGGGCGCACGCGCTCGACATCGGGGCGATGACGGTGTTTCTGCTCGCGTTCAAAGAGCGCGAGGAGCTGATGGACGTTTACGAGGCGGTCTCCGGGACGCGCATGCACGCGACCTACTACCGCCCGGGCGGTGTGTACCGCGACCTGCCGGAGTCGATGCCGAAGTACCGCGCCTCCAAGTGGCACTCGCAAAAGGATGTCGACCGCCTGAACGAGGCCCGCTCGGGCACGATGCTGGATTACATCTGGGCCTTCACCGCGCGCTTCCCGAAGGCCGTTGACGACTTCGAGACGCTGCTCACCGACAACCGCATCTGGAAGCAGCGCACGGTGAACATCGGTGTGGTGACGCCCGAGCGCGCGATGCAGCTCGGCTTCTCCGGCCCCATGCTGCGCGGCTCGGGGCTCGCCTGGGATCTGCGCAAGAAGCAGCCCTACGAAGTCTACGAGCGCATGGACTTCGATATCCCGATAGGGGTGAACGGCGACTGCTACGACCGCTACCTGGTGCGCATCGAGGAGATGCGCCAGTCGATCCGCATCATGCGTCAGTGCATCGAGTGGCTGCGCGTGAATCCGGGCCCCGTGATGATCGATGACCGCAAGGTGCGCCCGCCCCGCCGCGAGCGGATGAAGGACGACATGGAGTCCCTCATCCATCACTTCAAATTCTTTACCGAGGGCTACTGCGTGCCCGAAGGGGAGACCTACGCCGCGGTGGAGGCTCCCAAGGGCGAGCTCGGCGTGTACCTGGTCTCCGATGGCGCCAACAAGCCCTACCGCCTCAAAGTGCGGGCGCCGGGCTTCGTGCACCTCGCCGCACTCGATGAGATGGTGCGCGGGCACATGCTGGCGGACGTGGTGGCCGTGATCGGCACCCAGGACATCGTTTTCGGGGAGGTCGATCGCTAGATGGACGGGGCTTCCGGCAAGACGGCGCTGCTCTCCGAGCACACCCGCCACGAGATCGACCACTGGGTCGCGAAATTTCCGCCCGGCAGGCAGCGCTCGGCGGTGCTCTCGGCGCTGCGCGCGGCGCAGGAACAGAACGCCGGCTTCCTCACGCCCGATCTGCTCGAGGCGGTCGCCGAATACCTCAAGCTCCCCTCGGTGCAGGTGTACGAAGTGGCGAGCTTCTACTCCATGTACGAGCTGCACCCCTGCGGCCGCCACCACGTCAGCATCTGCACCAACATCTCCTGCATGCTGCGCGGCGCGAACGAGCTGGTCGAGCATGCCGAGAGGAAGCTCGGCATCCGTTTAGGCGAGAGCACGGCCGATAAGCGCATCTTCCTGAAGCGCGAGGAAGAGTGCCTCGCGGCCTGCACCGGCGCGCCGATGATGATGGTCGATCACGTCTATCACGAGCACCTCACACCCGAGAAAGTCGATCGCATCCTGGATGATCTCAAATGACAGCGACCGGCTACGAAAACAAGATGAATCTCACGCTGTTCGAGTCCCTGAAGCTCGACCGGCCCTGGACGCTCGCCACCTACCGGCAGATCGGCGGTTATGAGGTGTGGGAGAAGATCCTGAAGGAGAAGACACCGCGCGCCGAGATCATCGACAAGGTGAAGGCCTCGGGGCTGCGGGGCCGCGGCGGCGCTGCTTTCCCCGTCGGCGTCAAGTGGAGCTTCATGCCGGCAGCATCACCGGTACAGAAATATGTGGTGTGCAACTCGGATGAGAGCGAGCCGGGCACCTGTCACGACCGCGACATCCTGCGCTACAACCCGCACGCGCTGATCGAAGGCATGGCCATCGGCGGCTACGCGATGGGCGCAACCGTGGGCTACAACTACATTCGCGGCGAGTTCCTCGGCGAACCCGTGCCGCGTTTCGAGGCGGCGCTGGAGGAGGCCTACAACGCCGGACTCCTGGGCCGGAATATTCACAACTCGGGTGTCGACTTCGATCTGTATACGTTCATCGGTTCGGGAGCGTACATCTGCGGGGAAGAGACGGCGCTGCTGGATTCGCTCGAGGGCAAGCCCGGCAAGCCGCGCTTCAAGCCGCCGTTTCCGGCGGCGTTCGGGCTCTACGGCGCGCCCACGACGATCAACAACACCCAGAGCTTCGCTTCGGTGCCCACGATTCTGCGCAAGGGCGCGGAATGGTTTGCGGGATTGGGCCCCAAGAACTCCGGCGGCACGGTGATCTTCTCCGTCTCAGGCCACGTCGCCAATCCCGGCAACTTCGAGCTGCCGATGGGTATTCCGTTCAAGGATCTGCTCACGCTCGCCGGTGGCGTGTGGAAGGGCCGCAAGTTGAAGGCCGTGATTCCCGGAGGCTCCTCCGTTCCGGTAGTGCCGGCCGAAGCCATGCTGGGCGTCAACATGGACTACGACTCGCTGCGCACCGTCGGCTCCGCCATCGGCTCTGCCGCCGTGATCGTCATGGATGAGACGACCTGCATGGTGAGCGTGCTCGAGCGGCTGTCGCGCTTTTATATGTCCGAGTCCTGCGGCCAGTGCACGCCTTGCCGGGAAGGCACTGGCTGGCTCGATCGCATGCTGAAGCGAATCCTCGCCGGGCAGGGTCGGCGCGAGGATTTGACGCTGCTCGTCGATGTCGCCAACCGCATTGAAGGCCACACCATCTGTGCGCTCGGCGATGCGGCGGCGTGGCCGGTGCAGAGCTTCATGAAGCACTTCCGGCATGAGTTCGAATACATGATCGATCACGGCGGCCGCAGCCTCGTGACCGAGCAGGGGCTGGCGGCGGCATGAGCGAGGATTTCGTCAACATCGAAGTGAACGGCGTGCCGATGAAGGCGCGCAAGGGCGAGATGGTCATTCGCGTCACGGACGCGAACGGCGTCTACATCCCGCGCTTCTGCTATCACGACAAACTCTCGATCGCCGCCAACTGCCGCATGTGCCTGGTGGAGGTCGAGAAGGCACCCAAGCCGCTGCCGGCCTGCGCCACCCCCGTGGCCGAGGGCATGAAGGTCTTCACGGCCTCGGCCCGCGCGACCGGCGCGCAGCGCGCCACCATGGAATTCCTGCTCATCAACCATCCGCTCGATTGCCCGATCTGCGATCAGGGCGGGGAGTGCGAGCTGCAGGATCTGGCCGTGGGCTTCGGGCGCGACATCTCGCGCTTCACCGAGCGCAAGCGCGTGGTGAAAGACGAGAACCTGGGGCCTCTGGTCTCCACTGACATGACGCGCTGCATCCAGTGCACGCGCTGCATCCGCTTCACCGAAGAGATCGCCGGTGTGCAGGAGCTCGGCATGATCGGCCGCGGCGAGCAGATGTCGGTGCGCTCCTTCGTCGAGCGCACGGTCGATCATGAGCTCTCGGGCAACATCATCGATCTGTGCCCGGTTGGAGCGCTCAACTCCAAGCCGTTCCGCTTCCGCGGCCGCGCCTGGGAGATGACCGCGCATCCGCTGATCTCGCCGCACGATGGCGTCGGCACGAATCTCTACGCCCACATCCTGCGCGGGCGCCTGATGCGGGTGGTGCCGCGCGCAAATGAGGCCATCAACGAGACCTGGATCGCCGATCGCGACCGCTTCAGCTACGAGGGCATCTACAGCGCCGACCGGCTGACGACGCCGATGGTGCGTGAGGGCGCCGAGTGGAAAAGCGTCGACTGGCAGACGGGGCTCAATGCCGCGGTCGAGGGCCTGCGCCGCCACGCGAAGAGCCTGGGAGTGCTGGCAAGCCCGCTCGCGACGCTCGAGGAGTTCTATCTCTTAAATCGCCTGGCGCGCGGGCTCGGCAGCAATCACATCGATCATCGCCTGCGACAGCGCGACTTTCGTGACCAGGAGTCCGATCCGGTGCAGCCGTCGCTGGGCGGGCTCGAGATCGCCGGCATCGATGCGCTCGATGCGCTGCTCGTGGTGGGCTCGAACCTGCGCCGCGAAGTGCCGATCCTCGCGCATCGGGTGCGCAAGGCCGCCCGTCGCGGCGCCAAGGTCGCTTTCTTGAATCCGCGCCGCTTCGATTACCGCTTCCCCGTTGCGGCCTACGCACAGTCGCCCTCGGCGAAGCTGGTGTCCGATCTTGCGGGTGTGCTCGCCGCGGCGACGGAGTCGGCCGCCGGCGCACTGCCGGAGCATGTCGCGGCGATCGTGCGCGCGAGCACCGTGACGGATGAGCACCGCGCGATTGCCGCCGCACTCAAATCCGGTTCCCGTCGCGCGATCTGGTTAGGGGCGCTCGCGCTGCGTCACCCGGCGTATGCGGACCTGCGTGCGCTTGCGGCCGCACTGGCGAAGAGCCTCGATGCCTCGTTGGGCGTGCTGGCCGAGGGCGGCAATGCCGCCGGAGCGTATCTGGCGGGCGTGGTGCCGCATCGGGACGCGGGTGGACGCAGCGTGGAGCATGCCGGATACACGGCTGCACAGATGCTGCGCGAACCGCTCGAGGCCTATCTGCTCTTCGGCGGCGCCGAGCCCTGGGCGGATGCGCCGGGGGCCGAGTCGATGCGTGCGCTCGCGGCGGCGAAGTTCGTGGTCGCCGCGACACCTTATATGAGTGAGCACGTGAAGCAGGTGGCGCACGTGCTGCTGCCGATCGGCACCTTCGCTGAGACCTCGGGCACCTTCGTCAATCTCGAGGGCGTGTGGCAGAGCTTTACCGCCGCCGCGCGCGCCGTAGGGGAGGCGAGGCCGGGCTGGAAGGTGCTGCGGGTCCTGGGCACGGAACTGTCCCTGCCGCGGTTCGAGTATCAGTCCTCCGAGGAGGTGCGCGAGGAGCTCGCGCGCGTATGCGCCGAGACCGGCGTGACCGCGCGTGACGGCAAGGCCGCCCTGGCCGCTTACGCGGGTCAGCATCGGATCGCGGCAGCGACCGGAGCGTCCGAAGTGCTCGATCTGCCCATGTATCAGACCGATGCCATCGTGCGGCGCGCGACATCGCTGCAGCGCACGGCCGAAGGCCGCACCGTGCCGGTGACGTACTGATGCTGATGCAGGCGCTCAATCTCTGGCAGGCCCTGCCGCAGTACGTGCGCTCCACGGTGTGGATCCTCATCGTGACGGTCGTGCTCATCCTGTGCGTCGCGTTCCTCACGCTGTGGGAGCGCAAGGTGCTGGGCTGGATGCAGCTGCGCCGCGGTCCCAACCGCGTGAAGCTCCTCGGCCTGTTCCCGGGATTGGGTCAACCCTTCGCCGATGTGATCAAGCTCCTCATCAAGGAGATCATCGTCCCGGCGCGCGCCAACAAGCTCCTGTTCCGCATCGCCCCGGCGATTGCGCTGGTGCCGGCGTTTGCGGCCTGGGCGGTGGTGCCCCTGTCTCCGGATCTCACCATCGCGAACGTCGATGCGGGACTGCTGTATGTGCTCTCGCTCACCTCGGCAGCGGTGTATGGCGTGATCCTCGCCGGCTGGGCGGCCAACTCCAAGTACGCGTTCCTCGGGGCGATGCGCTCGGCCGCGCAGATCGTCGCCTATGAGATCGCGATGGGCTTTGCGCTGGTCGGTGTGCTCATGGCCGCCGGCAGTCTCAACCTGGGCACCATCGTGCGCCAGCAGCATGGCGGGCTTCTCGCCTGGAACTGGTTCTGGCTCTTTCCGCTCTTCATCGTGTACGCGATCTCCGGCGTCGCCGAGACCAATCGGGCGCCCTTCGATGTGGCGGAAGGCGAGTCCGAGATCGTCGCGGGCTTCCACGTCGAGTACTCGGGCATCGGCTTTGCGCTCTTCTTCCTCGCCGAATACGCGAACATGATCCTGATCTCGGCGCTCACGGCGGTGTTCTTCTTCGGCGGCTGGCTCTCGCCCTTCGATGGCTTCTCCTGGGCGCAAGGCACGCTGCTCGCCGCGCCGAGCTTCGCCTGGCTCGCCCTCAAGATCTTTCTGGCGCTGTTCTGCTTCATCTGGTTCCGCGCCACCTTTCCGCGCTACCGCTATGACCAGATCATGCGCCTGGGGTGGAAGATCCTGATCCCGGTGACGCTGGTGTGGATCACGGTGGAAGGAGTCCTGTCGTACTACCAGATCGGTCCCTGGCGGCCGGTGAGTTAACACGCATCATGGCCACGAACCTGCTCAAGACCTTCCTCCTGCCCGAGCTCCTGAAGGGCATGACGGTCACGCTGCGGACGTTCTTCTCCACCAAGTACACCCTGAACTATCCGGAGGAGAAGACGCCGCAATCGCCGCGCTTCCGCGGGCTGCATGCGCTGCGCCGCTATCCGAACGGCGAGGAGCGCTGCATCGCCTGCAAGCTGTGCGAGGCGGTGTGCCCGGCGGTGTGCATCACGATCGACTCCGATGTCTCGGTCGATGGCACCCGGCGCACCACGCGCTATGACATCGATCTCTTCAAGTGCATCTACTGCGGCTTCTGCGAGGAAGCCTGCCCGGTCGATGCGATCGTGCTCACGCGCATCCACGAATACCACATGGAGCATCGCGGCGAGAACATCATGTCCAAGGACAAGCTGCTGGCGGTCGGTGAGCGTTACGAAGCCATGATCGCGACCGACAAGGCCGCGGACGCGAAGTACCGCTAGGGGAGAACGGCCGTGCTCGTGCAGATCCTCTTCTATGTGTTCGCGACCATCCTGATCGCCTGCGCCGTGGGCGTGATCCTGTCGCGCAATCCGGTGCACTCGGCGCTCGCCCTGGTGCTGGGCTTCATCACGAGCGCAGCGATCTGGCTGCTGATCGGCGCCGAGTTCCTCGCCGTGGTGCTGATCCTGGTGTACGTGGGCGCGGTGATGGTGCTGTTCTTATTCGTCGTCATGATGCTCGACATCAATCTGGAGGAGATCCGCAAGGGCTTCACGCGCTTTGCCTGGCTGGGCGGCGTCACGGCCGTGGTCGTGATCCTCGAGATCGTGGGCGTCGTGACCGCGAAGACACTCGGCATCGATGCGAGCCGTGCGCCGACGCCGCTGCCGGCCGACTACAGCAATACGGCCGAGCTCGGGCGCGTGCTCTATACGCAGTATGCCTACCCGTTTGAGATCGCCGCGGTGCTGCTGCTGGTCGCGATCGTGGCGGCGATCGCGCTCACCATGCGCCGCCGTGCCGGACACAAGGCGCAGGACATCAACCGCCAGGTCGCAACCCGTGCGCGCGATCGCGTGCGCATCGTCAAGATGCCGGCGGAGAAGCGCCCATGATCGGCCTCGACGCATTGCTGACGCTCGCAGCCATCGTGTTCGCCATTGCGGTGGCGGGGATCTTCCTCAACCGCAAGAACGTGATCCTGCTGCTCATGTGCGTGGAGCTCCTGCTCCTGGCCGCGAACTTCAACTTCATCGCCTTCTCGCGCTATCTGGGCGACATCCACGGCCAGATCTTCGTGTTCTTCGTGCTCACGGTGGCCGCCGCGGAGTCCGCGATCGGCCTTGCGATTCTGGTGGTGATCTTCCGCGAGCGCCGCAGCATCAACGTCGAAGACTTGAACACCCTGAAAGGCTGACGACTCTCGCATGAACCCGCACGTTCTCATCGCGATCCCGCTCCTGCCGCTCGTTGCGGCGGTGATTGCGGGCCTGTTCGGCCGGCTCATCGGCCGGGTGGGAGCGCATTGCCTCACCATCGCGGCGGTGGGCATCTCGTGCGTGCTGTCGCTGTCAGTCCTTAAGGCGATCTACTGGGACGGCGTGCCCACCTTCGACGGCCCGGTCTACAACTGGCTGGTCACCGAAGGGGTGCCGATCCAGGTCGGTTTCCTCATCGACCGGCTCACCGCGCTCATGATGGTGGTGGTGACCTTCGTGTCGCTGTGCGTGCATGTCTACACCATCGGCTACATGCACGATGACCCCGGCTATCAGCGCTTCTTCAGCTATATCTCGCTGTTCACGTTCTCGATGCTGATGCTGGTCATGTCGAACAACTTCATGCAGCTGTTCTTCGGCTGGGAAGCGGTCGGCGTGGTGTCGTACCTGCTCATCGGCTTCTGGTACACGCGCCCGAGTGCGATTTTCGCGAACCTGAAAGCCTTCCTGGTGAACCGCGTCGGGGACTTCGGCTTCGTGCTCGGGATCGCCGGCATCTTCTATTACACGGGCGCGCTCGACTACCACAGCGCGTTTGCCGCGGCGCCGAAGATCGCGCAGGAGACCCTGCCGCTGTCCTCGCTCCACGAAGTGCCCGCGCTCACGCTCATCTGCATCTGCCTCTTCATCGGCGCGATGGGCAAGTCCGCACAGGTGCCGCTGCACGTGTGGCTGCCGGATTCGATGGAAGGCCCGACCCCGATCTCGGCGCTGATCCACGCCGCGACCATGGTGACGGCGGGTATTTTCATGGTGGCGCGCATGTCGCCGCTGTTTGAGTATTCGGAAGCGGCGCTGTCGTTCGTGCTGATCATCGGTGCCACCACCGCGCTCTTCATGGGCCTGCTCGGCATCGTCAACAACGACATCAAGCGGGTGATCGCGTATTCGACGCTCTCGCAGCTGGGTTACATGACCGTGGCGCTCGGTGTCTCCGCCTACAGCGGCGCCATCTTCCACTTGATGACGCACGCGTTCTTCAAGGCGCTGCTGTTCCTTGCCGCCGGCTCGGTCATCATCGGCATGCACCACGAGCAGGACATGCGCCGCATGGGCGGGCTCGCCAAGTACATGCCGGTGACGGCGGTCACCTGCTGGATCGGCGCGCTGGCCCTCATCGGCACACCGTTCTTTGCCGGCTTCTACTCCAAGGACGCCATTATCGAGGCCGTGGGCGCCTCGCACCGCTACGGCGCGACTTACGCCTACTGGTGCGTGCTGATTGGCGTATTCGTGACGGCGCTCTACACCTTCCGCATGCTGTTCCTCACCTTCCACGGATCGGAGCGCTTCCGCGAGCCGGCTCCCGCCGCGCACGGCCATGAGGATGCTGCCGAGGAGGAACCGGGGCATGAGGAGCATGGCCACGGGCCCATCGAGCCGCACGAGTCCCCCTGGGTGGTGCTGCTGCCGCTCATTGCGCTCGCGATCCCCTCGGTGCTGATCGGGGCGATGACTGTGGGCACGGTGCTGTTCGGGGATTACTTCGGCAGCTCGATTTTCGTGCTCGAGCCGAACAACGTGCTGAAGGAGATCGGCCGCGAGCTCGCCGAGCCGACATGGCTGCACTTTGCGCTCAAGGGCTTTGCCTCACCGGCGCTGTACCTCGCGATCGCCGGTGTCGTGGTCGCCTGGCTGTGCTACCTGCGCGATCCGGCGCTGTCGGATCGCATCGCGCAGCGGCTGCGACCGCTCAAAATCGTGCTCGATCACAAGTACTACTTCGACTGGGTGAACGAGAACATCATCGCGCCCCTCGCCCGGCTGATCGGCATCGGTCTGTGGCGCATCGGCGATCAGGGCATCATCGATGGCGCGGCAGTCAATGGCAGTGCTGCGGCGGTGGGGTACCTCGGGCGGCTGATGCGCCTGCTGCAGAGCGGCTACCTGTACTCGTACGCGTTCTGGATGATGATCGGATTGGCCGCGTTGCTCGGCTGGTTCCTGGTTCGCACCTAAGGCTCGCCGCGGCGGTCAGACATGCAAGGTTCCCCGGTTTCACTCTCCGTTCTGATCTGGCTGCCGATCCTGGCGGGCGTGATCGTGCTGTGCCTGGGCGATGGCGCCATTCGCGTGGCGCGCTGGGTCGCGCTCGTGGCCTCGATCGTGACGCTGCTGCTGTGCATCCCGCTGTGGTCGCACTTCGATACCACGACCGCCGCGTTCCAGTTCGTCGCGCGGCACGCCTGGATCCCGGCTTTTCATTCGGACTACTACCTGGGGCTCGATGGCATCTCGCTGCCGCTGGTGGTGCTGACGGCGTTCATGACCGTGCCGGTGGTCATCGCCGGCTGGAAAGTGATTGAGACACGTCCGGCGCAATACTTCGCCGCCTTCCTGATCATGGAAGGTCTGATGATCGGGGTGTTCTCCTCGCTCGACTCGCTGCTGTTCTATTTCTTCTGGGAAGCGATGCTGATCCCGATGTTCCTGATCATCGGCATCTGGGGCGGGCCGCGGCGCGTCTACGCGACGATCAAGTTCTTCCTGTACACGTTCCTGGGCTCGGTGTTCATGCTGGTGGCGCTCATCTACATGTACGTCAAGGCCGGGGATTACTCGATCGCGAGCTTCCAGGCGCTGCCGCTGTCGCTGGTGGAGCAGCGCTGGATCTTCTTCGCGTTCCTGCTGGCCTTTGCCGTCAAGGTGCCGATGTGGCCGGTGCACACCTGGCTGCCGGATGCGCACGTGGAAGCCCCCACCGGCGGCTCGGTGATCCTGGCCGCCATTATGCTGAAGATGGGCGGCTATGGGTTCCTGCGCTTCTCACTGCCCATCGCGCCGGATGCGAGCCGCGAGCTCGATCTCCTCATCCTCACGCTCTCGCTCATTGCGATCGTCTACATCGGCTTCGTCGCCCTGGTGCAGCAGGACATGAAGAAGCTGATCGCGTACTCCTCCATCGCCCATATGGGCTTTGTCACCCTGGGGGCCTTCATCGTCTACGCGATTGTGTTGAACACCGGCAGCACTCAGGGAGCGGCCGTGGGCCTCGATGGCGCGATGACGCAGATGATCTCGCACGGCCTGGTCTCCGGGGCGCTGTTCCTGTGTGTGGGCGTGCTCTACGACCGCCTGCACAGCCGCGAGATCTCAAGCTATGGCGGCGTCGTCAACGTCATGCCGAAGTTCGCCGTGCTGATGGTCATCTTCGCGTTGGCCAACACGGGCCTTCCGGGCACATCCGGGTTCGTGGGCGAGTTCCTCGTGATCCTGGCGAGCTTCAAGGCGGGCTTCTATTACGCGTTGCTCGCCGGCACGACGCTCGTGCTGGGCGCCGCCTACACGCTCTGGCTGGTCAAGCGCGTGATATTCGGCCCGGTAGCCAATGCGAACGTCGCCGGACTCTCCGATGTGAATGGCCGGGAGTTTTTGGTGCTGGGGGTGCTGGCGGTTGCCGTACTGGCGGTCGGGGTCTGGCCGGCGCCGCTCCTCAACATCATGGATGCGACCGTCCGCCATCTGGTGGATCAGGCCGTGGCCACCAAGCTGCCGCTGTGAGCTGACATGCCAGACCCGATCAGCACCTTCACTAACTTCGCCCCGGCCATTGCCGAGATCTATCTGGGGCTCGCGGTGTGCGTGCTCCTCATGGTCGATGTGTTCGTGGGCGAAAGGCGTCCCGGGCTCACCCCGACACTCACCCTGTTCATTCTGGTGATCGGTGCGGCGCTGCTGCTCGCCTTCGGTCAGACGGGCAGCCGCGTCACACTCTTCAATGGCATGTTCGTGAGCGATCCGCTCGCCGTGGTGCTCAAGCTCGCCGCGTTCCTGTTCCTGGCGGTGACGCTGCTGTACTCGCGCTCCTACATGGAGCAGCGCGGGACGGTGCGCGGGGAGTACTACGTGCTCTCGCTCACCGCGCTCCTGGGCATCTTCGTCCTGGTCTCCGCCAACAGCCTCCTCACCGTGTACATCGGCGTGGAGCTGCTGGCGCTCTCGGTCTACGCCATCATCGCGTTCGACCGTGAGAACCCGATTGCCGCCGAGGCCGCCATCAAGTATTTCGTGCTGAGCGCGATCGCCTCCGGCGCGCTGCTCTACGGCATGTCGATGATCTATGGCCTCACCGGCACGCTCTCGCTCGATGAGCTCGCGGCGCATCTGCACGCCCCCTTGAGCCAGGGCGTCATCCTCGGCCTGGTCTTCATCGTCGTCGCGGTCGCCTTCAAGATGGGCGTCGTGCCGTTTCACATGTGGCTGCCGGATGTCTATCACGGCGCCCCGACCAGCGTGACGCTGCTCATCAGCACCGTGCCGCAGGTGGCGTACTTCTCGCTGGTGTTTCGGCTCCTGACGTACGGGCTGCACGGAGCGACGCTCGACTGGGCGCAGATGCTGACGCCCCTTGCGGTGCTGACGCTCGTGATCGGCAACGTGGTCGCCATCGCGCAGTCGAACCTGAAGCGCATGCTGGCCTACTCCACTATCGGCAATGTCGGCTTCATCATCCTGGGGTTCATCACGGGCACCGCCGCCGGTTACAGCGCCGCGCTCTACTACACGTTGGTGTACGCGCTCACGGTGCTGGGCTCATTCGGGGTGATTCTCCTTGCCAGCCGCAAGGGCTTCGAAGCCGATGAGCTCGATCACTACAAGGGGCTCTACGCCCGCGATCCGCTGCTCGCGCTCGTCATGCTGATGCTCATGTTCTCCACCGCCGGCGTGCCGCCGTTCATCGGCTTCTGGGCCAAGCTGCGCATCTTCCAGGAGCTGTGGGCGACGCATCATCTGTGGCTGGTCATGATTGCGGCCGCCATGTCGGTCGTCGGCGCCTTCTACTACCTGCGCATCGTGAAGCTCATGTATTTCGATGCACCGCCCGAGGATCTGCCCGCGACGACTCGCTCTTCCGGGGTGCGGCTCACACTCGCGATCAATGCCTTCGCCGTCATCGTGCTCGGCGTGGTGGCGGATCCGCTCCTCGCGCTGTGCGCCCAGCTGCTGCATTAGGTGCGCACCGTACATCGAGTGCTGCTCCTTGCGATCACGAGCCTCGCGCTCGCTCCGGCGCATGGGCGCGTGCTCGATGTCGAGGTGACGAGCCGCCGCGACGTGATGGGTGGCCAGCTGTTCGGGACCACCGGTGCCTACGAGGCACTGCGGGGGCGTGTCCATTTTGCGGTCGCCGTCGCCAATCCCCATAACGCCCGCATCGTCGATCTTGCCCAGGCCGCCAATCTCAAGAACGGCGAAGTGGAGTTCTGGGCCGACTTCTTCGTGCTGCGGCCGAAGGATCGGGCGCGCGGCAACGGCGCGCTGTTGCTCGAGGTGCCGAATCGCGGCGATGTCGGCATCACCCGGATCGTCGATGGCGGGGATGCGTTGCACGAGCAGGATGCGGGGGATGGCTGGCTGATGCGCCACGGCTATGCGTTCGCGAGCATCGGCTGGCAGTGGGATGCGACGGGGCAGGGGGCCTTGAAGCTGCAGGCGCCGATCGCACGGCCGGCCTCGGGTCGGATTACGGGATTGCTGCGCGGAGATGTGATGCTGCCGCGCGCGACCGAGGATCTGCCGCTGGGGCATCTGATGCGGGGCAATATCGGCGGCAGCGAGTATCCGGTTGCCGAGCCCGATGATCCGCGCAACACGCTCAGCGTGCGCGACTCGCGCGATGCGCCGCGCACGATCATCCCGCGCTCGCAGTGGGAGTTCGAACACGACGTCGGTAACAAGCTGCTGCCGAGCGACCGGTTCATTCACCTCACCGGCGGCTTCAAGCCCGGCAAGATTTACGAATACGTCTATGTCGTTGCGGACCCCGTGATCGCCGGCCTGGGGTTTGCCGCGGTCCGGGATTTCGCGTCCTACGCCAAGCACGCGCCGGAAGGCATCGTGTCCGTGAAGCGCGTCTATGGCGAAGGTATCTCGCAGAACGGCCGCTTCCTGCGCAACTTCCTCTACGACGGCTTCAATGCAGATGAGGAGGGACGCATGGCGCTCGATGGCGTCCTGGCGCATGTCGCCGGCGCCGGGCGCGGGAGTTTCAACTATCGCTTCGCGCAGCCCTCGCGCGATGCGCAGCCCACCTCGTCAGTCGGTTTTCCCACGGACCTATTTCCGTTCACGGATGAGCCGGAGACCGATCCGGTGACCGGAGTGAAGGCGGGCCTCTTGGATCGTGCCTCGGCCGAGCATGTGGAGCCGAAGATCTTCTTCTCCAACACCTCGTATGAGTATTGGAGCCGGGCTGCCTCACTCATCCACACGAGCCCCGATGCCACCCGCGATGTCGAGATCGGCGCCAATGTGCGTATCTATCACTACACGGGCCTGCAGCATTTCACCGGGGCGTTCCCGCCCGCGAAGGGAACAGGCGATCTCGCGGGCCAGCAACCGGAGTCACCGCTTCCGATCCGCTACTTCTGGCGCTCGATGATCGAGAACCTGGATGCGTGGGTGCGCGCCGGAACGG
>DATIYV010000047.1:0-7196 GCA_035517435.1 Steroidobacteraceae bacterium | reverse complement strand
CGCCCAGGCTCGAGAGCACGATGACGCGCCACTGGGCGCGGCTGATCCCCGAAGCGCCCGCCTGGGCCCCGTCAAAGCTCGTCAATGAAGTCCCCCCTCGAGTTGCCGCGGCATCTTAACGGAGTGCGCTTCCATAATGCTCACGGTGCACTTGATCGCACCCCTCCGACCCCCCAGAACTGGTGCGTTGACCAGGTGGGCACCGTATGGTACCCGTGCAGTAGAAAATCGAGGCAGAATGGGCAGTTAGATGACCGGACGGCGGCGGTTCCTGCAGGGCATGGCGGTGAGCGCAGCGGGCGCGGCGGTGGCGCTGGCCCCGGGCTCCCGGGCTCTCGCGCGGGCGCTTTCCGAGCCCCTGAAGGTAATGGCGCTGACCCCGCAGTTGAGCCTCATCTCCGGGGCGGGGGGCAACGTGCTCGCCCTCACCGGCCCCCAGGGCGTGCTGCTGGTGGATTCCGGCAGTGCCGAGCGTACCCGGGACCTCATGGATGTCGTGGCGAAGCTCCCCGGCGGGCGGCGCGTCACCACGCTCTTCAATACCCACTGGCATTGGGACCATACCGGCGGCAACGACGCGTTCCGCAAGGCGGGTGCGGAGATCATCGCGCACGAGAACACGCGCCTGTGGCTCGGCACCACGATCTGGTGCGACTGGCAGAACCGCACCTATCCGCCGCGAGCGAAGGCGGCACTGCCGACCAGGACTTTCTACAAAAGGGGCGAGCTCGCCTTCGGCCCCGAGACGATCGAATACGGCTGGCTCGGCCAGGCGCACACCGATGGCGACCTGTATGTGTTCTTTCGCGGACAGAACGTGCTCGCCGTGGGTGATGTGCTCGCCGTCGGCCAGTACCCGGTCATGGATACCTCCACCGGCGGCTGGATTGGCGGCCTGCGCGATGCGACCGAGAAGCTCACTCACATCGGTGATGAGAAGACCCAGATCGTCCCCGGAAGCGGACCGGTGCAGACGCGCGCCGACCTCGCCGCCGAGCACGAGATGCTCGCCAGCCTGCAGCAGGATCTGTGGCAGATGGCGCGCAAGGGCTGGGGTGCCGATGACATGATTGCGCACAACGCCACCGCAAAGTACGACGCCAGGTGGGGGAAGCCGGATGAGTTCATTGCGAGCGTGTATCGGGGCTTTACCGGCCACCTGCGCGAGCTGGGCGGGGTGGTCTGAATGCGTAGCGTGAGCCGACTCCTGATGACAGCCTGCGGCACCGCTCTGGTCGCGCTCGCCAGCGGCGCTGCGACGCTGCACGCCCAGGATGAGGTTCCGGCCGCTGCCAATGCGATACACGATCCGGTCACGGCGCGGCACTGGCAGCTGCTGTCGGGTTACTGCGAGAAGTGCCACAACCTCACCGACTGGACCGGCGGCATCGCCTTCGACACGATGAAGCCCGACGCCATCCCCACGGATGCCAAGGTGTGGGAAGCGGCGGTGAGCAAGCTGCGCGGCCGCATGATGCCCCCGCCGGGTGAGAAGCAGCCCGACCAGGCGACCATCGACTCGTTCGTGTCGTGGATGGAGACGCATCTGGATGACGCCGCGCGCACGAATCCCGATCCCGGCTACATCGCGCTGCACCGCCTGAATCGCACCGAGTACGCGCGTGCGGTACAGCAGCTGCTGGGCGTGAGCGTGGATCCGGCGGCGCTGTTGCCCAAGGACACCAAGAGCGATGGCTTCGACAACGTGGCCAACGTGCTCAAGGTCTCCCCGACGTTCCTCGATCAGTACATCTCGGCCGCGCGCACCGTCGCGGCGCAGGCGGTCGGCAATCCCGCAGCCCCGAAGGCGATCGTCAATTTCCGCGCCTCACCGAAGGACCAGAGCTTCCACATCGAAGGGCTGCCGTTGGGCACGCGTGGCGGCATGCTCGTCACGCACAACTTCCCGGCCGATGGTGACTACGAGTTCAACCTCAACGTCTTCAGCGGCGTCGGCTACATCATCGGCCTCGATGACCCGCACGATGTCGTGCTGTCGATCGATGGCAAGCGGGTCTTCGAGCGCCCGATCGGCGGCGCGCAGGACCTGAAGGACATGGACCAGAATCCCAACGAGACCACCAAGGCGCTGCGGGACCGCTATCAGCACATCAAGGCCCACGTCACCGCCGGACCGCATGAGATCGCCGCGACTTTCGTGTCGCGCTCATTTGCCGAGTCGGACGAGACGCTTCAGCCCCTGACCGATCTGGGCGGCATGGACCGCATTCCGCGCATCGGCGGTATGCAGCTCACCGGTCCGATGGAAGCGGGCGGCATTGGCGATACGCCCAGCCGCCACATCATCTTCGTGTGCCATCCGCAGAGCGCGGCGGAAGAGGAGCCGTGCGCCGAGAAGATCCTCGGCAATCTGACCCGCGTTGCCTACCGTCGGCCGGTCACAGCCGAGGACCTCAAGGCGCCGATGCACTTTTATGCCATGGGGCGCGAGGGCAAGAGCTTCGACGCCGGCATCGAGAACGCCATCGTCGCCATCCTGTCGAGCCCGAAGTTCCTCTATCGGGTCGAGTCCGTGCCGACGGACCTGAAGGCGGGAAGCGCTTTTCACATCAGCGATCTGGAGCTCGCCTCGCGCCTGTCGTTCTTCCTGTGGAGCGAGGGGCCTGATCCGGCGCTGCTCGACCTTGCCGCCGCTGGCAAGCTCCATGAGCCTCAGGTGCTCGAGGCGCAGGTGAAGCGCATGCTCGCCGATCCGCGCTCGAAGTCGCTGGTGACGAACTTCGCGTTCCAGTGGCTGCAAGTCGACAGCATGGACAAGGTCGAGCCGGATCCGTACGTCTTCCCGAACTTCGATGAGGACCTGCGCAGCGCCTTCCGCACGGAGATGGAGCTGTTCGTCGACAGCGTGCTGCGCCAGGACCACGACGTGCGCGATCTGATGACGGCCAACTACACCTTCGTCAATGAGCGCCTCGCCGTGCACTACGGCATCCCCAACATCCGCGGGGCGCAGTTCCGCCGCGTCGAGCTCACCGACTCGCGCCGTTATGGGCTCCTGGGCAAGGGCGCGATCCTCATGGGCACCTCGTACGCCAATCGCACGGCACCGGTGCTGCGCGGCGCGTGGGTCCTCGAGGTCGTCACGGGTACGCCGCCGCATGCGCCGCCCCCCAACATCAAGGCGCTGCCCGAGACGGTACCGGGTGGCAAGGCACTCACGGTGAGGGAGCGCATGGAGCAACACCGCTCCCAGGCCTCCTGCAACGCCTGTCACGGCATCATGGATCCGATCGGTCTCACGCTCGACAACTACGATGCGCTGGGCGCCTGGCAGGTGAAGGATCGCGATGCCGGCACGCTGATCGATGCCTCCAGCAAGCTCGCCGACGGCACTCCCGTGAACGGCCCCGATGACCTGCGGCGCGCGCTCATGGCGCGTCCCGAGCAGTTCGTGCAGACGCTCACCGAGAAGCTCATGACCTTCGGTCTGGGCCGCACGCTCGACTTTCACGACATGCCGGCAGTGCGGGCGATCGTGCGCGCCTCCGCGAAGCAGAATTACCGCTTCTCCTCGATCGTCCTCGGGATCGTGGAGAGCGCTCCGTTCCAGATGAAGGAGCTGCCCGCGCCTGCAGATGGCAAGCCGGCGGTGCTCACGACTCAAGCAAGGTGACCACGATGTTCATCACCAAAAAGCATCTGTCCCGGCGCACCGTCCTGCGCGGTGTCGGTGCCACGATTGCGCTGCCGCTGCTCGATGCGATGATTCCGGCGCGCACGGCGCTCGCCGCCACCGCGGCCGCACCGCAGATGAAGATGGGATTCATCTACTTTCCGCACGGCGCCATCATGGATCGCTGGACACCGGCCGGCGTCGGCAAGGATTTCAAGCTCTCCCCGATCCTGGAACCGCTCGCGCCGTTTCAGAGCAAGCTCATCGTGGTGAGTAACCTCGGCAACCGCCCCGGCGAGAGCGCTGCCGTGCATGCGATCGTGCCGGGGACCTGGCTCTCGTGTGTGCATCCGCGTGAGAGCCAGGATCCGTTCGGCGGCGTCACCATCGACCAGATGGCGGCGCAGAAGATCGGCCAGGACACACCGCTCCCCTCGCTCGAAGTGGCGACCGAGTCGGGCGGCGGCGGTGGGGCGTGCGATCGCGCCTACGGCTGCAGTTACTCGGGGACGATCTCGTTTCGCACGCCCTCGACGCCACTGCCGATGGAGAACAACCCGCGCAATCTGTTCCAGCGCCTCTTCGGCCGCGGCGACACGCCGGCCGAGCGCAAGGCACTGGGCGATCAGTACGACAGCATTCTCGATATGGTGAGCGAGGATGCCGCCTCGCTGAAAGGGCGGCTCGCGCCGGCCGATCGCGTCGTGCTGTCCGACTACATGGAAAGCGTGCGCGAGATCGAGCGGCGCGTGCAGAAGATGGAAGCGCAGGATCTGTCGCAGTTGAAGCTCCCCGCCGTCCCGCTCGGTATCCCGGAGCGCTTCGAGGAGCAGCAGGGACTCATGTTCGACATGATCGCGCTCGCCTGGCAGGCCAATCTCACCCGCATCGCCACCATGATGATGGCGGCGGAAGTGAGCAACATGACCTACAACTTCATCGGCGTGCCGGATGCCTTCCACCCGGTCTCGCATCATCAGGGCGATCCGACCAAGATCGAGAAGCTGGTGAAGATCCAGCACTACCACACCGAGAAGTTCGCCAAGTTCCTGCAGCGCCTGGCGGACACGCCCGATGGGGATGGCTCGATCCTCGATCACGCCATCCTGCTCTACGGCAGCAATATGAGTAATAGCAACGCGCACGATCAGTACCCGCTGCCGACCGCGATCGTGGGCGGCGGCTGCGGCAAGATCCGCGGCGGCCAGCACCTGAAGTACCCCGAGCACACACCGCTCGCCAACGTGCACCTGACCTTGCTCAATCGCGCCGGCGTGCCGGTCGAGAAGGTCGGCGACAGCAGCGGCGAGATCTCGGAGATCTGACGCGTGAGCCGCTCACGGCTGCTGGCTCTGTCGGCACTCGCCGCGCTCGCTGCGGGAACGGTGGCGTATGCGGAGCCTGCGCTGGTCGATGCGGCGCGCGACGGCGACACCAAGGCCGCCATTGCGCTCATCGATGCGGGCGCCGATGTGAACGCACCATCCGCCGACAAATCCACGGCGCTGCTGTGGGCGATTCACCGCGATGACGGCGTGCTCGTCGAGCGTCTGCTGAAGGCGCACGCCAACGTCACGCTCGCCAACGAATACGGCGCGAGCCCGATCTCAGAAGCGGCAGGTGTTGCCGATACCGCGATCATCGACAAACTCCTCAAGGCGGGCGCGGACGCCAATGCTCCGGGCGCCGATGGACAGACTCCGCTCATGATCCTGGCGCGCACCAGCAATACGGCAGCGGCGGAGCTCCTGATCCGCCACGGCGCGAACGTGAACGCGAAAGAGAGCTGGCGCGGCCAGACGGCGCTGCACTGGGCCGCGGCGCAGAGCCAGCCGGCGATGGTGAAGACGCTGCTCGCCCATCATGCGGATCCCAATGTGCGCTCCACGGTGAATACTGGATTGCGGCAGGTCACTTCCGAGCCGCGCGTCCAGGCGCGCCCCGTGGGCGGTCTTACGCCTCTGCTCTACGCGGCGCGCCAGGGCTGCCTCGCCTGCGTGCAGTCCCTGGTCGAAGCCGGCGCCGACCCGAACATGACCGACCCGGAAAGCATGACGCCCATGCTGATGGCGACGGAGAGCTTTCACTTCGACATCGCCGCCTATCTCATCAAAAAGGGCGCGGACGTGAATCGCTGGGACTGGTGGGGCCGCACGCCCTTGTACGCAGCCGTGGATCTGAGTTCGCTCCCCTACGGCGGCCGCGCCGATCATCCGACGCTCGACCGCACGAGCGCGTTGCAGCTGATCGGCCTGTTGCTGGATGCGGGTGCGAACCCGAATGCGCAGCTGCGCAAGTTTCCGCCGTACCGCGCACTGGGGCCCGATCGCGGCGGTGACTCGCTGCTCACCATCGGCACGACGCCGCTCCTGCGCGCCGCACGCGCCGGCGATACGGCAGCCATCAAGCTGCTGCTGGCGCATGGCGCGAGCCCGGATCTCGGCAACAACACCGACACCACCCCCCTCATGGCGGCGGCCGGCATCGGAGCCACGGGCGTAGATACCCGCGGCAAGTACAAGACCCAGGAACAATCCATCGCGGCGATCGATCTGCTGGTTGCCGCCGGTGCCGATGTGAATGCCGCCAATGCGCGTGGCCAGACCGCGCTGCACGGCGCGGCCTTCTTCGGCTGGAACGACGTCGTCAGGAATCTCGTTGCCCATCACGCCAGGATTGACGCCAAGGACGCGCGCGGTATGACGCCGATCGACTCGGCCCTGGGCAAGGCGGGTGGCCCCGGTCGCGGCGGCACCGGCGCCACGGTGCATGAAGACACCGCACAGCTGCTCAAACAGCTCCTGGCGGAGCAGGGCGGCAGCACTCCGAATTCCAATCAGACCGCACAAACCTCGTAATGAATCAACCCCGACGCCTGGTGTGGGACCTGCCGCTGCGCATGTTCCACTGGCTCTTTGCAGCAAGCATTCTCGCCTCCTGGGCGACAGCGGAAGCCGGCTTCAACTGGATGAAGGTCCACATGCGCCTGGGCTACTTCATGATCGGGCTGCTGTGCTTTCGCCTGATCTGGGGGTTCATCGGGCCTCGGCATGCACGCTTCGGCAACTTCCTCGCGAGTCCGACGCGAGTGTGGCGCTACTTTCAGGGGCTGATCGGCCGCAGCGAGGCGATCCATACCGTCGGCCACAATCCGCTCGGCGGCCTGATGGTGGTGTTGATGCTGCTGCTGGTCATGCTGCAGGTAACGACGGGCCTGTTCTCGACCGATGACATCGCCTGGACCGGACCGTACTACGGCGCCGTGAGCGACTCGACGGCACAGAAACTCACCGCGATCCACCACCTCAACTTCAATTTCATTCTCGCGGCGATCGTGCTGCACCTGTGCGCGATCGGCTACTACGCGCTGGTGAAGAAACAGAACCTGGTGCCGGCGATGTGGACCGGACACAAGCATGCGGATGCGGTGCCGGCCGACGAGGCGATCACGCACTCGCATCTGCTGAAAGCGCTGGCCGTGATCGCTGTGGCCGCCCTGGCCGTCTTCCTCGTCCTGCATTTCGCGCCGCCGGCTGCCGCGCCATCAACAGACTGAGTTCGC
>DATIYV010000046.1:0-49416 GCA_035517435.1 Steroidobacteraceae bacterium | reverse complement strand
TGCGTGAAACGACGATCGATCCGCGCACCCGGCGCCTGGTGCAGCTGACGCTCGATGGCAAGGACAACACCGATCAGCTGATGGATATGCTGCTCGCCAAGAAGCGCGCCTCCGACCGGCGCGAGTGGCTCGAGTCGAAGGGCAATCTGGCCGAAGTACAGGTCTAGTGGCAGGCGAACGCGGCATGCAGGATCAGGAGCTGAACTTCGAGGGCATTGAGCGCCAGCCGCTCAAGGTCTTCACCGAGAAGGCGTACCTCGATTATTCGATGTACGTCATCCTCGATCGCGCACTGCCGGCGGTGAGCGACGGCCTGAAGCCCGTGCAGCGGCGCATCATCTATGCGATGAGCGAGCTCGGGCTTGCCGCCGGCTCCAAGCACAAGAAGTCCGCGCGCACGGTCGGGGATGTGATCGGCAAGTTCCATCCGCACGGCGACAGCGCCTGCTACGAGGCGATGGTGCTGATGGCGCAGCCGTTCGCGTACCGCTATCCGATCGTCGATGGTCAGGGAAACTGGGGCTCGCAGGATGAGCCCAAATCCTTCGCCGCGATGCGCTACACGGAAGCCAAGCTGACGCGCTACGCCGAGGTGCTGCTGGCCGAGCTCGAGCACGGCACGGTCGAATGGACCGCAAACTTCGATGGCACGCTGCAGGAACCGGTACTGCTGCCGGCACGGCTGCCGAACCTGCTGCTGAACGGCACGCAGGGAATCGCCGTCGGCATGGCGACCGACGTGCCGCCGCACAATCTGCGCGAGGTCGCGGCCGCCTGCATCCACCTCATCGAGGAGCCCGAGGCCACGACCCGTGCGCTCATGAAGCACGTGAAGGGGCCGGATCTGCCGACGGGCGCGGAGATCATCTCCCCGCGCGCGGATCTGATCGAGATCTACGAAAAAGGCGTCGGCACCTACAAGGCGCGCGCGACCTACGAGATCGAGGACGGCGCGATCGTCGTCACTTCATTCCCGTTCCAGGTCTCCGGCAGCCGGGTGGCGGAGCAGATCGCCGAGCAGATTCGCAACAAGAAGCTGCCGATGGTCGATGACGTACGCGATGAGTCGGATCATGAGAATCCGACGCGCCTCGTCATCGTGCCGCGCTCCAGCCGCGTCGATCTCGTGCAGCTGATGAACCATCTGTTCGCGACCACCGACCTGGAGCGCAACTATCGCGCCAATCTGAACGTCATCGGCCTGGATGGCCGCCCGCGCGTGGTGGGCCTGAAGGCACTGCTCGCCGAGTGGCTCGAGTTCCGCATCAGCACAGTGCAGCGGCGCCTGACGCATCGGCTCGAGCGCGTCTCCAGGCGCCTGCACATCCTCGATGGCCTGCTCGCGATCTATCTGAACCTCGATGAGGTCATCCGCATCATCCGCCGCGAGGATGAGCCGAAGCCGGTGCTGATGAAGCGCTTCAAGCTCTCCGAGGAGCAGGTGGAGGCGATCCTCGAGACGCGGCTGCGGCACCTGGCGAAGCTCGAGGAGATGAAGATCCGCGACGAGCAGAAGGCACTCGCCACTGAGCGCAGCGAGCTCGAGGCGCTGCTCAAGAGCAAGGCCAGATTGCGCAAGCTCGTGGCCGAGGAGATCCGCGCCGATGCGGAAAAATACGGCGATGAGCGGCGCACCAGGATCATCGAGCGCGAGGCTGCGCAGGCGATCGATGCAACCGAGCTGATCGCCAACGAGCCTGTAACCGTGGTGCTCTCATCGAGCGGCTGGGTGCGCTCGGCCAAGGGCCACGAGATCGATCCGCTGTCGCTGTCGTACAAGACCGGCGATGCCTTCCAGTCCGCCGCGCGCGGCCGGAGTCTGCAGAACGCGATTTTCATCGACAGCACCGGGCGCACGTACTGTCTGCCGGCGCACTCACTGCCCTCGGCGCGGGGCCTGGGCGAGCCGCTCGCCGGGCGTTTGAATCCGCCTGACGGTGCGAAATTCGCAGGCGTCCTGATCGGCGAGGCCGAGGACCTGTGGCTGCTGGCAAGCGATGCGGGTTATGGTTTCACCGTGCGCCTGAAAGAACTCATCACCGACCGGCGTGCCGGCAAGACGGTGCTGTCGGTGCCGCAAGGAGCACTGGTGCTGCCGCCGGCTCCGGTCCCTGGAGCCGATGCGCTGATCGCGGCCGTGGGCAGCGAGGGCAAGCTCCTCGTATTCCCGGTGAGCGAAGTGCCGGAGATGCCGCGCGGCAAAGGCAATAAGCTGTACGACATTGCGGGCAAGAAGGCCGCCGCCCGTGAGGAATATCTGGCCGCGATCAGCGTCGTGCCGGTCGAGGGGACGCTGGTGCTGTGGGCGGGCAGCGAGCAGCGCGAGATCTCGTGGAAAGAGCTCGCGAACTACCGCGGTCAGCGGGCGCAACGCGGCGCGGTGCTGCCGCGGGGCTGGCGCAAGATCGAGCGCCTGACCGTCAAATCCCCGGCCGTACCGGGCTGAGATTCACCACAGGATGTCGCGCGAGTTTCTGCAAATTCCGGCCGGGGTGTCCGATGCGCAGTACCAGACCGGGATCCTGCCGCACGTCTCGCGCACGTTCGCCCTGACGATTCCGCAGCTGCCGCCCGAGCTTCGCACCGCGGTGACGAGTGCGTACCTCTTGTGCCGCATCGCCGACACGATCGAGGATGAGCCGGCGCTCTCGCCGGGGGAGTCGCAGCAGTTCCTGCGCCGTTTTGCCGCCGCAGTGACCGGCAGCGAGCCGGTCGAGCCGCTCGTCGCCGAGCTGGTGCCGCGCCTGTCCGAGCGCACGCTGCCGGGCGAGCACGACCTGGTGCGCAATATGGCCCGCGTCATCCGTATCGTCGGCACGTTCTCGCGCGAGCAGCGTGCCGCGATCGCACGCTGCATCGAGCTCATGTGCGGCGGCATGCATCAGTTTCAGCAGAACGCCAGCATCAGGGGGCTGAAGCGCTCGACCGACCTCGACTCGTATTGCTACTTCGTCGCCGGTGTCGTGGGTGAGATGCTCACGGAGCTCTTCTGCAGCCACTCCAGCGCCATCGCCGCGCGGCGCGCGCAGCTGCGCGAGCTCGCCGCCTCCTTCGCCCAGGGTCTGCAGATGACCAACATTCTCAAGGACATCTGGGAGGACCGCAGCCGCGGCGCCTGCTGGCTGCCGCAGGAAGTGTTCTCCCGCCACGGCGTGGATCTCGCGCAACTCTCGCGCGAGCACTACGATGTGAGGTTCGGTGAAGGATTGAAGGAGCTGATTGCCGTGGCGCACGCGCATCTGCGCAATGCGGTCGCATTTACCTTAATGATCCCGGCGGAAGAGGCCGGCATCCGCCGCTTCTGCCTGTGGGCCGTGGGACTGGCGGTCCTCACGCTGAAGCGCATCGAGAGCAACCCGCGCTTCACCTCGGGTCAGCAGGTTAAGGTCTCGCACACGGCGCTGGCCCTCACCCTCGGCCTCACCAGTGTCTCGGTCCGCAGCGACTGGCTGCTCGCGCGCCTGTTCAACTGGGCCGCCGCGGGCCTGCCGCTCGCGCCGCCCGAGGACGTGCACTGGGGACACGCGCAATGAAGCGCGATCGCGAGCCGAACGAGATCCTCGACGTGCGCGAGCTGCCGCACGCCACCCCGGGCGTGCTGGCGCACAGCCTGCGCGAGCACACGCCCGAGTCGCGCCTGGATGCCGGTATTGCGGCGGCGCGCGAGGGCCTGCTGGCGCGCCAGGCGGCAGAGGGCTACTGGGTCTTCGAGCTCGAGGCCGATGCGACGATCCCGGCCGAATACATCCTGATGATGCATTTTCTGGGCGAGAAGGATCCGCGGCTCGAGGCGAAGCTCGCCTGCTACCTGCGCTCCCGTCAGGCCCCGCACGGCGGCTGGCCGCTGTATCACGGCGGCGCCTTCGATGTGAGCTGCAGCGTGAAGGCGTACTACGCCCTGAAGCTCGCGGGTGACAGCCCCGAGGCGCCGCACATGCAGCGTGCGCGCGGCGCGATCCTCGAGCACGGCGGTGCTGCGCGCGCGAACGTGTTCACACGCATCACGCTCGCGCTGTTCGCGCAGCTGCCGTGGCGCGGCGTGCCCTACATCCCCGTGGAGATCATGCTGCTGCCGCGCTGGTTCCCGTTCCACCTGACCAAGGTCTCGTACTGGTCGCGCACGGTCATGGTGCCGCTTTTGATCCTGTGCTCGAAGAAGGCCCGGGCAGTCAATGCGCGCGGCATCGGCATCGCCGAGCTGTTCACCGTGCCGCCTGAGGAGGAGCGCGATTATTTCCGCCGCTCGGGTGCGCTCAACCGCGCATTCAGCATCTTCGATGCGGCGGCGCGCGCGCTCGATCCGCTCGTGCCCGCGTGGCTGCGCCGGCGCGCCACCCGCAAGGCCGAAAGCTGGCTCATCGAGCGGCTGAATGGCGAGGCGGGATTGGGCGCGATCTTCCCGGCCATGGTGAACGCGGTCGAGGCGCTCACCGTACTGGGCTATGCGCCCGATGATCCGCATCGCGCGACGGCGCGGCGTGCGCTCGCAAACCTGATCGCCGATGACGGTGCGAGTGCGTACTGCCAGCCGTGTGTCTCGCCCGTGTGGGACACCGCCCTCGGTGCGCTCGCTGCGCAGGAAGAGGGCTCGCCCGCAGCGCTCGCGGCCGCCGAGCAGGCACTCAAGTGGCTCAAAGGCCGGCAGCTGCTGACGGAGGAAGGCGACTGGCGCGAGTCGCGCCCGCATCTCGCCGGCGGCGGCTGGGCATTCCAGTTCGACAACAGCCACTATCCCGATCTCGATGACACGGCGGCGGTGGTGTGGGCCATGCACTCGAGCCGCGAGCGGTTGCGCTATGGGGAGGCCATTGAGCGTGCGCTCGACTGGCTGGTCGGCATGCAGAGCCGTAACGGCGGCTTCGCCTCCTTCGATGTGGACAACACGCACTACTACCTGAACGAGATTCCGTTCGCGGATCACGGCGCGCTGCTCGATCCGCCCACGAGCGATGTCACGGCACGGGTCGTCACTGCATTCGCGCGCGTCGGCCGCACCCAGGACCGCGCAGCGCTCGGGCGCGCGCTCGAGTTCCTGCGCCGCGAGCAGGAGCCCTCGGGCGCCTGGTTCGGCCGCTGGGGCACGAACTATATCTACGGCACCTGGTCGGTGCTCACCGCCTTAGCCCAGGCGGGCATTCGGGCGGAGGATCCGGCCGTGCGCCGCGCCGTCATGTGGCTCCGCTCGCGCCAGAATCCCGACGGCGGCTGGGGCGAGAGCAACGACAGCTACTTCAACCCCGAGCTCGCCGGCGGGCCGGCCGCGAGCACGCCGCATCAGAGCGCCTGGGCGATCCTGGCGCTGCTGGCTGCCGGGGAGAGCGATTCTGAGGCCGTGGAGCGCGGCGTCGAGTACTTGCTCGAAGTGCAGCGCAGCGACGGCTTATGGAGCGATCCGGCCTTCACGGCGCCGGGCTTCCCGCGCGTGTTCTATCTCAAATATCACGGCTATACCGCGTACTTCCCCCTCTGGGCGCTCGCCGCGGCCCGCACACTCAGGCGGGCGGGAACGGCACATTGAGCCGTGCCGGCGTCGTTGCGGCGCTGTCACTCGAAGCGCGCGCCTTCGGCGCCCGCCGGCGCTGGCGGCCCGGCATTGAGATTCTCCCGGACGGCACGCTGCTCACGGTCAGCGGCATGGGACTTGCCTCCGCGAGCGCCGCGGCGCGCGCGCTCGTCGCCGCAGGAGCGACCGGGCTGGTGAGTTGCGGGGTGGCGGGAGGGCTTGATCCGCAGTGGCGCGCCGGTGCGGTGATGCTGCCGCAGGAAGTGCTGTCAGTGAGCGGTGCACGGCTGCCGACCACGACGCGCTGGCACGAGCGCGTGCATGCCTCCATCAGCGCGGCGCTGCGTTCGGCCTCGCCGCTGTCGCACGCGCCGCTTCTGACCAGTCCGGTGGCCATCGAGACGCCCGCGCAGAAGATCGCGGCCTTCCGCGGGAGCGGCGCCGTCGCCGTCGATATGGAGAGCCTCGCCGTCGGGGAAGTGGCCCGCCAGTTCGGGCTGTCCTTCCTCGTGATCCGCGTCGTCATCGATGCGGCGCATGACGTGCTGCCCGCAGGCCTTGCGGCCGCGGCCAATGCCGGCGGTCGGCTGCGCGGCTCGGGGCAGCTTGCGCGCCATCTGCTTGTGCCGGGGGAGCTTCGAGCCTGGTGGCAGTTCGCGCGCCGCTTCCGTGCCGCGAACGCGAGCCTCTCGAGCGCCGCACGGGCGGCGGATCTGACGGCGAGCCTGCCATGAAAGTGCTCGTCACCGGCGCGACCGGCTTCGTCGGGGCGGCGGTGGCGCGCGCGCTCGTGGCGCGCGGCGATGAGGTGCGCTGTCTGGTGCGCGCCGATTCGGACCGCCGCAATCTTGCGGGCCTCGCCGTCGAAGCGGTCGTCGGCGATTTGAACGAGGAAGAGTCGCTCGCTCATGCGGCGGGCGGCTGCGAAGTGCTGTTTCACGTCGCGGCCGACTATCGGCTCTGGGCACGCGATCCGCGCGAGCTCTACCGCGTGAATGTCGAGGGCACCGGCAAACTGCTGCGCGCCGCGCGCCGCGCCGGCATCGAGCGCACGGTCTACACGAGCAGCGTCTCGACGATCGGATTCTCGCCGGATGGCACGCCGGGCGATGAGTCGACGCCGCTTGATCCGCGCGATCTCATCGGACACTACAAGCGCTCGAAATTCCTGGCCGAGCAACTGGTGCGCGATGTCGCGCGCGAGAACTGGATTGTCATCGTCAATCCCTCGACACCCATCGGTCCCGGCGATGTGAAGCCGACACCCACGGGGCAGGTGATCCTCGATGCGGTCACGGGGCGCATGCCGGCCTTCGTCGATACCGGTTTGAACGTGGTGCACGTGGACGATGTGGCGGCGGGGCATCTGCTGGCGCTCGAGCGCGGGCGCGCGGGCGAGCGCTACATCCTGGGCGGAGAGGACATGACGCTGCAGGCGATCCTGGGCCAGCTCGCAAGCCTCGCCGGCCGCGAGCCACCCCGTGTGCGCCTGCCCCATGGCGCCGTCCTGCCGCTCGCTTATGCCGCCGAGAGCTGGGCGCGCCTGACCCGGGGCCACACCCGCATCACGGTCGACGGGGTACGCATGGCCCGCAAGCGCATGTATTTCTCCAGCAGCCGCGCCGTGCGCGAGCTCGGTTATCGCTGGCGGCCGCCGCTCGAGGCGCTCACGGACGCAGTGGCGTGGTTTCGCGACAACGGCTACCTGTCGGCGCGCTCCCGCAGCCGCTGATATCATGCGGCAATGGATGGATTGCGCACCGGCCCGGGGACTGCGCGCGGCGCAGCGGCCGCGGAATCGGATGCGCTCATCCTGGTGGATGAGGCGGACCGCGAGCTCGGGCACCTGAGCAAGTCCGAATGCCACCAGGGCCGGGGTGTGCTCCACCGGGCGTTCTCGCTGCTGATCTTCAACCCCAAGGGCGAGCTGCTGCTGCAGCAGCGTGCCGCGAGCAAGCCGCTGTGGCCCCTGTACTGGTCGAACAGCTGCTGCAGTCATCCGCGGCGCAATGAAAGTATGGACACGGCGATTCACCGACGGCTGGATGAGGAGCTGGGGATCCGCTGTCCCTTACAATTTCTTTACAAGTTTCAATACCACGCACAGTTCGGCACGGCCGGTGCCGAGCACGAGCTGTGCTCGGTGTACGCCGGCCGCCACGGCGGCCGGCTGAGAGTGAACCGGGACGAGATCGCGAACTGGCGCTGGGTCGGCCAGGAGGAGCTCGCGCGGGAGATGAGCGGCGAAGCTGCCGCACGCTTCACGCCCTGGTTCATACTGGAGTGGACCCGCATTTGCCGCGATCATCAGGACGCGGTCGTCGCGCTCGAAGGAGCCTGAGCCCTTGGCTATCCCGCTGCTGCAAACCTACCGCATCGCCCGCTACGTGCTGGGGCGCAAGCTGGCCGGCGACAAACGCTATCCGCTGGTGCTGATGCTCGAGCCGCTGTTCCAGTGCAATCTCGCCTGCGCCGGCTGCGGCAAGATCGACTATCCGAAGGAGATTCTGCACAAGCGCGTGAGTCTCGAGGATGCGCTCGCAGCCGTGGATGAATGCGGCGCACCGGTCGTGTCGATTCCCGGCGGCGAGCCGCTCATTCACAAAGAGATGCCGCAGATCGTCGCCGGCATTGTGGCGCGCAGGAAGTTCGTCTACCTGTGCACCAATGCGATCCTGCTGGCGCGTCACATCGACGAATACACGCCCTCGCCGTACCTCACGTTTTCGATTCACCTCGACGGCAATCAGCAACGCCACGATGAGTCGGTTTGCCAGGAAGGGGTGTACGAGAAAGCAGTGGCTGCGATCCGGCTCGCGCGCTCGAAGGGCTTTCGCGTCACGATCAACTGCACGCTCTTCAACGGCGAGGATCCGGATGAGGTCGCGGAGTTCTTCGATAGCGCGATGAAGCTCGGCATCGAAGGCATCACCGTCTCACCCGGCTACAGCTATCAGCACGCGCCGCGTCAGGACGTGTTCCTCGGCCGCAGCGCGAGCAAGCGCCTGTTCCGCGAGATCTTCAAGCGCCGCAAGGGCCGCGCCACGCGCTGGGAGTTCAATCAATCGAGCCTGTTCCTGGATTTTCTCGCGGGCAATCAGAGCTATCAGTGCACGCCGTGGAGCAATCCCACGTACAACGTGTTCGGCTGGCAGCGGCCCTGTTACCTCCTGACCGATGAGGGCTACGCGCCCAGCTACCGCTCGCTCATCGATGAGACCCCGTGGCAGAACTACGGCGTGGGCGTGAATCCCAAGTGCGACAACTGCATGGCGCATTGCGGATTCGAGGGCACGGCCGTGAATCACGCCTTCGCCAATCCGCTGGCCGCGCTCAAAGTCAAACTGCGCGGGCCGCGGGTTACAGGTCCGATGGCCCCGGATTTGCCGATCCAGTATGGCGCCGATGCACGCACGGTGAGCGTGCCGCTGTCGGCGGTGAAAATGCCCGCCCGCGTGCCTTCCGAGCAGCAGGCGGCAGAACCGCGGTGAGCGCCGCGGCCGATGCGCGCGCCGGCACTTCGGGCGGCGCGAACTCCGCCGATGCCGCCTTCGGCACACAACTTTCAGCCTGGCAGACCCGTATGGAGCGTGCACTCGCGGCGCGTCTGCCGGCGGCTGATGCCGTTCCCGCGCGCCTGCACGAGGCGATGCGCTACAGCGTGCTGGGCGGGGGCAAGCGCATCCGCCCCGCACTCGTCTTTGCGACCGCGCGCACGCTGGGGCTCACCGAAGATCAGGTCGAGGCGGCGGCGTGTGCGATCGAGCTCGTGCACGTGTATTCGCTGGTGCACGATGACCTGCCGGCGATGGACAACGATGATCTGCGCCGCGGCCGGCCGACCTGCCACAAGGCGTACGACGAAGCGACGGCGATTCTTGCGGGCGATGGCCTGCAGCCGCTCGCCTTCGAGCTGCTCGCCACCGATCCGGCACTGCCGGCCGCGCCCGGCGTGCGCGTCGCGCTCGTGGCGCTGCTCGCGCAGGCGAGCGGCACCTACGGCATGGCCGGCGGTCAGGCGATCGATCTGGCGGTGCAGGGCAAGCGGCTGAGCGTCGCCGAGGTCGAGGAGATGCACTCGCGCAAGACCGGCGCCCTGATCCGCGCAAGCGTGATGATGGCGGCGACCTGCGTGCCGACACTGCCGGCGCCCATGTACGCCGCGCTCGCCGAGTATGCCGCCGCGATCGGGCTCGCCTTTCAGATCCAGGACGATCTGCTCGATGTGCTCGGGGATGCCGCAACCTTGGGCAAGCCGACCGGTGCCGATCAGTTGCGCGACAAGCCGACGCATCCGGCGATCATCGGGGTGCCGGCCTCCGAGGAGCGCGTGCGCTCACTGCATGCCGCGGCGCTCGCGGCGCTGCAGCCCTTCGGCGCCAGTGCCGAACCGCTGCGTCAGCTGTCCGACTGGCTGCTCGCGCGCCGCTACTGATGAAGTTCGGCGTCATGGATCACGTTGACGCCAGCGGCTTGCCGCCGTCGGCGCACTACGAGATGCGGCTCGCGCTCATCGAGGCGATGGATGAGCTGGGCTTCTACTCCTATCACATCGCCGAGCACCACGGCACGACACTCGGGCTTGCGCCTTCGCCCAACATCCTCCTGTCCGCCATTGCCCAGCGCACCGTGCGTCTGAAGTTCGGGCCGATGGTGTACGTGGCGCCCCTGTATCACCCGATGCGCCTCGCCGAGGAGATCTGCATGCTCGATCAGCTGAGCCGCGGGCGGCTGCAGCTGGGGATCGGCCGGGGTGCGGTCTGGCCGGAGCAGGAAATCTACGGCCTGGATCCGACCACCAGCGCCGAGCGCTATACGGAAGCGCGCGATCTGGTGCTGCTCGCGCTGACGAACGAGCGCGTGAGCTACTCCGGCAAGCACTTTCGCGTGCCGGACTTTCACATGGTGCTGCGGCCGTTCCAGAAGCCGCGCCCGCCCTTGTGGTACGGCATCGGCAATCCGGAGTCCGCCCCCTGGGCGGCGGCGCAGAGCGCGAACGCGATCTCGCTGCAACCGGCCGCGATGGCCCGGCGCACGCTCGATCGCTACCGTGATGAGTGGCAGCGGCTGGGGCGCGCGGCGGCGGAGCTGCCCTTCCTGGGGCTCGCCCGCCACATCGTCGTCGCCGAAACGGACGCGGAGGCGAAGGCGGTGGCGCGCGCGGCGTTTCCGCGCTGGCGCAAGTCGTTCTCGGCGCTGTGGGAGGAGCGCGGTGTGCCGCTGCCGCTGAAACTGCCGTTGCAGTGGGATGAGTTCGAGGCGGCCGGTCAGGGCATCGCCGGCTCACCGGCAAGCGTGCGCGCCTACCTCACGGAGCAGGCCGGCCTTGCCGGTGCGAGCTTCTTTCTCTGCCAGATGGTGTTCGGCGAGATCCGCCACGAGGAGGCCTTGCGATCGCTCACGCTGTTCGCGCGTGAGGTCGCGCCGCAGCTCGCGAACTAGCGCGAGCGCTTCAGCGCTCGGCGCGCAGCACCACCTCTTCGGGGGTGTGCACGAAATAGCCCTGGATGTACTGCACGCCGAGCTGCCACAGCACCGCCATGGTATTGGCATCCTCGACGCGCTCGGCAATCGTCTCGATCTTGCGCTTCTGCGCCGCCTCGACCAGCGCACGCACGCGGCCCTGCAGCTCCGCATCGCGCGTCAGGCTCTGCACCAGCGCGCCGTCGATCTTGATGAAGCTCAACGGGGCGGAGCCGAGCAGCGTCTGCGGATCGCGTCCGCCGCCAAAGCGCTCCAGCGCGCAGCGAAAGCCGCGCTGACTCAAAGCGCCGGCGAGTGTCGCAAAGTCCTTGAGCTGACTTGCGGCCACCTCTTCGGTGATCTGGAAGCACAGCCGCTCGGGCTCGGCGCGTGCGGCGCGGATCTGGTTGTCGATCCAGCCGAGGAATGAGGCGTCCTTGAGGGTATCGCGCGACAGGCGCACGAACAGGCAGCCGGGCTTGCGCTGTGCCGCAAAGGACAGCGAGGCGCCCACGACCCAGCGGTCGATGTTCTTCAGCAGGTCGTTGCGCTCGGCGGCCGGCAGGAAGTCGCCCGGCAGCACTTCCTTGCCCTGCGTGTCGAGCATGCGCACCAGCACGTCGAACATGCCGGCATCCTCGCCCTGCAGGCTCGCGATCGGCTGCTGCACCAGGCGGAAGCGGTTCTCCATCAGCGCCGATTTGATGTGTTTCACCCACACCTGGTCGTACTGCTGCACGCGGGTGTCGGCATCGGCGCGGTCGGAAGTCGCGGACTGATTGCCGCCGCGCTGCTGCGCCTTGCGGCACGCCTCCACGGCATCGGCGATCACCGGATCCGGATCGGTGGAGCTGCTCGGTACCACCGACAGCCCGATGGAGCAGGTGAGCGAGAGCGACTTCTCCCCGACATGCACCACTTCGCGCGCGGTGCGTGCGATCAGCTGATCGCTCCAGGCCTCGACGTCGTGCTCGTTGCCGCGCTCGAGCAACAGCAGGAAGCCGATGCCGCCCAGGCGTCCGGCGATGTCGTTGGGATTCAACTGCGCGCTCAGGAGCTTGGCGAACTCGATGAGCACGTCCTCGCTCACCATGACGCCTACGTCGCGCTCGATGGTGGCGAACTTGTCGGGCTTCACCACCGCGATGTAGCGCACGCCGCCGGGAGCCGGCGTCGCCAGTCGCTCATTGACCGCATCGAGGAGCGGGCGCCGGTGCAGCAGTCCCGTCGAGGGATCCAGCTGCACCGCATCCTGCAAATCCTGCTCGAGGCGCTTCTCGTCGCGCTTCTGCGCCGGCACGACGAGCCGCACGCACGGCTCGCCGTCGTGATCGCCGAGCGAGAGCATGAGATTCAGCGCCTGGCGCGAGCCGTCCGAGAAGTAGCCGTTGACCTGCAGCTCGTGATCGCTCCAGCGTCCCGAGAGACACGCAGCGAGCGCGCCTTTGAGTGCGGCGTGACTGGATTCCTCGAACACGTCCATGACCGGCTGGCCCACGATGGAGTCGCGCTCGAAGCCGAACAGCTCGAGCCAGGCGGCATTCGCCTCGATGACGATGCCCTCCTGAACCTGCGCGATCGAGTCGTTCGAGCGCTGCAGCACCGTGTCGAGCTGGCGGCGCGTATCGCGCGCGGTCTTCAGCGTGCTGTTCAAGGCGCGCTCCAGGCGAAAGCCGCGCAGCTCCCGGCCCATGACCGCCTGCATGCGCCCCTCATGGGCCAGAGTCACCACATCGCGCGCACCGTGCGCCATCGCCTCCGCCATGCGCGTCTCATCGAGTGTCTCGGCGACCAGGATGAGCGGGACGGAAGGGGCAATCTGGTCGCGCACGCCGGCCGCCGCGGCGAGCTCCTCGCCGCTCTGCTCGATCACGAGCAGCAGCTCGGGATTGATCTGCGTCAGCGCATCGCCGAGGTCCCGCAAGGAGGGGATCCACGTGCAATGCGCCGGGTGGCCCGCGCGGCGCAGAATGCCGTTGATCAGCTCCGCAGGGTCCCGCAGGGCGCTGAAAACGATGAGCGGAACAGCGTTCTGCTCGGACAAACCCGACCTCCGTCAGACCAGCAAGGCGCAGCGCGTGAGGCGGATGATATTAGCACCCCGAACCGGCGGGAAAATGTGGCGCGAGGGGCAGTTTTGAGGGCGCGCCGGCCTGCTCGCGCACCAGCCGCGGCACGAGATAGCCGGGCAGTCGTGCGGCGAGCTCCCCGGCAATGCGCCGGGCCTCGACATCCGGCACCTCGAAGTGGGCTGCGCCGCGCACGCGGTCGAGCTGGTGCAGGTAGTAGGGCAGCACGCCCGCCTCAAACACACTCGCCGACAGCGCCGCGAGGCTCGCGGCGTCGTCATTCACGCCCTTGAGCAGCACCGACTGATTGAGCAGCGTGACGCCGGCGGCCGCAAGGCGCGCACACGCCGCGCGCACCTCCGCGTCGATCTCGTTGGCGTGATTGGCATGCAGCACCATCACGGTTGGCCAGGGGAGCTGTCGCAGCCAGGCGACGAGGCCATCATCGACACGTGCGGGCAGCACCACCGGCAGGCGCGTATGGATGCGCAAGCGGCGCACGTGCTCGATGCGCGAGAGCGCCTGCGAGAGCGAGCCGAGCCGGCTGTCGGTGAGGGTAAGTGGATCCCCGCCACTCAAGATCACCTCTTCGATGCTGCGATCCTCGGCAATGCGCGCAAGGGCCTCGGCCCAGCGCGGCGTGTCGGCCTGTTCGGCGTAGGGAAATTCGCGGCGGAAGCAGTATCGGCAGTGCACGGCGCAGGCCCCGGTCGTGACCAGAAGCGCGCGGCCGTGAAATTTCTGCAGCAGCCCTGCGGCCGTGCGCGCCGCCTGCTCGGCGAGCGGATCGGCGCTGTAGCCGGCCTGCGGCGCGAGCTCCTGCGGGTCGGCGAACACCTGTCGCAGGAGCGGATCGGCGGCATCGCCGTAGCGCATGCGCCGCACATAGCTCCACGGGACCCGAACCCGAAATGAGTCCGCAGCCTCGAGCATGGCGGCACTCACTGCCGGATCGAGCCCCAATGCCTCAAGCAGTGCCGCGGGGCTCGATATCGCCTCCGCGAGCTGTCGCTGCCAGCTTAAGTCCGTCGGCCGCTGGCGGGCCTTGATCGATGCCGGTATCATTCGCCGCCCTTTTGAGGGCCGCATTCTGGAGCCCTCGCGTCGAGAAAGAAATGGCCAGCATCAGCACCAACGAGTTTCGTTCCGGCGTCAAGATCATCCTCGACGGTGATCCCTACTCGATCGTCGAGAATGAGATGGTCAAGCCGGGCAAGGGCCAGGCCTTCAACCGCGTCAAGGTCAAGAACCTGAAGACCGGGCGTACGATCGAGCGCACCTTCAAGTCGGGCGATTCTGTCGAGGCCGCCGATGTGGTCGAGACGGACATGCAGTACCTGTATCAGGATGGGGACTTCTGGCACTTCATGGTGCCGGACAACTTCGAGCAGTACACCGCAGGCAAGTCAGCGGTGGGCGATAACGGCGTGTGGCTCAAGGATGGCGTGACCTGCATCGTCACGCTGTGGAACAACGTCCCGCTCGTCGTGACACCGCCGCCGCACATCGAGCTCACCGTCGTTGAGACCGACCCCGGCCTGCGCGGTGATACCGCCACCGGCGGTCAGAAGCCCGCGAAGCTCGAGACCGGCGCCGTCGTGCGCGTGCCGCTGTTCATCAACGAAGGCGAAATCATCAAGGTCGATACGCGCACCGGCGCGTATATCTCGCGCGCCAAACAATAAGGACGCACCGCGATGCTTCGGAACCGTTGGCTGCGAATCCTGGTGGGGGCCGTGATCGCGGAAGTGGTGCTGATCCCCGCGGCCATTCTCCTCAATATGACCGCCGGCGGACGCGAGGCGCTCCTGTACCTCGTCATACCGCTGTGCCTGGCGGCCACGTTCTTCGCAGGCTGGTGGGTCGCGAGCCGCACTGCCGGGCAGTTCGTCCTGCACGGCCTTCTGGTCGGCGCGATCGCCGCGCTCATCTACGGCGTGCTCACCTGGAATGTCGTTCTGCCCACGGTGTATGTCGTGGCGAACTATCTGAAGCTGCTGGGCGGCGCGGCCGGCGGAGCGCTGGCGAAGATGCGGGCCGCAAAGCCGCCCGGCGCCTAAGCACTCGCGCCCGGCTGCACGCGCCGCTTCCACGACTGGCTGCGTGCATCCGCGAGTGAGGCGCGCAGCAGTTCCACGGCCTCGTAGTAGGCGTGCACGAACTTCGGCCGAAATCTGGAAGTGCGATACGGACCGATGAAGTCCGCGAACCGCGCCAGCCGCTGCACCGCGACGGCGCGCGGCTGGCCGGTGAACTGCACGCTCAGGTGCTCCCACTCATCGACCAGGCCATTCAGGTACTCCTCCATCGATGACACGAGCCTGAAGATGCCGCGGCCTTCCTTGAACAGCCCGGCGCGTGTCTCGATGTCCTTCGCCAATACCTCGAGGGCAAGCTGGATGTCATTCACCTGCTCCAGGCACTTGAAATACTGCACCCGGGTGATTCGGCGGTGCTCGCTCGCCTCGCCCGGCGAGAGCACGGTCGAGCGTGCGCGCGCACGGCGCCGGATCCGCTTGGCCGACACAAAGGTGTGGTTGAGAGTGTCGAGCGCGCGATACCGGATCTGATCCGCGGCGGCCTGCTTGCGGCGCGAGTCGTTGTGCAGCTTGACGGTGAGGGCCACGGCCTGCCCCACGACCGCGACCGTGAGGATCTCGAGCAGCGACTTGGCGATCTCCAGATCCAGCCCCACTGGCGCATAAAAGTGCCCGACGGCCACCAGAGCGCCCAGGGCGGCCAGTGCGACCAGCGACAGAAACAGGATGATTCCCTTCATCTTCGCCCCCGAAGCAGACTGTCAGTCGCGATCACCGCCAGCGCGAGCCAGGTGAGCGCAAATCCTAACGCCCTTGTGCGCTCGAAGGGCTCGTGCAGGATCAACACCCCCGAGGCGAGCTGCAGCGTGGGCGAGATGTACTGGATCAGTCCGACGAGCGAATAAGGAATGCGCCGGGCGCCGTAGGCAAACAGAAACAGCGGCAGCGCGCTCAACGGCCCGCAGCCCAGCAGCAGCACCGTGCGCCAGCCGCCGCCGTGACCGAACGCGCCCGTGCCGGTGGCCTGACACCACAGCAGAAAGCCGGCCGCAAAGGGCAGCATGAGCAGCGATTCCGCGGCGAGGCCGGGCAAAGCTTCCACGGCAACGATCTTGCGCACCAGCCCATACAACCCAAAGGTGAGGGCCACGGTGAGCGCGATCCACGGCACCGCGCCCGTCATCACGGTGAGATAGGCGACGCCGGTGGCTGCGAGCAGCACCGCGAGCCACTGGGCCGGGTTCAGGCGCTCGGAGAGCACCAGCACGCCCAGCAGCACGTTCACCAGCGGATTGATGAAGTAGCCGAGGCTCGCCTCGACCACGTGTCCGTGAGTGACCCCCCAGACGTAGACGCTCCAGTTGACGCTGATCAGCAGCGCAGAGAGCGCCAGCCTGCGCATCACGGCGGCGTTCTTCAGCACGGCGAGCAGATAAGTCCACTCGTGTCTGACGGCGAGCACGATCGCGAGCACCAGGCACGACCACACCACGCGGTGCGCGATCACCTGCAGGACGGGAACGTCCTTCAGCCAGCTGAAGTAGACCGGAAACAGGCCCCAGAGGATGAACGCGGCCCAGGCGGCGGCGAGGCCGCGCGGTCTCTCACTCACGCATCGCTCCCCTCGAGATAGATGGCCACGGCCTGCTCGAGGCCGCGTCGGTCCTCCTCATCGAAGCGCGCCTTGCGCGGACTATCCAGATCGAGCACACCGAGTAGCCTGCCGCCGCGCAGCAGCGGCACGACGATCTCGGATTGCGAGGCGTGGTCGCAGGCGATGTGGCCGGGGAAGGCATGCACGTCAGGCACCACGACGCTCGCGCGCCGCTGGGCGGCCGTGCCGCACACCCCCTTGCCCAGTGCGATGCGCACGCACGCCGGTTTGCCCTGGAACGGCCCGACCACGAGCTCGGTACCTTTCATGAAGTAGAAGCCGACCCAGTTGAGCTCCGGCAGCACGTCATAGAGCAGCGCGCTCATCTGCGCGGCATTGGCGATGGCGTCGCGCTCGCCGGCGAGCAGCGCGCGCAGCTCCCCCGCCAGCTGGCCGTAGGCGACGGGCTTGTCGCTGAAATCGTAGCGCGCGGACTCGTAGCTCATCAGGCCGTCTCCTGCGGAAAGCTCAGGACTTCATCGATGCGGCTCACGCCGAGGGCGAGCATCAGCACGCGATCAAAGCCCAACGCCACGCCCGAGCAGGCGGGCAGGCCCGCAGCGAGCGCGGCGAGCAGCCGCTCATCGACTGCAGGCACGGGCAGGCCCAGGCGCGAGCGCTCCTCGCGATCGCGCTCGAAGCGTGCGCGCTGTTCGGCGTGGCTGGTGAGCTCCTCGAAGCCATTGGCGAGCTCAACGCCTTCGCAATAGAGCTCGAAGCGCAAAGCGGTGCGGGGGTCGCGCGGATCCAGGCGGGCGAGGGCGGCCTGCGAGGCGGGATAGCCGTGAATGAACGTGAGCGCGTCGCGACCGAGCTTCGGACCGATCAGCGTTGCCATGAGAAACTCGAGGAGCTCATCGCGCTCGGCCGTCCCAGCGCTGCGGTAGCCGGCACGAGCCGCGGCGTGCGCCAGCTCGGCGAGACTTGCCTCGAGCGGATCGAGCGCCAACTCGCGCAGGAACGCATCGCGATAGCTCAGCTGCTCGCTCGCGCGGCCGCGCGCGCGAGCTTCGAGCAGCTCGCGCACCAGCGCTTCGAGCTCCTGCATCAGCGCAGCGCACGGCAGGCTCGTGCGATACCACTCGATCAGCGTGAACTCCGGATTGTGCAGGCGGCTCACTTCGAACCCCCGCACGACGTGGCAGATCTGATAGATATCCCCGCTGCCGCCGGCGAGCAGACGTTTCATCGCATACTCAGGGGAGGTGTGAAGGTAACGCACTCCCGCAGCGCCGCCGAGCTGCACCGCTGCGGACTCGATATGCACGTCCGTCACGGCCGAGTTGACCACCAGCGGCGTGTCCACCTCGAGCACGCCGCGCGCGGCGAAGAAGGCGCGGGCCTTTGCGAGCAGTGCGGCGCGCCGCACCAGCACCGCGCGCGTGGCGCGGGAGCGCCACTCCGCCGCCGCCTCGCTCACCACGGTCCCCGCAGGCGGCCGAGGGCCTGTCCCATGCGGATGCGCGCCCCGGGGCCGAGAGCCGGGAGCCACGCGAGTACGTCGCGCGGGTAGAGCAGGATCACGGTCGATCCCATGTTGAAGCGGCCCATCTCCTCGCCCTTGGAGAGCTCGGCCGCGCCGGTGCCCTGACTCGCGCGCGCCAACGGGGCACTCAGATCGCGGGCGGTGCGGCTGCGCGTCGGCGTGATGTCGCCGTGCCACAGCGTCGTCATGCTGCCCACGAACAGTGCGCCCACGAGAATGAGCGCGAAATCCGGCGCGGCGGCAATGGCGCCGACGGCGGCGGCGTGCGCGGCGAAGCCGCAGATGACGCGCTCGTTGCGCGCGAACAATCCGGGCACCGCGTTCGCCGTCAGCGCGTTCACGCTGAAGAGCCGGCCCGGCACGTAGCGCGCAGTGGTGAGCGCGCCGCGGCAGGGCATGTGAATACGATGGTAGTTGTAGGGCGCCAGATAGAGCGTTGCGAACGCACCGCCCTCGAAGCGGCGGACCCAGCGCCCGCCGGCGAGAAGCGCGTCGAGGCCATAGGTGCGGCCCTTGGCCTGCACGAGTGTCGTGCCGTCGAGATAGCCGATCTGGCTCACGGTGCCATCGACGGGGGAGACGACGATATCGGGGTCGGTGTCGAGCGGGCGCGCATCGGGCGCCAGCGCACGAGTGAAGAACTCATTGAAGCTCGCATAGCGGTGCGGATCGGGCTGCAGCGCATCGCGCATCTCGGGACGAAAGTGGCGAACGAATGCGCCGATCAACGCGTCCTTGAGCCAGCGCGAGCGGCTGCGCGTCAGCGCATGCACGATGCGCGACAGAAAATGGTGCGGCAGCAGGTACTGCAGCAGAATGAAGAGCCGGTCGCCCACGCCTCAGCCGCCCGTGCCGCCGAAGCCGTTCATGAACGCCACGCGCCGCAGATCCTGCGCCAGCCGCTGCGCATCGAAGGGCGGGGTGAAGATCGCGACATTGCGCACCTGCGCATCGAGCAGGAACAGCGCCGCCGTGTGATCCATCGTGTAGTCCCCGCCGGGCAGATCCACGCGCAGGTACGCGACGCCGAACTGCGCCGCCACCCGTGCAAGCTCCGCCGGCTCGCCGCTCGCGGCCATGAACTGCGGATCGAACGCACTCACATACTGTGCGAGCTGCGACGGCGTATCGCGCGCCGGATCGACGCTCACGAACAGCACGCGGGGTGCGGCGGCACCCAGAGCGCGTCGTACCTGCGCGAGCGTGAAGAGCGTCGTGGGGCACACATCCGGGCAGTGCGTGTAGCCGAAGAACACCAGCGTGGGCGCGCCGCGCAGCTGCGCGGCCGTCAGTGCCGCGCCGGTTTGATCCTTGAGCGTGAAGTCCCCGATCTGCCGCGCGACCGGCAGCCAGGTGCCGCTGGCGAGCTCGGGCGCGTGCGCTTCGCCCTGAAGACTCGCGTGACGGGCGACCCAGACACCGGCGAGCGCCGCGCCGATTGCCAGCAGCCCATACAATGCCCACACAGGTCGCCACTTCATGCGCAAATTATCCCACAGCCGCGCTCGATCCCCCCGCGCCACATCGCCCGTCACGCTCGCGGCCCTGATCGCGCGCGGCGCACGGCGGCTCGAGCGTGCCGGCGTGTTCTTCGGTCACGGCACCGATAACGCCTGGGACGAGTCGGCGGCGCTGACACTGCACGCGCTCGGCGTGCCCTTCGGTGCGCCATCGAAAGCCTACCCGCGGCGCGTCGGCCTAAAGGGTCAGGCGGCCGCGCGCGCGCTCATCGAGCGGCGCGTGCACGAGCGCATCCCCGCGCCCTATCTCATCGGCCTTACGGGTTTCGCAGGCCTCATCTTTGAAGTCGATCCACGGGTGCTCATTCCGCGCTCGCCGCTCGCCGAGCTCATCGAGCGTCGCTTTGTGCCGTGGATCGATCCGGCGCGCGTGCGCCGGGTGCTGGATCTGGGCACCGGCAGTGGCTGCATCGCGATTGCCTGCGCACGGGCCTTCGCGCGCGCGCGCGTGGACGCGACGGATGTGGAGGCCGGTGCGCTCGCGGTGGCGCGTTTGAATGTGCGCCGGCACCGCCTGGGGCGGCGCGTCCGGGTGGTGAAATCCGATCACTTCCGCGCGCTGGGCCGGGCGGCCTACGATATTATCGTGAGCAATCCGCCCTACGTGGGTGCACGAGAACTTGCGGCACTGCCGCCCGAATATCGCCACGAACCGAGGCTGGCGCTCGCTGCCGGAACCGACGGGCTGGCGTCCGTGCGGACCATCCTGCGTGAGGCGCGACGCCACTTGAGGCCGCGCGGCATCCTGGTGGTGGAGGTGGGCAACACGGAAAGTTCGGTGCAGCGTGCCTTTCCGCGCCTGCCATTTACCTGGCTCACGTTCGAGCGCGGCGGTGGCGGGGTATTTGTGCTCACGGCCGAGCAACTGGCCGGCGCGGCGCGGCGCCGCTAAGGGTTCTATGTCGGGCAACACGATCGGCAAACTGTTCACGGTCACGACCTTCGGCGAGAGCCACGGGCCGGCGATGGGTTGCATCGTCGATGGCTGTCCGCCCGGCCTCACGCTTGCCGAAAGCGATCTGCAATCCGATGTCGACCGTCGCCGCACGGGTACGTCGCACTTCGTGAGCCAGAGGCGCGAGGGCGATCAGGTGAAGATCCTCTCGGGCGTTTTCGAGGGGCGCACCACCGGCACGCCGATCGGCATCCTCATCGAGAACACGGACGCACGCTCGCGTGACTACGAGAAATTGAAGGACCGCTTCCGCCCCAATCACGCCGACTACACCTATCAGCAGAAGTACGGTCTGCGCGATCACCGCGGCGGCGGGCGCTCCTCGGCGCGCGAGACGGTGATGCGGGTTGCAGCCGGTGCCATCGCGCGCAAGTACCTCGCCGAGCGCTTAGGCGTGCGGATCTACGGTTACGTCTCGCAGATCGGCAGCGTGCGCCTGGAGGCGAAGGATCCGCAGGCCGCGTATCAGAATCCGTTCTTCTGCCCCGACCCGGCGCGCGTACCGGAGCTCGAGGCGCTGCTCTGGAAGACCCGCGAGGCGGGCGATTCGGTCGGGGCGCGCATCACGGTTGCGGCGGCGGGCGTGCCGCCGGGCCTGGGCGAGCCGGTATTCGACAAGCTCGATGCCGATATCGCCGGCGCCATGATGGGCATCAATGCGGCGAAGGCGGTCGAGATCGGCGATGGCACCCGGGCCACCGAGCAGCACGGCAGCGAGCATCGCGATGAGCTCACTCCGGCCGGGTTCACGAGCAATCACTCGGGCGGAGTTCTGGGCGGCATCTCCTCGGGGCAGGAGATCCTGGTGCACGTCTCATTCAAGCCCACCTCGAGCATCCAGGTGCCGGCCAGGACCGTTGATGTGGGGGGTGTCGCCACCGAGGTCGTGACCACGGGTCGGCACGATCCGTGCGTGGGCTTGCGTGCCGTGCCGATCGCGGAGGCCATGCTCGCGATCGTGCTGATGGATCACTACCTGCGTCACCGTGGCCAGAATGCCGACGTGAGATCCTCCACTCCCGTCATCACGAAGTGATTGGATCGATGAGTCCCAGGAAGAGCGCGTACCGCGTCGCCGTCGTCGGCGCCACAGGCCTGGTCGGCGAGACCATGATTCAGGTTCTGGAGGAGCGGAACTTTCCCGTCGAGGTTCTCTATCCGCTGGCGAGCAGCCGCTCGCTGGGCAAGCGCGTGGAGTTTCGCGGTAAAGGCTATGCCGTCGCAGATCTCGCAAGTTTTGATTTCTCACAGGCCGACATCGGCCTGTTCTCCCCCGGCGCCGAGGTCTCGCGCGTGTACGCCCCCAAGGCCGCGGCCGCCGGCTGCGTGGTGATCGATAACACCTCGCAGTTCCGCTACCAGCCCGACATTCCGCTCGTGGTGCCCGAGGTCAATCCGCAGGACATCGCGAACTACCGCAATCGCGGCATCATCGCCAACCCCAACTGCTCCACCATTCAGATGGTGGTGGTGCTGAAACCGATCCACGATGAGGCGCGGATCGAGCGCATCAATGTGGCCACCTATCAGTCCGTCTCCGGCGCCGGCCGCGAAGCGGTCGAGGAGCTCGCGACCCAGTCGGCGGCCCTGCTCTCCGGCAAAGGACCGGTCGAGCCCGGCATCATTCCCAAACAGATCGCCTTCAACTGCGTGCCGCAGATCGATCAGTTTCAGGAGAACGGCTATACCAAGGAAGAGATGAAAATGCTGTGGGAAACCCGAAAGATTCTCGGCGACGAGTCGATCCGGGTGAATCCCACCGCGGTGCGGGTGCCGGTGTTCTTCGGGCATTCCGAGGCGGTACACCTGGAAACCCGGAACCGCATCACAGTTGAGAGGGTCCGGGAGCTGCTATCTGCGGCTCCAGGGGTCGAAGTGGTGGATGAGCGCCGCCCCGGGGGGTATCCGACTGCCATCGAGGCAGCGAACCGCGACACAGTTTATGTCGGACGGATACGTGAAGATATGTCTCACGAGCGCGGACTCAACCTATGGATCGTTGCAGACAACGTACGCAAGGGTGCAGCCACCAACAGCGTTCAAATCGCGGAAGTTTTGGTGCGCGAGTACTTATAAGTTATATTGCCGACCGTCGCGTGGATATGTTCAATTCATTCCATGCTGTTGTTTTCGCTTGGGTTTCTCATAGCCCTTTGCGAATTGGGGTGTCGTGATGATCGCCAAATCCCTCAAGTGGGCACTCGCTACGCTGGCCTTGAGCCCGGCGGCTGCGCTGGCGCTTGGCCTGGGAGACATTCACCTCAATTCCACATTGAATGCTCCCTTTGATGCCGACATTGAGGTCATCGGTGCCACGCCGGACCAGCTGACGACGCTCAAGCCGGCGATCGCCTCGCGCGAACTGTTTGCTCAGAACGGTCTTGATTACCCCGCTTTCCTGCAAGGCGTGACGCTCGCCGTCGTGCACACGCAGGACGGCCGCGACGTCATCCGCATGAAGTCGCAGGAAGCGGTCACCGATCCGTTCGTCACGTTCCTGGTCGAGCTCGACTGGGCGCGTGGCCGCTACGTCCACGAATACACGGTTCTGCTCGATCCTCCGGTCTACACCCCGAACCAGAATGCCGCGAATACGGCGCCCGTCGCGCCCGCCGCGGTGAGTACGGGGACGCGGGAGGGAGCGGTCGAGCGGGCACCTTCGCAGGCCGCGACTGCCGCTGCCGCACCGCCGAGCGAAGCGAGCGCCCCGGCTGCTGCGGGTGCTGAGAGCTACACGGTGCGCCGTGGCGATGCGCTCTCCAAGCTCGCCTCGCGCATGGCGCCGGGCAGCGCCGATGAACAACGCCGCTGGATGGTGGCGACCTTTCAGGCCAATCCGTCCGCGTTCGAAAAAGACAATATGAATCTGTTGCGCTCGGGCTCGGTCCTGCGCGTGCCAGATCAGTCCGCCGTGAGCGCCGTGCCGGCCTCTGCGGCGGTGGCCGAAGTGCACCGTCAGTACGCGGCCTGGCGTGCCGCAGGCGGCGGTGGCACGGGCTCTGAGCCCGGCCGGCTGCGCCTGGTGGCGCCCGCCGAGAGCCCCACGGCTTCCGGCCCGGCTGGCGCCGCAGGCACGGGCACGAATTCGCAGCTGCAGGCGAAGGTGAATGAGCTGCAGGCGCAGCTCGATGAATCGCGCCGCCTGCTCGACCTGAAGAACAAGGATCTCGCCGACCTGCAGGCGAAGCTCGCCGCGAGCCAGGGCAAGACCCCGGCTGTCGCGCCAACGCCGGCGCCGCCGCCTGCACCGGCCCCGTCGGCTCAGACGCCCGCGCCCAGCGAAGCCGCCACGCCGCCGCCGGCCGCGAATCCGCCTGCCGAGACGACGGCCGCCCAGCCGCCGCCGCCAGCGCCTGCGCCGACCCCAGCCGTGAAGAAGCCCATCGCGACGCACGCGCCGGCCGCCGAGGAGCCTTCCTTCCTCGGCTCGATCCTGGATACGGTGAAGGGACTGTGGTGGGTCATTGCGCTGGTCATCGTCGCGATCGCCGCCGTGATGGGATTGCGCGCCTGGCGCGCCCGTCAGGCCTCGGGCTTCGATGATTCCCTGGGCAAGCTCGCCGCGGCGGGCGCCGAGTCGTTGAGTCACGATCGCGAGCCGAGCTTCACGTCGACCAATCCGCAGATCAAGCTCGGGCGCGAAGACAATTTCCTCGTCGAGGAGTCCGGCTCGCACGAGCGGCCGCGCCTCGATCCGGCCGTGGTCAGCGGCGCCGCGCCGCGCCATGTGCCCTCGGATGAGACGATCAGCAGCGAGACGGCGATCAACCTCGATCAGGGTGACCCGCTCGCCGAAGCCGACTTCCACATGGCCTACGGTCTGTACGACCAGGCCGCCGATCTCGTCCGCATCGCGATCCAGCGCGAGCCGAACCGCCGCGACCTGAAACTGAAGCTCCTCGAAGTATTCTTCGTGTGGGGCAACAAGGATCAGTTCCTGCAGACCGCACGCGAGCTCGCGGAGAGCCGCGCGCAGGCGCCGGCGGGTGAGTGGGACAAGATTGTGATCATGGGCAAGCAGCTCGCCCCGAACGATCCGCTGTTCTCGGGTGCGGGCGGCGTGAGCGGTGCGGCCGCAGCCGGCGTCGACCTCGATCTGCAGGGCGGCGAGAGCCGCGTCGACTTCGACATCCTGGGCGAGCCGGTGGCGATGTCTTCGGACAACGTCGATCTGGATATCGGCACGGCGATTGGCGAGCGCGACCCGACGGCGGAAGCCGCCGCGCAGCAGGCGACGGACAAGAACCTCGCCTTGCACGAGGACACGGTCGAGCGCGAGGCGCAGACCGGCTCCACGCGCGAGATGACGACCCGCATTCCGGGCGGGCCGCGTTCGATGGTCGATGACCCGTCGGCGGATGTGCCGACGGTGGAGCAGCCGACGCTGCAGATGTCGAGTCAGCCGACGATCCGCCAGAAGGTGGAGACGGCGCTGAAGCATGGCGCCGGCGGCGAGCACACCACAGAGCTCGCCATCGATGATCTCGGCCTCGACTTGACCGCTCTCGATGCACCGGAGCAGCCGGTCGGCGGCGGCGCCGATGCGCCGACGATGGTCGCGGGTCTGGATGAGCATTCGCGCCGCATCATGGAGACCGCCGAGCAGCGGGCCATGAACGGCGGCGGTGATCTCAAGGCCTCCGAGACCGGCTCCTGGCACTTCGAGGGCAGTGAGCTCGGCGATGTCGCCGCGACCCAGGTGACGCCGCCTCCGGCGATGGATGAAAGCTCGGCGACCTCGCGCCTGAAGGCGCTGAAATCCGGCGGCACGCTGGACTTCGACATCGGCTCGGCCGAGCAGGCCGCTGCGCCCACGAATGGCGCTGGTGGCGAGGTGGATCTCGATGTCGGTACGGCGACCGTGCCGGATGCCGTCTTCACGGCGACGCAACGGCTGGGGTCGGAGGAGCTCGCGCTGCCCGATCTCGAGCCCGTGACGATGAGCGAGGTGGGCACCAAGCTCGATCTCGCGCGGGCGTACATGGACATGGGCGATCCGGAAGGCGCGCGCAACATTCTCGAAGAAGTGATGCACGAGGGCTCCGTCGCGCAGAAGCAGGAAGCCCAGCGTCTGATCGCATCGCTCCCCGGCGCCTGATCGCCGGCAGGCATTGACCCGGATCGCGGTCGGCCTGGAGTACGACGGCCGGGCCTACGCCGGCTGGCAGACGCAAGCGACCGCACCCTCCATCCAGGCCTGCGTCGAGGCGGCGCTCACGAGCGTTGCCGCCGAGCCGGTGAGTCTCATCTGCGCCGGCCGCACCGATGCCGGTGTGCACGCGACCGGTCAGGTGGCCCACTTCGATACCCAGGCGGCCCGCTCGGCGCGTGGCTGGCTGCTGGGCGCCAATACGCTGCTGCCGGCGGATGTGAGCCTCACCTGGGTGCAGGCCATGCCAGGGCACTTCCATGCGCGCTACAGCGCCGAGGCGCGCACCTACACCTACGTGATCTGCAACCGCACGGCGCGCCCCGCGCTCGGGGCCGGACGGGTGACGCATGTGCACTATGCGCTGGCGCACGAGGAGATGGCGGCGGCGGGGCGGCTGCTTGAGGGTGAGCATGATTTCAGCGCCTTCCGTGCGGTGGAGTGCCAGGCACGCTCACCGGTGCGGATCCTCGAGTCGCTGGCGGTGCAGCGGCGCGGGGACCTGGTGCTGATTCGCGTCACGGCGAACGCCTTCCTGCATCACATGGTGCGCAACATCGCCGGGCTTTTGATCGAGATCGGCCGCGGCAGGGCGCCGGTAGGCTGGGCCGCCGAGGTGCTCGCAGGCCGCGACCGCACCCGCGGGGCGCCCACCGCGCCGGCTGATGGGCTGTATCTCACCCAGGTGCGCTATCCGGCCCCCTTCGGGGTGCCCCGGGGGGAGGCCTCGAGCGCATCGGCTATGATGCCGCCAGAACTCACGCGGCCGGCTTAGGGGAGCCCCACGCATGTCCTGGTTCGAGAAGATCATGCCCTCGCGCATCAAGACGGAGCGTCGGACGCGCTCCGTGCCCGAGGGTCTTTGGATCAAGTGCCCGGCGTGCGATGCCGTGCTCTATCGGGCCGAGCTCGAGCGCAATCTCTATGTCTGTCCCAAATGCAGCCACCACATGCGGGTGGGTGCCCGGGAGCGGCTGCTCGCCTTCCTCGATCCCGGCGAGAAGATCGAGATCGGCGCCAATATCTTCCCCGAGGATCCGCTCAAGTTCCGCGACAGCAAGCGCTACCGCGACCGCCTCACCCAGGCGCAGAAGGCGACGCGGGAGACCGATGCCCTGGTGGTTCTCGCCGGCAAGCTCCTGGGGCTCGATGTGGTGGCGAGCGCGTTCGAGTTCCAGTTCCTGGGCGGCTCGATGGGCTCGGTCGTGGGCGAGCGCTTCAAGCGCGCCATCGATCACTGCATCGAGCATCGCGCGCCGTTCATCTGCTACACCTCGAGCGGCGGTGCGCGCATGCAGGAGGCGCTGTATTCCCTGCAGCAGATGGCGAAGACCAGCGCGGCCCTGGCGCGGCTCGCGCAGGCGCATCTGCCCTACGTCTCGGTGATGACCGATCCCACCACGGGCGGTGTGTCGGCGAGCCTGGCGATGCTGGGCGACCTCAACATCGCCGAGCCGCGCGCGCTCATCGGCTTTACCGGCGCGCGCATCATCCAGCAGACCATGCGCGAAACGCTGCCCGAGGGCTTCCAGCGAAGCGAGTTCCAGCTCGAGCACGGCGCCATCGACATGATCGTCGACCGGCGCGACATGCGCGACCGGATCAGCTCGCTCCTGCGTCTGATGCTGAAGCTGCCGCCGATCGCCGCGTAAATCCGTGCGCTCGCTTGCCGAATGGCTGGCGCTGCAGGAGACGGTGCACGTCCGCAGCATCGACCTCGGCCTGGAGCGCGTGGCACGGGTCGCCGCTGCGCTGCGCATCGAGCATCCGCCCTATCGGGTGATCACGGTGGGGGGCACCAACGGCAAGGGCTCGACCGTCTCCTACCTCGAAGCGTTGCTGCACGCGGGCGGCTATCGCTGCGGGGCGCTCAGCTCACCGCACCTGGTGCGCTATCACGAGCGGGTGCGGGTGGATGCCCGTGAGGTCAGCGACTCCGAATTGATCGATGCGTTCGAGCGCATCGAGACTGCGCGCGGTGCCACGACACTCACCTTCTTCGAATACAACACGCTCGCGGCGCTCCTCATCTTCGAGACGCGTCAGGTCGAGGTGGCGGTGCTCGAGGTGGGTCTGGGAGGCCGGCTCGATGCCACCAACGTCGTCGACGCCGATGTGGCGGTGCTGTGCTCGGTGGGAATGGATCATCGGGACTGGCTGGGCGACACGCTGGAATCGATCGGCATGGAGAAAGCTGGCATCTTCCGCGCGGGCCGCCCGGCCGTGCTGGGCTCCCCCGATATGCCCGCTTCGGTCTACGCGGCGATCTCGCGGCTCGGGGCCCGCGCGCTCATCGCGGAGCGTGATTTCAGCTGGTCGCTCGATGCGGGGCCGCCCGCTCCGGCCGCGTCCTGGGATTACCACGGCCTGATGATCGAGCTTTCGGCGCTGCCCGCGCCGGCGCTCGCCGGGGCGATTCAGTATCGCAATGCCGCGAGCGCCCTGGCGGCGCTCGAGAGTCTGCCGGCCCCACGCGCCCTGCGGCACGAGGCAGCTGCCACTGCGCTGCGCGCCGTGCGCCTGCCGGGCCGCTTTCAGATCGTGCCGGGACCGATCGAGTGGATCCTCGATGTGGCACACAACGAGCCGGCCGCGGCGGTGCTGGCGCAGAACCTGCGCGCGCGCGCCTGTGCCGGACGCACCTGGGCCGTGTGCAGCATCCTGCGTGACAAGGACGTCGAGGCGATCGGCCGGGTGCTCGAGGGCCTCATCGATCGGTGGATCCTGTGCTCGCTGGATCAGCCGCGCGGCTCGAGCGCCAGCGAGCTCGCACTGCGGCTGGGTCGTGCCGCGCGCGAGCCGCTGCTCGCGCCTTGCGTGGAGGAGGGATGCGCGCTTGCGCGCGAGCGCGCACAGCCCGGCGATCGCGTCATCGTGTTCGGATCGTTCGCGGTGGTGGGCTCAGCACTGCAGTGGCTTCAGCTATACTGAACTGCAACGATGGAAACCCGAGCCCGAGAGCGAATCACCGGTGCCGTGATTCTCGTGGCACTGATGGTGCTGCTGGTTCCGGAGCTGCTCTCCGGACCCAGGCACGCCGCCGCGACGGGGACACTGCCGGCTGCTGCCGCAAGTCCCGCCGGTACTTCCGAGGCCCCGCTGCGCTCCTATACCGTCGATCTGAACGCCGCCTCACCGCCGGTCGCCCAGGCAAGCGCGCTTCAAGCCGGCGGCACGGCCGCAGCCGATGCGCCGGCGCCGGCGAGCGCGCCGGCGACACCTGATGCTGCGCCGACTGCGGCGCCAGCCCCTGCGGCGGCCGCGCCCAAACCCACCCCTGCGGCCACACCCGCGCCTGCACCTGCGAAGGTGGCAGCGCCGGCCCCGAAGCCAGCGCCGAAGCCTGCCCCCGCAGCGGCTGCGCCCCGAGCGGGCTCGACCGCGGCGAACGGCGCCACGATCACCGGCTGGTCGGTGCAGGTGGGGAGCTTTGCCAGCCAGGTCAACGCCGATCACCTCGCCCACCAGCTCAAGGGCAAGGGCTTTACCGCGGTGGTCTCCGAGATGAGCAGCGGCGGGCGCAAGCTGTTTCGCGTGCGCGTGGGGCCGGTCGCCGACCATGCTGCAGCACAAGAGCTGCTGACCAAGCTGCGGGCAGCGGGCCAGTCCGGCTCCATCGTCCCGCATCCATGATGGCGGTCACGCCCCGGAGAGCCGGTACGGGCCAGGAGGCAGGCCCTTTAGTACAATTCGCGCCGCCTGCAGCCGGTCACCAGCCGACTCGATGAATACCGCCGACTACCTCCTCATTGCCGTCGTCCTTATTTCCGCCGTCGTGGGGCTGCTCCGGGGCTTCCTGCGCGAGGCGATCGCGGTCATCACCTGGGTCGCGGCGCTGATCCTGGCCTGGCACGCGAGCTCATTCCTCGAGCCTCATCTGGGTGGCATTCTGGGCGGACCCGAAGTTCGCCCCTGGGCCGCCCGGGCCATCATGTTCATCCTGATCATGCTCGCAGGCTCGGCCATCGGGGCCGTCGTCGGGCACTTCGTGCGGCTGTCCATTTTCAGCGGCGTGGACCGGCTCCTGGGCTTCGTGTTCGGCCTGCTGCGCGGCTTCGTGGTGGTCGGCGTGATCGTCATCGTGTGCGAGACGGTGCACCTGAACGGCGAGCAGTGGTGGCGGCGCTCCACCCTGATGCCGTATGCCGAGGAGGCCGCGAGCATCCTGCGCTCGATCATCGGCGAGGAACGCCACAAGCACGCGATCTCGGCCTTGAGATCCGGCCCGCCGACCCAACCTACTGCGGCCTGACCGACCGATAAAGGGGCTCCCATGTGTGGAATCGTCGGAATCGTCGGAACCAGCCCCGTCAACCAACGCCTCTATGACGCGCTCACAGTGCTGCAGCACCGCGGCCAGGATGCCGCCGGCATCTGCACCTCGAGCGAGGGCGAGCTCTTCACCCGCAAAGGCAGCGGCCTGGTGCGCGATGTGTTCCAGCAGCAGCACATGCTCGAGCTGCGCGGTGACATCGGCATCGGCCACGTGCGCTATCCCACGGCCGGCTGCGACAGTGCCTCCGAAGCTCAGCCCTTCTATGTCAACGCGCCGTACGGCATCTGCCTCGCGCACAACGGCAACCTCACCAATGCGAGCGAACTGGGCGAAGTCCTGACGCGCGAGGACCGGCGCCACCTCAATACCAGCTCCGACTCCGAAGTGCTGCTCAATGTCTTTGCCTCCGAGCTGCAGCGCATCGGCACCCCCCGCGTCACCCCCGCCGACGTGTTCGCCGCGCTGAATGCGGTCTACCGCCGCTGCCGCGGCGGCTATGCCGTGGTCGCCATGGTCATCGGCCATGGAATCCTGGGATTTCGCGATCCGAACGGCATCCGCCCGCTGGTGTTGGGTCAGCGCGAGACGCCGAAGGGCACGGAGTGGATGCTGGCTTCGGAGAGCGTTGCGTTGGACATGCTGGCGTTCAAATTCGTGCGCGACATCGGCCCCGGCGAGGCCGTGTTCATCGATGAGCAGGGCAGGCTGCACTCGCAGCAATGCGTCGCCAGCGTGCGCCACACGCCCTGCATCTTCGAGTACGTCTACTTCGCCCGCCCCGACTCGATCATGGACAACATCTCGGTCTATCGCGCGCGCATGCGCATGGGCGATCGGCTGGCCGAGAAGATCCAGCGCGAGCGGCCCGAGCATGACATCGATGTCGTGATCCCGATTCCTGATACGAGCCGCACCAGCGCGCTGCAAGTCGCGCAGAAGCTCGGTATCAAGTACCGCGAGGGTTTCACCAAGAACCGCTACATTGGCCGCACCTTCATCATGCCCGGCCAGGAGCAGCGCCAGCGATCCGTGCGCCGCAAGCTGAATGCGATCGACCTGGAGTTTCGCGGCAAGACGGTGCTGCTGGTGGATGACTCGATCGTGCGCGGCACGACCTCGGCGCAGATCATCGAGCTTGCTCGCGAGGCCGGCGCACGCAAGGTGTACTTTGCCTCGGCGGCCCCGCCGGTACGCTTCCCGAACGTCTACGGTATCGACATGCCGGCGGCGAGTGAGCTCATCGGCGCCGGGCGCACGGTCAAGGAGATCGAGCAGCAGATCGGCGCCGACTGGCTCATCTATCAGGATCTCGAAGACCTGGTGGCCGCCTGTCAGCACGATCACGCGACGATCAGAGAGTTCGACACCTCCTGCTTCTCCGGTGAGTATGTGACCGGCGATGTGACGCCGGAGTATCTCGCGCGCCTGCAGCACGAGCGTTCGGATGAGGCCAAAGCCTCGCGCAGTGCCGGCCGCCGCCATCCCCTGAGGGTCGTGCGCCGCACGTGACGGACAGCGATCCGCGCCGAACACTGCTGCTTGATCTGCTGCAGTCGGCTCTCTCGGCGGTCGGCGGCCGCCGCACTACCTGCGTAGCGCTGCGCGAGCGCGCCAGCTCCTGGGCCGGCTCCGATCCCGTCTGGGTCATTGCCGTCGGCAAGGCCGCCGCGGCGCAGGCACTCGGTGCGCACGATGCCTTCGGTTCGCGCATCGCGCGCGTGCTGCTCATCACCAAAGACGGACACACCGATGCCGAGGCGCGCAAGCTCCCTCATCTGACACTCATCGAGGCGGCGCATCCGGTGCCGGATGCGCGCTCGCTGCAGGCGGGCGCGGCGCTCGTGGAGTGGGTCGCGGATGTTCCGCGAGCCGCGCGGCTCGTGTTCCTGATCTCCGGGGGCGCTTCGAGCCTGGCCGAGCACTTGAACCCCGGCGTCACGCTCGCGGAGTTGCAGCGGCTCAACCACGAGGGCCTGGCGAGCGGGGCCGACATCGCCGCGCTGAACGCGCGGCGGCGGCAGATCTCGAACCTGAAGGGCGGTCAGCTCGCCGCACGGCTCAGGGGCCGCGAGGCGCTCGCGCTTTTCATCTCGGATGTGCCCGGCGATGACCCCGCCGTCATCGGCTCCGGTTTGATGGGCGCGGCACCCGGCGGTGACCACGTCGAGCGCGTCGTCGTCGCCTCGGTCACCGGGGCGATGCAGGCGGTGGCCGAGCGGGTGAGTGCGGTGAATGCGCTGCTCGCGCATCGCGCGCCCACGCAGCCGGCGCTCACCATCGCCGAAGGCCTGCAACGCTTCAATGCCGATGCCGAACGGCTCGCCGTGCGTTTCGTGCATGAGCTGCATTTCAGCCGCGCGCCGCTTCACGTCTGGGGCGGGGAGTCGACGGTGCGCCTGCCGGCGCATCCCGGCCGCGGCGGACGCAACCAGCACCTGGCGCTCGCGGCCGCGAAGACGCTCGCCGGTGAGGAGAAACTCTTCCTGCTGGCCGTGGGAACGGACGGGACGGACGGTGCGACCGATGATGCCGGCGCGATCGTGGATGGAGACACCTGCGGGCGCATCGCCGCCGCGGGACTCGATGTCGATGACTGCCTGAGACGCGCGGATTCGGCACCGGCGCTGGCCGCGGCCGGGGATCTGGTTCATACCGGCCCCACCGGCACTAACGTGGGGGATCTGGTGCTCGGACTCAAATTGGGGAAGGACAGCGCGCTGGCATGGTTAAATGCGCGATCGAGGCCGTAACCGATGCGCCTGCTGCTCATCGACGATGATCCCCAGTACCGGCGGCTGCTGCGCCACCATCTGACGTGCCGCTGGCCGCGCGCGAGCATCGTCGAGCACGACCCGCTCGTGGATGGTGCACTCGCGCCGGAGCTGCGTGCCTATGGTTTCGATGCCGTTGTGCTCGATCACGCCTGGGAGGGTGAGCAGGGTCTCACCTGGCTCGAGGATCTGGCGCAGCGTCCGGGCTTCGCGCCGATCATCTTCTTGAGCGAGCGCGCCGGCGACAGCCTGTCGCGACGCGCCACGGCGCTGGGCGCGAGCGCGGTGTTCGACAAGGAGAAGATCGATCACGAGGGCCTGCTGCGTGCGATTCAGCATGCGGCCGAGCGCCAGGAGCACGCCCGCGCCAGCCGCGCCGTCAGCGGCTTCGATGGGCACCGCTTCAGCGGCGCCCGCATTCCGGGCTACCGGCGCGTGCGGCGTCTGGCGGTGGGCCAGATCTCCCAGCTGTATCTCGCCGAGCGCGAAGTCGCCCCGCAGCTCGTCGTGATCAAGGTCGCGCGCGATCGGCTCAAGGACAACGAGCTCGATCATTCCTTCCGCCGCTTCCTGCAGGAACATGAGTTCGTGCAGCGCGTGCACGACCCCTGTGTCGTGCAGCTCTACGACCTCGGTGTGAGCGATGAGCACGCGTACCTGGTGATGGAGCACTTCGCCGGCGGTGATCTGCGGCGGCGCATGCGCACCGGGATCAGCGCCGCGACGGCGCTGCAGTATGCGGCGCAGCTCGCGCGCGCCTTACAGGTGATCCATGACGCCGGCGTGCTGCACCGGGATGTGAAGCCGGGCAACGTCATGTTGCGCGCGGATGGCTCGCTCGCGCTGATCGACTTCGGGCTCGCCAAACATCTGAACGCTGCCAGCGACGGACCCGATCAGGGCCTGATCTTCGGCACGCCGCACTACATGAGTCCGGAGCAGGGCCATGGCGAGCCGGTCGATGTCCGCAGTGACATCTACAGCCTGGGTGTCGTGCTCTACGAGATGCTGTGCGGCCGCAAGCCCTACGTCGCTGACAACCCGATGTCGATCATCTATCTGCATCGCAAGGCCCCGATCCCGGCGCTGCCTGAGGCGCTCGCACCGCTCGCGCCGCTGCTGGCGAGGCTCCTCGCCAAGGAGCCCGAAGACCGGTTCGCATCCGCTGCCGCGGCCGCAGAGGCGATCGATGCGGCAGCGGCCGAGTTGCGTTCGCGGGAACTGGCCGCGTGAACATTCTGCGCGCGCCGACACCGCAGCGCTGGCTCGAGACTGCCGCGCAACGCTGGCGTGAACTCCTCATCGATCACGCGAGCTGCGAGAAGAAGGCGGCTTCAACCGCGCTCGCGCTGATGTTCACCTATCCCGAGGATCGCGCGCTCGCCACGGCGCTGTCGCGCCTGGCACGCGAGGAACTGCGACATTTCGAGCAGGTGCAGTCGATGATGGCGCAGCTCGGTGTGACGTTCGCGCGTACCACTCCGGGCCGTTATGCCGCGGGACTGCGCGCTCTGGTGCGCAGCGCGGAGCCGCAGCGCAAGCTCGATCTGCTCATCGTCGCAGCGCTCATCGAGGCGCGCTCGTGCGAGCGCTTCCGTCTGCTCGCGCCGCTCTTGAGCGATCCGCTCGCCGGCTTCTACACGCAGCTCGCGCGCTCGGAGGAGCGGCACTTCGAGGAGTACCTGGGATTTGCACGCGCGGCACAGACGGCGCAGTCGGCGCAGGCCGGGGCGGGCGAGCTCGACGCGCGGCTTGCGCTCTTCGCTGAGCGCGAGGCGGAGCTCGCGACCCGCCCCGATGCTGCGTTTCGCTTTCATTCAGGCTCGCCCGAATGACAATTGGTTACAGATGAACTTGCACGCGTCGCTTCACACTAAGCTCCTCGGGACTCTCTTCGGGCGAGGACGCTTTATGAACGACCGGCCACACCTCCTCATCGTCGATGACGACCGGGAGATCCGCACGCTCCTCAGTCAATACTTTGAGAACCAGGGATATCGCGCAACCGCCGTCGCGGAAGGCCGCTCGATGCGAAAGGTTCTGCAGCAATCGCACGTGGACCTGATCGTGCTCGATCTCATGCTGCCCGGTGAGGACGGACTGTCACTGTGCCGCGACTTGCGGCAGCACTCCCAGCTCCCCGTCATCATGCTCACGGCGCGCGGCGAGGACGTCGATCGTATCGTCGGGCTCGAAGTCGGTGCCGATGATTATCTGCCGAAGCCCTTCAACCCGCGCGAGCTCCTCGGGCGCGTGAAGGCGGTACTGCGGCGTGCCGCGTACGCGCCGCGCGATCCGAATCCCGCTACCGTCCGCGGCTTCAAGTTCGGTGGCTGGGAGCTCGACACCACCAGCCGCACGCTCACCAATCCCACCGGCGCCGCCGTATCGCTGAGCGGCGCCGAGTACCGGCTGCTCGCGGTGCTGCTGGCATCGCCGCAGCGGGTGCTCTCGCGCACCGAGCTCACCGAGCTGTTGCGGGGGCGGGAGGCCGATCCCCTCGATCGCAGCATCGACGTGCGTGTGAGCCGGCTGCGCCAGATCCTGGGCGACGATGCCCGTGCACCGCAGATCATCAAGACGGTCTATGGTGAGGGCTATGTCATCGGCGTCAGCGTCGAGTCCTACTGAGGCCGGGCCGCCCTGGTGGCGGCGCATCTCCTTCGTACCGCGCTCGCTGTTCGCGCGGCTGTTCATCGCGGTGCTCATGGCGGTGCTGCTCGCGCAGGGTCTGAGCGTCATCCTGTTCGCGCGCGATCGCGATCGCATTCTGGTCGAGGGCAACGTGCGCGAACTGTCGCGCCGCATCGTCGATATCACCTTCGCGCTGCAGATGCTCGACCCGGAGGCGCGCGTCACCGCGCGCGATCGCATGGACCGCTGGCCGCCCGAGCAGCTCGCACGCGTGCGCCGTCCGCCGCCGCAGGACGACAGAGTCCTGCCGCCGGATGGCCCGCCGCCAGCGCCGCTGGACCGGCTCGATCGCCTCGATCGGCCCGCGCTGTCGCAAGCGCCGATCGTGCCGCCGCCGGCGCCGGATTTCCGGCGCGCGCTCGAGAAGCAACTCGAAAGCACGCTGGGTCCCAGCTACAAGATCGCGGTGGTGCCGGCGCACGATCCGAATGCGCGTGTCATCTCGCTCACGCGTCAGCCACCGGAGGGCTTCGTGAGCGGCGGCGGCGTGTTCGATGTCACAGTGACGCTGCCGGATAATGACACGCTGCAGTTCCGCGTCTCGCAGGGTCAGCGCCGCGAGATCCTGCCGCGCAACCTGGTGCGCAACCTAGTGCTTCTCGTGGTGCTGACGGCGCTCGTGCTGTTCCTCGTCGCGCGCAGCATCACCCGGCCGCTGTCGGAGCTGGCGCGCGCGGCGGAAGCGGTGGGACGCGACGTACGCCGGCCTCCGCTCAAGGAGTCCGGAGCACGGGAGCTGCGCGAGGCCGCGCGGGCGTTCAATACCATGCGCGACCGGATGCAGCGCTACCTCGACAGCCGCACCCGTGTGCTCGCCGCCATGTCGCATGACCTGAAGACACCGCTGACGCGGATGCGCTTGCGCGTAGAGCAGCTCGGCGACGAGGAGTTGCGCGAGCGCTTTGCGCGCGATGTCGATGAGATGACGGGCATGGTGCGCGGCTCGCTCGGACTGCTTTCGGGCCTCACGGACGATGAGGCGAGCGCGTCCGTCGATGTGAACAAGCTCCTGGCGACGATCCAATCGGAGTTCCACGAGCTCAAATCGAGCGTGCAGGTGAGCGGACGCGCGAACGGCAGCTTTCACGGCAAGCCACAGGCGCTTAAGCGCTGTCTTACGAATCTGATCTCGAACGCCGTGAAATACGGCGCGCGTGCGCAGGTGATCGTCGAGGACGGAGCGGCGCTCGTCATTCGCGTGCGCGATGACGGACCGGGCCTGAGCGAGAAGGATCTGGAGCAGGTTTTCGAGCCTTTCTACCGTGTCGAAGCGTCTCGCAATCGCGACACCGGCGGCACGGGCCTCGGCCTTTCAATCGCGCGCGACATTGCGCAAACACACGGCGGCTCGCTCGTTCTCAAAAACCTTCCGGTGCGCGGACTCGAGGCGACGCTCACGCTGCCGCGGCCCTACAATTACTGACAATTAGTTTCATTTACCCGACCACTGACTGAAGTCGCATCGCTAAGATTCCCCGGCGCGATTCAAAACTCGCGCGCAGGAAACTCTGCGAGCCGATGAAGGCACTGACGACTTCACTCATCATCACTACTTATGAATGGCCCGCCGCGCTCGATCTCACATTGGGCAGCGCCGCGCGGCAGTCGGTTCTTCCCGACGAGATCATCGTCGCCGACGACGGCTCAGGTCCCGAAACGCAGCGTGTAGTTGATGCCTGGCGCGAGCTGATTCCCGTGCCGCTGCATCATCTGTGGCAGCCCCACGAGGGCTTTCGGCTGGCGCGCTCGCGCAACCGCGCGATTGCGCGCGCGAGCGGCGAGTACCTTGTCATCGTCGATGGCGATATGGTGATGCACCGGCATTTCATTGCCGACCATCGGCTTGCCGCGCGGGCAAGATCCTTCATTCAGGGCGTGCGCCTCATCACCGGTAGCGAAACGGCCGATCAGATGCTCAGGTGTCGGCTGCTGGATCTCGGCATCTTCTCGCCGGATGTGCAGCGCCGCCGCCACTGCGTGCGCAGTCGCCTGCTCAGCCGGCTCCTGTTCTTCCCGCGCACCGGGCAGCGCGCGATCCGGGGCTGCAATCAGGCGTACTGGAAGCACGATCTGCTCGCGGTCAATGGCTTCAACGAGGCGATGATCGGCTGGGGACGGGAGGACAACGAGATCGCTGCGCGGCTGTATCACCGCGGCATCGTGCGCCGCAATCTCAAGTTCCAGGCGCTCGCGATCCACCTGCACCATCCGCGCCGCGCACCGCAGGGCTTCAATCCGAACGACTACGTTCTCAACGACACGCTCGAGCGCCGCCTCACCTGGTGCGAGCGCGGACTCGACTCGCACCTGGCGGGCCTCAAGGGCCGCATGTTCGGTCGCTCGGCCCCGGCGATGCGGCCGAGCGGGCTGCGGGCGGTCGAGCGCGCCTGAAGGTGAACGCGCTGTTCGTGCTCGGGCACATGCGCTGTTACTCCTCGCTCCTGTGTCACATCCTCGGCTCTCACCCCGAGATCGACGGCTACTGCGAGACTCACATCAAGTATCGCTGGCGGCCCGACTTGCTGCGGCTGCGCCGCCGCGTCGCCAGGCTCACGGGCGAGCCGCTGCGGGGGCGTTACGTGCTCGACAAGATGCTGCACAACTACCCGCTCGCGCCCAGCATCGTCTCGCGCGGCACGACTCGCGCGCTGGTGCTGCTGCGCCGGCCGCCGGCGGCGCTCTTGAGCGTGGTGAGCCTGGGCCGGGAGCACATCGATGTCGGCTGGTACCAGGACTTCGAGCGGGTGACCGGGTATTACGAGTCGCGCCTTGCCCGCCTCGCCATGCTGGCTCGCGCTTTGGGCCGGCGCGCGCTTTTCGTCGAGGCGGAATCTCTGCTCACCCATCCCGAGCGTGTGCTGGCGCGCATCGCATCGTTCCTCGAGCTCTCGAGTCCGCTTGCGACGCGGTACCGAAGCTTCGCGCACACGGGTGAGCCGGGTTACGGGGATCCCTCGGCTCTGCTGCTCGCGGGTGAAGTGCAGGCTGCCGCACCGCCGCCGCATGCGCGCGGGGACTGCGAGCTGCCGCGCGAGTACGCGCTGCGCGCCGAGCGGGCCTACGCCGCCTGCCGCGCGCAGCTGCTCGCCAGCTGTATCTAGCGGGGGAGCTCCCGCAGCTCGAAGCGTCCGGCTTCGTGGTGCAGGTAGCTGCCCTGCTCGTACCAGGCGCCGAGCACGATCCGTGTGACCGGCTCGCCGTCGATGACTGTCTCGTGGATCGCCGGGCGATGGGTGTGGCCGTGGATGATCCGCCGCACCCCGGTGGCGCGAAACGCCGCTTCCACGGCGGCCGGATTCGTATCCATGACGTAGGGGACCTGGCGCGAGACGTGTGCGCGGCTGCCGGCGCGCACCTGATCGGCGAGTGCCGAGCGATCCTCGACGGGCAGGGCGAGGAAGCGCTGCTGCCACTTCGGTGCGCGCACGATGCTGCGCAGCTCCTGATAGGCATGATCATCCACGCACAGGATGTCCCCATGCGTGAGCAGCACCGGCTCCCCGGCAAAATCGGCGATCACCGGATCGGGCAGCACCAGCGCACCGGTGCGGGCGGTGAAGCCCTCGCCCAGCAGAAAATCACGATTGCCGTGCAAAACGAAGCAGGCCACGCCGCAGCGGCTGAGCGCCTTGAGGCCCTCGCACACTCGCGCCTTGTGCTCATCCGGATCGTCATCGCCGATCCAGGCCTCGAACAGGTCGCCCAGGATGTAGAGCCGCTCGGCGCGCGCCGCCTTCTCGCTCAGAAAATCGAGAAACTGCGCGCTCGCGGCGGGCGTGCCGGCATCCAGATGCACGTCGGAGACGAAGAGGTCTGCCACCGTGCGAGCCGCCGCCGAGTTACTTCGGCGAGAGCACCTCGGGAGAGGTGCCGGGAGCCGCGACGGGCTTTGGCTGCGTCGTGCTCGAGGCATCCGCCAGCTCCATCTTCAGGATCACGACCGGCTTCAACGGCGAGTCACTCTTGAAGGGGCCCGCCTCCCCGGTGGGAGTCACGCCGATGCGATCCACGACTTCCATGCCCTCGACGATGCGGCCGAAGACCGCATAACCCCAGCGCGTCGGCAATGGGTCAAGCTCGGTGTTGTCGGCGAGGTTGATATAGAACTGGCTATTGGCCGAGTGCGGCGCCTCGCCGCGCGCCATACCCACCGTGCCGCGCTTGTTCTGCAGGCCATTGCCCGATTCGTTGAAGATCGGCTCGTGCGTCGGCCGCAGCTTGAAATCGGTCGCGCTATGACCGCCGCCCTGCACCACGAAGTTGGAGATCACGCGATGGAAGAGCGTCTGGTTGTAGTGGCCTTCCTTCACGTAGCGTAGGAAGTTCGCCACGGAGATCGGCGCGCGATCCGGCAGCAATTCGATCACGAAATCGCCCATGTTGGTTGAGACACGAACGTGCGGGTTCGGCTCGGCCTGCGCGGCGGTAAATGCAAACAGGAGCGCGAGTGCGACAGTGGCGCCGCGCAGGATGGGGAGGGAGCGTTGGGTTCGCATGGGGTGCGGATTCTACCGTAACATCCCGCACATGACCCTGATTCACCCGGAAAAGTTCCCGCACGACGCGGCTGCGGTGACGCGCTTTGCGCCGAGCCCGACCGGGGAGTTGCATCTGGGCAATGTGCGCACGGCGCTCTTCAACTGGCTTTTGGCACACCGTACGGGCGGGCGCTTCGTGCTGCGCCTGGAGGATACGGATGTCGAGCGCTCGCGCGACGAATATCGCGATGCGCAGCTCGCCGACCTGCACTGGCTGGGACTCGAATGGGACGCAGGACCGGGACGCGAGGATGAGCGCGGGCCCTATGTGCAGTCGCGACGCACGGCGCTGTACCAGCGCTATTTCACCCAGCTCGAGACCCAGGGACGCATTTACGAGTGCTACTGCACGCCGCTCGAGCTCGAAGTGTCGCGCCGTGCGCAGCGCGCCGCGGGCAAGCCGCCGCGCTATGCGGGCACCTGCCGCGAGCTCACGGCCGGGGAGCGTGCGGCCAGGCGTGCGCAGGGCATCGCCCCCAGCTTCCGATTTCGCGTGCCGGCCGGTCGGCGGATCGAGTTCGAGGACTTCGTCTTCGGGCCGCAGAGTTTCCCGACCGATGACATCGGCGATTTCATCGTGCGCCGGACCGACGGATCCGCGCCGTTCTTCTTCAGCAACGCCGTCGATGACGCCGCGATGGGCATCACGCACGTGCTGCGGGGCGAGGATCACCTCGCGAACACGCCGCGTCAGCTTTTGATACTTGAGGCACTGGGTCTCACCGCGCCGCGCTATGGCCACGTCGCGCTGCTCGTGGGGCGCGATGGCGCGCCGCTGTCCAAGCGCCTGGGCGATCCGCATGTGCGTCATTTTCGCGAGCAGGGCTATACGGCGGGCGCGCTGCTCAATCTGCTCTTCCGGCTGGGACATTCGACAGGCGAGCACGGTTTTCTCGCCCTGCCGGCGATGGCGCAGGCTTTCGATCCGGCGCATCTCGGGCGCGCGCCGGCGCATTTCGATGAGCAGCAGCTCACGATGTGGCAGAAGGAGGCGGTGCGCAGGATGAGCGTGTCCGAGGCGCGTGCCTGGCTCGCGCACGAGTTGCCGCCAGGCGTGAGCGAGGATGAGGTCGCTGCGTTCATTGAAGCCGTCCTGCCCAATGTCGTGCTGCCGGGCGATGCGCGCACCTGGGCACAGATTGTCTTCGGCGGTCCGCCGGAGCTCGAACCGGCGGAGCGCGAAGTCGTGACCAGCGCCGGCGCGTCTTACTTCGCCGCTGCCGCGAATGCCATCGGCGCAAGCGGTGGCGATCTGCCTTCGATTGCCGGGGCGATCCGCGCAGCCACCGGGCGCAAGGGCGCCGCGCTCTACATGCCACTGCGTGTGGCGCTCACCGGGCGGGCGCATGGCCCTGAGCTCGCGCCGCTTCTGAAGGCGATGCCAGCGGCGCAGGCGCGTGAGCGCCTGGCGCGCTTCGCATGAGCGTGATCCGTGTTCACAACTCGCTCACCGGCCGCAAGGAGCCGCTCGAGCCGCTCGTGCCCGGGCGGATCGGCATGTATGTGTGCGGGGACACGGTGTACGACTTGTGCCACATGGGGCATGCGCGCTCGAAAATCGTGTTCGATGTGGTGCGGCGGTACCTCATGTACCGCGGCTTCGAAGTCACCTTCATCCGCAACATCACGGATATCGACGATCGCATCATCCAGCGCGCGGCCGAGCAGGGCCGCGACATCGCGACGTTCACCGCGCACTACATCGCCGAGATGCACAAGGATTACGACGCGCTCGGCATCCTCAGGCCCGATCAGGAGCCGCGCGCGACGCAGTTCGTGCCCGCCATGATCGCGATGACGCAGCAGCTGATCGACAAGGGCTATGCCTACGTCGCGAGCGACGGCGATGTCATGTACTCAGTGAGCCGGTTTGCCCCGTATGGGCAACTCTCCGGTAAGCGCTTGAGCGAGCTGCGCGCGGGTGAGCGCGTCGAGATCGATGCGGCGAAGCGCGATCCGCTCGACTTCGTGCTGTGGAAGCAGGCGAAGCCCGGTGAGCCGTGGTGGGACTCGCCGTGGGGACGCGGGCGGCCCGGCTGGCACATCGAGTGCTCGGCCATGTCCGAGGCGTTCCTGGGTACGCGATTCGACATTCATGGCGGCGGACTTGATCTGAAGTTTCCGCATCATGAGAACGAGATCGCCCAGTCCTGCGCCGCAAGCGGCGACAGCTTCGCGCAGCTGTGGATGCACAACGGCTTTCTCACGGTCGATAACGAGAAGATGTCGAAGTCGCTCGGCAACTTCTTCACCATCCGGGATGCGCTGAAGATCGTGCGCGACCCGGAGGTGATTCGCTGTTTCGTGCTCTCGAGCCACTACCGCGGTCCGGTCAACTACGCGGCCGATCAGCTCGAGCACGCCGATGCGGCGCTCGGGCGGCTCTACGGGGCGCTGCGCGACGTGCCGGCGCAGGCGGCTGCCGAGGCCGAGTCTGGAGAAGGCAGTGCGCACACCCAGCGCTTTCGCGCCGCGATGGACGATGACTTCAATACGCCCGAGGCGTTCGCGGTCCTGCAGACCCTTGCGCGTGCGCTCAATTCCGCCAAGGACCGCGGAGATGGAGAGGAGGCCCGGCGGCTCGCCGCCGAATTGCGCGGCCTCCTGGCCGTTTTCGGTCTGGGCTCGCTCTCGCCGGCCGAGTGGCTGCGCAAGGCGCCGCAGGCAAGCGGGGTCGAGGTCGATGCAGCGCTCGCCGCCCGGGTGGAGGCGCAGATCGAGGCGCGCCTCGCGGCACGAAAGGCGCGAGATTTCACGCTCGCGGACCGGATTCGTGATGAACTCGCTGCCCAGGGAGTCATTCTGGAGGACCGGCCGGGCGGCAAGACCGAATGGCGGCGCGGCTAGCCGATCGCGGCCCCCGGAGCGAAAATTGACGCTCCTCCCGCCAGTTACGTATGATTCGCGGCCCTTCGAGGGGGTAGGTCCGGCTAGAGGCTTCCGCAGGTACAAGCGACGGGGCATGGCGCAGTCTGGTAGCGCATCTGCTTTGGGAGCAGAGGGTCGGGGGTTCAAATCCCTCTGCCCCGACCAGCGGAGCACGATGGCGATGGTTCGTTCAGGATGCTGTGCGCCCGTAGCTCAGGCGGATAGAGCATCGGCCTTCTAAGCCGAGGGTCGCAGGTTCGACTCCTGCCGGGCGCGCCATTTGCGGAACTTGGGTTTTCGATGGTGGACGTAGCTCAGTTGGTAGAGCCCCGGGTTGTGATCCCGGCCGTCGTGGGTTCGAGTCCCATCGTCCACCCCACCTCCTCGCGGGCGTATTTGCGACGGGCCATTAGCTCAATTGGTAGAGCAGCGGACTCTTAATCCGTTGGTTGTAGGTTCAAGTCCTACATGGCCCACTTTCTGGGATGTACGTTACAAATCTCCACACGTGCCGGGCTCGCGATCTTGCAGCTCTCGCGGGCGTGACCGCTAGATATCGCGAACTTCGATAGTCAGATGAGACAGCGCACGAAAGCGTGTCAGTCGGCTCCGGTAATAGTCCACGCCGCGCTTGTCCCGTGTCGTGATGGAAAGGATCGCGCCGAGATGTCCAGGACCCAGCCGCCACAGATGTAGGTCGTTCAGGCGATCGCCTTCCGCTTCGATGGTCTGGCGCAGCTTCTCGGCCATAGCACGGTCGGGGTTCATATCGAGCAGAATCCTGCCCGTGTCGCGGATCAGGCCGTACGACCAACTCGCAATGACGAACGCGCCGGCGATGCCGGCGAGCGGGTCCATCCACAACCAGCCGAAAGTACGCGCGAGAACGAGGCCGACAATCACCAACATCGAGACGGCCGCGTCCGCCATCACGTGGATGACCGCTGCACGCATGTTGTGGTCGCGGTGGGCGCTCTGTTGGGCGTGTTCATGTTCCTCGAAGCTGACGGGCTGCTCTTCGCCGCCGATCCGCAGCCATGCCTCGAATTCGTGAGGCTCCGGTATCTCATCGAGTGATTCGAGATAACCGTTGCGATCCATGAATTTGAAAGTCTGGCGTGAACCGTCAGGCCGGATGGTTTCGATTGCGACATGATCCGCATCAAGTCGATGCGCGTCGCCGAAACGCAACCGAAAGCGCGGCGGCACGCCGTCCTCATAGACTTCGAGACGGACGAGGCCGCTTGCGGTCTGAATGTCGTGCGCTTCGTCATGATCGTCATGGCCGTGCGCGTGACTGTGGTCATGACCATTGCCGTGATCGTGGCCATGACGATGATTGCCGCCGCTTAAGATGAGGGCGCTGGCGACATTTACAGCAAGACCGAGGCAGGCGATGGGGATCGCTTCCTTAAAATGAATAGGCACTGGAGTCATCCAGCGGGAGACTGCTTCGTAACCGATAAGCAGCGCGATCATCGCGAGAATGATCGCGCTCGTGAACCCGGCGAGGTCCCCGAATTTTCCCGTGCCGAATGTAAAGCGTGGGTCGTGGCTGTGCTTGCGAGCGTAGCTATAGGCGAGCGCTGCGAGCAGCAGGGCGCCAGCATGCGTACTCATATGCATGCCATCGGCCACGAGGGCGATGGAGCCGAATAGCAAGCCGCCGACGATCTCGGTGACCATCATTGCGCCGCAGAGCCAAATCACCGCCCATGTTTTGCGCTCGCTCCTCTCGTGGCTTTCGCCAAGAAAGTGATGGGAATGCGAGAAGTCTGGGTCGTGATCGATAGCGTTCATGCGGGGATCATTTCATTTGAGGTAGCTCCGGATCACGTCCAACAATTGCCCAGCAGCTTCCTTGTCGAGTGCCTGCGGATGTTTCTCAGCATCCACGAGATGGCTGTTGACGTGCTCTTCGACCACTTCGGCCATCAATCCGGCGATCGCGCCACGCACGCCGGCGATCAGGTGCATGACCTGATCGCAGCCAGCTTCCTTCTCCAGTGCCCGCTCAATCGCCTCCACCTGGCCGCGAATGCGGTGCACCCGGGCCATAAGTTTTCTTTTGTGATGAATCGTATGGCTCATGGTTCAATATAGTATACCCCCCTATACTATTGCCAATTGCCTCAGTTTCAGAACATCCGGCCCTTCGCTGGGTCCGTTCCGATCACATCGGTAACACATCGGTGTTGAAGTGGCGGCTCAGGCGCCGGACGTCCGCACCTGCCCGCGTGACGCGACGTCCTTAACCATCGAGCGTAGAGACACCCCCTGGCCGAAAACCACGGGTGAGTGAACTAAACTTAGTTTAGTTCACTCACCCCATGTTTTTGCCGCGCACGCTCATAAGCCACCGATCAGCTCAAGCGCCGGCGGTCATGGCGCTGCGGGCGAGGAATTGAGGTCAGTCAGGCCTTCGAGAGGCCGACGAGCGGGTTCGGCGCGGCCTGCGCGATCCGGCGCAAGGTGTTCGTGTCATTGTGATTGAACGCGGGTGTCGCGCCCCGCACCGCCAGATCCGTCCGCGTGACGTACGTCCAGCTGTCGTCATCATTGAACGTGATGTCGATGCGGTAGAAGTCGGTGCGAAACGCCTCTTCCAGAAACGTCGTCGAGCAGATTCCAAAGCGCGTATCGCCGCGGCGTGCCTCGACCGAAATGCGCTTGGCATCCGGGGCGGCTTTTCCCCCCGCCAGGACCACCTGACCGCGCGGAATCGCGATGCTCTGCATGATGAGTCCGGTGGCCGGCTCCCACAGCCAGTAGCCCACCTGATCGTGGAAGGTGATGGCTTCCTCGGGCGTGTTGATGTGAATGTGGTAGCGCAGTCCGTAGAGAAGCTGCGGGCCGTTCGACTGCGGATCGATCGGCTCCATGCGGATGTGCTCCCGGTAGACACGCCGCTCGGGGCCTTCGGCCTTGGGGCTCACGTCGACTCCCTTGTCGGACAACCACTCGCCGGCGAGGCGACGCAGCGGGCCGAGATTGCTCAAGGTGTCGGGCGAGTAGCCTTCCGTTTCCGTATAGATGTCATCGGGGATGCTCGGCATGGGTTCCTCAGAGTTGCGATGCTGTTCACAGCTTGAATGTCGCAGCTACCGGAAAGGGCTCTCGATCCGGCCACATGGGACACAGCGCTGCGAACGGATCGCGAGTTCCCGGCGTTTGCCGGTTCGCGCGAATCCAGGCGCGGATATCTTCGAGATCCTGTCGGCGGCGGGAATCGTTCACCCAGCCCTGCAGCGTCAGCGCAATCAGCCCCTCGGCGCTCACCACGCGCAAGGTCCTAAAGAGAGTGCTCAGTTGCGGAGCCGCCTGCAACAGATGACGGGCAGTGGATCGGTGAGCGTACACAAAGCCCAGGCGTTCATCATCGCGCAGATAATTTGCTGCGTCGGCGCTGCGGTGCAGGCGCTTATATCCGAGAGCCTTCAGCGCCCGATCGACGGCTTTGTGAGGAGCCAGCGCGAGTCCGCCGATGAGTGCAAACTTTGCACCGACACCTTCCAGCGTGATGATCGCTTCCTCGAGCTGCTTACCCAGACGCGATAACGCTTTTGTCACGAGTCGCCTCCGCTCACACGTTGTGATGATACGTGTAGCTGCTGCGGACGTGCGACTCGCCGCTGCATCCGGCCGGGACGGGCAGACCGGTGCGCCCGGGACTCAGCCCCGGGCGCCTGGCCAGGCATCAGTTGACGCGCACCATCTGCGCGCGCTCACCCTCGGTGATCTGCGAGGCGAGGACGACGAGGAAGCCCTGGCGATCGCGGATCACCTGGGCTTGGGTGGCCGTCAGCGGCTGCTGGATCTTCTGCGGCGAGAGATTGAACATCGCGCCGGTCAGCGGATCGACGATCAGCATGCCGACCAGACCGCCGAACAGCAGATTGCCGGCGTACCAGCCGCTCAGCTCGGACTTCAGTCTCACCTCCGCGGGCGCGTGATCGGCCAGCTCGAACACCAACCGGTAATCCTGCCCCTTGAAGTAACCGTACTTCGTCGGCAGATACGCGATGAACGGCGTCGTGTTCGTCTGCACGAGCGTGTTCGAGCGGTCATAAATGGACACCTTGGCGCCGGCGGGCGTCGACGCGACGGAAATCGCCCTGGGCCCGCTATGCACAATGGTGGCGCAGCCGCAGATCGCGGCCACCGCTCCGGCCATCGCAGCTACGGCTAGTTTTCTGAACATTTGAGTTCCCCCGTTTGAAAGGAAGTTCGATCGCATTTGCGGCCCCGATTTCGCGGGGTCCCAACGGGAGAAGAGGCAGAAACGCGGACTTCGGGTACTGGTATTTGAAAGAGCGACTCAGTACGAGCCGCTCGAGCCGCCGCCACCGAACTTACCGCCAGCGCCCTGGATGGACGGGGTCGCTTGCGCGGGTGCCGCATGAGGTGTCAGCACCGCCGCGCCAGCCATGCGGAGCAGACCTGTGGATTCGCGCTCGCGGCGCAGCGCGCGTGAGGTGATGCCCTGGCGTGGCGTGCGCAACCAGCGCTCCACGGCGACTGCCGCGATCAGCAGCAGCGCGCCCCACAGGATGAGTCGGCGCTCGAGCGGCATGCCGGTGAGCGCCCGCAGCTCGAATGCCGTGCAGGCGATGCAGAGCATCGCGGCGATGAGCGGTGCGTGCGTGCGGCGCCTCAGGCCGATGCCGAGTGCGATGATGGCGAAGGCGAGAGGAGCGAGCGGCACGGCCCAATCGAGCAGCCGCGCATGGCGATAATCGTGCTCGCTCCAGCCGCTGGAGGCCGGCACCGACCAGAAGTAGCCCGCGAGCGGCATTACGATCACGAGGACATCCAGCAGCCTGTCGTTTGACGGCCGCCGGAATTCGCGCGCTCCCAGAAACAGTGCGACGAGCCCCAGGCCGTAACAGGCCGCCGCCGCGATGGGTCGTGATGTGTCCAGGGCAACGCTCAATGCGAGCGCAGCCAGTACGGTGAGGTAGGGATTCAAGAGCCGCGCACCGGCGAGGAGCCATGCCCCGCCGAACAGGCTCGCGGTGAGCGAGGCGTGATAGCCGTACATCTCGCCGATGCCGAACGCGATGAGCGATAGCCCCGCGAAGCTCAGGGCTTCCTCGAAGCCGGATGCGAATTGCCTGCGCCCGAGAATGAGCCATTCGGCGGTGATGACCGATGCAATTCCGGCCACAAACCAGACGCCCTCGCGAAAGAGTTCAGCGGCTATGGCGGCGATCGCCGCCGCGGCGACCAGTCCCATCACGAAGAAGGCGGTGCGGCTCAGCGCGCCGACCCTGCGCCAGCCCCCCGCGCGGGAAGCAAACGGCTCATCACGGCTCCTGCGGCCCAGCCGACGGGCGAGGGCGAGCCAGCGTTCCTCGCTTGCCGAGGGTCTGAAGCTCATGCGGACTCTTCCCGGAAGCGATCGTGCAGGAAGCGCAGCGCGACGCCGGCGGCCGCGATGATTGCGAGCACGACCGATGCGCTGAACACGATGAGAGAGGACGGGACGAGCGGCACGATCACCAGGATGAGACCGAGCGCCGTGTAGCACACGCCGTACACCGCAAAGGCTTCCGCGCCGGTGCGCAGCGCCTTGAAGAGCACGATGGTGGCGAGCAGGAGCAGTGCCACGAAGCCCAGAGGGCGCCACGATTCATTGCTGCACCAGCCCAGCACTCCCCAATAGGCAAGGTTGGTCGCGAAGTGCTCGAGCACGATGGCGAATCGCCCGGCGTGCCGGCGCACGTCCACTTCCCGCCATCCCATCAGGATGATCGCGCAGCCTACAGCTCGCAGCCCGATCGCGGGCGCAGCGAACTCCCAGGGCGCATAGTTTGCCGGACCGCGCTCGATCCCGACCCAGCCGGCGAATGCGCTGAGCGCGACCGAGAACACCAGCCGGGAGTCGAGCGCGTAGGCCGTGAACCCATGAAACACCGCCAGAATCAGCAGCTGCCGTGACCAGTTCGCGCCCAGTAAATGGAACTGCGCTTCCGTGTAGCCGAGATCGGCGCTGAGGATGAGCGCGCCCAACAGCAGCAGGTAGTCGGCGACAATCGAGCGCTCCTGCGCACGCATCCGGGCTCGAATCGCCGGCACGTAACACGCCCCCGCCACGGCGGCGAGGGCGACGATCAGCGTGACCGGTCCGATGCGATCGAGATTTTGCTTGATGACAAGGCCGATGCCGGTGATGACCAGCACCACCGCGCCGTAGAGCACTGCGCGCAGCTCATCGAAGATGGAGAAAACGCTGCGCCGCTCCAGCGCGAGGGTGCGCTCCAGCGCCTCCGAATCCAGGCCGCCCGCGGCGTGCAGCTCGCGCAGTTCCGCTTCGAGCGTCAGCATGGCCGGCAAGCGTACGCAGATTTCTGCGTATCTGCGAGCGCTGGCGCTCTGGTGCGGCGGCTCAGGGCCTCCTAGCCTCGCGCACGTGCAGGTCTTTCAAACTG
>DATIYV010000045.1:0-57422 GCA_035517435.1 Steroidobacteraceae bacterium | reverse complement strand
AAGGCCCTTTAAGACTTTGATTTTACTGGAATCGTAGACGTCGTTGGGCGGCATGAACACGCTCGAGGCAATGATGCGACATTATAGCGTTTTGACCCTCCCCTGTTCCACGTGAAACAGCCTCTCGGAGTGCGTAAAAAGGCCGCGCTCCGGAGTGAGTGACGTAGCGATCAGCTGGCACTGTAGCGCCTCGATCTGTGCGACGAACGCGGCGAGCCGCGCGCCATCGAGTTCAGCCGCCGGATCATCCAAAAGCAGCGTGGGCGAAGTGCCCGTGAGCGCCTTCAGGAGCGTGAGTTGAGCCAGGATCATCGCGATGGCGACGACCTTCTGTTGGCCACGCGAGAGGATCTCGCGCGCGGCACGCCCCTCGAGTCGGATGTGCACATCCGCCCGATGCGGACCCATGTGCGTGAGGCCGCGCTGCAGATCCCGGGGCCGGGAGCCCTCGAGGGCCTCGGCCAGGGTGGAGTCCTGCGGCCAGCCCTGGGCGTAGTGCAGCGTCACCTCGCGGCCCGCCAGAGTGCGGACCATCGCGAGCCAGTGGGGATGAAGCTGCTCGAGCAGGGAGCGCCGGGAGCGCGCCAGGCGCTCGCCCAGCCGGGCCAGCTCCGACTCCCACGCACTCGCCTCTCGCGGATCGCGGCGCAGAGCCGCATTGCGTTGCTTGAGCGCCCGCCCGTAGCGCGACCAGTCGGCCGCGAAGTTGTGTTCCACGTGGAACACCGCCCAGTCCATCCAGCGTCGCCGGCGGGGGCTCCCCTCCTCGAGCAAGGCATGCACCCGGGGCTCGATGACCTGGATGGGAAGCGCCGCTGGCAGCTCCGCCAGGCTTTGAACCTCGGTGCCGCCGACTTTCGCCAGGGTCGGCTCGCCGCGCGCCACCTGCACGCCCACGGTGAGCGGCGGCGTGGCATCGGTGCGCCCGAACGCGACCAGGCGTGATTCGCCGTGGCGAATGAGACGCTCGCTGTTTCGCGTGCGGAAGGAACGGCCGCGTCCGAGCAGGAAGGCGGCTTCGAGGAGCGAGGTCTTGCCGGAGCCGTTTTCCCCGTAGATCAGGTTATGCCGCGCATCCAGCTCGAGCTCCGCGCGCGCGACGCATCTGACGTTCTCCGCGAGCAGATACGCCAGCGCCATGCGCCGCGCAGCCTCTTAGAGCCGCATCGGCATGACGACGTACTTGGTGTCCTTGTTCTCGGGGTCGCGGATCAGGCAGCTGCTGTTGGCATCCGTGAGGCCGACTTCGATCTTGGCGGATTCGATGGCGCTCAGGGCGTCCATCAGGTAATTGACGTTGAATCCGATCTCCATGTCCTCGCCCTTGTAGCTCACCTCGAGCTGATCCTCGGCCTCTTCCTGCTCCGGATTGTGGGCCTGGATGGTCAACAGGTCGGGCTTCACGACGAGCCGCACGCCGCGATATTTCTCGTTCGACAGGATTGCCGTGCGCTGGAACGCGTGCCGCAGCAGCTCGCGATCCGCATGCACCAGCTTGCTGGGACTCGCGGGTACGACGCGGCTGTACTCCGGGAAACGACCATCGATCAGCTTCGAAGTAAAGCGAATGTCGCCGATCTGGATGCGAACGTGATTTGTACCGATCACGATGTCGACGGTTCCCTCACCGCCGAGGACGCGCTGCAGCTCGAGCACACCCTTGCGGGGCACGATCACCTGCTGGGTGGTCTTGGCCGGGCTTGCGAGCTGGGTTTCGCACAGCGCCAGCCGATGTCCATCGGTGGCGACGGCGCGGAGCGTCTTGCCATCAGCCTCGAGCAGCATGCCGTTGAGGTAGTAGCGCACGTCCTGCTGCGCCATCGAAAAATGCGTTTTCTCGATCAGGCGCCGCAGTTCGCTTTGCGCGACCGTCAGATGCTGCTGCGAGCCGATCTCCTCCACCAGCGGAAACTCCGATGCCGGCAGGCTCACGAGTGTGAAGCGGCTGCGGCCCGCTCGCAGTGACACGCGATCGCCTTCGGCCACCAACGTCACCGAGCACTTCTCCGGCAGCGTGCGGAATATCTCGAGCAGCTTGCGTCCCGGCACGGTGATATCGCCGGGCTGCTGGACCGTCACGGCGTGCGAGGCGACGAGCTCGACCTCGAGATCGGTGCCGGTGATGTTCAGGCGGTTCTCGCGTGCCGCGAGCAGCACGTTCGCGAGAATCGGCATGGTTTGCCGGCGTTCGACGACGCCGATCACGCTCTGCAGGGGACCTAGAATATCTTCACGCGATGCCGTGAGCTTCATTGCGGACTCTTGTGGTGAGAGGTGAGGGACGTGGTGCGTCCGTTCCAATCTTAAATCTTAGTTCTTAAAGACAGATCAGGAGTAGTTGTTATTGAGCCTGTGGATATGGGTATAAGTCGTCTGGACATCAGCAGATCAAGACGTTGCACAGCTGCCGGCCCCGCATGGAGCCGGGGATCGCCTGGGGTTCGCCTGTGCAGCGATTGTGAATAACTCGCCGCGCCCGATTTATCCCCAGGTGATGCACATCAACCCGTGAGTGTTCTCAACAGGTTTGAATAGTCCTCGCTCATGCGCTGCTCGATGCCGCGCAGTTCCTTCACGCGCTTGCACGCGTGCAGCACGGTGGTGTGATCGCGCCCGCCGAAGGCATCGCCGATCTCCGGCAGGCTGTGATTGGTGAGCTCTTTCGACAACGCCATCGCGACCTGACGCGGCCGCGCGACCGAGCGGTTGCGGCGCTTGGAGAGCAGGTCCGCCATGCGCACCTTGTAGTAATCGGCGACGGTCTTCTGAATGTTCTCGATCGTGACGAGTTTTGCCTGTAATTGCAGCAGATCGCGCAACGCCTCCTTGGCGAATTCCAGCGTGATCGGCTGACCGGTGAAGCGTGAGTTGGCGATCACGCGGCGCAGGGCACCCTCGAGCTCGCGCACATTCGAGCGGATGCGCTTGGCGATGAAGAACGCGACTTCCTCGGGCAGCGCGACGCTTGCGGCCTGCGCCTTCGTCATGAGGATCGCGACGCAGGTCTCGAGCTCCGGTGGCTCGATCGCCACGGTGAGGCCCCAGCCGAAGCGCGACTTCAGGCGCTCCTCCAGACCGTCGACTTCTTTCGGATAGCGGTCGCAGGTGAGGATCACCTGGTGCTGGCCTTCGAGGAGCTCGTTGAAAGTGTGGAAGAACTCTTCCTGCGAGCGCTCCTTGTTGGCGAAGAACTGGATGTCATCGATCAGGAGCGCATCGAGGCCGCGGTAGGCCGTCTTGAAGTCGTTCATGCTGTTGTGCTGCAGCGCGCGGACCATATCGCCCACGAACCGCTCCGAGTGCACATAGGCGACGCGCGCTTCACGGTCGCGTGCCTTCACCAGATGCGCCACGGCGTGCATGAGATGGGTCTTCCCTAAGCCCACACCGCCATACAGGAACAGCGGGTTGTAGGCACGGCCGGGATTTTCTGCGACCTGCCGTGCGGCGGCGCGCGCGAGCTGATTGCTCTTGCCCTCGACGAAGCTCTCGAAGGTGAAATCCGGATTGAGCTGCGCACCGACGACGAGTCCGCCGGCACGGCCGCTCTTGACGATCGACGGTGCGGCGCCGGCCCGCAGGCGCGAGCCCACTTCAACCGTGACGATGGGCGTATCGCCGGTGCTCTCGTCGCGCAGCAGCTCGCCCAGGCGCGGCAGCAGGTTACCGTTCACCCAGTCCACGACGAAACGGTTGGGCGCGAGGAGTTTCAACGTCCCCATGCCCTCGATCGCCTGCAACGGGCGCACCCAGGTGTTGAATTGCTGCTCGGGCAGCTCACCTTCGAGCGCACGCATGCAGCGAGACCAAAGCGAGGCCTCCACGAGCATCGCCTCCCGCGAAAATTCCTGGGTTGCCTACGGAAAAGGAGGGCGAGTCTATACCCGACGGGCCACGCACTGAAGAGCGTTGTTGACACCCTCAAGGCGGCAGGCTTAGCCTTGCCGCCCTTCCAAAGGAGCCCATGGACGATGAAGCGTACCTACCAGCCGAGCAAGGTGCGGCGCAAGCGCACGCACGGCTTTCGCGCGCGCATGGCCACGGCGAACGGCCGTAAGGTCTTGTCCCGCCGCCGCGCCAAGGGCCGCAAGAAACTCATTCCGTAAGCGGCTGATCTCGTGTTACCCGGAGGCGCCCGTCCGGTGCGCCTGGCCTTTCCCACCGAAGCCCGTCTGCGCCAGAAATCGCAGTTCGATGCCGTGTATGCTCGGGGGCATCGCTTAGGGGACGGCTACTTTACAGTGGTGACGCGCGCGAATGATGTGGCCGGCCCGCGCCTCGGGCTTGCGATCGCGGTGAAGGTGGCCGGCAACTCGGTACGGCGCAACCGCATCCGTCGGCTGATCCGCGAGTCCTTCCGTCTGCATCGTCATGAGCTGCCGCACGTGGATCTGATCGTGAGCGCGCGCACGCCTGCGCGCACGGCCGCGGCGCCTGCGCTGCGCGCGAGTCTCGAGGCATTGTGGATTCGAGTGAGCGAGCAATGCGCTTCCTTGCCGCAGGCCTGATCCGCCTGTATCAGTGGACCTTGAGCCCGTTGCTGGGCCCGACGTGCCGCTTTTACCCATCCTGTTCGAACTACGCACTCGAGGCGCTGCAGCGCTACGGATTCCTGCGTGGCAGCTGGCTCGCCGCACGGCGCATCGGCCGCTGCCATCCGTGGCATCCCGGCGGCATCGACCCGGTCCCGACTGAGCACCCATGACGACGAACTACCCGCGCATCCTTCTGTGGTTCCTGCTGTGCGTGACGCTGCTGCTGAATTATCAGATGTGGGTGCACGACTATCCGCCGCCGCCCCCCACGGAAACGGCGACGCACCCGCCGGCGGGTGCCGGCGATGCGCTCGATCTCGCTGTCACCAAGTCCGGCAAAGCGACCCCTGCGGCAGGCAACACCGCTGCAGCACCGGCCGGCGCAGAGTCGACGGCCGTGGCGCCTGTTACCGGCGCCGTGGCACCGCCGGCCGGCGACGACACGACGCTGGCACCGGCGCCGACGATCAGCGTGCGCACGGACGTGCTCGATTTGCGCATCAGTCTGCGCGGCGGCACGCTGGTGCAGGCCGACCTGCCGAAATATCCGAAGGACAAAGGCCACGCCGAGCCCATGCGGCTCGAGAACCAGGACGGCCCCGACAGCACCTATGTGCTGCAGTCCGGGATCAAAGGGCCCGATGATGCCGCGCGCCCGACGCATCGCGCGCTCTTCACATCAGCGGCCACGGAGTACCAGCTGACCGCGGGGCAGAAAGAGCTCGCCGTGCCGCTCACCTGGACGGACGGCAACGGCGTCACCGTCACCAAGACTTACCTTTTCCAGCGCGGCTCCTACCGCATCGGGCTCGAGCAGGACATCGACAATCAGTCCGCGACGGCGTGGGTGGGCGAGCCGTATGCGCAGATCCGCCGCAACGATCCGCCGACCAGCAGCTCGTTCTTCCATTTCAGCGCCGATAAATACGCCTCGCACGGTCCGGCGATCTGGGACGGTAAGTACCGCAAGCTCAAGATCACAGACACGGATGACCGCAAGCTCTCCGTCGATGTGACCGGCGGCTGGGTCGCCGCAATCCAGCATTACTTCGTCTCTGCGGTCGTTCCGCCCACGGACCGCTCGTACCATTTCAGCCTGGGTGTGGAGGGGAATGAATATGCGCTGGCCGCCGTGGGGCCGCGCATCACCGTCCAACCGGGCAGTGTGCAGAAGACCGACTTCACGCTGTTCGTCGGCCCCAAGCTGCAGCGCGAGCTCGAATCCACCGGCAATCAGCTCGACCGCGTCGCTGACTACGGCCGGCTGTTCTTCATCGCAAAGCCGCTGTTCTGGGTGCTCGACAAGGTGCACCTGGTGCTGCACAACTGGGGCTGGACGATCGTGTTCACGACGTTGCTGCTGAAGCTTGCGCTCTACCCGCTCTCCGAGCTCTCGGGCCGCTCGATGGCGCGCATGAAGGTGCTGCAGCCGCGCATCAAGGCCATTCAGGAGAGCTACAAGGACGACCGCCAGAAGCAAAGCCGCGCGGTGATGGAGCTGTACCAGCGCGAGAAGGTCAATCCGCTCTCCGGCTGTCTGCCGCAGCTCGTACAGATCCCGATCTTCTTCGCCTACTACTGGGTGCTGCTCGAGAGCGTCGAGATGCGCCAGGCGCCCTTCATGGGCTGGATCCAGGACCTGTCATCACCCGATCCGTACTACATCCTGCCGATCATCATGGCCGGTGCCATGTTCGTGCAGTACAAGCTGAACCCGACTTCGCCCGACCCGACCCAGGCGCGGCTGATGCTGATCATGCCGTTCGTGCTGTCGGTGACGTTCATCTTCTTCCCCTCGGGTCTGGTGCTGTACTGGGTGACGAACACGCTGCTGCAGATTGCCCAGCAGTGGAACATCAACCGCCGTATCGAGGCGGCGAGAAAACCGCGCTGACCCGCAAGCGCTAGAATCGCCGCCGTCATGTCACGGCCGGACACCATCGTGGCGGCAGCAACGGCCCCGGGACGGGGCGGCATCGGGATCGTGAGGCTCTCGGGCCCCAAGACCCCGGAGATCGCCGCAGTCATCCTGGGCGACCTGCCGGATGCGCGCCGCGCGAGCTTCGCGCGCTTCCTCGATGCCGCCGGCACGCCGATCGATGCGGGCCTCGCGCTCTTCTTCCCGTCGCCGCATTCCTATACGGGCGAGCACGTGCTCGAGCTGCAGGGCCACGGCGGCCCCGTCGTGCTCGAGGCGCTCATCGCCCGAGCCGTGGAGCTCGGTGCGCGCCGGGCGCTGCCCGGGGAGTTCACCCAGCGCGCGTTCCTGAACGACAAGCTCGATCTCGCCCAGGCGGAGGCGATCGCCGACCTGATCGACGCCGGCTCGCGCGAGGCGGCGCGCGCGGCCATGCGCTCGTTGCAGGGCGAGTTCTCCGCGATGGTGCAGGGACTCACCGAAGCGGTGATCGAGCTGCGCACATACGTCGAGGCGGCGATCGATTTTCCGGAGGAAGAAATCGACTTCCTCGCGGACCGCGAGCTCGTGAACCGGCTGCAGTCGGTGCGCGATCATTTTGCGGCGGTGAACGACAGCGCGCGCCAGGGCCGGCTCCTGCGCGAGGGCATGACCGTCGTCATCGCCGGTCCGCCGAATGCAGGCAAATCGAGTCTGTTGAATCGCCTCGCCGGCTACGAGGCGGCGATCGTGACGCCGATCGCGGGCACCACGCGCGACGTGCTGCGCGAGCGGATCGATATCGACGGCATGCCGCTGCACGTGCTCGACACCGCGGGTCTGCGGGCCGCGGCGGATCTGGTCGAGGAAGAGGGCATCCGCCGTGCTACCGCCGCGATTGCGCGCGCGGACCGCGTGCTGTTCGTGGTGGACGCTGCCACTGACCCGACCGCGTCCGGCTATCGCGACGAGCGTGCGCGGCTGCCCGCTGACGTGCCGGTGACCTTAGTGCTCAACAAGTGCGATCTGGCGGCCGGCATTCCTGTCGCGGATACGATCTCCGGTCCGCCGCGCATCGTGCTGTCGGCACTCACCGGCTTTGGTGTCGGCGAGCTGCGCGCGCACCTGAAGGCCTGCATGGGCTTTCAGAGTGTCGATGCGGGGACGATCTGTGCGCGCCAGCGGCACCTCGATGCACTCGCGCTCGCCGAGCGCCATGTCGAACGGGCGGCGCGCGAGCTCAACGAGACACGCGCCGGGGAAATCGTGGCGCAAGAGCTGTCGGACGCTCAGCGGGCGCTGGGCGCGATCACCGGTGAGTTCACCACGGAGGACCTGCTCGGCCGCATCTTCGCGAGCTTCTGTATCGGCAAATAGTACGATAAGCAAAACGGGGGAAACTCATGATCGCCAGCCTTCGCCGACGCCTGCTCGCGGCACTCGCCCTTTCGGCCGCCACGTTCTGCGTCACGGCCGCAGGTCCTGCCGCCGCACCGGCGCCGGCAGCAGCCGCGACGCCCGCCGCCATCGTTGCCGCAGGCGCGTGCGATCGCGCGTGCCTGACCGGACTCGTCGATCAGTATCTCGAGGCGCTGGTTGCGCACGATGCCGCACGGCTGCCGCTGCGCAAGGACGCGCGCTTCACCGAGAACGGGCAGACGCTGCGGATGAACGACGGCCTGTGGGGCACGGCGGAAGGTCTCGGAGACTACAAGCTGTACTTCGCCGATCCGCTCGCCGGACAGGTCGGCTTCTTCGGCACCGTTCGCGAGAGCGGCCGCCTCGCGCTCCTCGCCCTGCGCCTGAAGGTCGAGGGTCGCAAGATCACCGAGATCGAGAGCGTCGTCGCGCGCACGGCCGGCACGGGGCCGTCCCGCTTCGCGGATCTGAAGGATCAGCCGCTGTTTCACGAGAAGCTCGCACCCGCCGACCGGCGCTCACGCCAGGAGCTCGCCGCCGTGGCGAACTCGTATTTCGAGGGCCTCGAGCAGGCGACCGGCAAGGTGACACCTTTCTTCCCCGACTGCACCCGCATCGAGAACGGCTCGGTCACGGCCAATAACCCCGCCGCGCCGAATGCGATGGGCAAGCTGAGCTGTGGCGCGCAGTTCGATACCGGATTTTCGCCCTTCATCACCGAGGTGCGCGGCCGGCGCTACCCGGTGATCGATGAGGATTACGGGCTCGTGCTGGCGCTCGTCGCGTTCGATCATTCGGGACGCATCAAGACCGTGAAGGAGACCGATGGCACGATCCTGCATGTGCCGGCGCCCTTCGATGCGCCGTACAGTTTCATGATCGCCGAGCTCTTCAAGGTGAAGGGCGGCCGCATCGCGCGCGTCGAAGCGGTGCTGCTGACAACCCCCTACGCGATGCCGTCGGGCTGGTGATGGATACGCACAAGCCTGCGGCCGCGGGCCGCCGCGTGCTCATCGTCGATGACGACGGCAATGTGGCCCTGCTGCTCGCCGAGGCGCTGCGCAGTGCGGGCTGTGATGTCACGGCGGCCGAGAGCGCCGACGAGGCGGTCGCCTCCGTCGCCGGCTCTCGTCCCGACCTCGCCGTGCTCGACATCAATATGCAGGGCTCCTCGGGCCTCGATCTCGGGGCGGTGCTGCGCGATGACTTTGGCGTGCCGTTCGTGTTCCTCACGCTGGTGAACGATGAGGCCACGGTGAAGAAGGCCACCGCCGTGGGCGCGATCGCCTATCTGGTGAAGCCCATGGATATGCGCCAGTGCATCCCGACCATCGAGGCGGCGCTCGCCCGCGCGGCCGAGCTGCGCCGCTTGCGCCAGAGCGAGACTCAGCTTGCCAAGGCGTTGCAGCAGGGGCGCGAGATCAGCATGGCCATCGGCGTGCTGATGGAGCGGCTGCGCCTGGATCGCGATGGCGCATTTGACCGATTGCGCGATGAGGCGCGCGCGAGCCGGCGCCGCATCAGCGAGGTGGCCGAAGAGCTGCTGCAGGCCGTAGAGAAGCTCAATTTCGTGCCGCACACGCCGGGCGGCGACTCCCGCCGTTCCGGCTAGCCCGTTACACTCAATCCATGCGATTCGCGCACACATTCGATGTCGTCGTGATCGGTGGCGGCCACTCCGGCACCGAGGCTGCGCTTGCCGCCGCGCGCATGGGTGCGGACACGCTCCTTGTCACACAGAGCCTCGAGACGCTGGGGCAGATGAGCTGCAACCCGGCGATCGGCGGCATCGGCAAGGGCCACCTGGTGCGCGAGATCGATGCGCTGGGCGGTGCCATGGCACGCGCCGCGGATCGCGCCGGCATCCAGTTCCGCACGCTGAACGCGAGCAAGGGACCCGCCGTGCGCGCCACGCGAGCGCAGGCCGACCGGCAGCTCTACCGCCAGCACATCCGGGCGTTCATCGAGGCCGAGCCACGCCTCAGCGTGTTTCAGCAGGAGATTGCCGATCTCGCGGTGGAGGGCGATCGCGTGCGCGGCGTCGTTACGGCCACGGGCATCACGTTCGCGGCGCGCGCCGTGGTGCTCACCGTCGGCACGTTTCTCGGCGGGCGCATTCACGTGGGCCTGGAGAACTATCCCGGCGGACGCGCCGGCGATCCGCCTTCGAACCGCCTGGCCGAGCGCCTGCGCGCGCTGCCCCTGCGGGTCGGGCGGCTGAAGACCGGCACGCCTCCGCGGATCGATGGCCGAACGGTCGATTTTTCGGCGATGGTGCGCCAGCCGAGTGACGAACCCCTGCCGGTGTTTTCGTTTCTCGGGCGAGTCAGTGAGCACCCCAGACAGATTGATTGCTTCATAACTCAGACCAATGAGCGCACGCACGAGATCATCCGCGCCGCGACGGATCGCTCACCGATGTTCACGGGTGTCATCGAGGGCGTGGGCCCTCGCTACTGTCCTTCGGTCGAAGACAAAGTCGTGCGCTTCGCCGACAAGTCCTCGCACCAGATCTTCGTCGAGCCCGAGGGCTTGACGACGCACGAGCTGTACCCGAACGGGATCTCCACCAGTCTGCCGTTCGATGTGCAGTACGCACTGGTGCGCTCGATCCGCGGCTTCGAGCAGGCGCACCTGACGCGCCCGGGCTATGCGATCGAGTACGACTATTTCGATCCGCGCGATCTCACGCCCGCGCTCGAGACGAAGTTCATCTCCGGCCTGTACTTCGCCGGGCAGATCAACGGCACGACTGGCTACGAGGAGGCGGCCGCACAGGGACTCGTGGCGGGCATCAATGCCGCGCTCGGTGTGCGCGGTGAGGCACCCTGGGTGCCCGCTCGGAGCGATGGCTACCTCGGTGTGCTCATCGATGATCTCGTCACTCAGGGCGCGCGCGAGCCGTACCGCATGTTCACCAGCCGCGCCGAGCACCGGCTGCTGCTGCGCGAGGACAACGCCGACCTGCGTCTGACGCCGTTGGGGCGCCGGCTGGGCCTGGTGAGCGAGGAGCGCTGGCAGCTCCTCGAAGCGAAGCAGCGCCACACTGAGGCCGAGAGCGCGCGCCTGCGCGATACGCGCTTTGCTCCCGCCGCCGTTCCGCAAGCCTGGGCCGAGCGTGTGCTCGGCACGCCGCTGACGCGCGACAGCAGCGCGTTCGAGCTGCTGCAGCGGCCTGGCGTGAGCTATGCGGCGGTGAGTGAGCTCGCCGGCAGCCTGCCGGCCGCGGAGCTCGACGATCGGCTGCCACCGCAGGTCGAGCTGCAGGTGGAAGTGCGTGCCAAGTACGCCGGCTACATCGAGCGCCAGCATCAGGAAGTCGAGCGGCAGCGCCGCAGCGAATCGACCGCCCTGCCGCCGGATTTCGACTATGCGCATCTGGCGGGGCTTTCGACCGAGGTGCGCCAGCGGCTGCGCGAAGTGCGGCCCGCAACGCTCGGCCAGGCGGCGCGCATTCCCGGCGTCACACCCGCGGCGATCTCGATTCTGCTGGTGCATCTGAAGAAGCGCGGCCAAGTCCCACGCGAGGACGTGGCGTGAGCGCGCCGGCCGGTTTCGCCGCGCCCGCCAAGCGCAATTTCGCGCAGCTGCTCGCCGCGGCCAGCGCGCGCAATGACTCACTCGTGTGCGTCGGCCTGGATCCGGAGCCGGAGCGCTTCCCGGCGGGCCTGGGCACGCGCGCCGCAGCGATCTTCGAGTTCAATCAGGCCATCATCGATGCCACCGCGGATCTGGTGTGCGCCTACAAGCCGCAGTTCGCGCACTACGCCGCCTGTGGCGCCGAACGCGAGCTGGAGCGCACCATCGCCTACCTTCACCAGCAGCACCCCGCGATCCCGGTGCTCCTCGACGTGAAGCGCGGCGATGTGGGCAATACCGCGCAGCGCTATGCGATCGAGGCCTTCGAGCGCTACGGCGCCGATGCGGCCACCGTCAATCCCTATCTGGGCTTCGACTCCATCGAGCCGTTTCTCAACTACGCGGACCGCGGCGTCTTCGTCCTGTGCCGCACCTCGAACCCCGGCGCACGCGAGCTGCAGGATCTCGACTGCGGCGGCCGCCCGCTCTACCAGGTCGTCGCCGAGATGGTGGCGCGGCGCTGGAACAGCCGCGGCAACTGTGGCCTGGTGGTCGGCGCGACCTATCCCGGCGAGCTCGCGCAGGTACGCGCGATTGCCCCGCAATTGCCGTTCCTCGTGCCGGGAGTGGGTGCCCAGGGTGGCGATGTCGAGCAGGTGCTCGCCAACGGTCAGACCGCCCAGGGTGGAGGACTCCTGATCAGCTCTTCGCGCGCCATTCTCTACGCTTCGCAGGGCGCGGATTTCGCGACCGCCGCGCGCGCTGCCACCCAGAGCCTGCGCGAGAGCGTCAATCGCCGCCGGCTCGGTCGCGATGCCGGGCGCCGCTAGCGCCCGTCGACGCGCTGTTGGCGTCGCGGGGCTCGCGCTCGCCGTCCTCGTCTTCTGCGCCACCGAGTGGGGCTGCTCCCGCTCGGCGCCATCCGGCGTCGCCAGCGCCGCACCGGAGCTGCTGCGTGGCAATGGCACCGAGCCCGACTCACTGGATCCGCAGAAGGCGCGCACGGTTCAGGCCCAGGACATCCTGCGCGATGTCTGCGAGAGCCTGACCTCCATCGCCCACGATGCCGGCGTCGCGCCCGGTGTCGCGCGCGAGTGGAGCGCGAGCGCGGATGGCCTGACCTACACCTTTCACTTGCGGCCCGAGGCACGCTGGTCGAACGGCGAGCGCGTCGTCGGCGCCGATTTCGTGGCCGCCCTGCAGCGCCTGGTCGATCCCGCAACCGCCTCGCCGTATGCGCAGGTGATCGATGTCGTACACCATGCGCGGCAGATTATTGCGGGGGAAATGCCCGCTAGCGCCCTGGGCGTCACGGCTCCCGATGACAGCACAGTGGTCGTGACCCTCGACGGGCCCGCGCCGTATCTGCCCGCACTGCTCGCGCATCCCAGCACCTGTCCGGTTCACCGTCCGAGCCTTGCGAGGCTGGGTGCCGGCTTCGCCCGTCCCGGGGCGATGCTGTCGAACGGCGCGTTCGTGCTCTCGGACTGGGTACCCGGCGCCTACGTCCTCGCCGTGCGCAATCCGAAGTACTGGAACGACGCCGCGACACATCTGGCGGCCGTGCGCTTCCTGCAGATTCCGGATGAGAACGCCGAGCTCACCCGTTATCGCGCCGGCGATCTGGATATCACTTCCGTCGTGCCGCGCAGCCAGCTCGACTGGATCCGCGCGCACGTGCCGGGGCAGCTGCACGTCTCGGCGCAGCTGTCGACCTACTTCTACGGCTTCAATCTGCAGCGCGCGCCCTTCAGGGACAACCCGAAGCTGCGTCAGGCGCTCTCGATGGTGATCGATCGCGAGCGTCTCACGCAGCTCGTGCTGCGGACCGGGGAGCTGCCGGCCTACGGCTGGGTACCTCCCGGGGTCGCCAACTACACGCCGCAGTCTTTCGATTACCGCGCGCTCAGTCTCGAGGAGCGCGTGGCGCGCGCGCGCCGGCTCTATGCCGAGGCCGGCTATTCGGCGCAGAAGCCCTTGAGCATCGAGTTGCGCTACAACTCCGCCGAGATCAATGAGCGCCTCGCGATCGCGATCACCTCGATGTGGAAGGAGAGCCTCGGGGTGCAGGCCACGCTCGTCGCCGAGGAGTTCAAGTCACTGCTGTCGGACATCGACCGCGGCCAGGCCGAGCTGTTCCGCTCGAGCTGGGTCGGGGACTACAACGATGCCTACACGTTCGCGCAGTACCTGCGCAGTGACTTCGGCGTCAACCTGCCGCATTACAAGAGCGTGGAATACGATGCTCTGCTCGATGCCGCCGCTGCCCAGACCGACCCGGCGAAGCGCCGCGAGCTGCTCGAGCACGCCGAGCGGGTGGCGCTCGCGGATCATCCCTTCATTCCACTGTATTTCTACGTCAACAAGCACCTCGTCAAGCCGCGCGTGCGCGGCTGGTACGACAATGTGCTGAACGTCATCTATTCGAAGGATCTGGCGCTCGGCGCGCCGTGAGCGCGGCTAACGCAGCTGCAGCCAGCCCATGCTGGGGCGGAACTGAAGCCGGCGCGGTGAGCCGAGCTGGATATCGGCGGGGCTGACGCTTGCGCCGGCATCCCTGAGGTAATGCGCGACCAGGGTCAGCACCTTCTCGCAGGCATCCATCGCGAGGCTGCCTTCCGGCAGGTGCGCCGCGATCTTCGCCTGCAGGTCGCGGGCAGAGGGCGCGCTCTCGCGCAGCGACTGCACGCAACGATCGAGAAGCAGCAGCTCAGTGGCGAGCGTCGTGTCCGTGACGTCGGTCGGCTTGTTGCCGCGGAGCACGAAGCGCAGATGCAGCAGCGCGCCGGCCTCATCCACGCTGTCGTAGACGCACACCGCGATCGCCGACTGCAGCTCCGCGCGCAGCACGACGTCGCCGGTCGCAATCTCGAAGCGATCGGGTGCAACGACGATCTCGCGCGGAGTGGAAGCCATGAATGCCTTGTATACGACCGCGCGGGACGCGCGCGCAATTGTGTGCACAAACCTTGAACTGTCGCACGCTATTGCAGCAGTATTATGCTGGCATCCAGCCGATGTGCCCGGCGCGACGAGGGGGCAGTATGACGACAGTCAGAAATCTTCTGGAGCGCAAAGGCCGCGCCATCTACGCGGTGGCACCGGATGATCCGGTTCTCGAAGCGGTGAAGACGATGGCGCAGCACCATGTTGGTGCCTTGCTGGTGATGCGGGGCTCGGATCTCCTCGGCATCATTTCCGAGCGCGACTACGCCCGCAAGGTGGTGCTCCTCGGCCGCTCCTCCAGCGACACGGCCGTTTCCGAGATCATGAGCTCGCCCGTGACCAGTGTGACGCTGGATCGCAGCGTCGAGGATTGCATGCGCCTGATGACCGAGCGGCGCATCCGGCATCTGCCGGTCCTGGAAGCCCGGCGCGTGGTCGGCGTGATCTCCATCGGAGATCTGGTGAAGGCGGTCATCGAAGATCAGCGCGAAACGATCGAGCAGCTGGAAAGCTACATCCGCAGCTGAACTACTTGCGCCAGAACGCCGGCGTGAACAGCACCAGCACGCTGAAGATTTCCAGCCGGCCGAGCAGCATCGCGGCGGTGCAGATCCAGATCTGCGCCGAGGACAGGCTCTGATAGGTCTTAAGCGGTCCCACCACTCCCAGACCCGGCCCGGTATTGTTGATCGAGGCGATGATCGCGCCGAAGGAAGACGCGAAATCCAGGCCCGTCGCCAGCAGCGCGAAGGTGAGCAGCGCCGCGGTCATGAAGTACAGAAAGACGAACGCCAGTACCGAGTGCACGACGCGATCGGGAATCGGCCGGCCGGCGATGCGCACCGGAGCCACAGCACTCGGATGCACCAGGAGCTTCATCTCCCGTCCGGCCTGGCGCGCCAGCAGCAGCGTGCGGAACATCTTGATGCCGCCGCCGGCCGAGCCCGTGCTGCACAGGATGCAACACAGAAACAGCATCCACAGCGGCGCAAACACCGGCCAGCGCGCGTAGTCATCCGCCACCAGCCCCGAGGTGGTCGCGATCGAGACCACGTTGAAGAAGCTGTAGCGCAGCGCCGTGCCGAAGCTCGGGTAGATGTGCTGGGCTGCCAGGAGGATCGCGATGCCGACGACGCTGACGGCCAGCACGATGAAAATCGCCTTGGCTTCCGGGTCGCGCGTATAGGGCTCGAGCGTCAGGCGGCGCAGGGCGACGAAGTGCCGCGCGAAGGACAGCGAGGCCACGATCATGAGCGCGGCCAGCGTGAACTCGATGGCCGGGGAGTTGAAAAAGGCGACGCTGCGGTCGTGGGTCGAAAAGCCCCCGAGCGCCACCGCCGAAAAACAATGGCAGATCGCATCGAACCAGCTCATGCCGCACACGCGCAGGGCGATGATGCCGATGGCCGTGATGACCGAGTACGCGAGCCACACCGACTTGGCGGTCTCGGTAATCCGGGGCGTGAGCTTCTCGTCCTTCACCGGCCCCGGCGCCTCGGCCTTGTAGAGCTGCATGCCGCCGACGCCCAGGAGCGGCAGCACCGCCACCGCGAGCACGATGATGCCGAGACCTCCGCACCAGTGCAGCGTATGGCGCCACAGGTTCACCGAGTGCGGCAGATGATCCAGGCCCGTGAGCACCGTGGAGCCGGTCGTCGTCAGTCCCGACATGCATTCGAAGAACGCACGAGTGAAGGTCAAACCCGGCAACAGCATCAGAAGCGGAATAGTCGCCGAGGCTGACATCAGCACCCAGCCCAGGGTCACCAGCAGAAATCCGTCGCGCGGCTTCAGCTCGCGCGCGTGGCGGCGCGTCGCACCGGCCAGTGCAAGGCCCACGCCTGTGCTGATCAGGCCCGCCGCGATGAACTGGCGCGCCGTACCGTCGGCCGACAGCAGCGCGGCGAGCACCGGCAGGATGTACGTCGCGCCGAAGGCGGCGAGCATCAGGCCGAGCACATTGGCAACGGCGAGCATGGGCTATAGCGCGCCGCCCAGGAACAGCCGCTCCACCGCCTCGACGTGACGGCGGTCGGAGAGGAACAGGATGACGTGGTCGTCCGCCAGGACTTCCGTGTCGTGGTGCGCCATGACGACCTCATCGCCGCGCACGATGGCACCGATGGTGGCGCCCTCGGGCAGGCGGATCTGCTCCACCCGGCGGCCGATCACCCGTGAGCTCGTCTGGGTGCCGTGCACGACGGCCTCGAGCGCTTCGGCGGCACCGCGCCGCAATGAGTGCACCTTCACCACATCGCCGCGGCGCACGTGCGCGAGCAGCGAGCCCAGGGTGATGGTCTGCGGCGAGATCGCGATGTCGATGCTGCCGCTTTCCATGAGCTCGGCGTAGGAGGGCTTGTTGATGAGCGCCATCACCTTGTGCGCGCCCAGGCGCTTGGCGAGCATCGCCGAGAGGATGTTCGCCTCCTCGGAGTTCGTGACGGCGGCGAACACATCCGTGCTGTCGATGTTCTCCTCGATGAGGAGCTCCTCATCCGCCGCATCGCCGTTGAGGACGATCGTGTTCTCCAGCAGCTCCGAGACGCGCCGCGCACGGCGCGCATCGCGCTCGATGAGCTTCACCTGGTTGTTCTTCTCCAGCGCCCGCGCGAGCCGGAAGCCGATATTGCCGCCGCCCGCGATCACGATGCGCTTCACCGGTCCCTCGTCCTTGCGCAGCTCGCTCATCACGCGCCGGATCGCATCGCGCGCTGCGAGGAAGAACATCTCATCCCCGTCCTGCACGACGGTGTCGCCGTCCGGGCGGATCATGCGCCCGGCGCGATAGATCGCGACCACGCGCGCCTCCATGTTGGGGATGTGGTCGCGCAGCTCGCGCAGGCGCTGACCGACGAGTGCGCCACCCTTGCGCGCGCGCACTCCGACGAGCTGTACCCTGCCGTCGGCGAAATCCAGCACCTGCAGCGAGCCGGGGTAGTGGATCAGCCGCTCGATGTACTCGGTGACGAGCTGCTCCGGGCTGATGAACACATCGACCGCGAGCGCACCCTCGCCAAACAGCTCCGTCCGCCCCGTGTACTCGGCGGCGCGGATGCGCGCGATCTTGATCGGCGTGCGGTACAGCGTGTACGCCACCTCGCACGCAATCATGTTCACTTCATCGCTGTTGGTGAGAGCGATGACGATGTCGGCCTCGGCGGCACCGGCGGCCTCGAGGACGGTGGGGAACGCGGCATTGCCCGCGACGGTACGGATGTCGATACGGTCCTGCAGATCGCGCAGGATCTCCTCGTTGGTATCGACGACCGTGACTTCGTTCGCTTCCTCGCGCGAGAGCTGATAGGCCGCCGTGCGGCCCACCTGTCCCGCGCCCAGTATGACGATCTTCATGGGGTGCGCTGCCGCCTCACATCGGCTCGAGATTGGCGTATTGAAGCATGAGCCATTTGTTGCCCTCTCTCTCGAAGCTCACCTGCACGCGGGCGTGCGCGCCGTTGCCCTCGACGTTGAGGATCACCCCTTCGCCGAACTTGCCGTGCCGCACGCGCGCCCCCAGGCGCATCCCGGGGCTCGCCGGCTCATCGGGAGTGCGAAAGCGCCCCGGACTGGCCGCGCGCGTGACCTGTACGCGAGGCCGCACTTCCTCCACCAGCTCTTCCGGGATCTCGCGGATGAACCGCGACGGCTGACCGTAGGTATCGGTGCCGTGCATGCGGCGCTGCTCGGCATAGGTGAGGTAGAGGTGCTTCATCGCGCGCGTCATGCCGACGTAGCACAGCCGCCGCTCCTCCTCCAGGCCCTCGAGATCGTTGAGGGAGCGCTGGTGCGGGAACAGGCCATCTTCCATGCCGCACAGGAACACGGTCTCGAATTCCAGTCCCTTGGCGCTGTGCAGCGTCATCATCTGCACGCAGTCCTCACCGCTTGCCGCCTGGCCCTCGCCGGATTCGAGCACGGCGTGCGCCAGAAACGTCTGCAGCGTCGGTGCTTCCTGATCGACGCCCTCGGGCTCGAAGCCGCGCGCCGCACTCACGAGCTCCATCAGGTTCTCCACGCGCGCCTCGCCGCGATCGGCCTTCTCGCGCTGATGATGGGCGATGAGGCCGCTGGCGTCGATCACGTGATCGACCTGCTCATGCAGCGGCAGCGCGGCGATGTCGCGGCCGAGGCGCTCGATCAGCGCCATGAAGCCGTGCACGGCGGTCGCGGCCTTCGGGCCGAGGTCATCGCCAATCGCGGCACCGGCTGCGTCCCACAACGTCGAGCCGGCGCCCTTGGCGCGCTCGCGGATGATGTCGAGGCTGCGCGCACCGATACCGCGCGTGGGGAGATTCACGACGCGCTCGAAGGAGGCGTCATCTGCGCGATTGGCGATCAGGCGCAGATACGCGAGCGCATCCTTGATCTCGGCGCGCTCGAAGAACCTGAGGCCGCCGTACACCCGGTAGGCAATCCGCGCCGCCATGAACAGCTCTTCGAACACGCGTGACTGCGCATTCGAGCGGTAGAGGATCGCAATGTCCCGGCCCAGACCGCCGCGGCGCAGGTGATCGCGCACCCGCTGCACCACGAACTCGGCCTCGTCGCGCTCGTTGAAGGCGGCGTAGAGCTGGATGGCTTCGCCCTGGCCCGCGTTGGTCCAGAGGTTCTTGCCGAGGCGTTCACGGTTGTGGGCGATGAGTGCGTTCGCAGCATTCAGGATGGTGCCGGTGGAGCGGTAGTTCTGCTCCAGGCGGAACATCTTCGCGTGCGGAAAATCGCGCCTGAACTGCTGCATGTTCTCGACGCGTGCGCCGCGGAAGCCGTAGACGGACTGATCGTCGTCACCCACTCCGAACAACGCACCTTCGGACCCGACGAGCAGCTTGAGCCACGCGTACTGGATCTCGTTGGTGTCCTGGAACTCATCGACCAGGACGTGGCGGAAGCGCCGGCGATAGTGGGCGAGGAGCTCGGCGTTGTCGCGCCACATTTCGAAGGCGCGCAGCAAGAGCTCGGCAAAGTCGACGACGCCGGCTTTCGCGCAGGCCTCTTCATAGGCGGCATAGAGCTTAATCATCTGGCGCCGCGTCGGATCGTTGTTGTCCTTGAGCGCCTTGGGCCGCCGGCCCTCGTCCTTATTGGAGTTGATGAACCACTGGATCTCCTTCGGAACCCAGCGCGTCTCATCGAGCTCCTGCGCCCTGACGATCTTGCGGATGAGCCGCAGCTGATCCTCGGAATCCAGGATCTGAAAATGCTCGGCGAGTCCGGCTTCGCGCCAGTGGCGGCGCAGCAGCCGGTGCGCGATGCCGTGGAACGTGCCGACCCACAGCGAAGAGCCGGAGATGCCGAGCAGGTGCTCGACACGGCCGCGCATCTCGCCTGCAGCCTTGTTGGTGAAGGTGACGGCGAGAATGCCCTGCGGTGAGATCCCCTCCACCTGCACGAGCCAGGCAATCCGGTGCGTCAGCACGCGCGTCTTGCCGCTGCCGGCGCCGGCGAGGATGAGTGCGGGACCTAAGGCAGCGGTGACGGCTTCCCGCTGCGCATCGTTGAGCGGGTCGAGGATGGGAGACAAATCCATGGGGCGCGCATTCTATACCACCGTCTCCTCGGCAATGCGCAGCAGCTCGACCACCAGACTGAGCAGCACCGGGCCGATCACGATGCCGATCAGGCCGAAGGTCGCAACGCCGCCGATTGCGCCGAGAAAAACCGCCAGCGTCGAAACTTCGCCGTAGCGCGAGGCGAGCATCGGGCGCAGGAAATTCTCCGACAGGCTGGCTGCGATGCCCCAGATCGCGAGAAAGATGAGCGCACCCCAGCGGCCGATGGCGAGCAGGTACAGCAGCGCCGGCACCAGCACCACCGCGGTGCCGACCGCCGGGATGAACGCGGCCAGCATGGTCAGCACGCCGAACACGACCGGCGAGGGCAAACCCACGATCGCGAAACCGACGCCCACCAGCGCGCCCTGAATCGCGGCGGTCACGGCCGTGCCGAACACGACCGCTCGCAGCACGGCGGAGAGCTTGAGGATCAGGACGTCGCGGCGCGTGGGATCGAAAGGGATGAACCGGATCAGACGTCCGAGAACGGCGGCACCGTCGCGCAGCAGGTAGTACAGCAGGAACAGCATCAGGAAGAAGCCCACCAGAGTTCCGGCCACGCCGATGACCACATCGCCGCTTAAGGAGGCGGCGGTTTGCAGGAGGGAACGCGCGCTGTCGGACAGCGTGCTTTCGACCTGATCCACCGACACCGGCACATTCTCGCGCAGCCAGCTCACCCCGGGACCGATCAATGGCCAGTGCTGCATCTGATCGAGCAGCTCGACGCTCGGCCGCAGCGAGCCCGCCTTCAAGTGGGTGATGAGCGTGCCGACCTGGCGCGCGAAGGCGACGCCGAGCATCGACAGCGGCGCCAGGATCACGATCGGAGTCAGCGCGGTGATGAGTCCCGCCGACAGCGCGCTGCGTCCCGCGAGCCGCCGGCTGAGGCGCACATGCAGCGGATGAAGCAGAAAGGCGAGCACCGCCGCCCACTCGAATGCCGCGACGAAGGGCTGGAGCATCCGGTGCATCGCGTAGCCCAGCACGAGCACTGTGACCGCAATGAAGGCACGGCGGTAGAAGAGCGAGTGCGTGTCCATGGGTCGCAAGCCTAGCTGGACCACGCGCCCGCACAAGCCCGATACTGATCATTCACGGGGAGAATCGGGATGCTGACGCTGTACGACTATCTGGACTCCGGCAACGGCTACAAGATCCGGTTGCTGCTCGCTCACCTGGAGCGTCCCTACCACTGGGTCGAGCTCGACATCATGAAGGGTGGCTCGCGCACCGCCACGTTCCTTGCCAAGAATCCGAACGGCCGCATCCCGGCGCTCGAGCTCGACGATGGCACCTGCCTGCCCGAGTCGAACGCGATCCTCTGGTACCTGGGCGATGGCACGCCGTTCGTGCCCCAGGAGCGGATCGCCCGCGCGCAGGTGCTGCAGTGGATGTTCTTCGAGCAGTACAGCCACGAGCCCTACGTCGCGACCCCGCGCTTCATCGTCAAGCATCTGCCCGCCGACTCGCCGCGCCAGGCGGAGCTGCCCAAGCGTCTGGAGCAGGGCCGGGCCGCGCTCGCCGTCATGGAGACTCACCTGCACAACCGGGATTTCTTCGTCGCCGGCCGCTACACAATCGCGGACATCGCGCTGTTCGCCTATACCCATGTCGCTCACGAGGGCGGTCACGACCTCACACCCTATCCGCGCGTGCGCTCCTGGATCACTCGGGTGGCCACACAACCCGGGCACATCTCGATCCACCTGCGCCCGCACGTGCAAGCGCTGTGAGGACGTCGATGCGAAGACATTGCAGGGCGCTGATTGTTGCTCTTGCCGCGGGAGCAGCGATGGCGTCGACTGCGGCGATCGCAGCCAGCGGCAGCGCCCCCGCCGGGGACGCCCGCTGCAATGGCGCGCGTGAGCTGCGGATCGTCAATGGCCGCATTCACACACTCGATGAGCACGACAGAGTTGTCACGTCGGTGAATATCCGGCGCGGCGTGTTCGTCGCCGACAGCCGCACGGGGCCGTGCACTCAGGTTATCGACGTGCATGGCGGCACGGTGCTGCCCGGACTGATCGATAACCACAATCATTTTGTGCTGCTCGCCTCGCGGCCCGGTCACGACACGCGGCTCGAGTCTGCGACCTCGATTGCCGATGTGCAGGCGGCGATCCGGGCCCGGCGCACAGCCATTGCGCGCGGTGCGTGGATCACATCCATGGGTGGATGGATCCCGGGCCAGCTGGCCGAGAAGCGCGCACCGACGCTGGCCGAGCTCGATGCAGCCTCGGCCGATGATCCGGTCCTCCTGTACATCGCCTTCACGGGACCTGCAGTCACGAACAGCGCCGGACGCGCGTATCTCGCGGCGCATGGGGTGGCGGTGGGTGATGCCGGGCAGATCGCGGCCGGGCCGCCGTCGCTTGCGGCGCTTCACGCGCTGGCTGCGCTTCAGACTTCGGATGATCGCAGGCAGGGCGTCATCGATGCGATGGCGTATTCCGCGCATCTGGGAATCACGACCAACGTCGATATGGGTGAGTTCGTCGAGCCTGGCACGCGCGATGTGCAGGACTCGTTCGTGTTCGACGGCCTGGCATCAGGTGATCCCTTCCGGATGTACGACGCGTTCCTCGCGCTGCATCGTGAAGGCAAGCTGACGACGCGCTTGCGGGTGTTCTTTCTCAGCATGGATCAGGGCACCGACTTTCCCATGACCCGGCAGCGCGTGCTCAACGCGTTCGATCGCTTCGGCGATCCGATGATGCGCATCTCGGGCGTCGGCGAGTTTGCGACCAGCTGGCCGCTGTTCGGCCCAGTATCGGCACCCCCGAATTACCTCGCGGCGCTGCAGTTCATCGCTGCGCACGGCTGGGCATTCCAGCAGCACAGTCTCTCGCTCGCGGAGGATCAGCTCGCCGCCCAGACTTTCGAAGCGGTGAATGCGGTGACGCCGATCGCGGATCTGCGCTGGTCGGTCGCGCACGTGCCGCAGATTGATCTCGCGACCGTCAATCGCCTGAGGGCGATCGGCGCCGGCGTTGCCGTTCATCCATTCCGGTATCTGTCGGATTCAACCGATGAGCATGCCGGCCCGCCGCTGCGCATGATCCTCGATAGTGGCATCCACGTGGGCGCGGGCTCCGATGCCGCGCAGATCTCGACTCTCAATCCCTGGAACATGATCTATTACATGGTGACCGGCCGAAATGCCGCGGGGCATCTGGTGAACGCGGGCCAGACCATCACACGCGCCGAGGCGATTCGGCTCTATACGGCCAGCAATGGGTGGTTTCTGCGGGAGGAGAATGCGCTGGGCTCGATCGCACCGGGGAAACTGGCGGACCTGGTGGTGCTCAACGCCGATGTGTTTGATCCGCGGGCGGTTCCGGATGAGTCGCTGCGCCAGCTGCACTCGGTGCTCACCGTCGTCGACGGCAGGGTGATCTACCGGGCAGCGCCGTAAGGTGCGCATTTCCCGCCCCGACTGAGCCTGCCGGCGCGCATCCTGCGCGTAACAAGGCATGAACAGCCCAAATTCGGCGGGCCCAGCGTTACACGCCGCCCGCCCGATCGTTCTCGCCCTCGCTCTCCTCAGCGTTGCCGCCTGTCACTGGGGAGGGTCCGGCACGGCCGGCACCCCTGCCGGCAGCACCGGCTCCGGCAGTACGGGGTCCACCCCGGGCGGCGGCAGCGGAACAGGCAGCGGTGGCGGCAGTACGCTCACCGCGCCGAGCGCGCTCTCATACTCCAGTCCTTTGACCGCCGTCGTCGGCACGGCGATCACTTCCCTCACGCCGACCGTCACGGGGACAGTGACTGGTTATGTGGTCAGTCCCGCCTTTCCGGCGGGGCTTGCGCTCGATGGCACGAGCGGAGTGATCTCGGGGACGCCGAGCGTCGTGGCCACGCAGGCGACATACACGATCACCGCGAGTAATTCCGCGGGCACTACGACATTTGATCTCACGCTCACCGTGAATGCCGCCGCAACAGGCAGCACGGGCTCCAGCGATCCGACCGGTCCCGGAACGTTCACGCCGGCAACGACCCGCAGCATGATCGCGGACGCGCTCGCCCAGGGTCGCATCGACCTTGCGACCTCGCTGGTATACCGCATATGGGCCGTATCCCTCGATCCGCAGCTGCCCGAGGAGTACGACGGACCGGATGATGGGACCGAGGACAACGGGCTGTTCGAGGAGATCCAGTTGGTCTGGAGCACTCTGCCGGCGGATGCACAGGCTGCGATCCAGCCGTACCTGCTGCGGCCGAACGATCCGGCGAGCCCGTACTCCGGCGGCTCGTCGCAGTCGACGTTCTCGCGATCGCGCGCGAAGGCCCTCGTGCGACACGCGGACGGCAGCGGTGGCACACCACAATGTTCCGACTGGGTGTCGACGACGATGGATTCGGCACCGATCCGGGTCTGGGTTTGCCACACATCAGACAGCGAGGACCAGGCGGTTCTCGGCAAAGTCGTCGCGATCTTCGACCGCCACTACGCAGAGATGACCTATGACATGGGTCCGCCCCTCAGGGACGATGGCACGGGGCAGGATGATCTGATTGATGTCTACATTCTCGACAAAGGCGACTGCATCCAGAGGTCTAACCAGTGCAAGGTCCTCACTCCAGTGGATCCCAACGAGGGCGACCCCAACGCGGACCACCCGCCCACGGGGCCGCTTGCGCTGACGATTGCCGCGCCGCCGGCCGCCGGCTCACCCGGTGGCTGGAGTGCCTACATGCTGCTGCAGAAGGCGCGCGCACTGGTCGGAGGGACCGCGTTCGAGGCAGACGTGGTGCACGAGTTCTATCACGTGCTGCAGTTTGCGCACATCGCCACCGGCACCCGCATCGTGCACCTGTCGAATGGCCAGATCTATTTCGATCACAGCTGGTTTGTCGAGGCGTCGGCCAAATGGGCTGAGTGGGCGTACGTGCCCGCCAGCTCACCGACTGAGGTACACGTGTGGTACCCCGCCAGCTACGACACCGAGCTGGAGCTCTTCGATGGCTCGTCCTACCAGCCCGGAAGCGTATCGCTCCTCGAGGGCAGCGACAGCCAGCATGCCTACGCCTCCTATATCTGGCCGTATTTCATGCAGCAGGAGCTCGGCGGTCCCGAATACGTTGGCAAGGTCTGGAGATCGGTGGATTTCGCGGCAGGTCCGGTAGAGATCAACCGTGCCATCAATTCGCAGCTCAACTTCGCCGACCACTTCCGCGATTTCACTGTGCGCAATCTCAACACGCTGCTGCCGGGTGATCCGCTGGAGAAGCATTTCTGGGACATGGACGTGCAGTTCCCGCAGAAGGCTGCGCATCCAGTCATTTCCATGCCGGATCTGTACCCGACGCTGGTACTTGTGGATGACATGCAGCGCGTGCCCTCCAACATCGAGATTCCCAACCTCGCCGCGAAGTACAGAAACTTCGAGGTCGACCCTGCGAGTGGCATCCAGCGGATCCTCCTCGAGTTCGAGGTCGATGAGCCCGACGCGCTCGATGTCGACGCAATCGCAGAAGTGGTGCCGCCAGGCGGCGGTGATCCGGCCTGGAAGCGCTTCAAATCCCCGGACGGCCGCCGGCTCGAATTCTGTCTGCCCGATCCCGAACAGCACATAGACAAGTTCATTCTCGTGATGTCCAACCACGACGATACGGCCTCCACTTCGGGCGTGCTGGCGCCGAAGACCACCGGCAAGCTCTACCTGACGACGGACGCGCTGTGCGGCGAGTGGACCGGCACGATCACCTATACCTTCAAAAATCTCACGCATCAGGAGACCACTGACGAGCTCGGGACCGAAGTCACCCAGGACCATGAGGTGCTGACTCAAAGCTGGGCCGTGACCAGCGTCGCCACCGATCCGGATCTCCCGGGTACACAGCAGCTCACACTGAGCTGGGTGGGGACCGACGAGGTCAATGACACCTACGATCTGACGCCAGCAGCCGCATGCTCGGGCACGCTGCATACCTACACCACGGGCACTCGCTCGCTGCAGGGCACCGTCAAATACGACATCTACCCCGGGCCGGACGGGAGCATCAGCATGGGTCCGCCGTACGGCCTCGCGCCTCCGGCAAGCCCCACGGTCACCTGGACCCCGCAGTACACGCAGGTGAACTGCGAGGGCCCGGAGATTACCGACGACGCGTCACAGCGGACGCTGAGCGAGCAGTTCGGTGCCGCGATCAGTCTCTACGGACCGGTCGGCGGATTCACGCCCGATCCCAAGGACCCCACGCACTACTTCGGCAGCAACACAACGACCATCGCGCCGGATATCACGGCGACGGTGAGCTGGGACCTGCGCCATCATGCGACGGCGCAACCGCAGAATCTGTCAGGCTCAGCAGGAACGCGACGAGCTGCGCGCGCTCAGCGCCGCTCAGTTGGAAGCTCTTGAGCCGAGGATCGCGCATGCCGCCGTAGGCGCTGTCGGGCTGCGCGCCGATGCGAGTGTAGTGATCGAGCACTTCATCGAGGGTCGCAAAGCGACCGTCGTGCATGTAGGGCGCGGTGAGCGCGAGATTACGCAGCGTCGGCACCCGCATCGGCCGGCCGCCCACGCCGTTCAGCGCGTAGGCTGCTCTGCCCGTCTCGCCCTGCGCATCCCGCCAGTTGCCCGAGAAGTTGAAACCCGAGTGACAGCTCGCGCAACCCACGCGATCTGAGAAGAAGAGCGCCATGCCTTGTTTCGCCGCAGCTGTAAGCGCGGCGTGATCGCCCCCGAACACGTAGCGGTCGAAGGGTGAGTTGCCGAAGATGAGGGTGCGCTCGAATGCGGCGATCGCTTTGACGATCAGCGAAAGCGAGACTGTCGGTGAGTCCTGCGGGAACACCGCCGCGAACGACGCGCGGTAGCCCGGATCCTCTTGCAGCGCCTGGCTGAGTGAGGCCTCGCGTCCCGCGAGTCCGAGCTCGACCGGGTGCTCGTTCAGCATCGGCACCAGCATCTGCTGCTCGAGCGAGGTGAGATCCGGGCGGTCCCAGCCGAAGCTGATGTTGTAGGCGACGTTCACGAGCGCCATCGCGTTGTGGGGCAGCGATTCGCCGGTCGCCCCGAGCGCCAGCGCGCGACCATCGGTATACGCCCGCGCCGGATCGTGACAGCTCGCGCAGCTGTAGCGGCCGGTGCCGGAGAGCCGCGGATCGAAGAACAGCCGCCGCCCGAGAGCGACCTTGGCGGCCGACATCGGATTGTCGGCGGGCACCGCCGGCTGCGGGAATCCCCGCGGCAGGTGCCACTCGAAGCTCTCATCGCCCGCGCCCGCGATCGGGACGGCGCTGAGCAGCGCAAGCGCGATCCATCCCGCCCGCACGAATCGGCGCGCCGGCTGCCGCGTGTCAGCGCAAGCGGGTCGGGTCAGTTCCAGCTCGCGGCCGCGCCGGCGCGTGTGAGCGAGGTGGTCTGCGCCGTGATCTGCGAGCGCTCCTGCACCCACTTGTCGAACTCATCCACCGTCGCGGCATCGGGCGTGCCGCCCGCTTTGCGATGCTGCTCGACCCAGCTCTTCATCGCGGTCAGCAGATGCGCGGAGATCTCGCGATTGCTCGAGAACAGGTCGAGATAGACCTGCTTCGCGTCATCCAGGCGGTTCAAGCCGAGGTAGGCCTCGCCGCGGTACTCGAGCGCCTCCGGATAGCCGGGGCGCAGGGTGAGGGCGCGCTCGTAGGCTTTGAGCGCCGCCTGATTGTCGCCGCTCTTGCGGTACGCATAGCCCAGCTCGTTCCAGGCTTCGGGCATGTTCGGCTCGTGCCGGGTCGCATCGTCGAAATAATGGCGCGCGCTCACATAGCCGTAGTGTGCCTTGCGCAGTCCCTTCTCCTGCTGCTTCGGGTCCGACTCCTTGAGGGCCTGAGTCTCCAGGTCGTCCGCTTTCTTCGCCTCATCGAGCCCGGAGTTGTACTCGAGGAGCGCACGCTCGTGCGGCGACTGGGACATGGCGCCCGCGCTTCCCCCCGCGCCGCCGCTTGGCATGGGGCTGCTCGGTACCGACCAGGCGAGAGGGGCGGTGAGAGTGAGTGCTGCGGCACTGACGAAGAGGCTCGAGGCGCGCATGGTTCGCTTCCTTTTTCGAAGGGCCCGGCAGGGCGCAATTATGATCCAGCGCCGTAGGTTACCCAAACCCGTTAGCCGGGTTCAGAAGTCGGACTACTCGGGTTGCACGACTTGGAAGACTGGGCCGCCGTTGTAGGTGAAGATCAGCTTGCGCTTGTCGGGCACCACGATGATCCGGTGGGAGAGGAAGAAGTCGCACCCAATCAGCATGCTCGGCGCTTCATCCGGCACGCGCATGATGTGCGAACCGCTGGGCACTTTGGCCCAGGGGAACAGATCCGCCATGACCAGCGTCACATCGTGAATGGTCTCATCGCCGATCGTGAAGGTGTCGAACCGACCCGACAACCTGCGCGGCTCCTGCGTGCTCCCGGAGACTCCCGTGTCGGTTGACGCCCTGACGCCGGCCCGAGCGGCGGCGGCGCGTCCGACGAGGGAAATGCGTGCACCCGTGTCGAGGATGGCGTCCATCGCCCTGCCGTTCAGCCGCACTTCGGTCCGCATCGGCCAGGTGAACTCTTGATTGCGCTCGAGCTGCGCGAGCGAATAGCTCTTTGTCCAGTACGGCAGATCCTCTGGCTGACAGTCCTTCGGCTTCAACAGCCGGATCTTGCCGTGGGCGAGGTCGAATTCGGTCGTAAATATGGAGAAGAAGTCCCAACCGAGCACGAGGGGATAGGCTGCCAACTGACTGCCTCGGGAATCGTAGACCACGCGCAGGCGGACACCATCCGCTGGGTATGCCCCGACTTTCAGCTGCTTGACCAGCGTGGATCCCGCTTCGTGCCCCAGGACGCTCTCGGCTTCCAGATCGCTTACCGGGAGCCGCAGTCTTCTCGCGACGCTCTCCCAGATGAAGCTAATGCTCGCGCCCGTATCGATGAGCAGATGGACGGGCTCGCCCAGCAGCTCGCCGTTGGTGACCACGCGGTTGTTTTCGATGGAGACGGCTAATTCTCCCGCCTGCAGAATCTTGCAGGCGCCCCAGGAGGTGGAGGAGAGCGCCGCACATAGCACGGCGGCGAAGAACCGCTGCACGACCACGGCGGAGGGTGAAGCCGCCGCTCCCCGTTTCAAATCGGGTCGCACGCTCTACCAGCTATTGCGCAATTCGCGCAGTTTCAGGAACACCGTCTGCGGGTCCGGCTTCTCGCCGAGGTCCGGAAACTTCTCCTTGAGGCGCGCAATGATCACTGGATTGCTCAGGCGAAAGAAGGCGTTGATCCGCTTCTCCTGGCCCAGCGTGGTGACGATGGCGGCTTCCGGGTCCTGGTTGCGGCAGTGCGAGAGCAGCTCCGCGGCATCGCGATTGCCAGGCTCGCGGTCCAGCGTGAACTCCAGATTCCGGGTCAGGTATTCATGGCCGGGATACAGCCGCGTCGTATCCGGCAGGCGCTCCAGCTGATCGACGAACGTGTGGTACAGCAGATCGGGCCTGCCGCTGCTGTGGCAGTTGCCTGCGCCGGCATTGAACAGCGTATCGCCGGAGAACAGCGCGGGCTCCTCCGTGTGAGCGAACACGCAGATGTGCGCCATGGTGTGACCGGGCGTGTCCAGGCACTCGAGCTCCACCGTCCGCCCGACCTTGATCACATCGCCTTTGGACAAGCCGCGGTCGACCCCGCCGATGCGGCTCGCCGCTGCCGCGTGCGCGAGGATTCGCGCGCCGGTCGCGCCGACCAGGCCGGCGTTGCCGCCGGTGTGATCCTTGTGCTCGTGCGTGTTGAGGATTTGGGTGATATCCCAGCCGCGGCTGCGCGCGGCGTCCAGGCACAGGCGCCACTCGAGCGGATCGACCGCAAGTGCCTGACCCGTCTCGGGACAGGCGATCAGATAATGAAAATTGCGGTAATCGTTCGCCGCCCAGACGCGCTCGATGAGCATGCCTAACCGTACCGGGAAATGAAGCGCCGCGCCATAATGCGCCCATGCACCACACGTTCCTCTACGAGCCTGGGCTGTGGACGCTGACCGGCACGTTCTGGAGCGGCGACGGCCAGGGCATTCCCGTCGAGGGCCGCACCGAGATCTCTCACGGTACGGCGTGCTGGATGCTCGCGGGACGCATGAAGGTCCTTGCCTCCCCGCCGGCCGAATTCGTCAATATCTACACGATAGAGATTCCGGGGAAGGATGCGCTGGCGTCCAGGTGGAGCTCGGACAGCTCCGCGCTCGGCAAGCTCCATGGGGTATTCGCAATCGTGGGACCGACGATCGTGTCGCTGTACCGCTCCGAGCAGGGCGGCTATCAGGGCACCGAGTGTCTGCGCCAGGTGAGCGCGGATCGCTATGAAGCGCACGCGCTGCTGCTCATGGAAGGCCAGCGGCTCTCCTCCTGGCAGCTGACGCTGACGCGCTGAGCCGCCTGCAATCTACGTAAGCGTTGCAGTGAGCGCCGAGTCGCGCTACATCTGCTCCTGCGCGGGCGCCGCAATCCGGCAAACAACAACAAGCGTCCGCGCCCGGGGGGACTCATGAGAGCAAGGCTCCTGCATCGATCGCGGTTGCGAGCGTACCGTCGCAGCTCATTTTTCCTGCTGCTCGGGATCGCACCAGCCTTCGCAGCGCACGCCGATTCCTATTGGCGGGTGACGTCCGAACGATTGACCGTGATCTCGGATGACAGCGCGAAGCAATGCTCGAGCGTTGCCAACAAGTTCCAGACCTTTGAGCGCGTATTGCGCGATCTCGCTGGGCTCGACGAGGACACGCGCCTCAAGCCCATTGTGGTGTACGTGCTCTCCGATTCGGATTCACGTCGCGTGTTCCTGAGCGATGCCGACAAGCGCACTCAGAACTCCCGCGGCATGCGCATCTCGAGCAAGGTACTGCCGGGGACGGACTACGACATCGCGGCCTTCATCGACAACGACACCTTCGAGCAGTCGATGCAGGGAATGATGTTGCTGACTGCCGAAAGCGTACTGATGTCGGGACCTACGCGGGGCTACCCGCCCTGGTACCTGTTCGGCGTTTCGAACGTCCTCAACGGACTGCTAATCAAGCCTGACGGCACGGTGATTCTCAGCAGGAGCGGGCCCTTCCAGCCGGACACCGACCATGCCTCGGCGGTGAAGTACGATCTGGCCAAGCTGCTGTCGACGACTGCCAGGGATCTGCGCGATGGCGGAGACCTGCGCTCGTTCGCGCTGCGTGCGCGCGACTGGGCGCAGTACGGGCTGCTCACGACACCCGAGCGGCGCGCGCGCTACCGCGACCTCACGACACTCATGCGACAGGGCACTCCGGCCGAGGAGGCCGTGCCCCAGGCTTTCGGTATGCCGCTGGCTGCAGTCGCGAAGGACTTCGACGATAGCCATTGGAAGAGCTCGGCGCAGTTCACCCTGCCTGCTCCCAAATCGAGTGCCGCGGCGCCGGTGCCGGAGAAGCTCGATCCGACCAAGGTCGATGAGCTGCTGAAGGAGATCGCGGATCGCGTGACTCAGCAGGCGCCGCGATCCTGAAATGCAGGCCCAGGGATCCGCCTCATGACCGCAGGGCTTCCGACGATGGCCGCTCTCTTGAGCGGCGTAATCTGTGGCATCGCGATTGCGCAAGAGCCTGCGGCCACGGCGCCTGGCACCCCCGATCAAGCAGCTGTTCCGATCGAGCTCTATCAGGCGCCAAAGTCCAAAAAGCTGGTGACACCGGAATACCCCTCCCGCGAGCAATATCGCGGTAGCGAAGGCTGGGTGAATCTGAGCTTCATGGTGGATCCCAAGGGCAAGCCCTTCGAGATTTCCGTATCCGACTCAACGGGCAACAGGACATTCGAGAAGCTGGCGCTCGATGCGCTCGCGCATTCGACTTTTGAGCCGGGTACGCTCAACGGTCAGGCCATCGAATCTGCGTACGAGATGAGGTATCACTTCGTCAATCCGAATTTCGCTCCTGGCGCGAACACTGATTTCATTCAGGCCTACAGAAAGTTTCTGGCGGCGCTCAAGCGCGAGGATCGATCCGCGGCCGACGAGGAGATGGCTCACCTGCAGGTGCTGACGCTGTATGAAGATGCTTTTTATGGAATGGCGCAATACCAGTACGCGAAGCTCTGGGGCACCGAGGTTCAGCAGCTGCATGGACTGCGCCGAGCTCTGAGCCGGGGTGATGGCGGACCGTACTTGCCGCGCGCCATGTTTCGAGCAGCACTGACCCTGACGCTGCGGCTGGAGATCGACCTGCACTTTTATGCCGAAGCGTTGGGCCACTGGCGTGACCTGCAGGGAATCGGCGTCGATGCGGAGACCACGGCGAAATTGCAGCCGATCATTGCAAAGATCGAGAGATCGCGCACCGATGACAGCAATCTCGAAGTGACTGGAACCATTGACGATCACGCGTGGTATCTGCGCCTGCTCAAGCGTCACTTCCAGGTCGTCGTGGATGAGGGCGTCATTTCCGAAGTCAAACTGCGCTGCGCCAGGCGCTACGTTTATTTTGCGTACGATCCGCAGCTGCGCTACGAGGTGTCCAGGACCGCCGGCAGCTGCCAGCTCGCGCTGGAAGGTTCGCCCGGAACCCGCTTCAGGCTCGAGCAGTTCTAGATTCTCGCCATCAGATGGCAGCGAGGCTCTGGGTCGTCGGCAGGTAGTGATCCACAAGTAGTGCGGCGAACAGCCAGATGAGGTAGGTGATGGAGAAGCGGAACACCTTCATCGGCAGTTCGGTGCGCGCCGTGATCTTGAGCACCAGCGCGTAGTACAAAAACAATCCATTCAGCACCACGACGGTGCCGAGATAGATGAGCCCGCTCATGCGCGTGAGAAAGGGCAGCAGTGTCACGGCGGCCAGCAGCACCGTGTAGAGCAATACGTGCAGCCGCGTGTACGCGATGCCGTGCGTGACCGGCAGCATGGGAATCCCCGCACGGGCGTACTCATCGCGGCGCGCAATCGCGAGCGCCCAGAAATGCGGCGGGGTCCACACGAAAACGATGAGAAACAGCAGCAGCGCGTGCGCATCCACCGTGCCGGTGACCGCCGTCCAGCCGAGTACCGGCGGGGCTGCGCCCGCGGCGCCCCCGATCACGATGTTCTGCGAGGTCGCACGCTTCAGCCACACGGTGTAGATCACGGCGTAGCCGATCAGTGAGGCGAAGGTCAGGATGGCCGTCAGCAGGTTCACCAGGAACGCGAGAATGAACATCGAGAGGATGCCCAGCGCTGCGGCGAAGGCGAGCGCCTGCGCTTCACTGATCAGACCCTGAGGCAGCGGCCGGCCGCTGGTGCGCGACATCTGCGCATCGATGCGGCGGTCGAGCACGTGATTGAGAGTGGCGGCGGAAGCGGATGCCAGCGCTATCCCCAGCGTCCCCCAGATGAGCGCATCGAGCGGCGGCAGACCGGGACTTGCGAGCAATGTGCCCACGATCGCCGTGAACACGATGAGCGAAACAACCCGCGGCTTGGTGAGCGTGAGGTAGGCCTGCCACAGCGGCATCGCGGCAGCGGCTCTCAAGCGTGCGTCCTCAAGCGATGCAGCAGCGCCAGCACCGCGAGCAGGGTGAGCGCGGCACCGGCGTTGTGCGCCGTGGCGAGTGCGAGCGGAAAGCCGCGCAGCACCATGGATGCCCCGATGGTGAGCTGCAGGGCCAGCGCGAGCACGACAAAGCCTGCCAGCCCGTGCGCATAGCGCAGCGTGGGGCGCTTGAGCACGGCCCAGGCGGCGCCCAGGAGCGCGATGGTTGCGACTATGGCGCCCAGGCGGTGCGTGAAGTGGATGGCGATGCGCGCCGGATCCGACAGCACGCCGCCTTCATAGTTGACCGAGAGCGGATGCCACAGCACGAACGCATCGCGAAAATCCGCCGCGGGCCAGAACGAGCCGCGACATGTCGGCAGATCCGGGCAGGCGATGGCGGCGTAATTACTGCTGGTCCATCCTCCAAGCGCGATCTGCACGATGAGCGCAACCAGAGCGAGCAGCACGAACTGCGCGGCGCGCGGCGGCTCGGGAGGTATCAGCACGGGCCGAATCCGCAGTGACAGTGCGAGCCACCACAGGAGCGCGAGCGTCGTCATGCCAAAGAGCAGATGCAGGGTCACGATGAGCGGCGTGAGCTGCCAGGTCACGGTGAGCATGCCGAGCGCGGCCTGCACCACCACGATCGCAAACAGTGCGATGGGCAGTGCCGTTGGCACGAGGCGCGAGCGGCGCATCGCGATCGCCAGCGCCGCGATCAGCACGATGATCAGCACCAGCGTGAGGGCGGCGTAGCGATGGATCATCTCGCGCCAGGCCTTGCCCAGATCGATTCTGGTGGCGGCCGCGCTCGCGTGCGCGCCGATCGGCGTCGCGTGGCCGTAGCAGCCCGGCCAGTCGGGACAGCCGAGACCGGCCGCCGACAGCCGCACGTAGGCACCCAGCACCACGACGACGAACGCCAGCAGCACGCCGGCGAGGGCGAGCCGGCGCAGCCACTGCGCCGGCGGAGAGATGTGCGATGGGGTGAAGTCAGCCAATGTGAGACAGCTGCAGCAGCTTCTTCAGGTCTTCGAACAGACCGCGCGGATTGCGCCGGGCATCGTAGCGCATCATCAGATTACCCAGCGGATCGACGATGAACAGCATCTGACTGCGCTCATCCGCCGGAAACTGCGCGAGCAGCCGTGGCGCCGCACTGGCATCGACCAGGATCAGGCCCTGATGTTCGCGCTCGAGGAAGGCCCGGTCGCAGCAGGCGCCCGTCGCCAGGAACACGCGCCGCACGCGTGTCATGTCGGTGTTGAGCCCGAGCCGCGTCTGGCGCATGACATAGAGCGCATGGCGACAGCTCTCATCGCAGTCTCCCGCTCCCACGTACACCAGCGTCCACTGACGACGCAGCAGATCCGCTCCCGCCGGTGAGCCGTCGGCTAGCTTGAGCCCGCTCGCCTCGAGCGGCAGCGGCGGCTGAATGAGCTCGCCGTAATTGGTGTGTCCCGACGGACGCCATCCCAGCCCGTAGTAGAGCAAAAACGCCGCGAGCAGCGGCAGCATGAAAAGCGCAGCGAGTGCGCCCACCGTACGCAAATTGCGCGCGCGCAGGCTGGCCAGTGCCTGGGTCTGCGGAGCCTGTGCACTCATGCCGATGGCACCTTGCCAGTGGAGAGAACGAGCCAGATCACGAACAGCGTCGCCGCGAACCCCCACCACTGCACCGCATACGACCAGTGCCGCAGCGGCGACAGTCCGGGTGCCTGCCATTCCCGGACGTAGCCACCCGGAACGCCAGGATCGAGCAGCAAAATGCGCGGCAGGAGTGTGCGGCCATAGGCGGCAGAGAGCTGCGGCATGTCGGGGTAGGTCGTCACTCGGGGCCAGGCTCCGGTGCTGGGCGGCGGCATGCGTCCCTGCGCGAGCCCGCCACTCGGCAGCTGATCGATGCGACCGGTGAGGCTCACTTCGAGATCCGTCGCAATCGGCGCCATGCTGATATCCGGCAATTTCGCGCGATAGCCGCTGAAGGCCACCCAGCCGCGGTCGACGAGGAGTACCGCGCCGCCTGCAAGTGCGAGGGGCGTCAGCACCTCGTAGCCCGCCTGGCCCGCGTGCGTGCGATTGTCGAGCAGGAACTGATGGCTCGCATCGAAGCGCCCGGTGACACGAATCCGCTTGAAGCGCGGCAGGCTCGTCACCTGAGCCGCATCGAGCGCGACCGGCGCATCAGCGCCGCGCGCGAACGCATCCCACAGCGCCTGGGTCACCGCGCCCCGATCCCACTGCCACTCGCCCAGGCGGATGAAGAGGATGCACAGGGCGATCGTCAGCAGGGTCATGAGCCAGGTCGGGGCGAACACGCGCGTGCCAAGGCGAATGCGGACGATGGGCATGACCGGCTCGCCGCGCTTCTATAATGGCGCCGCGCGGCTCGCCCGACACCGCGCGGGAGATCTCATGGAGAGTTTGCTGCGCCTGCTCGTCATCTTGATGTTGATCGCGATCATCGCGAGCCTGGGTTCCGCGCTGTATCAGCTCTCGAGCAGCAAGGGCGACTCGCGCAAGATGGTGCGCGCGCTCGCGCTGCGCGTCGGGCTCTCGCTCGGGCTGTTCGTGCTGCTGATGGCCGCCTGGTACGCCGGCCTGATCTCACCGCACGGCCTGAACGGACACTGACGGCCGCAACGCTGCTAGAGCCAGTACACGAAGACGAACAGGCCGAGCCAGACCACGTCGACGAAGTGCCAGTACCAGGCTACCGCCTCGAAGGCGAAGTGGCGCTGCGGCGTGAAATGTCCGCGCAGCACCCGCACCCAGATGCACAGCAGCATGATCGCGCCGATCGTCACATGCAGGCCGTGGAAGCCCGTCAGCATGAAGAAGGTCGAGCCGTAGATGCCGGTGGACAGGCGCAGCCCCATCTCCCTATAGGCCTCGCCGTACTCGTGAGCCTGCAGCCCGACGAACGAGAAACCCAGCAGGAACGTGAGCGCGAGGAATAGCGCGAGCACACCGCGCTTGCCCGTCCGCAGCGCATGATGCGCGATCGTGACCGTGACGCCGCTGGTGAGCAGGATCAGCGTGTTGATCGCCGGCAGGGAGAACGCCGGGATGACGTGGAAGGCGCCCTTCACGCCGCCCACATGCGCCGGTCCGTTGGTCGGCCAGTTGCCCTCGTAGTGCGGCCACAGCATGAGGTTGGTGAAGATCTTCACGCCCTGTCCGCCGAGCCACGGCACCGCGAGCGTGCGCGCATAGAAAAGCGCGCCGAAGAAGGCGCCGAAGAACATGACCTCGGAGAAGATGAACCACATCATTCCCATGCGGAAGGAGCGATCCACCTGCAGATTGAAGATGCCGTGCTGATTCTCGTCGATGACGGTACCGAACCAGCGGAAGAAGAGATAAGCGAGCAGCGCCGCTCCGGGAATGAAGGCCCAGGCGCCGTACCAGCCGTTCAGGAAGCCGAACGCGCCGAGCATGGTCGTAAACAGCGACACCGACCCCAGGATCGGCCAGGGGCTGTTGTGCGGGATGTAGTACTTCCCGGGATTCGCGGTATGGGCCTGTGCCATGGTCACTTCCTAGCTGGAATCAGTTCCGAGGAATCGTAAAAGGTATACGCAAGCGTGATGCGGTCGATGTAGCCGGGCAGCTGCGGATCGACGAAGAAGCGCACCGGCATCACCCGCTCCTCATCGCGCTTGAACGCCTGCGGCGAGAAGCAGAAGCATTCGGTTTTGCGAAAGTACGCTGCAGCCTTCGAGGGCGCGATGTTCGGCACCGCCTGCGCGACGGTGTCGTGCCCGAGGAGGTTGTGCGCGCGGAACTTCGCCTCGTAGAGTTTGCCGGGATGCACCTGCATCGATGCGGTGAGTGGGCGGAACTCCCAGTTGCCGTAGCTCGGCAGGTCGGCCAGGAAGTCGACCGTGACCAGGCGGTTCACGTCGGGCTTCTCGGTGACGACAGCGGCGCGGGCCAGCGCCTTCTGGTTGCCCACGCCGGTCACGGTGCACAGCACGTCGTACAGCGGCACGAGCGCGAAGCCGAAGGCGAAGGCCCCAGCGGTGAACAGGAGCAGCCGCGCCGTGAGCGAGCGGATCGAGCGGCGGTTCTTCTCCCGCGTGAGCTTACCGCCAGCGCTCATCGGTGAGCCCGTATCACGGACATCGCGATGAAGCCGCCGTAGAAGCACAGCGCCACCAGCATGAGCACGAATGTGGTTCTGCGCACACGTCGGCGGCGCTCGGCTGCGCTCACATCGGTCTCGCCCACGCTCACTGGCACCTGCTGCATCGTCCGCGGATCGCCTCAGTGCTCGGCGCCGCGCGCGATCACGGCATCGGAAGGCGCCTGTTCCCAGGAGTGATACGGCGGCGGCGAGGGCAGCTCCCACTCGAGTCCGTGCGCGCCTTCCCACGCCCTGTTGCCAATGCGCTCACCGCCCCGTACACACTTCCAGATGATGTACGGGAACAGCAGCTGCGAGGCCCCGAACACAAAGCCACCGATCGAGGACACCATGTTCCAGTCGGTGAACTGCACGGCGTAGTCCGGGATACGGCGCGGCATGCCGGCGAGCCCGAGGAAGTGCTGCGGGAAGAACAGCACGTTCACAAAAATCGTCGACAGCCAGAAGTGCCACTTGGCGAGCTTCTGGTCGTACATGTTGCCGGTCCACTTCGGCAGCCAGTAATACACGCCGGCCATGATCGCGAAGATCGCGCCGGGCACCAGCACGTAGTGGAAGTGCGCCACCACGAAGTAAGTGTCCTGGTACTGATAATCCGCCGGCACGATCGCGAGCATGAGCCCGGAGAAGCCGCCGATCGTGAACAGGAACAGGAATGCCAGCGCGAACAGCATCGGCGGCTCGAATGACAGCGAGCCCTTCCACAGCGTCGCGGTCCAGTTGAACACTTTCACGCCGGTGGGGATTGCGATCAGCATCGTCGAGAGCATGAAGAAGAGCTGCCCCGCGAGCGGCATGCCCACCGTGAACATGTGGTGCGCCCAGACGATGAACGACAGGAACGCGATCGAGGCAGTCGCGTACACCATCGCCTCGTAGCCGAACAGCGGCTTGCGCGCAAACGTCGGGATGATCTCCGAGACGATGCCGAAGGCCGGCAGGATGAGGATGTAGACCTCGGGGTGGCCGAAGAACCAGAAGATGTGCTGGAACATCACCGGATCCCCGCCGCCCGAGGCGGTGAAGAACGTCGTGCCGAAGAAGTGATCCGTGAGCAGCATGGTGACGGCACCCGCCAGCACCGGCATCACCGCGATCAGCAGGTAGGCCGTGATCAGCCACGTCCACACGAACAGCGGCATGCGCAGCAGCGTCATGCCGGGCGCGCGCATGTTCATGATCGTCACGATGACGTTGATGGCCCCCAGGATCGAGGAGGCGCCCATCATGTGCACCGCGAAGATCAGCATCGGGAAGGAAGACCCGCCCTGCAGCACGAGCGGCGGGTACATCGTCCAGCCGCCGGCAGGTGCGCCGCCCGGAACGAACAGCGTCGACAGCAGGATCAGGAACGCGAACGGCAGGATCCAGAAGCTGAAGTTATTGAGGCGCGGCAGCGCCATGTCGGGCGCGCCGACCTGCATCGGAATCATCCAGTTCGCAAGGCCGGTCCAGGCGGGCATGACCGCGCCGAAGATCATCACCAGCGCGTGCATCGTCGTCATCGAGTTGAAAAACGCGGGATCGACAAACTGCATGCCGGGCTTGAAGAGCTCCAGGCGGATGACCATCGCCATCGAGCCGCCGATGAAGAACATGAGCCCCGCGAACACCAGGTACATCGTGCCGATGTCCTTGTGATTGGTCGCGTAGACCCAGCGCCGCCAGCCGTGCGGCTTGTGGTCGTGATGCTGTGCGTGGCCGGCGTGCGCCGCGTGCGAGTCGTGGGAGCCGTGAGAGCCGTGTGAATGCGTGTTTTGCGCCATGATCTTGGGTCTCTTGTCAGCCGGTCGTCGGCGCGGATGCGCTCGCCTGGGCCGTTGCGGGCGTGGTCGTCTGGGGTTTCTGCTCGGCGGCTTTCGCCTTCACCCAGGCATCGAAATCAGCCTTGCTGCGCGCGTCGACCACGATCGGCATGAAGCCGTGATCGCGGCCGCAGAGCTCGGCACACTGGCCGCGGTACAGGCCGGGCTTGTCCGCGTCGATGAGGAACCAGGCCTCGTTCACGAAGCCCGGAATCGCATCCTTCTTCACGCCGAACGCCGGTACCCACCAGGAATGGATCACGTCGTGCGCGGTGATCAGCAGGCGCACCTTGGTGCCGACCGGCACCACCAGCGGATTGTCGACGTTGAGCAGGTAATGCGGCACCGTGTTGGGGTCGATTCCCGAGGCGAGCTGGCGTGCCGCATCGCTTTGCCGGTCGAGGCGCGAGAAGAACGTCACGCCGCGATCCAGGTAATCGTAGTTCCAGCCCCACTGATAGCCCGTCACCTTGATGCTGAGCTCGGTATTGCGCAGATCCTCGGTCTGGACCAGCGTCTTGGCCGCAGGTACCGCCATCGCGATCAGGATCGCGACCGGCACCACGGTCCAGACGATCTCCACTCTGGTGTTGTGCACCATCGTGGTGTCGGGCACCGCCCCGGTCGAACGCCGGAACATCACGATCGAATAGATCATCACGCCGAACACGGCGACGCCGATGACGACGCAGATCCAGAAGATCGTCATGTGCAGGTCGTAGATCGTTCGCGACATCGCCGTCACGCCTGGAGTCATATTGAGCAGGCTCCAGCCTTCATCGGCGTGGACAGCCGGGCTCGAAGTGGCGAGGACGGCCGCGAGCGCGGCGAGATAACGCACAGATTTCAACATCATTTTTCCCGTGGCCCTTTGCAGCAAGGGCCCAAACTGCCTACGCGAGCCTCGGCGACTCATTGATGCGGCCGATCAGCTGCTTGAGCCGCATAGCCAACCCACGGCGCTCGTTCTCGGTCAGAAAATCTCCGACCTCGCATTGACGCCCATGCGACTCGATCACGAGGCGGCTCGGATGCAGGCGCGATGAGGGGCCGCGCAGTTTAACCTGTGCCCAATGCCGCGGGAACACGACCTGGACCGCGCAGCCGCGGGTGCAGGACTCCACGCATACATCATCCTGCGACACCGTGATCGTCTGACGGTGATGCCGCCGCTCCAGACTCACGCGCAGCGCCCAGGCGAGGAGCGCCATCTCGAGGCCCGCAAAGGGCAAGACCGGCCAGAAGCCGTGCCAGGCCATCACTGCGGCGACACCCATGGAGCTGAGTGTCAGGCTCGCGAACAAGAGGCAGGCGCCCTGCACGCTCAGCGAGCAGTTCGGTGAGATCACGATTCGCTGAGGCGCACAGTCCACAAGCTGTCTGCGGCGGGTGAAGGCCGGCATCTTACAGCAGCAATTTTTTTATTCAAGACAAATGCTTACGTCCGTCCGGGGCGCGGATGAGGCGCTCAGCGAGGCGCGTGAAAAGGGGCTCGACGGCCTGGATCGCACCCCCGGGGACGGGCGCGAGCGCGGCCGACAGGTAAGCCAGGTTTTCCGCCTGGCGGGCAAAGTCCGCCTCGATCTCGTTGCCGACCCATGCCGCGATCTCGAGGCCCGCTGCGCCGATCGCGCGTGCGGTGAGCTGCGCATGGTTCAGGCACCCGAGCCGCAGACCCACCACGAGCAGCACGGGCAGCCGCAGGGCTGCCGCCAGATCGGCCATCGTCGCGGTCGGGGAGATGGGGGCGAGCCAGCCGCCGGCGCCCTCGACCACGACGCAGTCGGCGCGTTGCGCGAGCGCGTCGAAGCATCGGCTGATGCGCGCGGGATCGATGACGACGCCCGCATCGGCTGCCGCGATGTGCGGTGAGGCGGGCGCCTCGAGGCAGTACGGATTGACGAGCTCGTAGGCGGCGTCGACATTGGCCGCCGCCATCAGACTGACCGCATCCTCGTTGCGCAGCCCCGCGGCAGTCACCACGGCTCCAGCCGCAACCGGTTTCATGACCGCGACTTTGAGTCCGCGGCGCACCAGCGCGCGCACCAGCAGCACGCCCACGTAGGTCTTGCCGACACCGGTATCGGTGCCCGCGATGAAGATCCCCGTCATCGCCGCGAACCCGGCCGACGTATTGCATCCGGCGTGATCACAGCCTCACCGCGAGCCAGGCCGGGTGCGTGTGCGGCGTGCGCGGCATGCGAGGCGCCGAGGCTGCCCCAGGCCGCGCCGTAAACCACCTCGTAACTCGCCGGCAGTGCGCCGCGGCGACGGAAGGGCTCATAGGCCGCGGTCATGGCGCGCCAGCGCCCTTTGCCCGTCAGGCCGCGCCTGCGGCTCGCCATCGCGTTGTGAGCGCCGATCGCCTTCAGATCGTGCGTGAGCGCGCCCACATCGGGATACTCGAGCTCGATGCGCTCCACATCGAGTACCGGCTCGGAGAAGCCGGCGCGAGTGAGCGCATCGCCCACATCGTGCACATCGAGGAAGCGGTGCACGTGGGCGCCGTCATCGACCGCCGCCCAGGCGGCGCGCAGCTCGTGCAGCGTGTCGGGTCCGAAGCTCGCAAAGCCGAAGAATCCGTCCGGAGCGAGCACGCGCCGCACTTCCGCGAGTACCGCGGCGAGGTCATCGCACCATTGCAGCATCAGACTGCTGAACACCAGCCCGACGCTCGCATCGCGCAGCGGCAGCCGGCGCGCATCGGCGCACAGGCATACGAAGCGGCGAAACAGTCCGCTGCGCCGGCGCGCCTGGCGCAGCATCCCCGGCGCGATATCGAGTGCCACGACACGGGCCTTGCGGTAGCGGCGGACAAGCTCGCGGCAGGCGTGTCCGGTGCCGGCGCCCAGGTCGAGCACGACCAGCGGCTCCAATTGAAAGGGCTCGAGCCGTCCCAGCAGTTCCTCGCGCACACGCGCTTGCAGTGCCGCCGCGGCATCGTAGTCCGCGCTCGCCCGGTCGAATGCGCGCGACACGCTCCCCGCATCGAGCGCGAACGGATCGGCCTGCGGCGCGCTCATGCCGACCCCCGCGTCAGCGCACGCGCCAGCGCTTCGAGGAGCGCGTCGACTTCGGGCTCCGTATGCGCGGCGGAGAATGTGATGCGCAGGCGCGCGCTGCCGCGCGGCACCGTCGGCGGACGAATGGCCGCGACCCAGAAACCGGCCTCGCTCAGCTCGCGGCTCACCTCGAGCGCCGCACGCGACTCGCCGATGACAACCGGTTGAATGGGCGTCATCGAGCCGGTGAGTGCGATGCCCAGGGCGGCGGCGCCGCGGCGGAAGCGCTGCGTGAGCTCGAGCACGCGCGCGCGCCGCCAGCTCTCCCGCTGCGCGATCACGAGTGCCGCGCGAGTCGCGGCGGCAACCGGTTGCGGCAGCGCCGTCGTATAGATATAGGTGCGCGCGCGCTGGATGAGAAGCTCGATCAGCTCGGCGGATCCTGCAACGAAGGCACCAAAACTGCCGAAAGCCTTGCCGAGCGTGCCCATGAGCACCGGCACTTCCGCCATCCCGAGCCCCTGAGCTTCGAGCGTGCCGCGTCCCGTGGGGCCGAGGACGCCCAGGCCATGCGCATCGTCCACCACGAGCCATGCGCTGCGCGCCTGTGCGAGTGCCGCGAGACTCGCAAGCGGTGCCTCATCGCCATCCATGCTGAAGAGCCCATCGGTGGCGATCACCGTGGCGCCGGATTTGCCGGCGGGCCGCGTGACGAGCCGCTCGGCCGACGCCGCATCCGCATGGCGGTAGCGTTGCACGCGCGCACGCGCGAGCAACGCAGCATCGATGAGCGAAGCGTGGCTCAGGCGGTCGAGCAGCACCAGGTCGCCGCGGCCGGCGAGCACCGACAGCACGGCGAGATTCGCCATGTAGCCGGTCGAGAACAGCAGCGCGCGCGGCCGGCCGACGAACCCGGCGAGCTCCTTCTCGAGGCGCGCATGCTCCTCACCGTGACCACTGACGAGGTGCGCGGCGCCGCTGCCCGCGCCCCAGCGCGCAGCGGCCTGCGTCATCGCAGCGATGAGCGCCGGATGATGCGCGAGACCCAGATAGTCGTTGCCGCTGAAATTGACGAGCGTGCGGCCCGCGACACGCACACGCGTCGGGCGCTCGGGATCAGTGAACGCCTCGACAGTGCGCCGGCGCCGTGTGAGCCCGAGTCGCTCGATGCGCTCGAGCTCCGCGCCGATCGCGCGCGGATCCATTCACGACTCCAGCGCCGCACGCTCCGGCTTGAGCCCCAGGCGTGACAGCAGCGTGCGGTCGCGCTCGACGTCCGGGTTGCCGGTGGTCAGGAGCTTCTCACCATAGAAGATGGAGTTGGCGCCGGCGAGGAAGCACAGTGCCTGCATCTCATCGCTCATTTGCGTGCGCCCCGCGGAGAGGCGCACGTGCGCGGCCGGCATCAGCAGGCGTGCCACGGCGATGCTGCGCACGAAGTCGAACGGATCCACTTCCGCGACACCGTCGAGCGGGGTGCCCGGGACCTGCACCAGCTCGTTGATCGGCACACTCTCGGGATGCTCCGGCAGATTCGCAAGCGTCAGGAGCAGCTGCGCGCGATCGCGCACCGACTCGCCCATGCCGATGATGCCGCCGCAGCACACCTTCAGGCCCGCGGCGCGCACCGCATCGAGTGTGTCGAGCCGATCCTGGTAGGTGCGCGTGGTGATGATCTCGCCGTAGAACTCCGGCGAGGTATCGAGATTGTGGTTGTAGTAGTCCAGCCCTGCGTCCTTGAGCTCCAGCGCCTGTGCGGCTGTCAGCATCCCCAGCGTCGCGCAGGTCTCGAGTCCCAGCTCGCCGACCGCGCTCACCATGGCGCAGATGGCCTTGAGCTCGCGCGGCTTGGGCGAGCGGTAGGCCGCACCCATGCAGAAGCGGGTCGCGCCGGCCTCCCGGGCGCGCTCGGCGCAGGCGCGGACGGCGGCGAGGTCCATGAGGGCTTCGCGCTCCACCCCGGTGTCGTAGCGGATGCTCTGCGGACAGTAGGCGCAATCCTCGGGGCAGGCGCCGGTCTTGATCGAGAGCAGGGTGCTCATCTGCACCGCGTTAGGCTCGTGATGCTCGCGGTGCACGCGCTGCGCCTCGAAGATCAGATCATTGAACGGGCGCGCGAACAGCGCCTCGACTTCCTCGAGTCGCCAGTCGTGGCGGATCGCTGCGGGCTCGGACTGTCGCATGGATGACCCCTGACGGCCGTGCGGGAGGCGCGGTGCGCGGCGAATGTTCCGGGGCCGGCCGGCCGGATGTCAACCTGGCGCCCCGCTTACGGTCGACAACTGCTCAGAAAGTGATCAGCCCGTTTCGGCCGACCGCAGCGCGCCCGCACACGCGCCCCGCCGTGCCGCGAGGCTGGCGTTGCGCCATACTCCGGCCCCACGATTCGTTCGCCTGCCAGGGGATGCCGTCATGAGCCGCAGCCAAGATCGCCCTCCCGAGAACAACGCTTCCGCCGCAGCGCCCGATCCGGGCAAGACGGGCGCGATGGATCGCCGCCGCTTCATGGGGGCCGTTGCGACCGCCGGCGCAGGCGCCGTCATCGGCACCTTGGGTGGCGCGCGCGAGGCGCAGGCGACGGTGACATTCCCCAAGGATCGCGGCGCGTTCGGTGGCGGTGGCGAGGAGATGGGCGGTGTGTACCGCTCCGAGAACGACTTGTACGACTGCGAGGTGGAGGGCGAGCTGCCCGCCGATCTCAACGGCATCTTCTTTCGCGTGGGACCGGATCCGCAGTATCCGAAGCCCGACAAGTACGCGCACGACATCCCCTTCGACGGCGAAGGGCATCTGTCGATGTTCCGCTTCCAGAACGGCCATGTGGATTTTCGCAGCCGCTATGCGCGCACGCAGCGCTGGAAGGCGCAGCACGAGGCGCGCCGCTCCCTCTTCGGCATGTACCGCAACAAGTTCACCGACGATGCGAGCGTCGCGAACTTGAGTCGCGGCACGGCGAACACGCAGATTTTCTACCACCACGGCCTGTTGCTCGCGCTGAAGGAGGACAGCCCGCCGGTCGCCGTGAATCCGCTCACGCTCGAGACGGTGAACGATTACTACACGTTCAACGATGGCCTCGCGGGGCAGACGTTCACGGCGCATCCGAAGATCGATCCGGTGACCGGTGAGCTCGTGGCCTTCGGCTACGAGGCGAAGGGACTCGCGAGCGATGACATTTTCGTCTTCTCGGCCGACAAGACGGGCAAGGTCAACTGGTCGGCGTGGGTGAAGGTGCCGTACGTCGGCATGATTCACGACTTCGGCGTGACGCAGAAGCACATCCTCTTCTACGTCTGCCCGCTCGCGACGAACATGGACATCATCAAGGCCGGCGGTCCGCACTTCGCGTGGGACTCGACGCTGCCGACCTGGCTCGGAGTCATGCGCCGTGGCGGGGATGGCCGCGATCTGCGCTGGTTTCAGGGTCCCGGCTACATGGCAACCCACGGCATGGGCGCGTGGTCGGATGGCGAGAAGGTGTACTTCGACATGGATGGCGGGGACTCGAACCAGTTCCCGTTCTTCCCGCAGATCCACGAGAAGTGGGACCCCGTGAAGGCGCAGGGGCGCGTCATGCGCTTCACCGTGAACCTCGCCAACAAGCGCCAGAAGACTTACGACATCGAGAACCTGTATCCGGGAGTGAGCGGGGCGCTGTCGCGCCAGGACGATCGCTTCCACACCGTGCCGTACCGCTACGGTTACCTGCTCTCGAGCGATCGCACGGCCGGCAGCCGCTGGGCGATGTTCGATCACCAGACGCGCACCGCGCAGTTCTTTGGCTTAGGGCCGGATGTGGGCCTTGCCGAGATGTGCTTCGTGCCGAGGAAGAAGGGCGCGCCGGAGGGTGACGGCTACCTGATCGGCGTGGCGTCGCGCTACAAGGAAAACGGCCGCTCCGATCTCGTGCTGGTCGACACCAGGCACCTGGATGCGGGGCCGGTGTGCACGGTGAAGATGCCCTATCGCGTGCCTGGCCAGATCCACGGCTTCTGGGTGCCGCAGGACGAGCTGCCGGCGTCAGCGCCGGTATAAGTACTGCAGGGCGATGCCGAGGAAGATCGCGAGCCCGACGTAGTTGTTGTTCTGAAAGGCCCGCAGGCAGGCGGCGGGCTCGCGCCTGCGGATGAGCCACTGCTGATACAGGAACAAGAGCCCGGCGGCGATGAGGCCGGCCTGGTACCAGTGGCCGAAGTGCAGCCGGCGGCCCACCAGCACCAGCGTCCACAGCATCAGCACCTGCAGGAAGAAGATCATCGCGCGGTCCATGTCGGCGAACAGGATCGCGGTCGACTTGATGCCGATCTGGATGTCGTCCTCGCGATCCACCATGGCGTAGAGCGTGTCGTAGATCACCGCCCACAGGACGGCAGCGATGAACAGCAGCCACGCGAGTGGCGGCACCATACCCAGGAGGGCCGCGAAGGCCATCGGCACACCCCAGCCGCCAAATGAAATCCCGAGGTAGAGCTGCGGCAGGGGGAAGAAGCGCTTGAAGAACGGATACGAGACCGTCAGCAGCCCGCCGACGACGGCGAGCTTCATCGTGAACCAGTCTAGGCGCGAGACGAGCACCAGCGCGCACGCCCCCAATATCACGAACAGCACGATGGCTTCGGTGGGCGAGACGCGGCGCGCGGCGAGCGGTCGGCTGCGTGTGCGCTTCACGCGCGGATCGATATCGCGGTCCGCCAGATCGTTGATGACGCAGCCCGCCGCGCGCATCACGAACACGCCCGCGACGAAAACGATCAGCACCTGCTGATTGGGCTTGCCGGCACCGGCGATCCACAGCGCCCACAGCACCGGCCACAGCAGCAGGAAGATCCCGATCGGGCGGTCGAGCCGCACAAGCACGGTGTATTCCTCGAGGCGCCGACCGAGGCGATGCCACAGCGGCGCCTCCGCGGGCCTCGGCGAGAGATTCAGGTCCGGTGAAACAGCGGCCATCGGCTCAACCCACCCGTGCGTAGCGCTCGCCCGGCCCGATCCAGCGCGCCGTGAGCGCGGCAATCTTATCCGGATGCGAGCGCAGCATCAGCTCCGCGGCCTGATGGACGCGCGGCAGCAGGTCGGCATCGCGCAGCAGGTCGGCGACGCGCAGCTGCGCCAGACCCGTCTGGCGCGTGCCGAGGAGCTCGCCCGGGCCGCGCAGCTCCAGGTCCCGGCGCGCGATCTCGAAGCCGTCGTTGCTCTCGCGGATGGCCTTCAGCCGCTCGCGCGCCAGCGGCGAGAGCGGCGCGCGGTACAGCAGCACGCAGTTGCTCGCGCCCGTGCCGCGCCCCACCCGCCCGCGCAGCTGATGCAGTTGCGCGAGCCCGCGGCTCTCGGCGTTCTCGATCACCATGAGCGTCGCGTTCGGCACATCGACGCCGACTTCGATGACGCTCGTCGCGACCAGCAGCTGAATGCGGCCCGCCTTGAACGCCGCCATGGTCTGTTCCTTGCGCGCGCTCGGCTGGCGACCGTGCACGAGCGCCGTGCTCACTTCGGGCAGCGCCTCGGCGAGTGCCGCGGCGGTGTCTTCGGCGGCCTGATAGCGCAGCTCCTCGGACTCCTCGATCACCGGACACACCCAGTACACCTGCGTGCCGGCACGGCAGGCTTCGAGCACGCGCTGCACGACTTCCTGCCGGCGCTGCTCTGGGACGATCACCGTGCGCACCGGCGTGCGGCCGGGGGGCAGCTCATCGATGACCGAGATATCGAGGTCGGCATAGGCGGTCATCGCGAGCGTTCGCGGAATCGGCGTCGCGGTCATGATGAGCTGATGCGGGACGAGTCCGGCGGCGCGTCCCTTCTCGTGCAGCGCGAGCCGCTGCTGCACGCCGAAGCGGTGCTGCTCATCCACGACGATCAGCCCCAATCGCAAGAATTCGACTTCCTGCTGGAACAACGCATGCGTTCCAACGACGATTTGTATCTCTCCTGAGGCAATCGCGGCCAAGGCCTGTCGCCGCGTGCGGGCCGGCTGAGCACCGTGCAGCAGTGCGACGGGGACCCCCTGGGACTGAAACCAGCGGTCAAACGACTGCCAGTGCTGCTCGGCCAGGAGCTCAGTGGGAGCCATGATCGCGGCCTGATAGCCGCTGCCCGCCGCACGCGCCGCCGCGGCGGCCGCGATCACCGTCTTGCCGCTGCCGACATCGCCCTGCAGCAGCCGCGCCATCGGCCGGTCAAGCACCAGATCGGCGGTGACTTCAGCGAGCGCGCGCGACTGCGCGCCGGTGAGCTGGAACGGCAGACCTGCGAGCAGGCGCTGCGAGAGGTTCGCCTCATCTTTGAGCGGCGCCGCGGGGTCGCCCTTCACCGCCTTCTTGACCAGCGTGAGCGAGAGGTGGTGCGCCAGCAGCTCCTCGAAGGCCAGACGCCGCTGCGCCGGGTGCCGGCCGAACGCGAGTTCCTGCAGGCGCGCCGTGCGGGGCGGGTGATGCACGTAGTTGAGCGCCTCCCGCAGCGACGGCAGCCCGAGAGGCTCGGTGATCTCGCGCGGCAACCAGTCGCGGATGCTGCGCCAACCCTCCTGCGAACTGTCCGTCAGACCCGCCAGCGCCTCGGCGATGAGGGCTCGAAGACGCTGCTGGGTGACGCCTTCGGTGCCGGGATAGATCGGCGTCAGGGTCTGCTCGAGCGGCGGTGCGCCTTCGGCGCTGACGCGCCGATACTCGGGATGCACCATCTCAAGTCCGAGCGGCCCGCGGCGCACTTCCCCGAAACAGCACAGGCGCACGCCGCGCTCGAGCAGCCGCTGCTGCGCGCCCGAGAAGTGAAAGAAGCGCAGCGTGATGAGTCCGGTGCCGTCGGAGAGGCGCGACAAGAGCTGGCGGCGACGCCGGTACGCCACTTCGGTGAGCTGGATTTCGCCTTCGATGACGGCGCGCTGGCCCACCTCGAGTGCGCCGATGCGCGTGAGGCGCGTGCGATCCTCGTAGCGCAGCGGCAGCACGAACAGCAGATCCTGCACCTGCGTGACGCCGAGGCGCTGGAGCCGCTCGGCGAGTGCCGGCCCGACTCCCCGCAGCTGTGTGATCGGCCGCTGTTCGGCAGGCTCAGCCAAGCGCGAGGATGCACTCCATCTCGACACGTGAGCCCCGCGGCAGCTCCTTCACGCCCACGACCGCGCGGGCAGGATAGGGCTCCGCGATATAGGCCGGCATGATCTCGTTGACCTTGGGGAAGTGCGCGAGATCGGTCAGGAACACGGTGAGCTTGGCGACATTCGCGAGCGAGCCGCCGGCGGCCTGTGCGATCGCGCGCAGGTTCTCGAACACGCGGCGGATCTCCGCCTCGATGTCGCCGCTCACGAGCTGCCCGCTCGCCGGATCGAGCGGGATCTGTCCCGAGATGTACACGGTGCTGCCGACGCGCACGGCCTGCGAGTAGGTGCCGATCGCCTGGGGCGCGTGCGGCGTGCGGATGATTTCACGGGTCATGACTTGCTGCCTTTGCGGGAATGTGCGGCCAGAGTGCGCGTTACGCGCAGCACGTCCGGCATGCGCCGGATCGTGCGGATGGTGCGCGCCAGGTGCTTGCGATCCTGCACGCGCAGCTCAAAGACGAGAAGCGACGTGTCGGTGTCGCGCTCTTCCACCGAGACGTGATCGATGTTGGTCTCGGTACTCGCGATCGCGGACGCCACGGCGGCGAGCACGCCCATGCGATTGGGCACGTGCACGCGGATCTGCGAGCTGAAGGCGCGATCGGTGGCGCTCGTCTGCCAGGAGACGGGGAGCCATTTCTCCGGATGCTTGCGGTAGTCCTCGACGTTTACGCAGCTCTCGCGGTGAATCACGATGCCGCGCCCGCTCGAGAGAAACGCCATGATTGGATCGTACGGGATCGGGAAGCAGCAGCGCGCGTAGGCCACCAGCAGGCCTTCCGTACCGGCGACGGCGAGCGGCGCCGGGGCGCCGGACACCCCTTCCTCGGTCACTTCCTGCGACTCGGCGGGTAGCAGGCGGCGCGCCACCAGCGGCGCCAGACGCTCTCCCAGACCGATCTTCTCGAACAGCTCGTCCACGTCCTTCATGCCGAACTCGCCGACCGTCGATTGCAGGGCCTGCGGGTTGATTTCCTCGACCGCGAGCTGGAATTCCGCGAGCGACTGGTTGAGCAGGCGCTGGCCGAGCGCGATCGCCTCGGTGCGGCGCAACGTCTTCAGGTAGTGCCGGATGGCGCTGCGCGCTTTCGCCGTGGTGACGAAATTCACCCACGAGGGGTTGGGCATCGCGCCCTTGGCGGTGATGATCTCCACCGTCTGGCCGTTGCGCAGCACCGTGCGCAGCGGCGTCAGGCGCCGGTCGACCTTGGCGGCGACGCAGCGATTGCCCACATCGGTGTGCACGGCGTAGGCGAAATCGACGACGGTGGCGCCGCTCGGCAGGCGCAGGATCTCGCCCTTGGGCGTGAAGACATAGACCTTGTCGGGGAACAGGTCGACCTTGACGCTCTCGAGGAATTCCTCGGAGCTGCCGCCCTCCTGCAGCTCCACCAGATGACTCAGCCACTCGCGTGCGCTCGCCTGCTGCGTCGTGCCGCCCTCCTCGCCCGACTTGTAGCGCCAGTGCGCGGCGATGCCGGACTCGGCCACGCGATGCATGTCGTCGGTGCGGATCTGCACCTCGATCGGCACGCCGTTGGGACCGAACAGCGTCGTGTGCAGCGACTGGTAGCCGTTGATGCGCGGAATCGCGATGTAGTCCTTGAAGCGTCCGGGCATGGGCTTGAACACGCTGTGCACGCTCCCGAGCGCGCGGTAACAGGTGTCCGCCTTGTCAACGATGATGCGCAGCCCGTACACGTCGACGATCTCGCTCAAGGTCGAGCGCTTGCGCCGCATCTTCACGTAAATGCTGTAGAGATGCTTCTCGCGCGTCTCGACGCGCGCGGCAATATCGTTCTTGAGCAGCGCGGCGTTCATCTGCTGCTCGATCTTCTTCATGAACTCTTTCTGGTTGCCGCGCGCGCGCTTCAGCGCCCGCTCGAGCACGCGATAGCGCTGCGGGTAGAGGGCGTGAAAGCCCAGGTCCTCGAGCTCGAGTTTGAGAGTGTAGAGACCGAGGCGCTCGGCGATCGGCGCATAGATCTCGAGCGTTTCGCGCGCGATCGCGCGGCGCCGCGCCGGCGCCATCGCATCGATCGTGCGCATGTTGTGCGTGCGGTCCGCGAGCTTGACCAGCACCACCCGCAGATCGCGCACCATCGCGAGCAGCATCTTGCGGAAGCTCTCCGCCTGCGCTTCCGCCCGGCTCTTGAATTTGATCTGGTCGAGTTTGGTGACGCCGTCGACGAGCTCGGCCACGTCGGTGCCGAACCGCGCCGCGAGCTGGTCCTTGGGCGTTGGCGTGTCCTCGATGACGTCATGCAGGATCGCCGCAATGATCGTGTCCGAATCGAGGTGCAGGTCCGCCAGGATCGAGGCGGCGGCGACGGGATGCGCGATGAAGGGCTCGCCGGAGAGGCGTTTCTGGCCCTGATGCGCTGAGGCGCCGAATTCGGCGGCCTCGCGGATCCGCTCGACCTGCTCGGCCGGCAGATACGTGCCGACCGTGGACAGAAGCTCCTTCAGACCCGGAGTGCGCCTGCTACCGGGAAGCAGTCCCAGGAGCGAAGACGCATAGTCCATAGGAGCGTCGAGTCCGGATCAGTCTCCGAGGCCGAACTGCGGCGCGCGGAACGCGGACTGATTTTCGGCGTCCGGCACGGCCGCTTCGGGCGTCGGCTCCGGCTCGCGCAGCATCTCGGCGGTGATATTGCCCTCGGCAATCTCACGCAGCGCCACGACCGTTGCCTTGTCGTTCTCCCAGGGTACGGTGGGCTCGGCCCCGTTGGCGAGGCGGCGTGCGCGCTGCGATGCGAGCAGCACGAGCTGGAAGAGGTTATCGACGTTGTGCAGACAGTCTTCGACGGTGATACGGGCCATGGCGTAGATCTTCGGAAAGTATGCGGCGCGCCGAAAAGGGGCGCAGGGACCGGATAGTCTACGCGATCCCGAGCAGGCTGCGAACCAGAGGTTCGAGGGCCTTGCGCCCGGCGCGCAAATCCTCACCCCGGCCGGCGACGATGCGCTCCAGATCCGTGGTCGCCCGGGCGAAGTCGTCGTTCACGACGACGTACCCGAACTCGCTCCAGTGCGACATGTCGCTCACCGCATCGCGCAGCCGCCGCTCGATCACCTCCGGGGCATCCGTGCGACGATTGCGCAGCCGGTTTTCGAGTGCCGCCAGCGACGGCGGCAGGATGAAGACGCTGATGCAGTCGGGCATCGCCCGGCGCACCTGCTGCGCCCCCTGCCAGTCGATTTCCAGCACGACGTCGGTTCCCGCGGCCAGCGCGCGCGAGACTTCCTCGCGGGACGTCCCGTAGGAATTGTCGAAGACCTTCGCGTGCTCGAGGAACTGTCCCCTCGCCACCAGATCGGCAAATTCAGCTGCCGAGACGAAGTGATATTCCCGACCCTGCTGCTCGGTCGGCCGCGGCTTGCGCGTGGTGTGCGATATCGACACCTTGAGCGCGGGGTTGCGCTCGAGCAGCGCCTTGACCAACGAGGTCTTGCCCGCACCCGAGGGCGCGGCGATCACGAACAGGCGGCCGCGAGAGGGCTGGACTGTGCTGTCAGTAACGGCCATTCGGCGTGAAGTCTACCGATTCGCGGCGGCAGCGCTTCCTCAATTCTCGTTGTGATAATGTCGATCGCAGGATGGCACGAGCATCCTCACACTTCCTCCAGTTCCGGCAGTTGGCTGTGCTGACTGCTGCCATCGTCTTTTCGATCTCGACGGCGCCGGCCCAGGCGCAGTGGATCCACTACAAGACACCGGGCATTCCGCGCACCGCGGATGGTAAGCCCGATCTGTCCGCGCCCGCGCCGCGCATGCCGGACGGCAAGCCGGACCTGTCGGGGCTGTGGCGGGCGGATGCGGCCGGGATCCCGGCAACCAGCAAGGCCCAGGACGCCGTCAAACCGCAGGCCTGGGCCGCTGCACTCTCCGCCAAACGCAAGGAGACGCTCGGCCGCGACGACCCGAGCGTTCTGTGCCTGCCTTCCGGAATCGAAGTGGACTCCGGCGTGGGCAAGATCGTTCAGACGCCGGCGCTGCTGCTCATGCTCTGGAACGGAACCTCCTATCGCGAAATCTTTCTGGACGGGCGCCCGTTGCCGGACGACCCGAATCCGGACTGGATGGGTTACTCGGTCGGTCACTGGGAAGGCGACACCCTCGTGATCCAGAGCACGGGCTTCAATGACCGCACCTGGCTGGACGATGACGGCCATCCGCACACCGAGGCGCTGCGCATTACGGAGCGGATCCGGCGGCCCGATTTTGGCCACCTGGAGGTGGTGCGGACCTTCGTCGATCGCGGAGCGCTGCTGCAGCCGTGGACCGTGCCCGTGCGGCTCGAGCTGAATGCGGACACGGAGCAGCTTGAGTATGTCTGCAACGAGAATGAGCGCGACCGGCAGCACCTGGTCGGCACGGCCTCCGATGAAAAGGGCGTCCCGGTCTCTCCCGCGCTGCTCGCGAAGTACGCCGGCAACTACGAGTTCACAGATCCGGTGACCCATCAGGTGTTCACGCTCACCATCAGCGTGAACGGCGATCACCTCGCGTTCAGCGGAATGGGCCCCACCGTGCAGCTGATCTCGCTCTCGAACGTCGAATTTTCGGGGCCCGGCTTCACCTTCAAGTTCGTCACCAACGCCGCCGGAGCGGTGACCCAGACGCTCATCCAGACCGTCGAAGGCGAATACCAGGCCGTTCGCAAGTAGCGCTTACTTCGCTGCGGGCGCGTCGGGTGAGGTCTGGTCGGTCAGAATCCGCTTGCCGTCGGCCGTCGTGACCTTGTTGGCGTTCGCGAGGCGCGAGCCGTCCTTCGCGAGAAATCCCTCGACGGTGATCTTGTCGCCGGCCTGCACCGATTTGCGGGTCCAGCCGGCGAGCATGAGCGAGTTCGGACTCGCCAGCTCGAACTCCCAGTTGATCAGCTTCCCGGCGCTGTCGACCACGTCCATATACATCCGCGCATGCGGATTCTGCCAATCAAGGCGCGTCACCGTGCCTTTGAGCGTCACGGGCTTCTTGCGGTCGAACTCCGCGGCGAAGGAGTGGTGCGCCAGGACCGGCGCGGAAACGACGATCATCAACAAAGCGGCGTGAACCCACTTCATGGATTTTCCCCCATGCGACCCGGTCTCGATGCTATCACCGCACGCGTGGGACCACCCGCCGCGACTCCGGCATTCGACGATCTGCTGGCGCTCTTGGCCTCAGCCCCTGTACGGTGGCGCTCCCCGCGCGGGAGGTTCTCACATGAATACCGAAGACCCGGTCAGCAATGTTCTCAAGTGGATCCTCCTCGCAGTAGCCGTCGTCACCTTCGCCGTCCTGGGCTGGACCACGCGAGTGACCTACCAGGGCGCACCGCCGCTGCCGGAGCGCGTGATCGGGGAGGACGGTGCGATCCTCATGACCGCCGCCGACCTGGAGGCAGGCAAGGCCGGATTCCAGAAGGCGGATCTGATGGACTACGGGAGCCTGTACGGCATGGGCTCGTATTTCGGCGTCGACTACACCGCCGACACGCTGGTAAGGCTCGCCTCTGCCACACGGCAGCGCCTCGCGGGAGATCGCGCGGCGATGCAGGGCGAGCTGCAGAAGGTGAACCTGACGGCATCCACTGTGACACTGCCCGCGGCATTGTCGCAGGCTGTGACGAGTACGCGAACGGCACTGGCGGACTCGCTGCTGCGTCATGACTACGCCAGGGGGTGGACCCGGGCTTACAGCCTCGATGAGACGAGCGCGACGCAAACGGCAGACTTCCTGATCTACAGCGCGCTCACCACGGTGGCGCGTCGCCCAGGCACGAACGTGTCGTGGACGCAGAACTGGCCGTACGAGCCCGAGGTCGGCAATACCCCGACCACGAGCACCTTCATGTGGACCTGGATCAGCTTCTGCTTCACCTTCTTCGCCTTCGGCGCCGTCCTCTTCATCTATCAGCGCTTCCTGAACGATCCGGACCAGGCGCCGATGGATCCGGTGCTGGCGCGTTTTCGCGCCCTGCTGCCGAGCCAGCGCCGCATCGGCAAGTACTTCCTGATCGTGGCCGCCGTGCTGCTGCTGCAGATCCTGGTCGGCTCGATCATGGCGCACTACTACTCCGAGCGCGCGAGCTTCTACGGCATCGAGCTCGACCGCTTCCTGCCGTTCAACTTCCTGCGCGACGTGCACGTGCAGTCGCCCATCGTGTGGATCGGATTGTCGTGGATCGGAGCCGCGCTCTTTCTCGCGCCCGCCATCAGCGGCGCGGAGCCGAAGTCCCAAGGCTTCTTCGTCGACGCGCTCTTCTGGGTGACGCTGCTCATCGTCGTCGGCGCTCTTGCGGGTAACTACCTCGGCATCATGGGCTACATCCGCCAGGGCTGGTTCTGGTTCGGCAACCAGGGCCTCTCCTACATTCAGCTCGGTCGCGCGTGGCAGATCGGCTTCTTCGCCGGGCTCGCTATCTGGTGTGTGCTCGTGTTCCGCGCACTGTGGCCGGATCGCGCCACGCTCGCGACGGCGACGCGCCAGTTCTGGTCGGGACGGATCCGTCTCGAGCACCTGATCTGGGCTTCCACCGCCAACATCGCCTTGCTGTATGCCTTCGGGATGATCCCGCTCACCGGCATCGAGAAGTCCTTCACGATCTCGGACTTCTGGCGCTGGTGGGTGGTGCACCTGTGGGTCGAGCAGTCCTTCGAGTTCTTCGCTGCCGCGATCAGCGCCTACCTCCTCATGGCGGTCGGGCTGGTGTCGCGTCAGCTCGCCGAGCGCTCTGTGTACCTGGAGCTCATCCTGATCTTCCTCGGCGGTGTGCTCGGCACCGGCCATCACCTGTACTGGGCCGGCGAGCCGGGCATCTGGGTGCCGCTCGGGACGATGTTCTCCTTCATCGAAGTGCTGCCGCTCGTGCTCCTCGTGATCGAGGCGATCCAGCACCGGCGCGCCATCCGGCAGCATGGGGATTTCAAATACGGCCTCGCCTACACCTACATCATCGGCGCCGCCTTCTGGAATTTCGTCGGCGCCGGTGTGTTCGGCGGCGGCACGCTGAACGCGCCGCTCGTCAACTACTACGAGCACGGCACTTTCCTCACGCTCAATCATGCCCACACTGCGCTCTTCGGCGCCTTCGGTCTTCTCGGACTGGGACTCATCTACTTCTGTCTGCGATACATCGCCGCTGACGCGCATCCGTTCAGCGAGCGCATCGGCCGCTGGGCGTTCTGGCTCTACAACGGTGGCCTCGTGCTGTGGATCGTGCTCAATTTCTTCCCCATCGGCTGGCCGCAGCTGAATGCGGTCTACGAGCACGGTTTCGCCTACGCACGCAGCCAGGCGTTCTACGATACGACGACGCTATGGCAGTGGCTGCGGCTGCCGGGCGATGTCGTGTTCGCCGTGGGCGCGCTGCTCATGGCGTGGGACTTCATCGTGAAGCTGCGCCCGCTGTGGCCGCGATTCCTCACGCGCAGCGCCGCAACGGCCCGAGCGTCTTGACGGGGTGCAGCCGGGGTGGTGCTGGCCGTGGAGCTCACTCCACGTTCTGCACCTGCTCGCGCGCAGCGCTCGCATGTGTTTGATTGAGAAGAGGAAGCATGATCGTCCAGCCTCTCTAGCTACTTCGTCAGCTACAGAGGTAGTTCTACTTTCGGCATGGCGCGACTCCCGGTATTCCCTTTGGCGAGTGTGTCGGAAGCCTCCGGCCGGGATTGCTCGCGTACTGGCGAGTTGAACGAGCCGGGTTGCAACTGGCCGAGCTCTAACGTTGCAATCAGCCGAGTCAGGTGTCGCGTCACATGACCGCCCACCACGGACACGCGAGTATGCCCGGCCTGATGACTCTGATCTGCGGATCGCAACTCAGCAAGACAGCACGGGGTGTATTCGCATGACGTTCGCGAAAAGTGACCAGGTGTCGCGCTTCATCTGCACCGACCGAGTTGCCCGCCTTGACCTCGACGGGTAGCAGCAGCCCGTTCTCTTCCAGAATGAAATCGACCT
>DATIYV010000044.1:0-64955 GCA_035517435.1 Steroidobacteraceae bacterium | reverse complement strand
CGCCGCCGCACAACGTTTCTGGGACCCGCTCGGTTTTGTCGCGACCGAGGAGCTGGCGGAGCCGTACACGCGCCAGACCCTGACCAGCGATCACCTGGACCTCGCATTCCACGATCGCCAGCTCCTCTCCCGCAGCGCGCTGGTCTACGTGGACGAGGACATGGGGACCCGGATCGCCCGCCTGCGGGAGGCGGGGCTGGAGCCGGCCGAGGGACTGCCAAGCAGCCTCGATCCGGCGGACAATGCGCTCTTTGAATCCCCTGAGGGCACTCTGTTCCTGCTCATCCGGGGAAGCACCTGAAGGACAACTCATGAAGCTTTGCAGACTCCTCGCCGCACTCGCGGCGACACTCAGCATTCCGGCCTGGGCCGACGAGGGCATGTGGACGTTCCAGAACTTCCCCGCGGCCACCGTGCAGAAGAAATATGGTGTCCAAGTGACGCCCGCCTGGCTCGACCGCGTGCGCACCTCGACCATCCGCCTCTCCAACTGCACCGCCTCGTTCGTCTCCCCTGATGGACTGATCCTGACGAATCATCACTGCGCCGAGGCCTGTCTGGCCGAGCACTCGAGCAAGACCGCAAGCCTCCTCGAGCAGGGCTTCATGGCTTCGGGTCCCCGCGCAGAGCTGCGCTGCTCCACTCAGATCGCCGACGTGCTCATGGAGATGGAGGACGTGACAGCCAAGGTCACCGCCGCCACGAGCGGTCTCGATGCGCGCGCCGCCAACGACGCACGCAAGAAGGTTTTGACGCAGCTCGAGCAGGCGTGCGAGGAGGCCGCGAAATCCGATCCCGTGCACGGCGCGCTGAAGTGCGAATCCGTCGATCTGTACAACGGCGGGCAGTACTACCTCTACAAGTTCAAGCGCTACACCGATCTGCGGCTCGTATTCGCGCCGGAGCAGGACATCGCCTCCTTCGGAGGCGATCCGGACAACTTCCAGTTCCCGCGCTGGGATCTGGACATGTCTATCCTGCGTGCTTATGAAGGCGGCAAGCCCGCGCACACGCCAAGCTTTCTGAAGTTCAATTTCGCGGGACCGAAGGAAGGCGACGTGGTGTTCGTTACCGGCCATCCCGGCAGCACCGACCGGCTGCTCACCGTCTCGCAGCTGCTGACCCAGCGCGATGCCATCCTGCCGCCCTGGCTGCTGCGCGCGGCGGAGCTGCGCGGCCGCTACATTCAGTACGGCAAGTCGAGCGCCGAGGCCGACCACATCGTCGAAGAGCCGCTGAACTCGCTCGAGAACAGCCTGAAAGTGCGGCGCAAGGACCTCGATGCGCTGCACGATGATGCACAGCTGGCGCGCAAGGCGCAGGCCGAAACACAGTTGAAAGCGCAAGTGAGCGCGGATCCACAGCTCGCGAAGTCGACCGGCGATCCGTGGAAGCAGATCGAGCAGGCCGAGCAGACCGAGCGCGCGCTGGTGCTGCCGTACACGTTTGTCGAGAATGCCGCCGGGTTCAACTCGCGCCTGTTCCGCTATGCGCGCGTGCTGGTACGCGCCGCCGCCGAGCGCGGCAAGCCGAATGAGGAGCGCCTGCGCGAGTACACGGACTCGACGCTGCCGCGCCTGCAGCAGCAGGTGAGCGCCGACGTTCCGGTTTATCCGGAACTCGAAGCCATCACCTTCACGATGGGACTCGAGCGCATGCGCGAATGGCTCGGTCCCGACTACCCGCTCGTGCGCCGGCTGCTGGCGAGCGAATCACCCGATGCCCTGGTCGCACGGCTGCTGAAGGGTACGCAGCTCGGCAATCCCGCGATCCGTGCCCAGCTCTGGCAGGGCGGGGCACAGGCGATCGCCGATTCGAAGGACCCGATGATCCAGCTTGCGCAAAGCGTCGATGCGGAAGCGCGCGCCGTGCGCAAGCGCTACGAGGACGAGGTCGAAGCCCCGGTCACCGCGGCATCCGAGCGCATCGCCCATGCGCGCTTTGCGGCACTCGGCACCAGCGTCTATCCGGATGCGAACTTCACACTGCGCCTGAGCTACGGGACGGTGAAGGGGTGGACCGAGGACGGTGCCACGATTGCGCCGTTCACGACCCTCGACCGGCTCTATGAGCGCGCGACCGGCGCCCCGCCCTTTCGCGTGCCGCAGCCGTGGCTCGCAGCCAAGAGCCGCCTCGATATGAGCACGAAATTCGACCTGAGCACCGACAACGACATCATCGGCGGCAATTCCGGCAGCCCGCTCATCAACGCGAAGGGCGAGATCGTCGGGTTGATCTTCGACGGCAACATCAATTCGATTTCCGGCGACTACTGGTTCGATGCCGCCTTGAATCGCGCCGTCGCGGTGCATCCGGCGATCATCCTGGCGGCGCTGCGTGATGTGTACCACGCAAAGGCCATCCTGCAGGAGCTCGGCGCTAAGTAGCGCGCGCAACGAGACGGAAGCGGATCGTCAGCTGATCCTGCACTTGCAGCGCGCCCAGCATCACGCTGAAGGGCGTAAGACCAAGCTCGCTCTGTCTCAGAGCGAGCTCGCCGTCCGCGCTCAGCTGCTGATCCTTGAGTTCATAGTGCAGCGGCACCCACACCTGATGCAGCTGGCCGCGAATGGCGATCTCGAGCTGCACGCGCAGTCCGGCCGAGTCCGTAGCGAATGCCAGACATTCGAGATCGATCGCTGGATGCGCCTCGGCATCCAGCACGGCCGGGCTCAGAAGATTGCGGCGCGTGCCTTCACGCGCGCTGTCGGGAACCGCAGCGGCAAAGTCCGCACCCGCGGCCTGGCGCAGCTGCGGCTCATCGACTGTGAAAGCTCCGACGGGCACGTGCAACGCGCAGGACGAGTGCGTGAGCTCCGCATTCACGTAGACCGTGCCCGAGAGCTCATGCAATGCAACGACGTGATTGTGGCCGGCGCTGGCGAGCGGCCCGCCACGGTAGACCAGAATGCTGAGAGCGGATTGCCGCGTATCGACATCGTAGGGCCGGCCGATGTGGCGTGGCGGCCCCGGCGCGCTGGCCGCTTGCGTCGGCAGCGGAGCTTTCGGCTGCGTCGAGCAGGCGCCCACCAGCAGCGCCACCGCGAGAAGCGCTGAATTGCGGTTGCAAGCACGAGCTGTCCCGTTAAGCTTGCTCCCCATGCCGGTCCGAAATTCTGCAGCTCGCTGGGGCTCCCTGGCGCAGCTCTTCCACTGGGTCATCGTCGTTCTGATCGTCACGCAGTTCGTCCTCGGGCTGATCGCTGCGGATCTGCCACTGGGTATGCACAAGCTCGCGACCCTCGCGCGCCACAAGTCGATCGGGATCACCATCCTGATGCTTGCGATCCTTCGTCTCGGCTGGCGCGGGCTGAATCCCGTGCCCCTTTTGCCAGCGACGCTCAAGCCTTACGAGCGCATCCTGGCGCACGTTACTCACGTGGCACTTTACGTCCTGCTGTTCGCCCTGCCGATCTCCGGCTGGCTCATGTCATCGGCGCGCAATTTCCCGGTCAGCTGGTTCAATCTCTTCCAGTTGCCCGATGTGGTAGGTCCCGATCAGGACCTGTATCAGTTCATGCTCACGACACACCACGTGCTCGCCTGGTGCCTGGGTGCCATCGCGACGCTGCATCTGCTCGCGGCCTTGAAACATCATTTCGTGCTGAAGGACGATGTCCTGAAGCGCATGTTGCCCTGAGGATACCCATGACACTGCGTACGCATGTTCCGGCGCTCGGTTGCGCGCTCCTGGCTCTCGCATCCGTTTGCGGAGCCTCCCCCGCAACGTATCGGCTCGACCCCGCGCACAGCACGCTGTCCTTCGCATTCACGCAGGCCGGTGCAAAGAATCAGGGACGCTTCGGTAAGTTCGATGTGACACTGATGTTCGATGCCGCAGCGCCTCAGAGCGGAAAACTCGATGTGACCGTGCAGGTCACTTCACTCGATACCGGTGATCAGGAGCGTGACAGCACATTACGGGGAGCCGATCTGTTCGATGTCGCGAAGTTTGCGCAGGCGCACTTCAGCGCCGCGACGCTCAACCGCATCGATGCGACCCGCTTCGAAGCCGTGGGCAAGCTCACGATCCGCGATCAGACGCACGATCTGCGCGTGCCCCTGACGTTGACGACGAGCGCCACCGGTACCGCTCGAGGCGCGACCCTCGCCGGCCAGGTCACTATTCATCGGCTCGACTATGGCGTGGGGCAAGGCGATTGGAAATCGACGGAGTGGGTCGGCAACGACGTCGTTGTGTCTTTCAACCTGCGCCTCGCAGGCTAGTCACTTCGCGCGGCGAGCCCGCTTCGTCACGCGCTTAGCCGCACGCTTCACTTTGGCGACACGCTTCACCCTGGCGAGACGCTTCGCCTTGACAAGCCGCTTTGCCTTGGCGACGCGCTTTGCCCTGGTAGGCCGCTTCGGCCTGGTGGCCTGCTTCCGGCGGGGCGCGGGGCGGGTGGCACCGTCAATGCCTCGCAGCTGATCGATGATTGCCGGACTCTCGAGCGTTGAGACGTCCTGCGTGATCTCCTCGCCGCGGGCGATTGCGCGCAGCAAGCGGCGCATGATCTTGCCGGAGCGCGTCTTGGGCAGCACTTCCGTAAAGCGAATCTCGTCGGGCTTGGCGATCGCACTCAACTGCTCGCCGACCCACGCGCGCAATTCCAGCGTGAGCTCTACCGCCTCTTCACCGGGATGTGAGCCCTTGCAGACGACGTACGCGAAGACAGCTTCGCCCTTGATCTCATGCGGCTTGCCGACGACTGCCGCTTCCGCGACTCTGGGATGTGCAACCAGGGCTGATTCGATTTCCATCGTGCCCAGACGATGGCCGGCGACATTCAGCACATCGTCGATGCGTCCCATGATCCAGAAGTAACCATCCGCATCGCGGTGTGCGCTGTCCCCGGCGACATAGAAGCGGTTCTGGAAGCGCTCCCAGTAAGTCGCGAGATAGCGTTCGTTGTCGCCCCAGATCGTGCGCAGCATCGCCGGCCAGGGCCGCCGCACGACGAGATAGCCACCCGAATCCGGGCGCGTCACCCGCTCCCCTCGGTCATCGACGATATCCGCATCGATTCCCGGCAGCGGCTCCGTGCACGAGCCGGGCTTGGTCGGCGTCACTCCCGGCAGCGGTGCAATCAGGATCGCGCCGGTTTCGGTCTGCCACCAGGTGTCGACGATCGGACAGCGCTCACCGCCGATGACGCGGTGATACCAGATCCAGGCTTCCGGGTTGATCGGCTCGCCGACGCTCCCCAGCAGCCGCAGTCGCGAAAGGTCGTGCCGCGCGGGCAGCGCCTCACCCAGCTTCATCAGGGCACGGATCGCGGTTGGCGCGGTATAGAACACCGTCACTCCATGGGTCTCGCAGATCTTCCAGAAGCGCCCCCCGTCGGGCCAGGTAGGCGCACCTTCGTACAGCACGACGGCCGCGCCGAGCGACAACGGTCCATAGGCGACATAGCTGTGGCCTGTCACCCAGCCGACATCAGCCGTACACCAGAACACGTCATCGTCGCGCACATCGAGCACCCACTGCGTCGTCGTCTTGACGCCGAGCAGATAGCCCGCCGAGGAGTGCTGGATGCCCTTCGGCTTGCCCGTCGAGCCGGACGTGTAGAGAAGAAAAAGAGGATGCTCAGCGTCGACCCACTCGGGCTCGCATACCGGACTTGCTCCCTCGAGCAGGTCGTGCCACCAGATATCGCGGCCGCCGCGCATCGCCACGGGCAGTCCCGTGCGGCGGTACACGATGACGCTTTCGATCGTGGGACAGCCGCTGCTCAGCGCCCTGTCAGCTGCCGCCTTGAGTTCGACGACGTTGCCGCCGCGCCAGCCGCCGTCGGCCGTGATGAGCACGCGCGCGCCCGCATCCTCGATACGATCCTTGAGCGACAGCGCCGAGAACCCACCGAAGACGACCGAATGGATGGCGCCGATGCGCGCGCACGCGTACATCGCAACGATCGCCTCGGGCACCAGCGGCATGTAGATGACGACACGATCACCGCGGCGCACGCCCCGGGTGCGCAGGGCGTTTCCGAGCCGGCAGACCTCGGCGTGCAGCTCCTGATACGACAGGCGGCGCACATCGCCGGGCTCGCCCTCGAAGATGAGGGCCGTCTTGTGGCCGCGCTCGGCCAGATGCACGTCCAGACAGTTGTAGGAGACATTCAAATGACCGTCGCTGAACCAGCGATAGTTCGGCGCGCGTGACTCATCGAGCGTGACGCTGAAGGGTGCGTGCCACACGAGCTGTTCTCGTGCAAGATCGGCCCAGAATTGCACCGGATCGGCCTTTGCCCGGCGCCGCAGCTCGCTCGCCTGCTGCGCCGAAAGTTGAGCGCGCGCGGCGAACGCCTTCGGTGGAGCGAATACACGTTTCTCGAGCAGGATCGACTGAATGTCCTTGCGGGCAGTGCTCATGTTTCGGCTGCGACTCTGTGCCATGAGGGTTCCGGCCGCATACGGTAGCAGGAATGGCGCACGCGCCGCATTCGCCGGCGTGCTCCTGTGCCTCGGGCTTGCGGGTTGCGGCCGCCAGTCCGGGGAGCGGCCGCTGCTCGAGGAGCGCTGTCTGGAGGCCGGGACAACCCCCGAGCTGCGCACCAGCGTCACCGTGCCGCGGCCGGGCGTCCTTCACATCCAAGTGCGCCAGCACGGTATCTCCACCACCGTCTCCACCCTGCGCACCGATGGCAGCACGCTCACCGTCGCAACACCCATCCAACGCACCGGCACACTCATGCTGGGTATGCTCGTGACGGCGCCCGGCGCCGTTGCGGTTCGTATCAGGACGAGCGATACGCCGGATATTCGCGGCGCAGTGTGTCTGTCAGCCACGCTTGCTCCGGCCACCGACGCGCGCCGGCTGCGCGCCGAGGCGGCGATTACCGCTGCCGGCGCTGCGACGGCGCAAAAGCGCTGGGAAGGCGCCTTCCGTGGCTTTCTGAGAGCGGCGCAGCTCTACGACGCACTCGGTGCGACCGGGCGCGCCGCCGCCTCGCGTCATGCTGCGGCAGAGCTCGCCTACTCCCCTTTGCGCCGCCCTGGCGACAGCTATGCGCTGGTCGCCGCGACGTTGCCGTATGCAACGGCAGACGACGACGCGGTCATCGGCGCACGCCTGACCTTGCTGGTCAAAGCGTCCCTCGAGCTCGCCGGTACCGACGATAGCCGCTCGCGCCGCATCGAGCCGCTGCTCGCGGCAGCAGCCCAGGCGTTTGAGCGATCGGGTGTCGGGGCGCGCGAGCTGCCGCGGCTTGCAACGCTCGAAGGCTTCTACCGCTTCCAGCAAGGCGATCGGCCGCGCGCACGCGAGCTGTTTGCGTACTCCGTCAGCGCGTGCCAGGCGATCCGCGACTGGGAATGCTTTGCCCGGGCACGCATGAACCTCGCGGCGCTCGCCGAGGACGAGCAGAACTATTCGGCGGCGCTGCAGGCTTACGAGGACGCGTTGAAGCCCCTCGACGCGGAGCGCGTTCCGGGGGTCGCCGCGGATATTGCCGACAATCTCGGCCGGCTCGAAGCACGCGCCGGACTGGAGAGCCGCGCGGAAGAGTCGCATCTCATGGCCATGCGGTTGTATGCGCGAGTCGGCGACTGCGACGGCACTCGGCGCAGCGCCTCCAGTCTTGGCGACATGCTGGCACGGGCGGGCAGCGGGGGTGACGCGAGCCTGTATCTGCGGGCGGTTGTGCGACTGTCATGCCCGGTCCTCCTGGCCGCCGCTGTGGAGCCGGCCGGCATCGAGGCGGTGATGTCGCGCAATGACAGTACGCGCACGAGCGTGCTGTGTGCCCCGGCTTCCATCGGCGCAACCGAATCGATCGAGAGTCAGATCTCGATCTTTCGCGCCCTCCTGGCGCTTGCCGAGCTCGCGCGGGGCGAGGGGGCGTATCAAAACGCACAGACCTGCCTCGCGCGCGCGCTGCCCTATGCCGTCGATGCGCTGTCACAGGTTCGGCTGGCCAATGCCCGCGGTGATCTGCTTCTCGAGCTGGCCCGCCCGCAGGCCGCAGAGCAGGCGTTCAGCGAAGCATTGCGGACGGCGGAAGACGCATCTCTTCCGCCCCAGAGCGAGGCGATCGGAACCTCGCAGCTCGGGATTGCCCAGGCCGCGTTGTCATTGGGGAAGCCTGCCGCCGCGCGCTTGCGCGCGAGTGCTGCGTTTCGCGCCGGCAGCGCGCGCGGCGATGTGGGGCAGATCGTCGCGGCGCTGCGGATCATCGCGTCCGAGGAGGCGGCCGGCGGCCAGAGTGCGCCGGCGGCCCGGACGCTGCGGCTCGCCGTCAGCCTGATCGAGCAGGTGCCGGCCGATGAGCTCGATCCGGAGCGCCGGGCGAGCTTCCTCGCCACGCAACATGCCGTGTTCGCGGAATTGACGGATCTGCTCGCGGCCGATCAGGGCGCGGCGGCGTCCTGGATGGCATTCAGTATCGCGGACGAAGGTCACGCGAGGAGTCTGCGCTACGCCGCCGAGCAGGCGCCGCTGCAGCGCGCCGCTCCCTCCCCGTCTGAATCGGGCGAGTACGCGCGCTTGCTGCAGGCTATCGCAGCGCTGGGTCGCGAGCGCGCCGGCAGCAACGATCAACCGTTGCTCGAGGGTATCGGGCGGCTCGCGCCCGCCGGGCGCGAGTATCCGGGAGCCGATCGCGCCGCGCTCACGAGCCGCCTTCGCGCCGCCCATGCGGATCTTCTGGAATTCGCCGTCGGCCGCACCGACATGTACGCGTTCGTTGTCGGTGCAGATCAGCTGCACGTCGTGCGACTCGGCAGTCGGGAGGCGATCAGCCAGGCCGCGAGCGCGCTCACCAGCGAGTTGCGCTCGCCGGAGCCGATTCCAAAACGCGTGCGCACGGCGGCCGCCCGGCTCTCAGAACTCGTGCTTTGGCCACTCAGCGGCTATCTCACGCAGTCGCGGCTGATGATCGTGCCCGATGATGCGCTGCACACCATCCCGTTCGCGGTGCTGCCATGGTCGCGCTCTTCGGGCGATGACTTGCTGATCGCTCACGCCGAAGTCGCTTCGGTGGCTTCGGCGCTGATGATGGAGCGGGTCGCGCGCGATGCCGCATCGCCCCGGATCGCCGCGCGGTTCGTGCTGTTGGGAGACCCGGTATTCCGGCGCGCGGAGTGGTTGCGCAACTGCAATGCAGACTCGGGTTCCGTGCCGTCCGCTTCAGCGTTCGAATGGCTGCGGCCGCTGCCCAGTCTCCCGGGTACGCGTGCCGAGGTGCTGGGTGTCGCCGAGCAACTGCGCCGCGCGCGCGCGAACGTGCCGGTCGACCTGCTCCTGGGATGCAGGGCCACCGGGGCCGCGCTCGCATCGGCCTCCGGGACGGCGGAGCTGCTGCACATCGCGACTCACGGCATTGTGGATGCGCGACGCCCGCGCCTGTCCGCGCTCGCTCTCACTCCCGATTCATCCGCAACGCCAGATGCGGCATTTCGTCTGCTCGATATCCTGGCGCTGCGGATTTCTGCGCGCCTGGTCGTACTGAGCGCCTGCGACACGTCGCGCGGACGACTGTTGCCCGGGGAAGGTGTATTGGGACTCGCGCAGGCGTTCGTGCAGGCCGGGGCGGATTCCGTGCTTGCGAGTTTCTGGCGCGTTGAGGACAGCGCGACCGCGCCATTCATGCACCGGTTTTACGGCCACCTTCTGGATGATGGCATGACGGCCGCGGGTGCCTTGCGCGCATCGCAACTGGAACTTTCGCGAAGCGATGCGACATTCAGCTGGGCCGCCTTCGGCCTGTATGGGCGATCAGACTCGCGGTTGTAACTTTTGGTAGCTTCGGTCGCGCGTTCGCGACACTGAGATAACGGGGGCCGTGGAAGCAGGTACGTGAGTGGCGGTTTTTCTTCGCCACTCATTTTACGAGGAGCTTCCAATGACCCGCACTGCGTCTTTATTACTGGCGCTCGCTGCCGTTTGTCTCATCGGCTTTCAAACCAATACCGCACAGGCTCAGCTTGCCGCATCTGCTCGCGTGGATGACGGCGGCTCCATCCATACGCATCTGCAGCGTACAGACGATGGCGGCTCGATTCACACCCACCTGCAGCGCACGGACGACGGTGGCTCGATTCACACTCATATGCGTCATGCCGACGACGGCGGCTCCATCCACACGCATTGAGGCCCGGGGTTCGCGTCTGATGGCGCGCTGATCCCGGTCAAATTGCTTTCCGGAAGGCGCGCACCGCAAGGTGCGCGCCCTCTGGCGTGCCTGTGCTAAATTGCGGTGGACGACCGCGAGTCGCAGCCGGCGACGACGGAATTTGGGGGGTTGCCGGCCGAAGATGCACTACAGCATCGGTTCGCGGCGTTCATTACATAACGCAAACGACCGATGAGTTCAGGCAAACCGAGCACACATCCGGCCGCACCCGGCGCGGGAGCGGCTGCGGACAGCCTTGGCCAGGGCGATGCCTCCCTGGTCGCCGCGATTTCAGAGGGCTCCCAGCTCCAGGACGAACTTTATGTGAGATACCGGCGCCCCTTGCTGCAGATATTCATCCAGCGCAGGGTTGATCGTGATGTGGCCGAAGATCTGTTGCAGCGCACATTTCTTCAGGCAATCAAGAAGATACGCACGGAGGGGCTGTCGGACCCCAGCAGACTGGGAGGTTATCTGTACCGCACGGCGTGCAATCTGGCGACTGCGTACTGGCGCGGGGAGATCGCCCGCCGGCACGATACGGATGCCGATCAGCTCTCCGAGTTGAAGGACGAAACCTTGTCGCTCGAGGAGCGGGTCGACCATGAGCTGCTCGCCAAGTCGGTACGCAGCCTCATGAACCGGTTGAGCCTGCCACGCGACCGGGAAGTGCTGGTGCGTTTCTACCTGCACGAGGAGCCGAAGGAATCGATCTGCCGCTCGCTCGAATTGACCGATCTGCAGTTCAACCAGGTGCTTTGGCGGGCGCGGCAACGATTCGGCGAGATCCTGCGAAAGAGCGGAGTCACGCGCGCGAGATAAGAGGGCCAGGCATGGAACACTTGGAATTCAAGAGTGATCAGACCGCCGCGGCGTACGTGGCCGACGGCCTCGATCCGCACATCCAGGAGGCGTTCGAGCTGCACCTCATGTCCTGTCCGGAATGCGTGAACGAGGTGGAGAGCTGGCGCGCGATCAAGGAAGGCCTGATTCACGAGGGGCGTGAGCCCGCCGAGGCCGCGGCACGTGTTGCGGCCGCCGGCACCCATGCCGCCGCTCCTGCGAGCCGCACTCCGGTCGCGGCACCCCGGGTTCCCGCGCGCGCCGCCAAGGTCTCGCGCGACCACACCGTCTCCTGGCGCACCGCGGTGACTTTCGCGGTGACTGCGCTTGCGGGCGTAATGGCCGGCTGGTTCGGTCATTCGGCGCAGGCGCCGTGGTCCGATGCTGAGGCCACGCTCTTCTACACACTCTCACCCGTCGCGCGCGGTGCGGTCGAGTGCACGCCGGTGCGGCTTCCCCCGGCGAGCAAGATCCTCGCCCTGCGCATCCCCGGTGCGGCCCTCGAGCAGCGCCTGGTTGCCTTGGACAGCGATGGTCACGACCTCTCGCCCGAGCGCTACGCCGTGACCGCGCAGGCCGACGGCAGCTGGGTCGTGCGAGTGAAGACGACGCAGGTGACGGAGCAGGGTCTGCATTTTGAAGCGCGCAGCCTGGACGGCAGCGTCGAGCCGCGCGGCTGCATCGTCAACGCGCCCCGTTTCTAGACTAGCTCGGCGGCAACGCGGCAAGGCGCTGCGCCTGCTGCCGCAGCAGCGGCCCAAACCCCTGCCGGTCGAAGAAGCCCGTGAGCGCCGTCAGATCCGGTGCACTTCGCCTGAGATCCTCTCCCGTAACGCCGAGCGGCGCATCGCATGCGATCGCCGTCAGCTGGCGCGCAAGAAACGCCGCATCCCGATGCTGAATCAACCGGGTGCGCACGGCAGCACTGCCGCGCACCGGCAGCGACCCCACGCGATCCAGTCCCGCGTAGATCTCCTCCAGCGAGGCGAATTCGCGCATCAGTGCCGCGGCCGTCTTTGCGCCGATTCCGGGCACGCCCGGGATGTTGTCGACTGCATCGCCGCTCAAGGCGAGGTAGTCCGCGAAGCGCTCCGGCGCGGCGCCGAAGCGGCTGGCGACATCCGCGTAGCCTAGGCGCTGGCCCGCCGCGAAATCCCACAAGATATCGCCCTCGCGGATCAGCTGCGCCAGGTCCTTGTCGCGCGTCACCAGCGTAGCGGGCACATCCGCGCCTCGCATCAGCGTCACCAGCGTGCCGATGATGTCGTCGGCTTCGTACTCGGCGCTGCCGATCGCCTTGATGCCGAGCGCGGCACACAGCTCGAAGCAGCGCTCGAACTGCAGCGCAAGCCCCGGCGGTGCGGGCTCCCGGTTCGCCTTGTAGGGCGGATAGATGCGATTGCGGAACGAGCTGGTGAGGCTGTGATCGAACGCCACCGCGATGTAGCGCGGCCGTACGCGCTCGATGAGATCGCACAGGAAGCGCGCGAAGCCGAATGTCGCATTCGAGGGATTGCCGTCGCGGTCGAGCCGCTCCGGCAGCGCCGAATAATACGCGCGGAAAATGTAGACCGACGCGTCGACGAGGTAGATCAAGGCCTGGCCGGCCGCCTACGCGAGCCAGCGCTGGATACGATCGTGCAGCGGGCTGGAGCGCGGAAAGTGCGCAAGCAGGTACTCCATCTGATCCGCGAGCACGCGCCGGCCTTTGAGGAAGATGTATTCCGCGTAGGTGGGCGTGAACGGAACTGCAATCAGCTGCATGCGCGCCTGCTCGGGCGTGCGCGACGCCTTCTGATTGTTGCAGCGGCGGCAGGCGGCGACGACGTTGGTCCAGGTATCCGTACCGCCCTGGCTGAAGGGGCGGATGTGATCGCGCGACAGGTCCCGCGCGGGGAAGCGCAGGCCGCAGTACATGCACAGATACGCGTCGCGGCGAAACAGCGTCTGATTATTGAGCGGCGGGACATAGTCGTGCCGGGTGTTGCCGGGATTGCCCGTATGGCCCACGGTCGCCACGATGGAGTTCACCTGCAGCACCGTGCGCATACCCGAGCGGGCGTTCACGCCCCCATACAGGTCATACAGCCGCGAGCCGCAGGTGTAGGCAACCTGCTGCTGGTGGTAGAGCCGGGCGGCTTCGCGGTAATCGATCCATTCAAGTGGCATACCGGCCACGTCGGTTCGGAGCACGAGCTGGGAGAGTCTGCGGGTCGCGGGACTCGCGACGATGCGCAGATCCGAATGGTGGCCGTTATCGGCCCGATCGAGATCGATGCCCAGCATGGGTGCTGTAAGATAAGGCAGCTTTATGCAAAAATTCAACGTTACAACATCTTCATTTCTCAAGAGTTTCTAAATCATCGTCGCTGGCCGGCCACGGCTTGGCGACGAAGCCAGACGATCAAGGGGCGCTCATGCCAGTAATCATCGGCGCGCTGCGCGAGAGCGCGCCTTCCGAGACCCGTGTGAGTCTCGTTCCCGAAGTGGCCGACAAGCTCGCGCAAGCCGGCGCGAGCATCCTCATCGAACGCGGCGCCGGTGTACGGGCGCAATTTCCGGATAGCGCTTACAAGAACGTGCAGTGGGCCGAGACCGGCGCGGACGTGCTCGCGCGTGCGCAGATCGTGCTCGTCGTTCAACCGCTGTCTGCCGCCAGCATCGCGCAGCTTGCGCCAGGCACGGTCGTGGCGGGTTACCTGCAACCGTACGCGCGCGCGGACGAGGTCCGTGCACTGCGTGACCGGAAGATCACCAGTTTCGCGGTCGAGCTGATTCCGCGCATCTCGCGCGCGCAGTCGATGGATGCCCTGTCATCGCAGGCGGCGATCGCCGGATACAAGGCGGTGCTGATTGCCGCCAACGAGTTGTCGAAGTTCATGCCGATGCTCACCACAGCTGCGGGCACGATCCGCCCGGCGCAGGTACTCGTCATAGGCGCCGGTGTTGCGGGTCTGCAGGCCATTGCGACCGCGCGCCGCCTGGGCGCGGTCGTCGAGGCCTACGACGTGCGCAGCGCCACCAAGGAGCAGGTGAAGTCTCTCGGCGCCAAGTTCGTCGACACCGGCGTGAGCGCCGAAGGTGCCGGCGGCTACGCGCGCGAGCTCACAGCCGAGGAGCGCGCACGTCAGCAGGAAGTGCTCGATGCACGCATTGCGGCAGCGGACGCCGTCATCAGCACGGCTTCCGTGCCGGGACGGCCGGCGCCGCGTATCGTTCCGCGCGCCGCGGTCGAGCGCATGCGCCCCGGCTCCGTCATCGTCGACCTCGCAGCCGAACAGGGTGGCAACTGCGAGCTCACGCGCGCCGGCGAGACGGTGATACACAACGGCATCAAGATCGCAGGTCCGGTGAATCTGCCGGGACAGCTCGCCTACAACGCGAGTGAGATGTACTCGCGCAATCTGCTGAATTTCCTGCGGCCCGCCCTGCTGAAGGGCGAGCTCGCAATCGACTGGAACGACGAGGTGTTCGCGCAGGCGTGTCTGACGCATGCGGGTGCGATCAAACATGAGCCGACGCGCAAGGCGCTCGAGGGCTGACGAGGAGCGTATATGACCGGCATGGTGGCGCTTTATATCTTCATGCTCGCGGCCTTTACCGGCTACGAGGTCATCTCACGCGTGCCGGTGATCCTGCACACACCGCTCATGTCGGGCTCGAATTTCGTGCACGGCATCGTGCTGGTGGGTGCAATGGTCGCGCTCGGTGCAGCGCATACGCCGCTCGAGAAGAGCATCGGCTTCATCGGCGTGCTGCTCGCAGCGGGTAATGCCGTCGGGGGCTACGTCGTGACGGAGCGCATGCTCGAGATGTTCAAGTCGAGCGGCCGTCAGGGCAGCGCGGCCGGCAAGAGGTCGCACTGATGAGCCTGACGCTGACGTACTCGCTCACTCCGGAGCTCGCGATCCAGGCCAGCTATTTCGTGACGGCCGTGCTGTTCATCATCGGCCTGAAACGCATGAGTTCCCCGGTCACGGCTCGCAGCGGCATCATCTGGGCCGGCTCCGGCATGCTGGTCGCGACGCTCGTGTCGTTCCTGTATCCCGGCATGAGCAACTACTGGCTCATCCTGGCGGCGCTGGTCATCGGCGCCGTGCTCGCGTGGTGGAGCGGCCGGCGTGTCGCCATGACGAACATGCCGCAGATGATCGCGCTCTATAACGGCATGGGCGGCGGTGCCGCGGCGGCTATCGCGGCCGTGGAGCTCTATCGCGGCGGCAGCGAGGGCCTCGCCAGCTCCGCACTCGCGGTCGTCGGCGGCATCATCGGCGCGGTCTCGTTCGGCGGCAGCGTCATTGCCTTTGCGAAACTGCAGGGGCTGATCAACCGCTCGTTTCGCTTTCCCGGTCAGCAGATCCTCAACATTCTGATCCTGCTCGCGGCGCTGGTGCTGGGCGGAGCGGTCGCGCTGCAGCTTGATGCGTCGGCGGGCGTGGTCACGGCGTTCTTCGTGCTCGCTCTGGTGCTCGGCGTGACCATGACGTTGCCCATCGGCGGCGCCGACATGCCGGTGGTGATCTCCCTCTACAACGCGCTCACCGGACTGGCCGTCGCGTTCGAGGGCTTCGTGCTCAACAACGCGGCGATGATCATTGCCGGCACCGTGGTGGGCTCCGCCGGCACGCTGCTCACGCAGCTGATGGCTCGCGCGATGAACCGTTCGCTCGGCAACGTACTGTTCTCCGGCTTCGGCGATACCGGCGGAGCGGCCACCGGTACCGTCTCCGGGAGCCTGAAGCCGATCGAAGCAAACGACGTGGGCGTGATGATGGCGTTCGCGCAGAAGGTCATCGTCGTGCCGGGTTACGGCATGGCAGTTGCGCAGGCGCAGCACAAGATCTGGGAGCTGTGCCAGCTGCTGATCGACCGCGGCGTGACGGTGAAGTTTGCGATTCATCCGGTGGCGGGCCGCATGCCCGGCCACATGAATGTGCTGTTGGCCGAAGCCGGTGTGCCGTACGACCTCATCGCCGACCTGGATGAGATCAATGCCGAATTCGAGACCGCCGATGTGGCACTGATCATCGGCGCGAATGATGTGGTGAATCCGGTCGCCCGCACCGACAAATCGAGCCCGATCTACGGCATGCCGATTCTCAACGCCGACAAGGCGAAGAACGTCATCGTGATCAAGCGCGGACAGGGAGCGGGCTTCTCGGGCATCGAAAACGCGCTGTTCTACCTCGACAACACGCGCATGTTGTACGGCGATGCCCAGAAGGCCGCCTCCGCGCTCATCCAGGCCGTCAAAGCCGTGGGCTGAGGCGCTCAGCGTTCTGTTCTCCATGACTTCCGCTTCGCTCGCGGCATTTCTTGCGGCCAGCCTCGTGCTGGCGCTGACCCCCGGACCTGGCGTGCTCTATATCGTGAGCCGTGCTGTGCAGGATGGCCGCCGCGCCGGTCTCGCCTCGGTGGCCGGCGTCGCCTGCGGCAACCTCTGCAATGCACTCGGTGCTTCAATCGGCCTGGCCGCCGTGTTTGCGGTTTCTGCGCTCGCATTCACCCTGGTCAAATATCTCGGCGCGGCCTATCTCATCTTTCTCGGGCTGCGCACCTGGTACCTGGCCATGCACAGCGCGACAGGCTCGGCTTCCCAGGGTGTGTCACGCCCGACGCGCTCCAGGCATGCCTGGCGTGACGGCTTGTTCGTGGCGCTGCTCAATCCCAAGACCACAATTTTCTTCGCCGCGTTTCTGCCGCAGTTCCTGGATCCAACCGCTTCCAGCTGGACACAGTGCGTGGAGCTCGGCGCCGCATTCGTAGCCATCGCGGCCATCACCGATTCGGCGTATGCCCTGCTCGCCAGCGCCCTCATCCGCTTCCTCGCTCGCAGTCCCGCAGCTGGCCGCGCGGGTCGCTGGCTGAGTGGGGGAACCCTGATCGGGCTCGGCATCTTTACGGCAGCTTCAGGCGCGCGCAATCTGGCGAGCGCGTGAACATCGCCGTCCTCGCCTCGCACGAAGGCACGACGCTGCAGGCCATTCTCGATGCCTGCCGCGATGGAAGGATTGCGGCGCGTGTCGCGCTCGTCATCAGCAATAACGCGGACTCCGGTGCATTGCGGCGCGCCCGAATTGCCGGAAGCGAGGCGCGACACCTCTCAGGGCGTCTGCATCCCGATGCGCAGGAGCTCGATCGCATCTTGTGCGGCGTCCTGGTCGAGCATCGCATCGACCTCGTGATGCTCGCCGGCTATATGAAGAGGCTCGGCCCGCTCACGCTGGCGCGCTTTCGCGGTCGGATCTTCAACACACATCCGGCGCTGCTGCCGAAGTTTGGCGGTGCGGGAATGTACGGGATGAATGTGCATCGCGCCGTGCTCGCGGCGGGCGAGCGCACGAGCGGCGCCACCGTCCACCTCGTCGACGAAGGCTACGATTCGGGGCCGGTCGTCGCCCAGGTGCGGGTGAGCGTTGAGAAGGACGACACGCCCGAGACGCTCGCGGCGCGCGTGCAGCAGGCCGAGCGCGCGCTGGTCACGGACGTATTGGCCGCGGCAGCAAGCGGCGCGATGCCGCTGCCGTATTCGCCGCGATCCTAGCGCTTGGCGGCGCGCTTCTTCTTTTTGGCGGGATCCTTCGCGCGTGTCTTGCCGAACGATCCGCGATAGATCTTGCCGCGACGGCTGCGACGATCACCCTTACCCATGCTGTCCCCTTTGCGCTCGCTGATTGTGGCCGGGCCGCGAGTCTAGGCGAGGCCATCTTCACAATCCAGTCATCCCGACTTGTCGGGTTTGCGTGCTTGCTGTATGGTGCGCCGCGAATCGTGACCGTTCTCTTTTCCCGCCCCGCCTGACGCGCACCCCAAGCGCGACTTCCGAGTTGAGTAAAGCCGAATCGTTGCCGATCCAGGTGGCTCCGGGACCGTGGCCGCGGCGTATCGCCGCACCCGCTCCTGCCGGGCCTTTTGACTTCATTGTTTGAGGATTTGATTCATGACGAAGATCTATGTTGGCAATCTGCCGTTCACCAGTGATGAGAACGAGATTCGCACCCTGTTCTCCCAGCACGGCACCGTGGAATCCGTTGCAGTCATCACCGACCGTGAAACCGGTCGTCCGCGCGGATTCGCCTTTGTCGAGATGCCGAGTGCCGATGCATCGCGTGCCATTCAGAATCTGAACGGCAAAGAGCTCGGCGGACGCGCACTGCGCATCAACGAGGCTCAGGAGCGAAGTGGTGGTAGCCGGGGCGCCCCGCGCAACGGCGCCGGCGGTAACGGCGGCGGTCGCGGTTACACGCAGCGCTGGTAAGTTCTTAAGATTGCCGATCGCAGGTCCGCTGGCGGCCTTTGGGCCGTCAGCGGCTTCCGATGGCGTAGCGGATGGCGAGCTGCAGCTGATTTTGCGTCGCAAATGGCGCCTCGCCGAAGAATATGGCGCGATTCGACTGCGTGCTGCGAGCGTTCACCCATTCCAGGGTCAAGCGCCAGTGCTTGTCGAGCTCGAAGCGGTACGCGAGAGTCCACGCGTGGCCCGACTGATCGCCGCTCGAACCGGGCGCAGAGGGCGTCACATCGAAATTATCGTAGCGTGCCGACAGGGTATTGCGGCCCAAACGCTTTGAGAGCAGAGCATAGCGCGTCGAAAAATCCCATTTGAGCAGCCCTACGTCATCGGGCCAGACAGACGTTTCGCCACCCAGCCACTGCACGATTGCGGTCCAGCCCGAGTCATCCTCGAAGCGCAGACCCGCGGTATCGAACTTCGTCTTCCACGCGTATACGCCGGTGATTTCATTCTCAGCGGTGGGATCGGCGCGATTGTCGTAGTGCAGTGCCTGCACAGTGAGGCGATCCAGATACTTGAGGTTGGCGCCCACGTAGTAACCGGCGTGACTGTCGATCTGCTGGTATTCGCGAACAGCACCAAACGGTGCTGCGCCGTACGGCCCGACACGGCCGAAGAGCGAACTCTGCCAGTCAGTAATGTTGAAGCCGGAGGTTGCAAGCTCAACGCCGGCCGGCTCGTTCCAGCCGAATACGGCTGCAGCGAGCCCCACGTCGAAGTCATGCCCCAGCCGCGTGCCCATCCAGTCGACCTTGGCCTCAAGACCGATAGTTCGCAACTCCTCGGCCACCCAGCTGTCGAGCGCCGAAGACGACAGGGTATATGGGGATTCCCACCCCTCGGTGCGATTCTCCAGTGAAATCGGCGCGTAAAACGCGCCACCCTTGAGGCGTACGCGCCAGCCCGAGCGCGGATAGGGCCGCAGCTCAAAATAGGCCTCGGTGAGATCGACCGGATTCTTGTCGTGCTCACCCCACGCCGAGGCGTCGAGCTTCAACACCAGGATCTGACCCAGATCCTGCGAGATCGCCACACGCGCGCGTCCGAGCTGCACGCCGCTTCGGTCGGAGCCGTAACGCAGGATGCCCATACCGCCGTCGAGATAGGACTTCTCACCGTCGGCGCTCACCAGCCGCGTGTCGAGTGAGACCTCCCAGTCCGTCGCCCAGACTCGCCCGCAGGCGAGCGCGCCGAGCAGCCAGAAGATCGCAGTCGAGGGGCGGCGGATGTGCATGCTCAGTACGCATCCCAGGAGTGCGGCCGCTTCTCGAGCGGCGCCGGCCGCAGGGTCTTCTCGAGCTTGACGCTCACTTCGGCGCGCTCAACGTCACCGATCGTCACATCGCGCTGCAGATTGGCAGCGGCATCGCGCACCCTCGGATACCAGATCGTCACGCGATACTTGCCTCGTGCGACGCCGCTTTGCGACCAGGCGCCTGACGCGCTCGTGCGACCGAAGTAGGCCGCATCGGTCACTACGATGTACGCCAGCATGTTGTCGTGAATATTGCAGCCGAGCGTTACGAGGCCCGCGCGGTCGAAGCGCTCCGGCGCCCGTGGCTTGCCGCGATACAGCGGCAACTGAAAGGGATGCGCGGGCGAGAACGAATACACCTGATGGCTCGTCGTATCGGAATTCGGAAAAGTCACCGTCGAGCCCACCGGAATAACCAGCAGATCGGGTGAGAAGGCGAGATCGATCTGATCCATGACCGCCTCGATCGGCGGGTTCGGCTTTGCGGAGCCTTCGAGCGGTTGCACGGTGACGACAACGCCCGGCAGTGCCCGACCATCGGCCATGTGTACGTTGACCACGAGCGCGCCAGCAAGGGCTGCCGGCGCAGCAAGCAACGCGACGAGCCCAGCGATCAGCTGCAGGCAGCGATACGCCCCCTGATGCGCTGCAGGGCGTACGAACGGCCGCCACGGACTTCCATCTCGTGTCATTTCGATCAAACCGGCGTGCGCGAGATCTCACTCCCGAAGCAGAGTGCTCGCCCGCGACAGCCTGCGGACACTACGATCGCCAGTGGCGAATTCGAGCATATGTCATGAGCAGTTTTCGTAACCGACTTCTCGCGCTCATCATCGGTCTGGTGATCGTCACACAAAGTGTGACGCTGTTCGCAGTGCTTGCCAGCACGGCGCGCGATCAGCGCGCGCGTGCCGATGAGCAGCTGCGCGCGGGCGGCGCGGTCGTCGAGCAGTTCATCAGCTACCGCGGCGATCAGCTCGCGAACGCCGTCGCGGTGATGGCGGCTGATTATGGGTTCCGCTCGGCCGTGGCGAGCGGGGATCCGGCGACGATGCTCTCAGCCGCCATGAATCACGCTGTGCGTATCCGCGCTGATCTCGTGCTGCTGATGGACACCGACGGCCGGGTGTTGACCTCCAGCGCGCAGGATGCTGCCGAGCGCAGCTCGGCGCTCAAAGAGCTAGTGACCGAGACGCAGGGTGCGCGCGAGCATGCGCACTTCGACATCCTCGGCAATCATCTCTATCAGTTCTTCGTCGCGCCGGTTCGTGCCCCGGAAACGATCGGCTGGGTAGCCATGGGGTTTGCGGTCGACGACGCGCTCGCGAAGAGCATTCACGATCTCGTGGGCGCGCAGGTCAGTCTCGTGGCCCTGCGTCAGGGTCGTCATATCCTGGTCGCGACTACGCTCACCGGCAATGAGCGCGCCGACTTCGTCGCGCACGATGCCTGGAGTGTGGCGGCAAGCGGTTCCTCGGGCGGCGAGCATCAAGAAGCCCGGGACTACCTGACTTACGCGTTTCCACTCGAGCAGTCAGCCGGATCCATTGGCGTGCTGCTGCAGAAGCCGATGTCGGAAGTGCTCGCGCCCTATCGCGCACAGCGTAACGCCCTTATCGCGATCGCCAGCATCGCGCTCGGATCGGCCATCGCGATCGCACTGTTGCTCGGCCGCAGCGCGACGCGCCCAATCGGTGAGCTGGTCCGCGCCGCGAGGCGCATTCAGGCCGGAACCTACGACAAGGCCGTCGAAGTGCGCGGCGGCGAGGAATTCCGCAGTCTGGCCGCAACTTTCAACGCCATGCAGCGCGACATCGCGGAGCGCGAAGCCCGCATCACGCACGACGCCTATCATGACGCGCTGACGGGATTATCCAATCGCGCCTTCGTCGAGCACCACCTGGGCGAGCTCGCGCGCGCGACGCCTGCCGCCCAGGCGGCGCTGATCGTCATCGAGGTGCGCAATTTCGGCGAGATCAACGCATCCCTTGGCCATCACGTCGGCGATGAAGCGCTGCGTGAGGCAGCGCACCGCCTGCGCCAGAACACCGGCGCGCAGGATCTCGTAGCGCGACTCGCGGCGAACCAGTTCCTCATCGTCGCACGAGACTGCACGCTCGCTCGCGCGCCGCTGCTCGCGGAGCAGCTCTCGGGCGCCATTCGCCATGGCTTTCACCTGCCCACGTTCAGTCTGGAGCTGCATGTCGACGCGGGTGTCTGTTGCTTCCCGGAGCATGGCAGCACACCGGAGGAGCTGCTGCGCCACGTGCAGATCGCGCTCGAAGATGCGCGCGATGCCAGGGCCCGGGTGGCTGTCTATCGCGCGGGTCGCGATGAGCAGTTGCGCCGCCGACTGGCACTCGTCGGCGATCTGCGCCACGCCATCGAGCACGACGAGCTGAGTCTCGTGTATCAGCCCAAGGTCGCTGTCGCGACCCGCTCAGTGCTGAGCCTCGAGGCGCTCGTGCGCTGGACGCATCCCAAGCTCGGACCGGTTTCGCCCGCCGAGTTCATCCCGATAGCCGAACAGACCGGCGGAGCCCGTCGGCTGACGAGCTGGGTGCTGAATGCCGCCATCCGCCAAATGGCCGCCTGGCGTCGCGACGGACTCGATATGGAAGTCGCGGTGAATCTTTCGGCGCCCGACATTCTCGATCCGCAACTCGGCGATGAAATCCTCGCCGCACTCAACTCCTACGGCATCGCTGCCACACGCCTGGTGCTCGAGATCACGGAGAGCGCCGTGATGCGGGATGCGCCGCTCGCCGCCCGCAACATGCAACTGCTGCGCATCGCCGGCGTGCGCTTCGCGATCGATGACTTTGGCACGGGTTACTCATCGCTCTCGCAGCTCAGCCGCCTGCCGGTGGATGAGCTCAAGATCGACCGCTCTTTCATCATGCATGCGCACGAGCGGCGCGATGACGTAACCATCGTCATGTCGACGATCGAGCTGGCGCACAGCATGGGCCTCAAGGTCGTCGCCGAGGGCGTCGAAAATGCCGAGGCCTGGAACCTGTTGCGCAAGCTGGGCTGCGATTTCGCTCAGGGCTATCTCATCAGTCGCCCGCTCCCCGTCGCCGATGTAATGGCATTCGTGCAGCAGGCGAATCAGCTGCTGCCGGCGTCAGACTCCACGGTGCGGCAGATCCGTGCGCTCGAAGAGCTCTCTGACACGGGCCGCCGCCGCCAGCGTTCCGACTAATTGCCCCTCTTTAGAGTCCCGCGCCAAAATCCGTGGACGAGTGAACCAAACTAAGTCTGGTTCACTCGTCTGTCGTTTTCGGGCACGGCCTGTGTGTGTGCTTGTATGGCAGGAGACGTCATGTCGCGCCGGTGGGCGCGGACGTCTGCGACGAAGGTCAGCTCACCGGTAGCGGGACAGGATCTTCTCGAGCGCCTTGGACCCGGGTGACAGACGCTCGTACGGCACGGCGTTCAGCGGCTCGTCGGGCGTGCCGGCGACCGCGTGGAATTCGCTCTTCGAGGGCTCGACGAAGAGCAGTCCGGTCAGGTATTCGCCGTGGTGCATGCGCTCCTGGATGTGAGCAGCAGCAGCCCCACGATTGGTCGGATCGTAGTCCTCATCCAGCTTGCGCAGAATGATCCGGCTGCCATCGTGCATCGACACCGAGATGGATTCGCCGGCCGCGTAGTCTGCGGTGATTTCCTGCTGCAGCGGGATGAAGTCCGTCTGCACGGCTGGCTCATAGTGCTCACGGGTGTAGGCGTAGCTCTTGGTCGAGCCCTCGTGGTCATTGAACGTGACGCACGGCGAGAGCACGTCGATCAGTGCAAAGCCATCATGCTTCATGCCGGCCTCGATCAGGGGCACCAGCTGGCGCTTGTCTCCCGAGAAGCTGCGCGCGACGAACGAGGCTCCGAGCGTCATCGCCAGCAGCACTGGATCGATCGGAGGCTGCACGTTCGCCTCGCCCTTCTTCGCCTTGGTGCCAATGTCCGCGGAAGCCGAGAACTGGCCCTTCGTCAGCCCGTACACACCGTTGTTCTCGATGATGTAGAGCATGTTGAGGTTGCGGCGGATCGCATGACAGAACTGGCCGAGCCCGATCGACAGCGTATCGCCATCGCCGGAAACACCGATGTACTGCAGCTTGCGGTTTGCGGCGTTCGCTCCCATCGCGATCGAAGGCATGCGGCCGTGCACGGAGTTGAAGCCGTGGCCGCCGCTCACGAAATAGGCGGTGGTCTTCGATGAGCAGCCGATGCCGGAGAGCTTGACCACGTTCTGCGGCTCGAGGCTCAGTTCCCAGCAGGCTTCGATAATCGCGGCCGTAATTGAGTCGTGTCCGCAGCCAGCGCACAGCGTCGAGAGTGCGCCCTCATAGTCGCGGCGTATCAATCCGAGCGCATTGCGCGGCAGCGACGGATGCGCGACTTTCGGTTTGGCGATGAAGGTCATGCTACGGGTCGTCCTATCCCCGCGCCGCTTCGGCGGAGGCTTTGGTGCGGGCGGGGGCGAGTTCGGCGAGCACACCCTCGACGATGAAGCTCGAAGATATGGGCAGACCGTTGTAATGCAGCAGCGAGCGCAGCTTGCTCTTGTCCACCGCGGTCTCGAGCGTCAGTAACGAGCGGAACTGCGCATCGCGATTCTGCTCGACCACGAAGATCACACGGTGGGAGGCGAGAAACTTCTCCACATCCTCGCCGAAGGGGAACGCGCGTACGCGCATCGAGTCGACACTGATGCCGCGGCTCTTGAGCACATCCGTGGCCTCGCGCACGGCACCCTCGGAGCTTCCGATGCAGACAATTCCCACGTCGCTGCCGGCGCTCGTATCGATCACGGCGCGTGGGACCAGGCCCTTCGCGGTGTACCACTTGCGAAGCAGCCGATCGATCACGATCTGGTATTCCGTCGAATCCTCGGTGTAAGCGCCGTACTGCGAGTGGCCCGACCCGCGCGCGAAATAGGCGCCCTTCGGACTCACGCCCGGGAGCGTGCGGTATGGGATGGCATCGCCATCGCGGTCGAGAAAGCGATAGAACTTCTCGAGCTTGTCGATTTCGGCCTTGCCGAGCACCTTGCCGCGATCGGGACGATAGGCGTCGTCCCACTTGAGATCGCGGCACATCCAGTCGTTCATGCCGATATCCAGATCCGACAGCACGAGCACGGGGGTCTGCAGCCGCTCCGTCAGATCGAACGCCTGTACCGCGAGATAGAAACACTCCTCCGGATTGGAGGGGTACAGACACACGTGCCGCGTATCGCCGTGTGAGGCATACGCCGCCTTGAGCACGTCGCACTGCTGCGTCCGCGTCGGCATACCCGTCGACGGTCCAACACGCTGGATATCGAACACCACGGCCGGCACTTCGGCGTAATAAGCGAGGCCCAGGAATTCGTTCATCAGCGAGATGCCGGGACCGGAGGTGGCGGTGAAAGCGCGCGCTCCGTTCCAGCTCGCGCCGATCACCATGCCGATGGCGGCAAGCTCATCCTCGGACTGGATGAACGCGAAGTTCCTGCGTCCCGTCGCGGGATCGACCCGCAGCCGGTCGCAGAAAGCCTTGAACGCGTCCATCAGCGAAGTCGACGGGGTGATCGGATACCAGGCGGCCACTGTCGCGCCGGCGTACAGGCAGCCGAGTGCCGCTGCCGTGTTGCCGTCGATCAAAACATGCCCGCCCGTCGCATTCATTTTCTCCACGCGCAGCGGCAACGGACAGCTGAAATGCTCGCGGGCGTAGCTGTAGCCCAGCTGGATCGCCTTCATATTGCTGTCGATCAGCTGTGGCTTCTTGGCGTAGGTTTCGGCCAGCAGCGTGCGGATCTGCTCCAGATCCAGATCGAGCAAGGCTGCGAGCACACCTGCGTAGCAGATGTTCTTCATCAGGATGCGGGTGCGCACGCCGTTGAAGTTCTCGTTGCACATCTGGGCGAGCGGCACGCCCAGGACCGTCACATCGTCGCGCTTCAAAAGCGCAGGCCGCGGCCACGTCGAGTCGTAGATCAGGTAGCCGCCGGCAGCGACTTCCTTCGCATCGCGGGCGTAGGTCTCCGCGTTCATCGAAACCATGATGTCGACGCGGCCCGAGCGCGCGACGTGCCCGTCCCGCGTCACACGAATCTCGTACCAGGTAGGCAAGCCCTGGATGTTCGAGGGGAAGTAGTTCTTGCCCATGACCGGGATGCCGCTGCGGAAGATCGACTTCATGAGCAGCGTGTTGGCACTCGCCGAGCCGGTACCGTTCACCGTGGCGATCTTGATGACGAAATCGTTAACGCGGTTCGGCTGCGCCGGCGACATGGTTAAGCCGTTTCCTTGGCCGGTTGATCGCAGGCTTGAGGCCACAGGAGAGTGGACTTCTGCATGTCCCAGGCCGCGGTCGGGCACCTCTCGGCGCACAGGCCGCAGTGCACGCACAGATCCTCGTCCTTGACCATCACCCGACCGGTCTGCACCAGGGGCGGCGAGACGAACAGGGGCTGCGTCAGGTTCTTCGCGGGCGCCGTGAGTCGCGTGCGCAGATCCGCTTCCTCACCCGGCGGTGCAATGGTCAGACAGTCGACGGGACAGATGTCGATGCAGGCATCGCACTCGATGCAGAGCTTCGGGGCGAACACGGTCTGCACGTCGCAATTGAGGCAGCGCTGAACCTCGGCCGCCGCCTGCTCCGCGGTAAATCCCAGCTCCACTTCGATATTGAGCTTCTTGAAACGCTCTTTGAGTGACACATGCGGCATGAGGCGGCGCTCGACGGGCGTGTAGTCATTCGAATACGACCACTCATGGATGCCCATCTTGCGGCTCTGCAGATTCACACCGGGCGCCAGCCGCTGCGTCACCGCCTCACCCTGGCAGTAGCGATGGATCGAGATCGCGGCCTGATGACCGTGTTCGACCGCCCAGATGATGTTCTTGGGACCGAACGCCGCATCACCGCCGAAGAAGACCCCGGGGCGCGTGGACTCGAAGGTCGTCTTGTCGACGAGCGGCACGTCCCACTTGTCGAAATTGATGCCGAGGTCGCGCTCCACCCAGGGGAAGGCGTTCTCCTGCCCGATCGCGAGGATCACATCGTCGGCGGGGATGAATTCCTCACCGGCGCTGTGCTCGGAGATGATGCGGCCGTTCGCATCGACGTTGTATTCCATGCGCTCGAACATCATGCCGGCAAGCCGGCCCTGTTCCAGCACGAAGGCCTTCGGCGAGCGATTGACGACGATCTCGACACTCTCCTCTTCCGCATCCTCGAGCTCCCACGCCGAAGCTTTGAAGAAGCCACGTGGCTTGCGCGCCATCACTTTCACGTTCTTCGCACCGAGTCGCAGCGAGGTGCGGCAGCAGTCCATGGCGGTGTTGCCGACGCCGATGATGAGCACGCGCTCGCCGATCCGCTCGACGTGACCGAAAGCAACCGACTCGAGCCACGCGATGCCGATATGGATGTTGGCCGCGGCCTCCTTTCGGCCGGGCAGAGCCAGCTCCTTGCCCTTCGGAGCGCCCGAGCCCACGAACACCGCATCGAAGCCGCCGCTCGTCAGCAGCTCGCGCATGCTGTTGATCGGATGGTTGAGCTTCAGGTCGACGCCCATGTCGAGGATCATCGCCATCTCTTCGTTCAGCACGGTGGCCGGCAGGCGGAACGAGGGAATGTTCGTGCGCATCAGTCCGCCTGGCTCGCCAAACTGCTCGAAGATCGTGACCTCGTAGCCCAGCGGCATCAGATCATTCGCGACCGTGAGCGAGGCGCACCCCGCTCCGATGCAGGCAATGCGCTTGCCGTTCTTCACTTCTGGAATGCGGGGCAGGAGGTCCTTCACGTCGTCGCGCTGGTCGGCCGCGACGCGCTTCAGGCGGCAGATCGCCACAGGCTTGGCTTCGACGCGGCCGCGCCGGCAGGCGGGCTCACAGGGCCGGTCGCAGACGCGCCCGAGAATCCCCGGAAAGACGTTGGAGTGACGATTCACCATGTAAGCGTCGGTGAAACGCCCCTGCGCGATCAGGCGGATGTACTCGGGGACATCGGTGTGGGCGGGGCAGGCCCACTGGCAATCGACGACGCGGTGGTAGTAGTCGGGGTTGGAGGTATCTGTCGGTTCCATTCGGTGCGAAGTCGCCCGCGGGGCCCCTTCCCGGTGCAAAGGATCGTCAGTATAAGGGCTTGTGCGACGCACAAGGATACTCCTCCTCGCATGCGTCGCACATACTGACCGCTACATGAGCGATCCCGTTCCCGTCGAGCTCAGGTTGCGCACCCAGTCGCGCGTGCTGGCCGTTGCATTCGACGACGGCTCGCGCTTCGACCTGCCGTTCGAGTACCTGCGCGTCTACTCACCCTCGGCAGAAGTGAAGGGTCATGGGCCGGGTCAGGAAGTGCTGGTTCTCGGCAAGGCCGATGTGGGCGTTCGCGCGGTCGAGCCCGTCGGCCAATACGCCGTGCGCCTGATCTTCGACGACGGCCACGATACCGGGCTGTACACGTGGAAGTATCTGTTCGAGCTCGGCAGCGGCTACTCACGCAAGTGGGCTGCGTATCAGGCTCGCGTGCAAGAAAAAAGGGCCAAGTCTTCCGACTCGGCCCCCAACGTTTAAAGACCCCCGTTTGTTGCGATCCTCCCCGAGAGGCCTCTGCCCATCAGGGAGTGCGGCGGATTCTGCGCAGGCTGCGATTGAAATTGCAATACGGGAGACCCCGAAAAAGGCGCGGACTGCCTCGCTTGTGCGCGCGCCAGGTCGGTCTAGAATCGTTCCAAGAACGACGACTCCCGCATGAGCGATCAGAACTCCACCGACTTCGGCTATCAGCGCGTCTCTCTCCAGGAGAAGACTCGTCGCGTGCGCGGCGTCTTCGATTCAGTCGCCGACAACTACGATCTGATGAACGATCTGATGTCCGGCGGTGTGCACCGCCTGTGGAAGCACTATGCGCTCGCGCTGACGAAGCTGCTGCCCGGTCAGCAGGCACTCGATGTCGCCGGTGGAACGGGCGATCTTGCGGCGGGACTTGCCGCTCAGGTCGGCGAGCGCGGACTCGTGACCCTCACCGATATCAACGCCGCGATGCTGGCCCACGGCCGCGATCGCCTCATCGATCAGGGGCTCGTCAGCAATATCCGCTGCGTGCAGGCAAACGCCGAGCGGCTGCCGTTCGTGGACGGAAGCTTCCACTGCGTCACGATTGGATTCGGATTGCGCAATGTGACGGATAAAATGGCGGCGCTGGCGTCGATGGCACGCGTGCTCAAGCCCGGCGGCCAGCTCATCGTGCTCGAGTTCTCCCACCCCGTGCTGCCAGCACTGAAGCCGCTCTACGACGCCTACTCCTTCTATGTACTACCGGTGCTCGGCCGGCTCGTCGCGAACGATGCCGCCTCGTACCGCTATCTGGCGGAGTCGATCCGCATGCATCCGAAGCAGGAGGCATTGCTGGAGATGATGCGGCAGGCAGGGCTCGAGGATTGCCGCTATCACAACTTGAGCGGCGGCATCGTCGCCGTCCATCGCGGCTACCGCTACTGACCGACCGGTATCAGTAGAGCAATAAGTCTGCGCGTTCGGCTCGCCAGGCGTCCTCATCCTTCTTCGCCAGTGCATCGAGATCGCCAGGCGTGGCGGCCGGATCGTCGACCCACCTGCGCAGAAGATCGGTGCCGTTCAGCAGATCGAACGCGAGACGCTCGCGTTCATACTCGTAGTGAAAATCCCGCCAGACCGAATAATCCGGCCGCAGCCGCCGCAGCGCCTTGAGCGCAAGACAGATGAGCCGCCAGGGACGAAACGCATCGTGTGCGTACGAATCATCATCGACATGGAGCTGAAAGCCCGCGCACAGCTGCCCCACATGCTTGTGGAACGTGGGCTCGAACCAGCAGGGTCGGATGCGGCAGCCCTGCAGCCACGCGGGGGCGAGCGAGCGCATTTCCTTGAGCAGTGCAGTGACATCGATATCCGGTGCGCCGAACACTTCGAGCGGACGGGTCGTGCCACGCCCTTCGGACAGCGTCGTACCTTCGAGGATGACCGTGCCCGCGAAGCAGCGCGCCATCGACAGGTTGGCAGCATTGGGGCTCGGATTGACCCAGCTGCGCTCCCCGAGCGGCCAACCATATCCGGGCGCGGCGGCCGGCTGCCAACCCGCGAGGCTCACGACCTCGTAGTCGACGTTCAGCTTCAAGGTGCGCACGAACCAGTGCGCCAGCTCCCCGAGAGTGAGGCCATGCCGCATCGGGATCGCGGCCTCGCCCACGAAGCTCTCCCAGCCCGGGCGCAGCGTCAGTCCTTCGATCGGACGGCCCGCCGGATTGGGACGGTCGAGGATCCAGACGGACTGGCCGGTGAGCGCCGCGGCCTCCAGCACATAACGCAGCGTCGCCACATACGTGTAGATGCGGCAGCCGACATCCTGCAGATCCACGAGCAGCACGTCGAAAGTGTCGAGCATCGCGCGTGTCGGCCGGCGAACCGAGCCATAGAGGCTGAACACCGGAATGCCGTGCACCGGATCGATGAAATCCGGCGACTCGATCATGTTGTCCTGCTTGTCGCCGCGCAGACCGTGCTGCGGCCCGAACGCTGCCGTCAGCCGCACATCTGCCGCCGCAGCGAGTGCGTCAAGCGAGTGGGTAAGATCGGCCGTGACAGAAGCCGGGTTCGCGAGCAGTGCCACACGCCGTCCCGCGAGCCTGCGCCGCAGGCCGGAATCCTCGAGCAGTCGGTCGATGCCAAATTTCATGGCGGTCAGATCTCGGTGCGAAAGCTGTCGGGGTGATGGAAGTCGGGTTTTCCGGCCGGATGATGCGCGGACCAGTAGGAAAGCCGGCCGTTTGCCTCCTCGATCACGGCGGCCAGCCCCACGCGCGCGCGGCGGGCGGGGAGGAGCTGGGAGAGCGTGGCGCTGGCGCTCAGCGACACACCCGTGGTGCTACGGGTCACGCGGATGGACGGGGGCTGCGGCAGCTCCGCGGCGCTCATGCCACTGCGATACGAGCTGAAGCGGTACGCAGCCCACGCACCCGATGGTGCGAAATTGAGCTCGCAGTAGCCGCCGCCCAACTCATCGGCCAGGAATGCCTCGCAGCAGGTGTGCTGCCACAGCCCGTCCCGCCGGCCGCTCGCCGTGCCAAAGGGCGCAAGTGCCGCCGGGTCCGCATCGATCCGGAATTCGAAGTCCACCGCCGAGATCCCCGGCTCGGGCGTCTTACGCCCGATACTCACCACGATCCGGCTGACGGCCCCGCACGGAGTCCGGGGATGACACGTGAGCGCGACCAGGCGCGAAGGAGAGGCACTCATCCCGCCATCCTATCCCAGCGTTGCGCGCAGACGATCCGTATCCACCTGACGGCACCAGCGCCCGACGACGATCGTCGCCACGCCATTGCCGATCAGGTTCGTGATCGCACGCGCCTCCGACATGAAGCGGTCGATGCCAAATATGAGCGCCAGCGCCGCAATCGGCACCTGTCCCACCGCCGGCAGAGTGGCCGCGAGCACGATGAAGCCGCCCCCGGTCACGGCCGCAGCGCCCTTGGAGGTGAGCAGCATGATGGCCAGCAGCACGAGCTGGTGCGGCAGGTCGAGCGGCGTATTCGTCGCCTGAGTGATGAAGACCGCCGCGAGCGTGAGATAGATCGAGGTGCCATCGAGATTGAAGGAGTAGCCGGTCGGAATCACGAGTCCAACGACGGGCTTGGCGACGCCCGCCGCTTCGAGCTTGACCATCATGCGCGGCAGCACGGTCTCAGAAGAGGACGTGCCGAGCACGATCAGCAGCTCTTCGCGGATGTAGTGGATGAAACGCAGGATGGAAAAGCCGTTGAGGCGTGCGATGCCGCCGAGCACACCCAGGATGAAGAGCAGGCAGGTGATGTAGAAGCAGGCCATCAGCTTGCCCAGGTACGCCAGCGTATCGACCCCGAACGCACCCACCGTGTACGCCATGGCGCCGAACGCCCCGATCGGAGCCGCCCGCATGACGAAGCCGACGATGACGTAGAGCACCGCGACGATGCGGCCGATCAGCTCGTTGAGTGCCGTGCCCGCAGTCCCCAGGGCGTGAAGAGCGAAGCCAAAAAGCAGCGCCACCAGCAGCACCTGCAGGATATCTCCCCCCACGAAGGCATCGATGAAAGTGGACGGGATGATGTGCAGGAGGAACTCGGTGACGCTCTGTGAGTGTCCGGCCAAGGCGTAACGCGCCACGGCACTCGCATCGAGAGTTGCCGGATTCGCGTTCATGCCTTTGCCCGGATGCGCGAGATTGACCACCGCGAGTCCGATGACGAGCGCGAGCGTGGTGACTGCCTCGAAGTAGACCAATGCCAGCCCGCCGGTGCGGCCGATCTTCTTGAGGTTGTCCATGCCGGCGATGCCCTGGACCACCGTGCAGAAGATGATCGGGCCGATCAGCATCTTGATCAGCTTGACGAAGCCGTCTCCCAGGGGTTGCAGGGCGACGCCAGCGTGCGGCCAGAAGTGCCCGATGAGCGCACCGCCAGCCATGGCCACCAGCACCTGAAGATAGAGCGCTGGTACGAGACTTTTGCGTGTCAAACCGGCCGACTCCCACGCCCCGCAACGATGTTGGTAATGTACACGCATGCTCCTGTCCGGCCTTGCGAATCTGCTCAACCGCGGTCTGCCTCGCTCGCCCCGCGCGCGCGAGTTGTGTGCCGAGCTGACGGGCCGGACGGTCGCGATCGAGGTCAGGGGCATCGCACATTTCACGCTCCTCTCTAATGGCAGCACTCTGGAGCTCCGCGCCGGCGCACCTGCCGGTCCCGCGGCGCAAGTGAGCGCGGGTCTGTCGGGCTGGCTGACACTGCTGCGCGCTCAGCCTGTCGCCCCTCACCCCGGACAGTTCGAGATCAGTGGCGATCCGGAGGTGGCACAACGGATGCGCGAGCTGCTGCGGCTGCTGCGTCCCGACCTCGAGGAGGAGCTATCGCTTGCGATCGGCGATGTACCGGCGCACCAGCTCGCCCGCGTGACCCGCATGACCTTTGAATGGGGCCAGCGCGCCGGCAACACCGCGCTACGAAACCTCGCCGAGTACCTCGCGCACGAGCGCTCCGATCTCATCTCCCGCCCCGAGGGCCGCCAACTGCTCGAGGGAACAGAGAGCCTGCGCGAGGATGTCGACCGGCTCGAAGCCCGCATCGCACTACTGGAGCGCCGCGCGCACGAGGGCCCACCGCAGTGAAGTTGCGCGTGCTGGCACGGATGATCCAGATCCAGCAAGTGCTGCTGAAGCACGGGCTCGATGACTTCGTGCGCGCAACCCATCTGTACCGGCCGCTGCGCCTGCTGGTGCTGCTCATGCCTGGCGTCTGGCTGGCCCGCCGCCGCAGGGCGAGCCGTGGCGAGCGGTTGCGCGAGGCGCTGACCGAGCTCGGTCCAATATTCGTCAAGTTCGGCCAGGCAATCTCGACGCGCCGCGATCTCCTGCCAGCGGATATCGCCGACGAGCTCGCCCAGCTGCAGGATCGCGTGCCGCCGTTTCCGGGAGCGGTAGCCGCAGCGCGCATCGAGCAGGGCTACGGCCGCAAGCTGAGCGAGGTCTTCGGCGAGTTCACCGAGACTCCCTTGGCCGCCGCCTCCATCGCCCAGGTCCACGCGGCCCGCCTGCACGATGGGCGCGAGGTCGTGGTCAAAGTGCTGCGTCCCGGCATGCATGAGGTGATCAGCCGCGACCTTGAGGTGCTGTATGCACTGGCGCGTCTGGCACAGCGCTACTGGAGCGAGAGCCGGCGCCTGCGGCCGGTGGAGCTGGTCGCCGAGTACGAAAAGACGGTGCTCGATGAGCTCGACCTCATGCGCGAGGCGGGCAATGCCGCGCAGCTGAAGCGCAACTTCGCCGATACGGATCTGCTCTACGTTCCGGAGGTGCACTGGGATCTGTGCCGGCGCGACGTGATGGTGATGGAGCGCATTCACGGCGTGCCGATCAGCGATATGGCGCGGCTGCGCGCCGCGGGCACTGATTTCGCGCGGCTTGCGCACAACGGCGTGCGGATCTTCTTCACGCAGGTGTTCCGGCACAATTTCTTCCATGCCGACATGCATCCTGGAAACATCTTCGTGCTCATCGACGATCCGAGCCATCCGCGCTACGCGGCGGTGGATTTCGGCATCGTGGGTACGCTCGATCCGCGTGACCAGCGCTACCTGGCGGAAAATTTCCTCGCGGTGTTCGACCGTGACTACCGGCGCGTGGCGACACTGCACCTCGAATCCGGCTGGGTGCCGGCCGGCACGCGTGTCGATGAAATCGAATCCGCCGTCCGCACGGTGTGCGAGCCGATCTTCGAGCGGCCGCTGAAGGACATCTCCTTCGGGCACCTGCTGCTGCGGCTGTTCGAGATCTCGCGCCGCTTCAACGTCAGCATTCAGCCGCAGCTGATGCTGCTGCAGAAGACCTTGTTCAACATCGAGGGGCTGGGGCGAGATCTGTACCCCGAGCTCGACATCTGGAGTACCGCGAGCCCGATCCTGCGCGAGTGGATGCGCGAGCGTGTCAGCGTACGCAGCATTCTCAAGGGTCTGCGTCAGCAACTGCCCGAGCTCATCGAGGCCGCCCGCACCGTTCCGCCGCTCCTGGCTGGGGCAATACAGCGCGCGCACGAAGGTGAGCTGCAGCTGCGGCTCGCGGTGCCGGAGATCGATGCCCTGAAGCGCACCGTCGATGAAGCGCATCGGCGGCGCGACTCGGTGATCATGGGCGTCGGCCTCGCCCTGGGCGGTCTCATCTGGGTGGGGCTGTCAAGGCCGGCCTGGATCGGCTGGGTGATGATCGCCCTCGGCGTAGTGTGGCTCTGGATCGCGCGCCGCCGGGGTGCATGACATACTGGCGGCCTATGCAAAGCCGCTCGCTCACCGAAGGCTCGATCGGCCATCGGTTGTTCATGTTTGCAATCCCGATCCTCGTCGGCAACGTCCTGCAGTCGATCAATGGCTCGGTCAACTCGGTCTGGATCGGCCGCTACCTCGGTGAAGCAGCGCTGACGGCCAGCTCGAACGCCAACATCGTCCTGTTCACCGTGCTCGCGACGCTGTTCGGGGCCTCGATGGCCGCCACGATCCTGATCGGCCAGTACCTGGGTGCCCGCCAGCTGCGTGATGCGCAGCGCGTCGTCGGCACGAGCACGACCTTCTCATTCGCAGTCGCGGTCCTGATGTCATGCATCGGCTGGTTCGTGTGCGAGCCGCTGCTGCGCGCGATGAGCACACCGCCGGAGGCCCTGGCGCTCGCCGTGGCGTATATGCGCGTCATCTTCCTCGCGCTGCCGTTCATGGTGCTCTACATCTTCGCCACCTCGGTGCTGCGCGGTGCCGGAGATGCCAAGACGCCGCTGTACTTCCTGATTCTCTCCGTTGCGCTCGACATCGGATTGAATCCGGTCTTCATCTTCGGCGTGGGTCCGATTCCGAAGATGGGGATCGCCGGCTCCGCATTTGCAACGCTGCTCGCGCAGCTCATCAGCCTGATCGCGCTCATCGTCTACCTGTATCGCATCAAGCATCCGCTGTGCCTGCACAGCGGGGATGCGAAGCTGCTCAAGGTCGACTGGTCGATCGTCGCGACGCTGATCGGCAAGGGCGTGCCGATGGCCCTGCAAATGCTCGTCGTCTCGCTCAGCATGATTCTGATGATGTCGCTCGTGAACCGCTTCGGTATCGACACGGCCGCTGCATTCGGCGCCTGCATGCAGGTGTGGAACTACGTGCAGATGCCTTCGTTTGCAATCGGCATGGCGGTCTCATCGATGGTCGCCCAGAACATCGGCGCACAGAAATGGGACCGCGTCGCGCGGACCGCGCGCGTCGGCGTCGTCTACCAGCTGATCCTGACCGGCTCGCTCGTCGTGCTGATCGAGGTGTGCCGCCGCTGGGCGCTGGGACTGTTTCTGCCGCACGGCTCAGGTGCGCTCGCGATCGCCGAACACCTGAACCTGATCGTCGCCTGGAGCTTCATCTTCTTCGGCATCTCGCTGGTGCTGTTCGGCGTGGTGCGCGCGAACGGCGCGGTCGTCATGCCGCTGGTGGTGCTGTCGATCACGCTGCTCGGAATCCGCTTCCCGCTGGCCCTGACGCTGCTCGACAGCTGGCACGCGGATGCGATCTGGTGGAGCTTCCCGACCTCGTCGCTGGTCGCGGTGGTGATGGCGATCCTCTACTACAAGTACGGCGGCTGGCGTTCGGTGCGGCTCATTCATCGCGCGCCACCGGGCGCGCATGGCGCAGCGGGTAGCGCTGCAGCCGGCGCAGCTCCGACTGCAGCGGCGAGCCCCGCCGCCGCGCCGGTGGATCGGGCCGTCGCTAGCTGAGACCGCGCAGCTTCTTCAGCCAATCGCCCGGGTCGTCACCGCGCTCCAGCACCTCGACCAGCGCCGATCCGACGATCACGCCATCGACATGGCCGCGCAGCGCCTCGACGTGCTCGCGCGTGCGGATGCCGAAGCCGGCGCATACCGGCAAACGTGACTGCGCGCGCACGCGATCCAGGTACTGCAGCGCCTCCGGCGCGAGCGCGCCGGAGCCGGAGACATTGCGTCCCGTCGTGCCGGTCATGGTGACGGCATATACGAAGCCCTCGCTCGCCGCGCATACGCGTCGCAAGCGTTCGGGCGTCGTGACCGGCGTCACCATCTGCACGAGTGCAAGCCCCTGCTGCGCGAGCGCCTCGCGCACCGGCGAGCTCTCGTCGTACGGCAGATCGGGGACGATGAATCCGCTGACGCGCGCGCGAAGCGCCGCCTGCGCAAGTCCGGCGAGGCCGTAGGCGAGCAGCGGGTTCAGATAGCTCATGAGCAGCAACGGCGCGGCGACGGCCGGCATTTGCGCGAGCTTCTCCAGAATCCACCTCAACGTGACGCCCTGCGACAGGGCGATGTGACTCGAGCGCTGGATGGTGACGCCATCGGCCATCGGATCCGTGAACGGCACGCCGATCTCGATCACGTCCGCGCCGCGTGCCACAGATCGCACGTGCTCGGCGAAGCGCTCCCGTGTCGGGAAGCCCGCGGTCAGGTAAGCCACCACGGCCGGTTCGCCGCGTGCGGCAGCATTGCGGATCGCTGCGGAGATACGGTCGCTGGGACGCAGGGTGATCTCAGTCATGACTTCTTCGCATCCAGCGCTGCGATCAAGGTCTGCTGAAGCGTCGGCATGTCCTTGTCGCCGCGGCCCGAGAGTCCCACGAGGATTCGCGCTCCGGAGTGCTCGCGTGCCCAGCGGCGTGCACCCGCCAGCGCATGCGCGCTCTCCAGCGCCGGCAGGATGCCTTCGCTCTCGCAGCATTCCTTGACGGCCGCCAGCGCATCCTCATCGCCCACCGCGTCGTAGCTGACGCGTCCGGTCGCGAGCAGCAGCGCGTGCTCCGGCCCGACGCCCGGATAGTCGAGCCCCGCCGACACCGAGTGCGTCTCCTGAATCTGCCCATCCTCATCCTGCAACAGCATCGAGAACGTGCCGTGCAGGACTCCGGGTCGGCCGTACGCGAGCGTGGCAGCATTCTCGCCGAGCCCGCGGCCGCGGCCGCCCGCCTCGATGCCGATGATGGCGACTTGCCGATCGGGCACGAAAGCATGGAACAGCCCGATCGAGTTCGAGCCGCCGCCGACACAAGCCATGACGACATCAGGCGGACCGCCCGCCTGCGCACGGATCTGTGCGCGCGCCTCGCGCCCGATGACGGACTGAAGCTCACGCACCAGATACGGATAGGGATGGGGCCCGACAGCCGAGCCGAGGAGGTAGTACGTGTGCAGCGGATCGGATACCCAGTCGCGCAGTGCCTCATCGATGGCCGCACGAAGCGTACGGTCACCGCTCGTCACCGGAACCACCGTGGCACCGAGCAGGCGCATGCGCCCGACGTTCGGCGCCTGGCGCTGCATGTCGATATCACCCATGTAAACCGTGCACGGAAGACCGAGGCGCGCGCACGCAGCGGCGCTCGCCACGCCATGCTGCCCCGCACCGGTTTCGGCCACGATGCGGGTCGCTCCGAGGCGCTGCGCGAGCAGCGCCTGACCGATCGCATTGTTGATCTTGTGCGCGCCGGTGTGCGCAAGGTCCTCGCGCTTCAACCAGATCTCCGCGCCCCAGCGTGCCGACAAGCGCCCCGCGTACGTGAGCGCGGTCGGTCGGCCGACCCAGGTCGAGAGCTCATTGTTGAGCTCTTGCTGAAATGACTCCTCGTGCAGGATCTCACGCACGCCCTGCTCCAGGCGTTCCAGGGCCGGGATGAGGGTTTCAGGTACGTAGCGCCCGCCGAAGGGCCCGAAGCGGCCGCGCTCATCCGGCAGCTTGCCGGCGATCGCGTCACGAAGCAGCTGCTCGCGATCGAGTGGCGACGATGCAATGGTCATGTGACGGTCTCCTCAGCTGCGCGCGCGTTGCGCACGAACGCGCGGATCTTCTCCGGACTCTTCACGCCGGGCCTGGCCTCGACACCGCTCGAGACATCGACACCGAATGGCCGCACCTCGCGAATGGCTTCGGCGACGTTCGCCTCATTCAACCCTCCGGCCAGAATGAGCTCGGTGCGTCGAGCGAGCGGAGCCGCGCCGCTCCAGTCAAAGCGCTGACCCGTTCCGCTCACCGCGCCCTCGTACAGCAGCCGCGGGGGCAGCGGCTCCGGCGGGCTCTGTCCCGTGCGCAACACCGGCAGCAATTCGAGCCCCCGAGGCAGGGCGAGTGAGTCGAGCTCGCCGGCATCGACCTGCAGTGCATCGGGCTCGAACACGGCCACGATTGCATCGAGCAGCGATTGCGAGACATGCTGGCCGACGGCGACGCACAATGCCCGACCGCGCGCGGGGGCGGCAAGCCGTGCCGCAGCCTGAGGGCTCAGCTGGCGTACCGAGGAGGTGAAGACGAAGCCGACGGCATCGACCTGGGCGTCGAGCGCGGCGCGGACGCCCTCGTCCGTGGTGAGGCCGCAGATCTTGATCCAGCTCATGGCGCACCCCGGGCAGCGCGCCCCGCGGTCAGCATCTCGCCCACGAGCCGGTGAGGATTTCCGCCCGTCATCAAAGCGCTGCCGACGAGCGCGAGATCGTAGCCGGCAGCGGCAACACGGGCGGCATCCCGGGCGCCGCCGACGCCGCTCTCCGCAACCCGCGGCACATCGCCTGGCAGCAGCGCCACGAGCTGCTCGAGGCGGCCCGGCACGACCTCCAGAGTGGCGAGGTCGCGGCAGTTGACGCCGAGCAGCAGCTGTGCGGAGCGGTGCTGAGCGAGCAGTGCTCGCGCGCGCGCGATATCGGTCTCATTGAAAGTCTCGATCAACGCGAACAGTCCCTGCTGCTGCGCGCAGTGGATGAGCCGCGAACAATCCTCATCGCTCAGCATGCGCACGATGATGAGCACCCCCCCTGCGCCTGCGGCGCGTGCCTCGAGCACCTGGTAGGGGTCGACGAGGAAATCCTTGCGCATGGCCGGCACCTGCGCCGACTGCAGCGCGCGCGCTGCCCGCAGCAAATGCTCCAGCGTTCCATCGAAGCGCGAGGGCTCCGTCAGCACCGACACCGCCGCCGCCCCAGCCGTCGCGTAGGTCTGCACTCGATCCGCGAGATCGTCGGCTCCCCGGGCCAGCTGGCCCGCGGCCGGCGAGCGCAGTTTCAATTCGGCGATGAGATCGAAGCGCGCCGGACTTAAGCGCAGCGGAGATGGCGCAGGCAATGCCTGACAGCGCTCACGCAGCGCGGTATCAGAGAGTTGAGCGCGCGCGCGGGCCACGCGTTCACGGCTCCCCGCCGCCATGGTGTCGAGAAAGCTCGCGCTCACCGTGGAGCGCTCCTGTTCGATACGGCGGCGACGGTATCGAGGACGCGCAGGGCCGATCCATCATCGATCGCGCGCGCCGCCCGGGCAATCGCCGCAAGGCGGCCGATCGCCGGCTCAGCCACCTCGAGCGCGAGTGCCGCACCGAGCAGCAGGCAATCGCGATACGCGCCGCGCGACTCGCCCGTGAACACCGCGCGCAACGCGCGCGCATTGTGCTGAGCATCGCCTCCGGCGAGATCCGCGGGCGTGCACAGGGGCAGGCCATAGTCCTGCGGTGAGCGCTGCTCTTGCGTCACGCGACCGGGGTGCACGTCAAAGAGCTCGAAGGGACCCACCGGCGTGGGCTCATCCCAGCCGCCGGCACCGTGCACGACGAACGCATGCTCGATCGGCATGCCGGCGAGAGCATCGGCTATCAGCCGCGCGATCTCGAGGCTGAATGCACCGATCAGATACAGCGGTGGTGCGGCCGGATTGGTGAGCGGTCCGAGGACATTGAATATCGTGCGCAGGGCGAGCGCCTTGCGCAGCGGCGCGAGCTGCTTCATCGCCGGGTGGTAATAGGGCGCAAACAGGAACGTAAAGCCGCTCTCCTCCAGAGCCCGTGCCGCTGTCTCCTCATCGAGCGGCACGGCAACACCGAGAGCCTCGAGTACATCGGCACTGCCGGCGCGGCTGGAGATCGAGCGGTTGCCATGCTTGACGACCGGCAGTCCGCAGGCGGCCGCAAGAAGTGCAGTACCGGTCGAGATGTTGAGACTGCCGGATGTATCCCCGCCCGTGCCCACGATATCGATGGCGCGCAAGCCGGCGGGCAGCGGCGGCGTCAAGGCGAGCCGTCGCATGCCGGTCGCAAAACCGCGTACCTCATCAGCGATGACACCCTTGGTGCGAAGGGCGGCCAGCGCCGCGCCGACTACCACCGGCGGGCACTGCGGATCGGTGAGCCCGGCGAGCAGAGCTTCGGCCTGCGTGGCCGTCAGATGCTCCCGCTCGAGCACCCGTTCGAGCAGATCACGCAGTGACGACATGTGCCCCCGCGTCGAGGAAGTTCTTGAGCAACCGCGGTCCCATCGGCGTGAGGATGCTCTCGGGGTGAAACTGCACGCCCTCGACCGCGAGCGAGCGATGCCGTGCGGCCATGATCTCGCCCTCGGGCGTGCGCGCGCTCACGATGAGCTCGGCGGGCATGCTCTCCGGCGCCGCGATGAGGGAGTGATAGCGGCCCACCTCGCAGCCCTGCTCGATCCCCTGGAACAGGGTGAGTCCATCGTGCGTGATGGTGGAAGTCTTGCCATGCATGAGGCGGCCGGCGCGCACGACTTTGCCGCCGAACACTTCGACGATCGACTGATGTCCCAGGCACACGCCGAGCACCGGAATGCGGCCGGCGAACGCGCGGATCATGTCCATCGACACGCCGGCATCGTAGGGCGTGCCCGGGCCCGGTGAGATGCACAGATGCGTCGGCGCAAGCGCGCGCGCCTGCTCGACACTGATCTCGTCGTTGCGATGCACCTGCACATCGGCGCCGAGCACGAGAAAGGCCTGCACCAGGTTGTAGGTGAAGGAATCGTAGTTGTCGATCAGCAGCAAACGTGGTTTCACAGCCCCTCCTGCGCCAGTCCGAGCGCGCGCACCAGCGCCGCGCTCTTGGCGAGGACCTCCTCGTGCTCGGATGCCGGCACGCTGTCGGCAACGATGCCGGCACCGGCCTGGTAACTGTACTCATCGCCGTGAAATACGATCGTGCGGATCGTGATCGCCTGATCCATGTCGCCCCTGGCACCGAAATACCCGACCGTGCCGCCATAGAGCCCGCGGCCGACGGGCTCGAGCTCATCGATGATCTCCATCGCGCGGACCTTCGGCGCCCCCACCAGCGTGCCGGCGGGAAAGCTCGCCGCGAACAGGTCGAAGGCATCGCGCCCGGGGGCAAGCTCGCCCTGCACGCCGCTGACGATGTGCATCACGTGGCTGTAGCGCTCGATCACCCGGTAGGGGTCCACGTGCACGCTGCCGGCACGCGCGACTCGGCCCAGATCGTTGCGCGCGAGATCGACCAGCATTACGTGCTCCGCGTTTTCCTTCGGGTCGGCGCGCAGGTCGGCCTCGCGCTGATCGTCGACCTGCGGGTCGTCACTGCGCGGGCGCGTGCCCGCGATCGGGCGCAGCTGCGCGTGCGTACCCGAGAGCTTCACGAGCGCTTCGGGCGATGAGCCGACGACGGTCACGTCTCCGAGCGCGCAGTAGTACATGTAGGGTGAAGGGTTGATCAGCCGCAGCGCGCGATAGACCTGAAACGGATCGAGATCGTGCCGCCCCGCAAATCGCATCGACAGCACCAGCTGATACACATCGCCTGCAGCGATGTACTCCTGCGTACGCTTCACACCCCCGATGAACTGATCGCGCGAAAACGCCGCCACGGGCGTTGCGTACCGCCCGGGGCGCAGCGCTCCGTGCGGAATGCCGCCGCGCAGAGCGGCGATGATCTCGCGCCGCAGCGATGCGCGCTCCTCCGGAGAGCCGGCGTGCACCAGCGCGATACTGCGCGTCAGATGGTCGAACACGAGAAGCGAGCGCGGCGCCACATAGTGCAGCACCGGCACTCCATCCGCGCCGGCGATGCGCGCCGGCAGGCGCTCGAAGAAGCGCACCACATCGTAGGCGGCGTAACCCACCAGTCCGCCAGCGAGCGGCACGCCGGGGATGGCGGGCTCGGGCTGTGGAGCTGCCGCGAGCGCTGCGCGCAGCGCCGCGAGCAGCTCCGCGCCCGAGCGCGGCACCGCGGTGCGCTTTTCACCCACGATCAGCCCGCCACGATCGAGGCGCACTGCCAGGTGCTCGCCGAAACCGATGAACGAGAAGCGCGCGAGGCGCTCGCCCCCCTCGACACTTTCGAGCAGGAAATGCGGCCTGAAGGCCGCGAGCTTCATGAATGCGGAGACCGGAGTATCGAGGTCGCCGGATATGTCGAAAGGAGCCTTCACGTTCTCACCACCTGCTTCGAAAATCTTCAGCCCAAACAGCGAAAAACCCATCCCGGGGCATTCCGGAGATGGGTTCTTCAGATCGCTAGAATTTGGGAATCGATTAAGTCAGCAGCGACCAGGCCCCACTCCGTGCGAAGTGGCGCCACCACCAGCGGCCGAGCAATTTGCGTGACGGGATCGACATTGCAAACGAGTATGGCCGGCGCCGGCCGCGGGCGTCAAGGGCGTGCAGCCCTTGGGTACAATAGGCCATGCCTTCCTTCGATGCCGTCTCAGAGCTGAATGCGCACGAAGTCGCGAACGCGGTCGATCAGGCCAATCGTGAGCTCGCGCAGCGCTTCGACTTCAAGGACACCGGGGCTGCCTTCGAGCTCACCGAGCTGACGGTCACGCTGCGTGCGCAGGTCGACTTTCAGCTGAAGCAGATGCTGGAGATTCTGAAACTGCGGCTCTCCAAACGCGGCATCGACCTGCAGTGCCTCGAGATCAAGGACCCGCAGGTGAACCTGTCGGCGGCGCAGCAGGAAGTCATCCTGCGTCACGGGGTCGATCAGGAGACGGGCAAGAAGCTCATGCGGCTGGTGAAGGACTCGAAGCTCAAGGTGCAGGCGAGCCTGCAGGGCGACAAGGTGCGCATCAGCGGCAAGTCGAAGGACGATCTGCAGGCTGCGATGCAGCTGCTGCGCAAGTCACCGGTCGGCGTGCCACTGCAGTTCAACAACTTCCGCGACTAGCGCGCGCGGTCGATCAGCGCACACAGGGAGCGGGCTGCGGGCAGCACGCTGGGACCGAGCCGGCTCAGCCGCTGATCATCGAATACCTGCAGATGGCCGGCAGCGACGGCCCGCAGTCCTGGAAATGTTCGCCACTCATTGAGCCACGACTCTCCCGTTGGTGCATCCGGCGCCACTGCAACGATGAGTTCGGGGTTGCGCTCGATCACGCTCTCCACCGTGACGGCCGGACCGGGCGCCGTGAGATCGGCGTAGATATTGTGAGCGCCGCACAACTGCAGCACATCTGACAACAGCTGCTCGCCGCCGATGGTATAGACCGGTCGATTCCACACCTCGAGCAGCACGCTGACGGAACGGGCGTGCGCGTAGCGGCCGGCGAGCTCCGCGAGCTCGGTCTCGAGCGCGTGTGCCGCCCGATCGGCTTCGGCCTGTGTTCCGGCGAGTGCTCCGAGCCGGCGCACTGCCGGAGCAAGATCCGCCACATGCCGCGTGCGCTGCCGGTACAGCGGCAGGCCGAGGGCCTCAACCCGCGCGATCTGCGCGCTGTTGTTGCCGCCGGGCCAGACCACAACCACATCGGGGTGCAGCAGCACGAGACGCTCCAGATCGATTGCGTTGCTGTCGCCGATGCGGGGCACGGCACGGGCCGCGGCCGGCTCGACGGAATACTCCACGGTCGCCACCACGTGAGCGCCCGCGCCGGCGGCGAACAGCATCTCGGTTGAACCGGGAGCGAGACTCACGATCCGCTGTGCGGTGTGCGGCAGGGTGAGCTGCGCTCCCGTGTCATCGACTACGGTCACGCCGGCAGGCGCCGGCCAGGCCTCGGACGCCAGCAGTGCCGCCAGGGCGGCAACGCACAGATTGCAGAATGGACGCATGAAGTGCGGCATGATGAAGCAGCGTACGGGCCGCGTATACTGCGCCGCCGTGCGTGCCGTATTCCTGGATTTCGCGACGCTCAACCGCGGTGATCTCGATCTCTCGCGGCTCAGGGCCGTCGTGCCGCAGATCACGCTGCACGAGGTAACGCCGGAAGGGCGGATCGACGAGCGCATCGTGGACGCCGAAATCATCGTTACCAACAAGCTGCGGATCACGCGCGAGCGCATCGCGCGCAACGCATCGCTGCGTTTGATCGTGCTGGCCGCGACCGGCACCGATAACGTCGACCTGGAGGCCGCACGCGAGCGCGGCGTGGCCGTGTGCAACGTCCGCAACTACTGCACCACCTCGGTGATGCAGCACGTGCTCGCGGTGCTGCTGCACTTCACTCACCGGCCGAGCGAGTTCGGCAGGCTGGCGGTGGATGGGTCGTGGGCGCGCAGTCCGCAGTTCACGATGCTGAACTACCCGATCCGCGAGTTGAGCGGCCGGATACTCGGGATCGTGGGTTACGGCACGCTGGGGCGCGCCGTCGGTGATGCGGCACGCGCGGCGCTCGGTATGGAGGTTCGTATCGCGAACCGCCCGGGTGCGCCCGCCGCGGCCGACCGGCTCTCGCTTGATCAGCTCCTGGCGCAGGCGGATGTCGTGAGCCTGCACTGCCCGCTCACGGCTGCGACGCGCAACCTGATCGCTGCGCGTGAGCTCGCGCTGATGAAGCCGGATTCGCTGCTCATCAACACGGCGCGCGGCGGACTGATCGATGCGGCGGCCCTGGCCGCGGCGTTACGTGCGGGCCGCCCCGGCGCGGCGGCGATCGACGTGCTCACGCAGGAGCCGCCCGTCGAGTCCAATCCGCTGCTCGATCCGACGGTGCCGAATCTGCTGGTGACACCGCACATCGCCTGGTCGGCGTTCGAGGCACGCCAGCGCTGCCTCGATCAGATCGCGGCCAATGTCGAGGAGTTTTTGCGCGGCGGCTCGCGCAACCGCGTCGTCTGAGATGCCTGAACCTGTTCCGCCACCGCCGCCGCCGCGTGGATCACCGCGGCGATGCGCACGGCACTCTGAACCGTTTCGCGCTCGAGGCCGTGGGTGCGGAGCTGGCGCTCGTGCGCGGCGACGCAGGCGCCACAACCGTTGATCGCCGATACCGCCAGCGACATCAGCTCGAAATCCACCTTATCGATCCCCGGCTGCGCAATCACGTTCATGCGCAGGCGCGCGGGCAGGCGCTGGTACTCCGGATCTTCGGTCAGATGCACGAAGCGGTAGTAGATGTTGTTCATCGCCATGATCGCGGCAGCAGCGCGCGCGGCAGCGATATCGCCTGCACTCAGGTGTGAGGCTGCGAGCGCTTCGATCTGCGATGCGAATTCGACGTTGCGTGCCGCCACGGCGCTCGCCAGGGCGACTGCCCAGATCTGCCGCGGCGTCAGCCCCGGGGCACCCCCCGGGGTGAGCACCGACGCCAGATTGAGCCGGATGTCGCGCGCATAGTCGGGCAGCGAATCGCGGATCTCCTCCAGCGTGCTCATGTTCAGGCCGCCTTCAGGGTCTGCTCGCCCTGCTTCCAGTTACACGGACACAGCTCATCGGTCTGCAGCGCATCGAGCACACGCAGCACTTCCTCGGGATTGCGGCCGACGTTGAGGTCGGTCACGTAGACGAAGCGCACGATGCCGCTCGGATCCACGATGAACGTGGCGCGCTGGGAGACCCCGGCTTCGGGATCGAGGATTCCGAGCGCGCTCGACAGTTCGCGGCGGATGTCGGACAGCATCGGGAACGGCAGATCCTTCAGCTCCGCGCGCTGCGAGCGCCAGGCGTGATGGACGTACTCGCTGTCGATGCTGACGCCCAGAAGCTGCGCGTCGCGGTCGCGAAATTCCCGGTCGAGCTTGGCGAAGCCGGCGATCTCCGTCGGGCAGACGAACGTGAAGTCCTTCGGCCAGAAGAAGAAGACGCGCCACTTGCCTGCGTAGCTCGTGCTATCGAGGGTCTTGAACTCTGCGCCCGCTGCGGTCGGCACGACCGCGGTCAGGCTGAAGTCGGGGAAACGCCTGCCAATACCAGACATGATCTCTCTCCTAAGGGCGCACAGCCGGCGCCTGCGTGTTGAGCGGCATCATGACGCGACGCAGCTGGTAGATCCAATCAATTGATTTTATACTTTCGATAGACGCTATATATCGAAATGCGGGGCCGCTATGGCCGACATCAAGCTCAAGGACCTGCGTTACCTCGTCGCCCTGGCCGACACGCGGCACTTCGGCCGCGCCGCGCAGCGCTGTTTCGTCAGCCAGCCGACGCTGTCATCACAATTGAAGAAGCTCGAGACTTCCCTGGGCGTGCAGCTGATCGAGCGCCAGCCGCGCCACGTCAGCCTCACCCCCGCCGGTACCGAGATCGTGGAGCGCGCCCGCCGCATCCTGCAGGCGAGCGACGAAGTGGTCGAGCTGGCGCGCTCCCATCGCGATCCCCTCGCGGGCACGCTGCGTGTCGCCCTGCTGCCGACGATCGGGCCGTACCTGCTGCCGCAGGTCGCCCCGGCCCTGCGCAAGGGCCTGCCGCGCCTCACGCTGCTGCTCGCGGAGCTGCAGACTGAGCCCATGCTCGAGAAGCTCCACGCCGGAGAGATCGACGTGGGCATACTGGCGCTGCCCGTGAATCTCGACGGGCTCAGCGCTCGCGAGCTGTATGCCGAGCCGTTCCTGGTGGCGCTGCCTCAGGGCCATCGCCTCGCGGGACGCGCGAGCCTGCGGCTGCAGGACCTGCGCGAGGAGCCTTTGCTGCTGCTCGAGGAAGGGCATTGCCTGCGCGATCAGGCGCTCGAGCTATGCAGCCGCGTGGGAGTCGGAGAGCGGCAGGACTTTCGCGCCACCAGTCTCGAGACGCTGCGCCAGATGGTGGCGGCCGGCGCTGGTATTACGCTGTTGCCAGAACTCGCGGGTCGCGGCGCCTACGGCTCGGCGCGGGGCGTGGTCCTGAAGCCGCTGGTGCGGCCGGTGCCGACGCGCAGCATCGGCGCCGTCTGGCGCAAGAGCAGCGCGCGTCAGGCCGCGATCGGTGCGCTGTGTGACATCATTGCCCGGCACGCCTGCTGACGGGCCGCGGCCGCTGGGCGGAGCGGGCCAGCGCTATCGCCAGCAGCACCACGACGGCGCCGAGCATCTGCAATCCCGTCAGACGCTCGCCCAGGATCAGCCAGGCATAAAAGCCCGCCGCGACCGGCTGCACATACAGGCCGACCGAGCCGAACGTGGCCGGCAGATGGGCCAGCGCAAAGGCAATCAAGCCCTGTCCGAACACCTGCGCGCACAGTGCCAGCCCGGCGAGCAGCAGCCAGCCGTGCAGATCATCCGGCAGCATCTTCTGCGTCAGCGCGAGCGGCAGCAGCAGCACGCTGAAGACGAGACTCGTCCAGAACATGATCACGCCGGTCGAGTAGGCGGTGCGCAGACGCGACATCACGAGGATATAGCCGGCGTAGAAGCAGGCGGTTCCGATGCCCAGGAGGTCGCCCGTGAGAGCACGGCCGCCACCTCCCAGCTTCGGGGCGACCATGAGCACCACACCCGCCAAGGCGAGCGCCAGCGCCACCAGGAACCGCGGCCGCGGCCGCTCCTTCCAGGCAAGCCACGCAATGAGCGTCACCAGGATCGGGGCGAGATTGGCCTCCAGAGTGGAAGCCGCCACGGCAGTCAGCAGCAGCGACCAGTGCCACAGGGCGAGATCGCCGGCGAAGTAGAAACCGGCCCAGTACAGGCGCCGGTCGCGCAGCGGCGCGAGCAGCGCAGCCGACCGGGGCTCCCCGCGCGGCAATGCGATGAGCGCCCACAAGGCGAGCCCGGGCAGGGCGAGCGCCCCGCGCCAGAAGGCGGTGGCGGCAGGGCCGGTCTCGGAGAGCCGCACGAAAATGCCGGAAGTGGCGATGCCGAGCGCGCCGGCAAAGAGCGCCACGAGCGCGAGCGAGCGCCGCGCGTGCACGGCCGCGACGCCTGCGTCGCCGGGCCGCGCCACCGTGTTCACGTCAGGGGTAGATTTCTACGGGGGTGCCTACCGCGGCCATGCGGTAGATCTGAGCAATTTCGGGATTGGTGAGCGCAATGCATCCGTTGGTCCAATCGTGCTCGAGATGACGCTCGCCGACCCACTCGAAGCCGCGCGTCAGGCCATGAATCTCAACGTCCCCGCCCGGATCACAGCCGGCATACTCGGAGTGCTCCACATCCTCCGCACTGGGGTAGGACAGGTGCAATGCCAGGTAGTAATGACTTTCCGGAACGCGGCGTGAAACGAAGTATGCACCCTCAGGTGTGCGATTGTCGCCGCGGCACTTCTTCGCCCCGCGGGGCGACTTGCCGAGCGCCACCCGGTACGTGCGAAAGATACGGCCCTGTACGATCACCAGCAGCTTGTGCTCGGACTTGTAGATCACGAGGCGCTCCGCGCTCGGCGTCTCAACAGAGGCAGGCGCGACCGCGCTCGCGAAAAGGAGCGTTCCCAGCACAGCGCACGCGGCATGGCGCAGAGTTCCCATAACGCGCAAGGCTAGCGAGCCCGGTGCAGGCCGGGCTGCGACGCGTCTCACGCGTGGCGCCCGCTCGCCTGCAGGTGCGACTCCCGTCACAGAGCGCTTTGGCATAATCTGGCGCACGCCGTGAACCGACATACCGACAGCGTTCGTGTCGCCCGCGCGCTGCTCGGCTTAGCCGGCGTGGCCGCGCTCCTGCTCTCGGGCCCCGTAGGCGCTGCGGTAGCGGCCCCTGCGCTGAGGATCGAGAATGCATGGATCTCGCAGCCGCCCCCGGGCTCCGATATCGGGGCCGCCTATTTCACGCTGCACAACACCGGCACGCGCGGGGTTGCAATCATCGACGTTGACTGCCCGCTCGCCAGCGCCGCCATGCTGCACGAGTCGCGCGTAGTGGCGGGTCAGTCGCAAATGCGACCGGTCGAGCGGCTCGAAGTGGCGCCTGGTGCTTCGCGCACCCTCGCGCCCGGCGGACTGCACGTCATGCTGCACGGACTGAAGCGCAGGCTTATCGTCGGCGAGAGCGTGCCGCTGGTCCTGAAGCTCGAAGACGGCACGCACGTGAGTCTCACGGCTCGCGTGCGACCGCCCGGCAGTCACTGAGTGCAGCCCGACCACGTCACGCCTTACGACCGCTTCGCCTGGAGCGATCGCGACGTGGAGCTTCTGCTGGCGAGCGGCGAGCGGCGTGCCGAGCTCGAAGCGTATTTTGGAGAGTCGGAGTACCGCGTGCTGGTGCGCCTCGCCCGTGCCGCCCAACGTGCCGATCACAGCAAGGGTCCGCGCACACTCATCATCCCGGGCATCATGGGCTCGCAGCTGGGGCGCCTGCGCGCACCGCCGCTGCCGCCGGATGTGCTGTGGCTCGATCCGGTGGATATCGGCGCGGGCCGGCTGACGGCGCTTGCGACGACGGCCGGAGAGGCGATCCGCTCGCTCGGCGTCGTGCTGCACAGCTATCTGCGTCTGAAGTTGCAGCTGCGCGCCGCAGGTGTCGATGCCGTTCTGCACGACTATGACTGGCGGCTCGGCATCGATGTGCTGGGGCCACAGCTCGCCGCGCGCCTGCATGCCGAGAGCGCGCCGCGGCTCGCCATCGTCGCCCACAGCATGGGCGGACTGGTCTGCCGGGCGGCACTGGCTCTGCCTGCGGGACGCCGCGTCGAGCGTGTCGTGCTCGTCGCCTCACCCAATCAGGGCTCATTCGCCGCCGTCCAGGCGCTGCGGGGCACCTATGCCGTCGTGCGTAAGGTGGCAAGCCTCGATCAGCAGCACAGCGCCGAGAGCCTGGCGGCGGAGGTCTTCAGCAGCTTTCCGAGCCTGTACCACCTCTTGCCCGCTCGCTCAGGCAGGCTGACGCTCACCGACCCCGCGGCCTGGCCGGGCACGCCAGTGCGCCCCCGCACGGATCTGTTGCAGGCCGCGCATGCCGCGAACGCGCAACTCGCCCCCGCTGATGAGCGCTTCTCGGCGGTGGTCGGTGTGGGTGAGGAGACGGTGACGGCGGTCGCGCGCCGCGCAGAGCAGTTCATCTACTCATATTCGCGCCGCGGCGATGGCACTGTACCGCTTATGAGTGCCGAGCTGCCCGGAGCGGCGCACTACTACGCACCCGTCGCGCACAGCGAACTCGCGCGCGATGAGCGCGTCGGCCGTGCCATCGCGGACCTCATCACGCACGGCAGCACACGCCGGCTGCCGCGGCGCTGGGCGTCCCGCAGCCGGGCGCTGGCCCTTATCGGTGATAGCGCTCTGCGCCGAACTCACTGCGACAAAGTCGATTGGGCGGCGCTTAGCGTCGGCGAGCGGCGCGAGTTCTTGCAGAATCTCAATGAGCCGCCGAGACTGAAACTCAAAGTCCCGCGGGGGAGGGGCGCGTGAACCTGCTAATGAATGAGCTTTTTGGCTCGAGCCTCGATGCACAGCAGCTGGTGCGCGCAGGCGTGCGGTTGACGTTCGCGGCCCTGATCGGTGCCTCGATCGGGCTGCAACGCCAGTTGAACGGCAAGGCCGCCGGCCTGCGCACTCACATGCTGGTCGCGCTCGGAACCACGATGTTCGTGCTGACCTGCGTTCTCGCGGGAATGCCGGAGGACGGCCTCACACGAGTGATGCAGGGCATCGCGACGGGCATCGGATTTCTGGGCGCAGGCGCGATTCTCAAAGTGGAGCGGGAGCAGGAAATTCTGGGTCTGACGACCGCGGCCGACATCTGGCTGACCGCAGCGGCCAGTGTCGCCGTAGGGATCGGACACTACGCCACGGCCATTGCCGTGACGATCCTCGCCTGTCTCGTGTTGAGCGTGCTGGTTAGAGTTGAGCAGCGCATCAACGAGGCGCGCGATCGGCACCGCCCGCGCATCCCGTAATACTTTCAGGCTTCACAGCAGATCCGACTCGGTGTCGGTGACGCTGCCCGCGCCCGCCTCCACGATCCGCTGCAGCGCCGGCACCTGCGGCAGGATCTGCTCCGCATAGAAGCGCGCCGTCGCGAGCTTGCCCGTGTAGAAGGCCTTATCCGCACCCGAGCGCCGCTCCGCCGCAAGCGCCGCCGACTTCGCCATCAGCCAGCCGCCCATCGCATAGCCCGCAAGCTTCAGATACGGCACGGCGATGGCCGCGGCCTGCTCTGCGTTCGTACTCAGATAAGCCAGCAGCGCATGCGTCGCGGCGCGCAGGCACTGAGCCGCTGCGAGTGCGCCATCCCGTGCAGTCTGCACTGCCGGCTCGCGCGCGGGGAGCTCTTCGAGCTCGGCACTCATCGCCGCGATCAGCGCCGTCATGGCCGCACCGCCGTCGCGCGCAATCTTGCGGCCGATGAGATCGTTCGCCTGAATGCCGGTCGTACCCTCGTAGATCGCGGTAATGCGCACGTCGCGCAGGTACTGCGCCGCGCCGGTCTCCTCGATGTAGCCCATGCCGCCATGGACCTGGATACCGGTGGAGGTGATCTCGACCCCAAGCTCCGTGCACCAGGCCTTGACGATCGGAATCAGGAGGTCCCCGCGCGCCTGCGCTGCCGTGCGCACGGCCGCATCGCGGTGGTGAGCCGCCAGATCGAGCTGACATGCCGCATAGAGCGTCAGTGCGCGCATCGCCTCGACGCTCGCCTTCATGCCGAGCAGCATCCGCTTCACATCTGCGTGCTCGATGATGGGTGCCGGCCCCTTGCCCGAGGGAGCGGGCCCGCGGCCCTGCAGGCGTGTGCGCGCCCACTGCACGGCGCGCTGATAGGCCCGCTCGGAGACGGCGTAGCCTTCCAGTCCCACCGCGAGGCGTGCGGTGTTCATCATGATGAACATGTACTCGAGACCGCGGTTGGGCTCACCGACGAGGTAGCCGAGGGCGCCGTCGCGCTCACCGAATGCCATGACGCAGGTGGGACTCGCGTGGATGCCGAGCTTGTGCTCGATGGACACGCAGCGCACATCGTTGCGCGCGCCCAGTGAGCCATCCGCGGCCACGAGCCGCTTGGGCACGATGAAGAGGGAAATGCCGCGGGTGCCTGCCGGTGCGCCGTCGATGCGCGCCAGCACCATATGAATGATGTTCTCGGTGTAGTCGTGATCGCCCCAGGTGATGAATATCTTCTGACCGAAGATCCGGTAGTGATCCCCCTGCGGCGTCGCGCGGGTGCGGATCAGACCCAGGTCGGAGCCGGCGTGCGGTTCGGTGAGCACCATCGTGCCGGTCCACTCCCCGCTTACCATCCGCGGCAGATAGAGCGCGCGCTGCTCGGCGGACCCACAAAGCTCGAGGGCGTGTACCGCACCATGGGTGAGCATCGGACAGAGCTTGAAGGCGAGATTGGCGGACGCGAGGATCTCCTGTACCGCACTCGCAAGCATCTGCGGGACGGCCTGCCCGCCGTACTCGGGGCTCGAGCCGAGCTGCGGCCAGCCGCCGGCCACGAAGGCCTGGTAGGCCTCGCGGAAGCCCTTGGGCGCCGTCACGCCCGCTTCACTCCAGTGCGCGCCTTCGCGGTCGCCGGGCTGATTGAGCGGCTCCAGCACGTCCTGGGCGAAGCGCGCCGCCTCCTCGAGAATCGATCCTGCCAGCTCGGCCGAATAGTCCGCGAATGCCGGGCAGTCGGCGAGCGCGCGCTCACCGATCAGATCGTGCAGCACGAAACCGATGTCTTTCAGCGGCGCCTGATACATACGAGCCACCTCATCCCTGTGCTCATGTGAGCGCGAGCGCGGGCACAATATTCGCCGCCACGAACTCGACGAACTGCTGCACGCGCGCGTCCGCCTCGAGATCCTGCCGGTACACGGCATTGAGCGCCGCCGCCGGCGGCAGGTTCCACTCTGCGAGCACGCGCCGCAGCCTGCCCGTGGCGAGCCCCTGCCGGCAGAGGAATTCTGGCAGCAGTCCGATGCCAAGTCCCGCGGCGGTGGCGGCGTGCAACACCGCCGGGTCGCTGACCGCGAGCTTGGGCACGATCCGCACCTCGGCGCGCTGGTTGCCGCGGGTCAGCAGCAGCCGAAACTCAGCGCTTGCGGCTTCCGGCACCAGCAGGTCATGCCCGGCCAGCTCCTGCGGCCGCGAGGGCGTGCCGCGCTCCTGCAGATACGCGGGCGTCGCGCACAGCACCGCGGGCGGTGCCCCGAGCAGCCGCTGGGTGACGCCTTCCGATCGGGCGGGCGCGACACAGATCGCCACATCGCAAGACTCGTCGAGCCCGGTGGCGTTCATCGCAAGCTCGAGCGGCACCTGGGGAAAGCGCTCCAGAAAGCGGGGCACGAGCGGGGCGAGCAGTACGCGACCGTAAGCCGGGTCGGCCGCGACCCGCAGCGGGCCCGTGGGCGGGCTGCGCAGGCGCGCAATCTGCGCGCGCGCGGTTTCGGCCTCTTCCATGAGCCGCTTGGCGTGGGGATAGATGAGCTTGCCGGCACTCGTGAGTGAGACCCGGCGTGTCGTGCGCTCCAGCACCCGCACTCCGAGCAGTTGCTCCAGATCAGCGACCGCCCGGCTGACCGCGGCCTTGGGCACGCCAAGGGAGCGCGCGGCTGCCGAGAAGCCGTTGAGATCGACCACTTTCGCGAGAACCGCGAGCTGCGCCGGCACCCAGATTAGCGTCACGGCCTGATCAATCCTGTGCTGCGAGGCCCCTATTGTTTCATCTGAGAACTGCGGGCGCCAGAGGTCCCGTGTAAAATCCGCAGCCCGTCAATTGAGCTCCAACCCCGGGGGATGATCATGAAGATCTCGATGTACGCGATGTCTGCGGAGGCGTTCGTGCCGACGCTGGAGGCGCTGGCCAAGATCCTCGACAAGGCCGCTGCGCACGCAGCCGCAAAGAAATTTGAGACGGCTGTGCTCGTGAACTCACGGCTCGCGCCTGACATGTTTACGCTCGTGAAGCAAATCCAGATCGCCTGCGACGCGGCGAAGAACGGCTCGGCCCGCTTGATGGGTCAGGAGGCGCCGAAGTTCGAGGATAACGAGCAGACACTCGATCAGCTGAAGGCGCGCATTGCGCGCACGCTGGACTACGTGAAGGGCCTGAAGCCATCCGCCTTCGAAGGTTCGGAAGATCGCGACATCAAGATCCCGCTGCCCGGGAACAACACCCTCGAGATGAAGGGACTGCCGTTCCTGCGTGACTGGGCGCTGCCGAACTTCTACTTCCACGTCGTCACCGCCTACAACATCCTCCGACATAACGGCGTCGACATCGGCAAGCGCGATTATCTGAACCGCGTCTGATCCGAAACGCTTCAGGAAAAATATGACAAACGCCCGATCGTGAGGTCGGGCGTTTTTCTGCGCTCGAGAACGCGAGCGCGGTCACGGCGACCCTGCGATGGTCCTGACAGGCTAGGCCCGTCTATCCGGGGTTTGTCTTGCCTACGCTCAGTGCAAAAACTGCAACGGCCAGGGAGCCGGCCGACCCGCTTGCGACTGCCGAGTCTCTCGGCCGCCAGCTGCGAGGCCTGCTTCCGCCTCTGCGCCTGCATTCCGTCTCGGTCTACGATCAGACGGGCGATGTGCTGTGGCTGAGTGAAGGTGCGCTGGGGCCCGACGAGCATGGCTTCGTCGTAGAGGCGCTGGGCAAGTTGGGCGGTGAGCCCGTGCGGGCGCATTGCCTGAGTGATTTCAACGACGGTCGCGGTGCGATATTCCTCGCCGTGCGCTCCCCCCAGGCCGAGCTCGTCGGTCTGGTGATGCTCCTCGTCGATGCCAAGATTCTCTCAGGGAGCGACCTCGCCGGCCGTATTCTCACTCCGCCCGCGCGCTCGATCCTACAGCGCCTGGCGATTTTGCTGCGTCCGAATTCTGCAGCGGCCCCGCCGCCACCTGCCGCATCGGCGCCACCCGTCGCAGCAGCCGCTGCAGCCCGGGCCGCCCCGGCAACGCCCCCGGCTCGCGCCGCTACCGCCCCCGTTGCGCCGGCTGCACGGCCGGTCCCGGCCATGAAGGCGCGAGCTGCTGCTGCACCCCCAAGGCGTGCACCGCCGCTTAAGCCGGCTGCGCCCCCACCGGCTGCGGCGAAGGCACCCGCCCGCGAGCAGGCTGTGCCAGCGCGCGAGCTCGTCACGCTCGAATGGACCGTTCCGGAGTCGGGCACGACGACTTCGTCGATGAGTCTGTCGACCTCGGCGATCACGACCGGCGCGCGTACAGCTTCGACCACGTCCTCGCTGAGCGTGGATATCTCTTCGACGGAATTGACGATCGAGGCGCTGGCACCGAAGGAAGTCGACGCGATGCTGACCATCGCCGCGACTCCCGCGGCGCCTGCGGAGCTGCAGGTCCAGGAGCTCTCCAAGCTGCGGCCCGGCGGCGGCACGCGGCGCTTCCACCTCATGGCAGCAGGCGACGGCAGCGTGAGCGCTTTCACGACGCAGCTGCGCGCGCTGACGACCTGGCTCAGGCATCACAAGGAGGTTCGCGAGCGTACTCCGATGAGCTTTGCCATCGGTGTGGCAGAGAGCGCGCTGGCGGATGAGAAGCTGGCGGACCTGATGACCGGCTGCGTGCGCGCGGGCGGCGTGCGTCCGGATTGCATCGGCTTCGTGATCAGCGAGAGTGCCTGCGTTGCGCATCCGCAGTACGCCGAGCACTTCGTTTCCGCCTGCGCCAAGCTCGGCAGCTTCATCGTGCTGGACGATTTCGCCTTCGACAGCGGCGCGCTTGAGCTGCTGCGCTCGAAGGCGCTGCGTATGGTGAAAGTCGACGCGCGCCTGACGGCGGCGGCGCTGCGCGACAAGCTCGCTCAGGCCCGCGTCGTGGCAATCTCGCAGGCAGCCAAGGTGCTTGGCGTGCACTGCGCCGCCAAGCAGGTGGACAATCAGACGGCGCGCCGCTGGTTCACCGCCGCGGGATTCGATTTTGCCGAAGGCTCGCTGTTCTCCAGTCCCGTTGCGATCGAGAGCCTCGCGACTCCCGCACCCGAAGCCACCTGACGCCGCGCTTGCACTGCGGCGCCAGGCCCGCCACGCTGATCGCGTGACAGGTCCATCCTCCGCCTCCGGCATCTTTCGCTTCGGCCCCCCGACGGGCATCAATCGCCTGGGCTTCGGCGCGATGCGCGTCACCGGGCGTTCGATCTGGGGTCCCCCAGGCAACCGCGGTAACGCCATTCGCGTGCTGCGGCGGGCCGTGGAGCTTGGGGTTTCGCTCATCGACACGGCCGACTCGTACGGCCCGAACGTGAGCGAGGAGCTCATCGCTGAGGCGCTGCATCCCTATCCGGCCGGACTCGTCATCGCGACCAAGGGCGGCCTCACTCGCCCCTCGCCCGGCGACTGGCACCGGGACGCGCGGCCACAGCACCTGGTGAGTGCCTGCGAAGGAAGCCTCAAACGTCTGAAGCTCGAGTGCATCGAGCTCTACCAGCTGCACGCTCCCGACCCCAAGGTGCCATTCGCAGAATCCGTTGGTGCGCTCCTGCAGCTGCAGCGTCAGGGCAAGATCCGCCACATCGGCGTCTCGAACGTGAATGTCGCGCAGCTCGCGCAGGCCCGCGCGATCGTCGAGGTCGTGTCCGTGCAGAACCGCTACAACCTCGGTGAGCGCACCCACGACGACGTGCTCGAGGTGTGCCAGCGCGACCACATCGCCTTCCTCCCCTGGGCACCGCTCGCCAGCGGCTCGATCGCAGGCGCCAGCCGTGCCGCCGCACGGGTCGCGGCGCGCCTCGGCGTCACCCAGGCGCAGGTCGTGCTCGCCTGGCTGCTTGCGCGCTCCCCGGTAATGGTGCCGATTCCGGGCACCGCCTCTATGGCGCATCTCGAGGAGAACTGCGCCGCCACGCGCCTCACGCTGAGTGACGCGGTCCAGGCCGAACTCGCTCGCGGCTAAATGCGAAGCAGTTCGCACATTCGGCCGAAGACCCAGATCTGTGAGACAGCACGCAGGTTATGAAACCGCCGCGATGCAGGATACGGTTCATGGGCTTGCGTCCGGAATGGAGAACCGCGTTTGTGCGCCGGACGTGCGTATTGACCAGGCAGAAGCTGCCGTCCGCGCCCCTGCCCCTGGAGCGGCGTAAGTCTGTGAGTGTCGGATTGAAACTATGGAAGCAGCGTCTCGCTCTGAATTCGAGCCTCTGACGGCGGATCCGATCCCCGCGAGCTCTGCTGCCGCTGCGACCGTGCCGCCACGCGCACCGGCGCCGCCAGCCAAACCTGTCGTCCGCGATCCCCCCGCCAGCGTCGCGCCCATCATGGACCGCGACTTCATCGCGCGGAATCAGATCGTCGAGCGCTATCTCTCGGGCAAGCTCCCGATCCGGGGCGCCACCGATTTCGAGCGCTTCTGCAAAGACAACCCCGAGATGCTCGATGAGCTCGGTCTGCCCGAGCGTGTGCATGCGGGCCTGCGCCTGCTCGAGGCGAGCGGTAAGCCCGAGCCCTGGCAGGAGCCGACGAAGAAGTTCTGGGAAAATCCGATCGTGCCGCTGGGTCTGGCCGGTTTCGCGCTGCTGCTGCTCATCGTGAGCGGCATCCTCGCGGGCACGAACGCCAGCAAGACGCACAAGATTGCCGTGCTGACCGAACAGGTACGCCAGCAGCCGCTTGATCCGGCGACCAGCACCCGCACCATCCGGTTACTGCCGAGCCGCTCCGGCGCATCATCCGCGCCGGCGCTGACGATCGGCGGCGGCGCCGCGCAACTCGTGGATCTGAAGATCGACGTGTCGCATTCGGCGTACCGCGAGTTTCGCGTCACGATCGACCGCGTGGATCAGGGCCGGGTCGCCGTGATCCACAATCTCCTCAAGGACTCGAACGGGCACCTGCGCCTTGCGCTCAACAGCTCCGCGCTGGGACCCGGCAACTACCTGCTGACGATCGAAGGGCTCACCTGGCGCGGCGATCCGGAGCCGGATTCCTGGATCACGATCGGCGTGCAGCGCTGAGCGCGGCTACTCCGCTCGCAAGGTGCTGAGCGGTGGCTGATTGACGACCGAGCGGGTGGCGAGCCAGCCGCTCGCACCCACGAGCAGAGCGCCGCCGCCGATCCCCACCACCAGCACGCTCAGGTCGAAGCCGTACGGCACCTCGAGCACCCGCTCCGCGACGAAATGCCCGGCAAAAGAGGCACCCACTGCGGCGAGCAGACCTGCGAGCGCGCCCAGGGTCGTGAACTCCGCGAGCGTGCTCTGCAGTACCGTCGCGCGACTTGCGCCCAGGGTGCGCAGCATGGCGCTCTCGTACCGTCTTTCCTCTCGGCTCGATTGCACCGCAGCGAGCAGCACGGTCAATCCGGCGAACAAGGTAAAGGCAAACACGCTCTGCACCGCCAGCACCGCCTTGTCCACGATGGAGCGCACCTGCGCGAGCAGATCATCGACGTTGAAGATGGAGACGCTCGGAAAGCGCCGGGCGAGCTGGGCGAGCGCGCGGCCCTCGGTCGGATGAAAGTACGCGCTCGTCAGGTACGTTCCGGCCGCGCGATCCAGCACCCCCGGGGAGAACACCACGAAGAAATTCGGCTGGAAGCTGTCCCACTTCACTTCGCGCACGTTGGCGATGGTCGCGGTGAAGTTCTCACCGCCTACGTCAAACGTAAGCCGATCGCCGAGCTTCAGGCCCAGCGACTGCTGAAATTCCGTGGATAACGACAGCAACGACTTGCCATTGTCCTCCGCACCCCACCAGCGTCCGGCGACGATGCGATTGTCGGCCCCGAGTTCGGCCGCCCAGGTGATGTTCTGCTCGCGGCCTGAGAATTCCGGCTCGCCCGCCCGCGAGCGCCGTGACTCCACCGCCTCACCGTTGATGAGGGTCAGTCGTCCGCGCAGCATCGGCATGACGCGCGAGAGCTTTGCGCCACGGGTTTCGAGAAACTGCACGAACGCATCGCGATCCGAGGGCGGGATGTTGACGAAGAAGTAGTTCGGCGCGTTCGCCGGCAGTGCGTGCCGCCAGTCGTTTTCCAGATCGCCGCGCACCACACCGAGCAGCAGCAGAATCATCAGCCCGGTACCGAAGGCGACGATCTGAATCAGGCTGTCGGCGCGCCGGCGACTTAAATTTGCGATGCCATAACGCCAGGCGACACCGACGCGGCCGCGCAGCCGTCCGGCCAACATGACCAGAATTGCGCCGGCGCCCGTGAGCAGCAGCAGGAACAGACTGAGTCCGATGACGAAATCGAAGAACAGCCGGCCATCGCGCACCGCCCAGTAGACGAGTCCGGCGATCACCGCGACGGCCGGACCGAAGGCCATGATGATGAGCGGCGGCGGCGGACCCACGTCGCGTCGCAGAACGCGCAGCGGCGGCACGCGCGACAGCTGCAACAGCGGCGGCAACGCGAAGCCCGCGAGCACGGCGATCGCCGCAATGAATCCCATGACCACCGGCGTGAAGTCCGGGGGCGGCAGCTCCGTCGTCAGCAGGCCGCGCACGGCGTGCAGCAGCCAGGCCTGCCCGACAAAGCCGAGCGCCGCACCGATGAGTGAGGCGAGCACCGCGACGAGCAGCAGCTGCACGACGCTGACACTCAGCGTGAATCCCCGCGTGGCGCCGAGCGTCTTCAATAGCGCCACGCTGTCGAGATGCCGCCGTACGTACTGCCGGGCGGACATGGCCACGGCGATACAGCACAACAGCACGCTGACCAGGCTTGCGAGCGTCAGGAAGCGTCCCGCTCGGTCGACGGCCGAGCGGATCTGCGGGCTGGTCTCATCGATATCGCGCAGGCGCTCGCGCGCCTGCTTGTGGTCGAGCAGCCAGCTCTTGAATGTTCCGATGCGCGCACGCTCGCCTGCAAACAGAGTCGCATAGCTCACACGGCTGCCGGGCTGGATGAGCTGCGTCTGCGGCAGATCCTGCACATTCATGATGAGGCTGGGTGCGAGCTCGGCGAAGGTCGCGCTCTGATCGGGTCGGGAGATCAGGACTCGCGTGACGCGAAAGCTCGCAGCACCGATCGAGAGCCGTGAGCCCACCGTGGCTCCGAGTGTCGCCAGCAGCTTCGATTCGGGCCATACCTCGCCCGGTGGCGGAACCGTGTGTATCGCCGTTCCGGTTGCAAAGGGCTCGCCTGCGACCTGCAGGGTCCCACGCAGAGGATAGCCGGCCGATACGGCGTGCACGTTGGTGAGCTGGCTTGAATCGCCGTTGAACACCACGCTCAGGAGCGAAATCGTCTCGGCGGATTGCACTCCCTGGCGCGCCGCCTCGCTGCGATAGGCGGGCGCGAGCGGCGCCGGTGAGCCCAGACGAATATCGGCCGCGAGCACCTGATTGGCCTGCTCATCGACGGCGGCGCCGATGCGATTGACCAGGAATCCGACACCTGTCAACGCCGCAACGGCGGTGGTGAGGGCAAGCAGGAGCACTCCGAGCTCACCGGAGCGCCACTCCCGCCCCAGACCGCGCACGGCGAGCACGAGAGCCCGGTTCACGAGCTCACCAGCCGGCCCGCATCCATCTGCAGGATGCGGGTGCAACGGGAGGCGAGCTCGCGCTCGTGCGTCACGAGCACCAGCGTCGTCTGGGCGAGCCGGTTGAGCTCGAACATCAGTTCTCCGATGCGCTGACCCGTGGCCGAATCGAGGTTGCCGGTCGGCTCATCGGCGAACAGCACGGCCGGCTGCGTCACGAAGGCACGCGCCAGCGCGACGCGCTGCTGCTCACCGCCGGAGAGCTGGCGCGGATAGTGCCCGGTGCGATCGCGCAGTCCGACTTGCTCGAGCGTCGCGAGCGCAGCCCTGCGGGCATCGCCGCGGCCGGCGAGCTCGAGCGGCAACATCACATTTTCCAGCGCGGTCAGTGCCGGGATCAGATGGAAGGCCTGGAACACAAAGCCGACGCGCTGCGCGCGCAGGCGCGCACGCCCGTCCTCGTCGAGCTCGGTCAGATCCTCACCAGCGAGCCAGACGTGTCCCGACGAGGGCTGATCCAGCCCGGCAAGCAGCGCGAGCAGCGTGGACTTGCCCGCGCCAGAAGGTCCCACGATCGCGACGGCTTCGCCCGCCGCGATCTCCACGGACACGTCCTGCACGATGGTCAGCACGCCTTCCGGGCTGCTAACCTGCTTGCAGAGGTTTGATGCTTTGAGAACGATTTCGGGAGTCGCAGGATTCTGCGCATCGGCTATCGGCTGGCTGCTCATCGGACTCCAGGGCGCTGCGGCGGCGGACAGTCGCGCCATCCTGGTCTTCGGCGACAGCCTCAGCGCTGCTTACGGCCTTCGGCCGGAGCAGGGATGGGTCGCCTTGCTACAGAAACGGCTGCACGATCAAGGGTACGAGTACGAGACGGTGAATGCCAGCGTCAGCGGTGAGACCACCAGCGGCGGACTCGCGCGATTGTCTCGGGCCCTGAGCGTGCACCACCCGTCGATCGTGATCTTAGAGCTCGGTGCCAATGACGGACTGCGCGGACTGCCTCTCAACACAGTCCGTGACAATCTGGTGAGCATGATCCAGCAGGCAAATCAGGCCGGCGCGCACGTACTGCTCGTCGGCATCCGCCTGCCGCCGAACTACGGCGCGCGGTATGGCGAGGACTTTGCCGCCATCTACGCGAACCTTGCACAGCGCTACCGTCTCGAGCTGGTGCCGTTTCTGCTCGAGAAGGTAGCCCTGCACGCGGACCTGATGCAGGCGGACGGCCTGCATCCCGATGCTCAGGGCGAGCCGGCCGTACTCGAGACCGTTTGGCCGCACCTCACGCCCCTGCTGAAGCGGTGAGCGCTCCACTTCGCCCGCGCATCCGTTGCGGCTGCGCGCACGGCGATGCTATATAACGCCGTGCAGCGCATCTGGCTGAAGTCCTACCCTCCCGGCGTTCCCGCCGACATCAATCCGGATTCCATCGGCTCCCTGCGCGAACTGATCGAGCGCAGCTGCGCCGACTTTGGTTCGCGGCCGGCGTTCACGCAGATGGATCGCTCGCTCACGTACGCACAGCTCGATGAGCAATCGCGCGCGTTCGCCTCGTGGCTGCAGAAGAGCGCGCAACTGAGCCGCGGCAGCCGGCTCGCCATCATGCTGCCCAACGTGCTGCAGTACCCGATTGCACTGTGCGGCGCATTGCGCGCCGGCGTGGCTGTGGTCAATACGAATCCGCTGTACACGACGCGCGAGCTCGAGCACCAGCTCACCGACTCCGGTGCCGAAGCGATCGTCATTCTCGAGAATTTCGCGCATGTCCTGCAGGAGGTTCTGCCGCGCACCAGGATCCGGCGCGTGATCGTGACGGGCGTCGGCGAGCTGCTGGGGTTTCCGAAGTCCTGGATCGTCAACTACGTCGTGCGGCACGTTCGCAAGCAAGTGCCGCCCTGGAGCATTCCCGGCTCCGTGTCCTTCAAGGCGGCGATCGATCTGGGCCGGAGGCTGACCTTCGAGCCGCCGAAGCTCACGCACGATGATCCGGCGTTCCTGCAGTACACCGGCGGCACCACGGGCGTCGCGAAGGGTGCGGTGCTCACTCACGGCAACATCTGCGCCAACGTTCTGCAGGCTGAGGCCTGGGTGAGCCACGTGCTGACGCGCGATGCCGCGTCGCCTGGCATCCTGTTCACGCCGCTGCCGCTGTATCACATCTTTGCGCTGACGGCGAACTGCATGCTGTTCCTGCGCCTCGGATGGCAGAACATTCTCATCACCAATCCACGGGATTTTCCGGCTTTCGTCGCGGAACTGAAGAAGTATCCGTTCAGCTTCATCAGCGGCGTCAATACGCTGTTCAATGCACTGCTGCACACGCCGGGGTTTGAGAACGTCGATTTCCGGCATCTGAAGATCACACTGGGTGGGGGCATGGCCGTACAGAGCGCGGTGGCGCAGAAGTGGAAGTCCGTGACCGGCAATCCGATCACCCAGGCCTGGGGTCTTACCGAGACCTCTCCGGGTGCGTGCATCAACCCGCCGTACGAGGATTTCAACGGCTCGATCGGCCTGCCGATCTCTTCGACCGAGATCAGCGTCAAGAACGACGCTGGTGCCGACGTTCCATTGAATGAGACCGGCGAGATCTGCGTGCGCGGTCCGCAGGTGATGCGCGGCTATTGGAATCGTCCCGATGAGACCGCCAAAGTGCTCATGCCGGATGGCTGGCTGCGCACCGGCGACATCGGACATATGGACGCACGCGGTTACGTCTACATCGAGGATCGAAAGAAGGACATGATTCTCGTTTCGGGGTTCAACGTATACCCCAACGAAGTCGAAGAGGTGATCGCCGCCCATCCGGGAGTGCTGGAAGTGGCCGCGGTCGCGCAGCCGGATGAGCACTCAGGTGAAGTGGTCTGCCTGTATGTCGTGAAGAAGGACCCCGATCTCACGGCGCAGCAGTTGATCGAATTCGGTCGCAAATCGCTCGCCGGGTACAAGATCCCCAAGCACATCTATTTCCGCTCCGAGCTCCCCAAGTCCAACGTTGGAAAGATTCTGCGGCGCGTTCTGCGCGACGAACTGCCTAAATAACGGCGGAATGACCTCTGCGATCAGCGTCGCGCCGCGGAGCGAGCGGAAGCTCTCGGCACGGAGGTCGGACGGCGCGTCGGCTGAACATCCGGCCGACAGACAGCGAAGATCGTGGCGCCAAGCGTCAGCATCCTGGGCGTGACATTGCCGGCTCCGCGCCGCGCCGCACGCGCCTGATGCGATTGCAGGAATTCGTCTACGACTTCCAGCATGCCATCAGCACGTTTACCCACCTGCGCCCGAAACAGGGGCAGCGTGCGCTCATCGACCCGGAGCTTGAGCGAGCGCACCGGCAATTGCTCATGCGTCCGAGCGTTCAGGTTGTATTCCAGTGTGGCCAGCAGGTCACCCGCCGCTTCGCCGGCTTCGTACAGCGAGTCGGGGTTCGCGCCACTGACGTTCGGCGAGCGACGCAGAGCACGCACTCGCGATCCAGTGCGGCGGACGGCGCCCACGCGAATGAGCTCGGAGAGTAGCGTCTGAAAGTACACGCCACCGCTATAGCGGTGGACCAACTCCTGAAAGCTGCGCGAGCCGCCGCGGATCGGCAGCAGAGCAGGCTCCCCTGTCCGTGTCTGAAAGTGGGCATCATCGTGCCAACCCGTGAGCACCCGCGCCGCACGATGGACCTGGGTGTCGCTGCGCGGCTGGAACCGGTCCTGCGGCGTTGCCAGGATCCCCGGCAAGACGCTGCGATTGATGCCGGTGATCACCGCAAGCCGCGAATAGGTCACGCGCTCGCCCTGCGATGTCAGATATTCCGAGCCGGTGTGCGCGTAGACGCTGTCGACAATGGCCTTGAATTCACCCGCACTGATCCCGAATCGAATGAGCACTCGCACCAGCGGCTGCAGCACTCTCCTGCACATAAAGACCAGGGCGGCTCGAAGATCGGACTGCATGGCGGGGGTGCTCTCGCGAGATGTGAACTCCAGCGTCGCCGTTCTGCATCGCCGTCCTATGCGATGTCATACAGGCGCACTTCGCGAGTGTGTGCGATTTTTCTTGCAAAGCCTAGGCGCGTACGGGCCTTTGCGGTCATTTTCGCTACGAATGAAGCTGCGCCTGCCAGCGCAAGACGATTGATCGGCGTCGCAGAAGTCTCGCGCGGGTGGCTTCCCCTGGGGCCTCTGTCTATTTGCGACGGTCTTAGATCGCAGAGTACGGTGTCACGCGCATACTCAGTGCGAAGCGCTCAGATGTGGAAGACTCTGTCGGCTGCGGCGTCTCTGCTGCGACTCGAGTGATTCTCGCTGAGGAATGGATCTACGCGCGCCGGTGTTTGCAAAGACGCTCGGTCTCGAGCCCCGGTGTGATGCGAGAGGAAATCCCTCGACCTAGCTCACACCCGTAACACCACTGACGCCGGTGACGCCCGTTGGCTTCGTACTGCTCACGCCGGTTACGCCGCTGACCCCAGTGACTCCTCCGGGCTTGACGGTGCTCACCCCGGTGACGCCACTAACCCCGGTGACACCACCAGGTTTGACGCTGCTGACCCCCGTCACTCCACTCACGCCAGTGACGCCTTGCGCGCTCACACCGCTGACTCCAGTGACCCCGCTGACCCCAGTGACTCCTCCGGGCTTGACTGTGCTCACCCCGGTGACGCCACTAACCCCGGTGACACCACC
>DATIYV010000043.1:0-3551 GCA_035517435.1 Steroidobacteraceae bacterium | reverse complement strand
GCCTTCTATCAGCAGGTCTCCGGCCACGACCTCTCGCAGGTCAAGGCCACGTGGTCGCGCCTGATTTTTACCGGCAAGGCGCAGCCGCCCAAGGAGATGGCGGATTCCGCGGCGGTCAAGAAGGCGGTCGCGGCCGACCCGAAGACGATCGGCTACATCGAGAAGTCGGCTGTCGACGGCTCGGTGAAGGTCGTCCTCGACCTCAAATAGTCGCCCGGCCGCCGGCAACGGCCGCCTGCAGTCGCTCCCGGGGCCGCCCGCCCCGGGACGCGACTCGATCGCACGCAAGGAGCGTTGGAACGGCAGTCCCAACGCATGACTTCAAGGCTAGGGAAGGCAGCAGCAATGACATCAGCAACGGTCGCCGGTGACGGCGCCCCCGGCGCGAACACCTCGCCCGCACCCCGCAAGGCGGAGCGCGGTGACTCTCAGTCGATCACCAAGGTCTTCGCGCTCGTCGGCGTCGCCATCGTGGTCTTCATGGCGTTCAGCGCCTACAGCATCCGCAAGGAGCTGCAGAGCAGCGCGCAGCTGACCGCCATCAAGGAGCGGTATTTTCCCGTGCTGCAGCGCCTCGACGCCAACATCGTGCGCGTCGACAAGATGGAAGAGCTGTACATTCAGGTGGTGGTCGCCGGCGACCGCGATCTGATCGCCAAGGCGGGCGAGATGGGCGCGCAGGCCGACCAGGCCTTCGTCGAGGTGGCCAAGCTCTACAGCGGGCGCGACGCCGATGTGGCCAGGCTGCGCGCCGGACTCAAGCACTACCAGGATCTGGCCGGGGCGGCCTCGAGCGCATTCCTCGACCAAAGCGGCGATCCCGCGGCCCTGGCGACCGACATGAACACGGCGCTTGCCGATCTGCGTGCGGGACTCTCCAACTTCCGCAAATCGAGCTATGACGAGTTCGTCACGACGCTCGCGAGCTCACAGCGCGACGCCACCGTGCGTCTGTGGATGGGACTCGCGCTCGGCGTGATGAACCTCGGCTTCATGGCCGTGCTGGTGTACTTCATCCGCAAGAACGTGGCGATGATGGGTGTCATCGCCGAGCAGAACGCGACGCTCGAGAAGCGCGTCGCGGAGCGCACCGCGCAGCTCAGCCAGAAGACCTCGGATATCAACGCCATGCTGCAGAACATGAAGCTTGGCGTCTCCACGGTCATACCGGGCAACCGCATCCATCCGGAGTACTCGAACTACCTGCGGACGATCTTCTGCATCGATGACCTGGCCAACAAGGATCTCATCGAGAGCCTGTTCAGCCGCTCGAGCCTCGGCGTCGACGCGAAGGAGCAGGTGCACACCGCATTGGCCGCCATCCTGGGCGAAGACCCGGTGATGTTCGACTTCAACGGCCATCTGCTGGCCCGCGAGATGACCCTGGCAAACGACGATGGCAGCCACAAGATCGTGCAGCTCGACTGGAACCCGATCGTCAGCCAGGAGACCGGCAGCGTCGAGAAGGTGCTGCTGATCACCCAGGACGTGACGCAGCTGCGCGAGCTCGAGCTGGCTTCCGCGAAACAGAAGGAAGAGCTCGACATCATCGCCAAGATCATCCGCATCCCGGCCGGCAAATTCAACGACTGCATCGAGTCCGCCCGCGGCTTCATCGCCAGCAACCGCACGCTCATCCGGCAGGCACGCGGCCGCGACGCTGAGACGATCGCCGCACTGTTTCGCAACATGCATACTATCAAGGGCAACGCACGCACCTTCGAGTTCAGGCAGATCACCGACGCGGCTCACCGTGCCGAGCAGACCTACGATCAGCTGCGCAAGAACCCCGACGCGGTCTGGAGCGCGGAGCTGATGCTCACCGAGCTCGAGGCCGTCGAAGATGCGGTCAATCGCTTCGTCGCGGTCAACGAGGAGAAGCTGGGACGCAAGGGTCGGGCTGCAGAGCTGCTGACCTCGCGCGGGTCGTTCGTCGGCAACGATGAGCTCGCGAAGCTCCGGGCCATGACGGCCTCGCTCGCCGCGGCCCACCCGGGCCCGGACATGGCGCGGCTGCGCCAGGCGGTGGATGCGCTCGGCCTGATCTCCCTGGAGCGCCTGGTCTCCGGCTCGGTGGACGCGCTCGCCTCGCTCGCGGCCGAGCTCAAGAAGCCGACCCCGGCCGTGGACGTCAGTAACGGCGAATTCGGCTTCAATAATCAGTTCGCGGAGGCGCTGAAGAGCTCCTTCGTGCACATCGTGCGCAATTCCCTCGACCACGGCATCGAGAGCCCGGCCGAGCGTCGCGCCGCCAATAAGCCTGAGCAGGGGCGCGTACGCTTCGCGTGCGTGCAGCAGGCGGGCACTGTCGAGCTGCGCATCAGCGACGACGGCCGCGGCCTGCCGCTCCATCGCCTCTATGAGAAGGGCCTGGCCGCGGGGCTGTTCGAGGCCGCACACCGGCCAACGCGCGCCGAAGTGGCGGACCTCATCTTCCGCTCCGGGCTGTCGACCGCCGCCGAGGTGACGCAGGTCTCCGGCCGCGGTGTCGGCATGGACGCGGTCCGCAGCTTCCTCAAGCAGCAGGGGGCGACGATCCGCATCGAGCTGAAGGGCTCCGGCACTGATTTTGACTTCGCGCCCTTCGAGTTCGTCATCGAGGCCGCGGCGACCGCGTGCGCCCACAGCCGGGCGATTGCGGCCTGACGCGACAGCGCGATGGACTCGGACCCGAGCAGTGCGAGCGGCCCTGCCGACCTGGACGCGAAGGCCCGGGCGCTCGCCGCTGAGGTCGCGGAGCTGAAGGACCTGGCGGAGGCCTTTGAGCGCTGGCACCAGGACATGATCGGCTTGACCGGCTGCAACCGTAACCTGCACGGCAAGGGCGAGGAGCTGGTGGCGGTGGCGCGCAGCCTGATCATGGTCTCGCTCAATGCCGCCATCGAGGCGGCGCACGCGGGCGAGTCGGCGCGCGGCTTCGTCGTGGTGGCCGCCGAGGTGCGCAGTCTCGCTCTGCAGGCACAGAAGCTCGCGGCGGACCTGCGCGACGGGCTCCACAAGAGCAATCTGCTGACCGCCGCCACGTTCCAGGACATCCAGGCGGGCGGCAAGATGATGATGGCGGCGGTGAGCGGCCTCGGAGCCTCCGTCGAGCGCCTGGCCCGGTAGAGGGAGCCACCCGTGCTGAGCGAGCGCACAGTCAGGAATCTCTCCGACGCCTTTCTGCGGGCGGCGAATGCCACGCTGGTGCGTCAGGCGGGGGACCAGTGCACGATCGCGCCCTCACGCCAGCCGTGGAGCGAGTCGAAGTCGGGCGGGCGGATCCTGCTGATGACGATCTCCTCGTTCACTTTTCGTCTGATCATCGTGTTCCAGCTGGCGGACGGGCAGCCGACCCGCGACTACTACACCGCGAGCAGCCCCGGGAAAGCCCTGGATGAGACCTTCTCGGAGTTCGCCAACATGTGCTGCGGTGCCATGAGCCGCGAGCTGTTCGCGCAATTTCGCCATGTCGGCATGTCGATCCCCTACCTGCTCGAATGGCAATGCGCTCAGCATCTCGGGGATCTCAATCCGCGGATGATCTCGAGCTACGACATCACGATCCGCGA
>DATIYV010000042.1:0-2662 GCA_035517435.1 Steroidobacteraceae bacterium | reverse complement strand
CTGCTCGCCGTCCTTCAACTGGAAGAAGAAGCTCGACGACGCGACCATCGCCAGGTTCCAGCGCGAGCTCGGCGCCATGGGCTATCGCTTCCAGTTCATCACGCTCGCCGGCTTCCACGCGCTCAACTACTCGATGTTCGACCTGGCGCGCGCCTACAAGGCGCAGCAGATGACCGCCTACGTGGCGCTGCAGCAGGCGGAGTTCGCCGCCGAGAGCAGCGGCTACACCGCGACCAAGCACCAGCGCGAGGTCGGCGCCGGCTACTTCGATGCCGTGACGCAGGTGGTGGCGGGCGGTAACTCCTCGATCACCGCCCTCAGCGGCAGCACCGAGGAGCAGCAGTTCGCGGCGCAGAAGAAGCCGCGGCTGGAGAAGGCGGTCTAGGCCAGCCGCAGAATGGCTGCGCCGCAGGCGATGATGCACGCCGAGATCAGCCGTCGTAGCCCGACGTGCTCCCTGAGCACGAGAGCGGCGATCAGGATACCGAAAAGTATGGACGTCTCTCGCAGGGCAGCGACCACTGCGACCGGTGCGACAGTCATCGCCCATAGTGCCAATCCGTAGGACGCAGTCGTTCCAACTCCGCCGGCAAGCCCGAGTCGCCAGTGGCGGCGAACATAGGGAAGAAACGTGGAGCTTCTTGCCGAGGCCGCCCAGACCGTGAGCGGAAGGCCGGTCAGTAGAAATACCCAGAGCGTGTAGGCTGCCGGCGCACCGGATCGCCGGACTCCCACCCCATCTATCAAAGTGTAGCCTGCGATAACCAGGGCGTTAAGAAGCGCCAGGTATATGCCTTTGCGATCGTTGACTTTGTGACTCAGCGCGATGCTAAGGATGCCAAGAGAAATTCCAATAATACCGGCCCAGGCGGCGGGCGATAACACATCCCCCATTTGAAACACGCTCACGAGCGCAACAATGAGTGGCGCGGTTCCCCGCATCAGCGGGTACGTTTGGCTCATGTCGGCGATTTCATAGGTGCGTGCGACGAGTAGAAAATAGATTATCTGGAAGACTGCGGACGCAGCAGCGTAGGGCCAGCTCGCGGGAGCTGGGGCCGTCAAGAACGGAAGCACCGCCGCGGACAGCCCGGACGCAGACGCGGTCACCACTATCGTGGTCAGAAACTTGTCACCTGCTGATTTCACGATGGCATTCCAGCTCGCGTGCAGCAAGGCGGCCGACATGACTATTGCAAAGACGATCAATGGCATGGGGTAGTGAGAGTCACAAGGTGGTCAGATGCGACTTAGCTGCTGTGAATACCACGCGCTTTCCTCATTTGCGGCGGGCGTCGGTTCGTCGCGCCCATCGAACCCATCGTCGTCAGTTGCGAAACGATACAGCGGGCCCCTGCATCGAAGGAAACAGAGACAAGGAGTCTTGCCCACACAGCAGGAGACCACTATGAGAGCTTTGGCCTGTTTCCCTCCCGTGCGTAACCTCATGGCGACGCTGGCATGCAGCGCGCTTGCCTCGGGCTTGAGCGCAGTAGCCGCCGCTGCCGACAGCCCTCCCGCCCCGACCGCGATCGTGAAATACGGGGATCTCAACCTGTCTACCGCCGAGGGTGCGACGCAGCTCTACGGACGCATCCGCTCGGCAGCGATACACGTGTGCTCATCGTTTGACCGCCCGCTCGACCTCAACTCGCAGGCGCTCAAGGCAGATTGCATCGGGCAAGCGATAGCTAACGGGGTGGCTGCGCTCAAGGAGCCGGCGCTCTTCAGGGTGTACAAGGCAAACGGTGGCACGCCGTTGCCGAGGACCTGAGCACTCGCCGGCGACGCTGCGGCCTACTTGGCCGTCGGCATGATGAATTCCGGGCCCTTCGGGGTCGATTCCGGCCAGCGCTCCATGATCGACTTCTGGCGCGTGTAGAAGCGCACCGCCTCTTCGCCGTAGGCGTGGGTGTCGCCGAAGATGCTGCCGCGCCAGCCGCCGAAGCCGTGCCACGCCATCGGCACCGGGATCGGCACGTTGATGCCGACCATCCCCACCTGGATGCGGCGCCCGAACTCGCGCGCCACGTGGCCGTCGCGCGTGTAGCAGGCGACGCCGTTGGCGAAGGGGTGGGAGTTCACGAGCTCGACGGCGGCGCCGAAGTCCGGCACGCGCACGCAGCACAGCACCGGGCCGAAGATCTCCTCCTGGTAGATGCGCATCGCGGGCGTCACGCGGTCGAAGAGCGTCGGTCCCAGCCAGAAGCCGCGCTCGTGGCCGGTGATGGTGAATGGCTTGCCCGCGCCATCGACGCGCCCGTCGACCACGAGCTCGGCCCCGGCCGCCGCGCCATCGGCGATGTAGCCGCGGATGCGCTCGAGAGCAGCGGCGTTGATGAGCGGACCCATCTCCGCATCCGCCTGCATGCCGTCGGCTACCTTGAGCTGCCTGGCGCGCGCGGCGAGCTGCGGCATCACTTTGTCGGCCACCTCACCGACCAGTACCGCGACCGAGATCGCCATGCAGCGCTCGCCCGCCGAGCCGTAGGCGGCGCCGATCAGCGCATCGACCGTCTGTTCGAGGTCGGCGTCCGGCATCACCACCATGTGATTCTTGGCGCCGCCGAGCGCCTGCACGCGCTTGGCGTGCTGCGCGCCGCGCTGGTAGATCGAGTGGGCGATCGGCGTCGAGCCGACGAAGCTCACCGCCCTGACGTCC
>DATIYV010000041.1:0-67281 GCA_035517435.1 Steroidobacteraceae bacterium | reverse complement strand
TTGAGGACCGGGAATGACCTTTGTCGTTACTGAAAACTGCATCAAGTGCAAATACATGGACTGCGTGGAAGTGTGCCCCGTGGACTGCTTTCACGAAGGCCCGAACTTCCTGGTCATCGACCCGGACGAGTGCATCGACTGCACGCTGTGCGAGCCCGAATGCCCGGTGGAGGCGATCTTCTCGGAGGAGGAACTGCCGCAGGGTCAGGAGCAGTTCAAAGCCCTGAATGCGGAGCTCGCCAAGAAGTGGCCGGTGATCGCGGAGAAGAAAGACGCGCCTGCCGATGCCAAGGAGTGGGAAGGCAAACCCGGCAAGCTCGAGCTGCTGGAGAAATAGCCGCATCGAGGCGGCCGGCCGCCTCAATGGTCGACGGACGTGAGCGCCTGTGCCAGCTCGGCCGGCGTGAGGTAGCCCGGCACCATATCGCCATTGGCCATGACGATCGCGGGCGTACCGCGCAGGCCGAACTCCTCACCTAACGCGTAGTGCTGCGCCACGGGCGTATCGGTGCAGGCCTTTGCGGTCAGCGCCTCGCCTTTCTTCGCGCGAGTGAGGGCATCGTTGCGATTGGCGGAACACCACACCTGCTGAGCCTTGGCCCACGACTCGGTATTCGGTCCGGTGCGCGGATAAAATAGATAGCGCACCCGGATCCCGAGGCGGTTGTAGTCGGCGATCTGGCTGTGGAGCTTGCGGCAGTAGGCGCAGTCCACATCGGTGAAAACGGTGACGGTATGGCGTGCCGTCGCGGGCCCGAAGATCACCATCTGCGATTCGGGAACGCCGGCGAGCAGCTTCAGGCGCGCCTCACGCCGGCGCGTCTCGGTCAGATCGTTGTTCGACTTGAGCTCGTACAAGTCGCCGGCGATGGCGTACTTGCCATCGGTCGACACGTAAGCGGCATCGGTGCCGCGCATGAGCTCATAGACGCCGGGAATCGGTGAGGGGTGCAGGTCCTCGGCCTTGGTGCCGGGAAACTTGCTGGCGATCGTCGCGCGGGGATCGGCCCCCGCCGGGGCGCTGGCATCGGGCGGGCCCGCCCAAACGGGAGCGACGCAGCCGACGGCCACAAGGATGAGGAGCGCGCGCTGGAGTGCTTTCATGCCTTCAAGTTCGACCGGCCGCACGGGCGGGGAGTTCCGGGATCACCCGCATGCCTCACGGCAGTTTAACAGAACCGGTCAGCCGCGCGGATGGTGCTGCGAATGCAGCTCTTTCATGCGCTCGCGCGCGACATGGGTGTAGATCTGGGTGGTCGACAGATCGCTGTGTCCCAGCAGCATCTGCACCACACGCAGGTCCGCACCGTGGTTCAGCAGGTGCGTTGCGAAGGCGTGCCGCAGCGTGTGCGGGGAGAGGTCCTTGGACACACCGGCCTTGCGCGCATAGCGCTTGATGATGTGCCAGAACGCCTGGCGCGTCATGCGATCGCCACGGCGCGTCGGGAACAGGTATTCGGTCTGACGCTCGAGGAGAATCTCACCGCGCGGGCCGCGGCCGAACTCGGAGAGCCATTTCACCGCTTCCTCGCCCAGAGGAATCAGGCGCTCGCGGTTGCCCTTGCCGAGAATGCGGATCACGCCCTGATTCAGATTCACCTGCGCATGGCGCAGATTCACCAGTTCGGAGACGCGCAGGCCCGTGGCATACAGCACCTCGAGCATGGCGCGGTCGCGATTGCCCAGCGGGTCGTTCACCTGCGGTGCGCCGAGCAGTGCCTCCACTTCCTCTTCCGTCAGGGACTTGGGAAGTGAGCGGCCGATCTTCGGCATCGCGATCTGGGCGGTGGGATCCTCGCGGATCACGGCCTCGCGGACCAGGTAGCGGAAAAAGCGGCGGAAGCTGGACAGTTGGCGCGCGGTGGAGCGCGGCCGGGCACCGGCGCGCACGCGCCAGGCGATGAAATCCTGCAGGTCGCTGCGGGAGGTGCGTGCCATCGGCACGCTGCGCTCCGCCAGCCAGCGCGACAGCGCAGTCAGGTCGGCGCGGTAGGCCGCCAGCGTGTTGGCCGACAGTCCGCGCTCCATCCACACGGCATCCAGAAACCGTGAAACGGCTGGATCGGTGGAGTCAGCCGCCGGGGCAGCGGCCGCAGTTGCGTGCTTGGACAAGATCAGCCTCGCTTGGAGCGCGGGAGCGTCGGGTCAGAGTATGGGCAGGGGGGTTCCGGGATCGGAGTGACCACCTTCACATCTGCAGGCTTCGCATAACATAACGAGAACCAGTTCACACCCGCCACCTTCGGGTTCATCGATAAAGCCACCGCATGAGCGAGATCCCTGCACCTTTCCCGGCCAGGCGCCCGGCGCGTCCGGTGCGCGCTTTCGTGCAGGGGGCGTATGCGCTGTACGCCTGCAGCGTCTTTGCCTTGCTGGCGCTCGCAGCGCTGCTGGTGGTCCTGTGCCTGCCCGGACTCGACCGCCGGCGCCGGATCGTGCGCACCAGCGCCCGCTGGATGCTGCGGCTCGCCGGGATGCGGCTCACGGTCGTCGGGCTGGAGCGCATTCCGGCGGGCCAGTGCGTCATCGTCGCCAATCACGCGAGCTATCTCGATGGGCCGGTGTTCATGGCGGTACTGCCGCCACGCTTCGGCTTCGTGATCAAGCGCGAAATGGCCGCGGTGCCGGTGGCCGCGACCCTGCTGAAGCGCATCGGCTCGGAATTCGTCGAACGCTTCAACCGCAGCAAGGGCGCCGCCGACACCCGGCGCGTACTGCGCAATGCGACCAACGGCCACTCGCTGGTGTTCTTTCCCGAAGGCACCTTTTCCAAAAGTCCGGGTCTGCTGCGCTTTCACGCCGGCGCCTTCCTCACGGCGATCCGGGCCGGCTGTCCGGTCATTCCCGCGGTGATTCGCGGCACGAGGACGGCGCTGCCTCCGACGGGCTTTCTACCCTGGCCGGCGGCGCTCACCATCGAATTTCTGCCGCCGGTCACGGTGGGTGAGGCGACGGCCGAAGGCGCCGTGCAGCTGCGCGAGCGGGCGCGGGCGGCGATCCTCGCGCATCTGGATGAGCCCGACCTCGCGGCCGCTTGAGACAGGCTCACATACTGCGGCGGTACTGGCCTCCGGCCGAATACAGCGCGTGCGTGATCTGCCCCAGCGAACAGGTCTTCACCGTTTCCATCAGCTCCGCGAACACATTACCGCCGCCGGAGGCGACCGCCTGCAGCCGCGCGAGCGCCGCGGGCGCGGCCTCGGCATTGCGCAGCTGAAAGGCGCGCACGCCTGCGACCTGATCCTGTTTCTCCTGTTCCGTCGACCGAAACAGCGGCGCGGCGGCGTGCTCCTCGCTCGCATCGCGCCGCGCGAGGAACGTGTTGACGCCGATGATCGGCAGGGTGCCGTCATGTTTGCGCAGCTCGTACTGCATCGACTCGTCCTGGATCTTGCCACGCTGGTACATCGTCTCCATCGCACCCAGCACCCCGCCGCGCTCGGAGATCGCCTCGAACTCGGCGTACACGGCCGACTCGACCAGATCGGTGAGCGCCTCGATCGCGTATGACCCCTGCCACGGGTTCTGGATCTTATTCAGGCCGAGCTCGCGATTGATGATGAGCTGGATCGCAACGGCGCGGCGCACGCTCTCCTCGGTCGGCGTGGTGAGCGCCTCGTCGTAGGCGTTGGTGTGCAGGCTGTTGCAGTTATCAAGGAGTGCGTACAGCGCCTGCAGGGTCGTGCGGATGTCGTTGAAGGCGATCTCGCGCGCGTGCAGGCTGCGGCCCGAGGTCTGCACGTGATACTTCAGCATCTGGCTGCGGGCCGATGCGCCATAGCGCTCGCGCATGGCGCGTGCCCAGATCCGCCGCGCCACGCGTCCGATGACGGCATATTCCGCATCCATGCCGTTGGAGAAAAAGAAGGACAGATTGGGCGCGAAATCATCGATGCGCATGCCGCGTGCGAGGTAGTACTCCACCAGCGTGAAGCCGTTGGCCAGCGTGAACGCCAACTGCGTCACCGGATTCGCACCGGCTTCGGCGATGTGATAGCCGGAGACCGACACGGAGTAGAAATTGCGCACCTGCTGTGCGGAGAAATACTCCTGCACGTCGCCCATCATCCGCAGCGCGAACTCGGTCGAGAAGATGCAGGTGTTCTGCGCCTGATCCTCTTTGAGGATATCCGCCTGCACGGTACCGCGGACGGCTTGCAGCGCCTCGCGCTTGATCCGCTCGTACACCGCCGGCTCGAGCAGATCCGAGGCGCTCATGCCAAGGAGCGCAAGCCCCGAGCCATCGTGTTCGGGGGGCAGCTCGCCGTGATATTGCGGTGTCGCGGCGCCGCGCGCGAGCGCCGCACGATGCCGCGCAGCGATCTGCCGCTCGACAGCCTCCCAGACGCCCTGCTCCCGCAGATGCCGTTCGGCACGCTGATCGATCGCCGTATTCATGAACATCGCAAGCAGCATCGGCGCGGGACCGTTGATGGTCATGGACACCGAGGTCGAGGGCTTGCACAGATCGAACCCCGAATACAGCTTCTTCATGTCATCGAGGGTTGCGATCGAGACGCCCGAATTGCCGGTACGCCCGTAGATGTCGGGCCGCGTGTCGGGGTCCTCGCCGTAGAGCGTCGTCGAGTCGAAGGCGGTCGAGAGCCGTGCTGCGGCGTGATCGCGCGCCAGGTAGTGAAAGCGCCGGTTGGTGCGCTCGGGCGCACCCTCACCGGCGAACATGCGCGTCGGATCCTCCTGTTCGCGCCGGTAGGGATAGACGCCCGCGGTATACGGATAGGCGCCCGGCAGATTCTCCGCCAGCAGGAAGCGCAGCGTTTCGCCCCAGTCGCGCAGGCCTGGCACGGCAAGCTTGGGGATTTGCAGACCCGATGAGGTCTCGGTGTAGTTCTCGCCGGTTACCGCACGACCGCGAACTTCATACGAGTAAGTGCGCTGAGTGGCGGCTCGCACTCGCGCCGGCCACGCCCTGAGTGCCTCGAGCGCATCGCTACCCATCTCGGCGAGCGCGCGATTGTAGAGTGAGCGCAGCGCCGTGTGCGGCGAGTCGGCCGTCTCTTCGAGTGCCTCCGACCCGTAGGCTTCAAGCGGCGCCGGAAGCCGTGGGTCGGCGAGTGCCTGCAGCGACTGATACAGTCCGCAGGCGCGGGCCGCAGCCGCGACCTGCTCTTCGGCACGCGCGCGGATCGTACGGCCCTGCTCGGCGATCTCCGCCAGGTAACGTACGCGCGGCGCGGGAATGAGCGGATCGGTGTCGGTAAATGTCGTGGGTCCGGCGCCCGCGAATCGCCAGCTCTCCCCGTCCGCCTTGCGTGCCGCAAGGCTCGCGCACAGCGCGGCAAACAGCCGGTTGACGCCCGGATCGTTGAAGCGGCTGGCGACGGTCGGGAACACCGGCAGTGCTTCATCCGCGAGCGCCGCGCGCTCCGGATGGTTGCGGCGCCATTGCTTGCGCACGTCGCGCAGACTGTCGCGCGCGCCGCGCTTCTCGGCCTTGTTCAGCACCACGAAGTCGGCGAGCTCCAGCATGTCGATCTTCTCGAGCTGGCTCGCGGCGCCGTATTCCGCCGTCATGACATACAGCGACACATCGGCGAAATCCGCGATCTCGCTGTCGGACTGCCCGATGCCGGCGGTCTCCACCAGGATGAGCGCGAATCCTGCCGCCCGATACAGCGCGATCACATCGGCGAGCACGGCGGAGGTCGCGCGGTGCTGTCTGCGAGTGGCGAGCGAGCGCATGAAGATGGCGGAGCTCGCGAGCGAATTCATGCGGATGCGGTCCCCGAGCAGCGCGCCGCCGCTGCGCCGCCGGGTCGGATCCATGGCGACGACCGCGATCGAGCGCGCGGGGAAAGCACGCGTGAAGCGCGCGAGGAGTTCATCGGTCAGACTCGACTTGCCGGCACCGCCCGTACCGGTGATGCCGATCACGGGCGCCGCGGGGGCGCCTGCCGCGGCGCACGCCGACAGCAGCCCGCGAAGCGCGTCCGCCTGCGCAGCCGTTCCCGCAGATCCCTCGAGCACGGAGATGGCGCGTGCCAGCTCGCGCGGCTCGGCGAGGGTCGGTAACTGCGCCTCAAAGGGCACGATTTTGCGCGCGGCCACGCGGGCGAACATGTCGGCCACCATGCCGGTCAGCCCCAGCTGGCGTCCGTCCTCGGGGGTATAGACCTTGGCAACCCCGTGAGCCTCGAGCTCCGCGATCTCATCCGGCGCGATGGTTCCGCCTCCACCCACGAACAGCGGCACATCGCCGCAGCCGGCTGCCCGCAGCTGCTCGATGAGGTAGGCGAAATATTCGTTGTGACCGCCCTGGTAGGAGCTCACCGCCACCGCATCGGCATCCTCCTGCACCACCGCCGCGACGATCTCGGCGACACTGCGGTTGTGGCCGAGATGAATCACCTCGGCGCCCTGCGCCTGCAGCAGGCGGCGGATCATGTTGATGGCGGCGTCGTGGCCGTCAAACAGGGAGGCCGCGCTGACGAAGCGCAGGATGCGCTCCCCCTCGGGCGCGGCGGCGGTCGCCGGCTCTGCGGCCGGCTTCCCAGCCATGCGTTGCGGTCGTATGACTTTCTACTCTGTGGTAGGGTTAATACTCAAAAGTCTAGCATTAGCCATGCGAGCAGTCGCGAAACGAAGTGCTGCGATGCGGCGAGCCCCCGCAGCGCCCTCCCCCTGGAAGCCCCGGCACGAGCGCGCGCGCGACCGCGCCGCCAAGCGCGAGGCTGTGATCGCCGCTGCGGCGCGAGTGTTCCGCACCCGCGGTTATCACAATACGACGCTGGATGACATCGCGGCATCCCTGCATGTCACCAAGCCGACCCTGTATTACTACCTGACCAGCAAGGAGCACATCGTCTTCGAGTGCTACCGGGCCGGCATCGGACGCATCACGGCGGCACTGGCGGAGCTCGTCGGCTCCCCCGCCTGCGGGCGCGACAAGCTCGCGACTCTGGTGCGACGGTACGCCGAGGTCATGGCAACGGATTTTGGCTGGTGCATGGTACGTGTCGAGGACGAAGAGTTGAGCGAGGCCATGGCGCGCCGCATCCGCAAGCTCAAATCCGGCATCGATCAGGGCATCCGCACTCTTCTGCGCGACGGCATGCGCGATGGCTCGATCGCCTCCTGCGACCCCAAGATGACTGCATTCGCACTCGCCGGCGCACTCAACTGGATCGGGCATTGGTACCGCGCCGAGGAGTCCCTCACGCCCGATGAGATCGCCGAGCGTTTCAATGAGTTATTCGCGCGCGGCCTTGCGCCGCGGCGGGCCTGAAGGGAGGTCTATGCCTGAATCCAACGTCATCATCGCCGCTGCCCGGCGCACGCCGATCGGCGCGTTTCAGGGCGCATTGACCCCTGTCCCGGCCCCGCAGCTGGGAGCCGCCGCCGCACGAGCGGCCATCGCCTCGGCGGGAATCGACGCTCGAGCGATCGAAGAGGTGATCTTCGGTTGTGTGCTGGCGGCCGGGCTCGGCCAGGCGCCCGCGAGGCAGGCCGCGCTCGCGGCCGGGGTACCGGCGAGCGTGCCTGCGACCACGATCAATAAGATGTGTGGCTCGGGATTGAAAGCGGTCATGCAGGCGGCCGATCAGATCCGCACCGGCGATATCCGCGTCGCGCTCGCGGGCGGACTGGAATCGATGAGCAACGCGCCCTACCTTCTCACCAAGGCGCGCAGCGGCTATCGCATGGGACATGGCGAGCTCATCGACCACATGTTCTATGACGGGCTGCAGAGTCCCTTCGATGGTCAGCTCATGGGCTGCTTTGCCGAGGCCACCGCAAAGCGCTATCAGTTCTCGCGCTCCGAGCAGGACGCCTTTGCCGCCGAATCGGTTCGGCGCGCGCTGACCGCGGTCGAAACCGGCGCCTTCGCAGCCGAGATCACGCCGGTCGAGGTCACACAGCGCAAAGCGAAACAGAGCATCGAGCGGGATGAAACGCCCTTCACCTGCGACCTCGAGCGCATTCCCAATCTGCGTCCCGCCTTCGCCAAGGACGGCACTGTCACGGCAGCGAGCTCTTCGTCCATATCCGACGGGGCCGCGGCGCTGGTGCTGCTGCAGGCGGGCGCCGCTGAGCAGCAGCGCGTGAGCCCACTCGCCCGCATCGTGGCCTACGCGAGCCACGCGCAGGAGCCCGAGTGGTTCACCACCGCGCCGGTCGGGGCGATCCGCAAGGTGCTCGGGCAGCTCGGCCGACGCGCGCAGGACGTCGATCTGTATGAGATCAACGAAGCCTTCGCCGTGGTTACGCTGGCTGCGGTGCGTGAGCTGGATCTGGATCCCGCGCGCGTCAACGTCAATGGCGGGGCGTGTGCGCTGGGGCATCCCATCGGGGCGACCGGCGCCCGCATTCTGACGACGCTCGCGCATGCGCTGCGGCGCCGCGGCCTGCGCCTGGGTATCGCCTCACTTTGCATTGGCGGTGGCGAGGCCGTAGCGGTCGCCATCGAGACGCCCTAGGATTCTCGCGCCGCATGCCGCAAATCACCTCACAGATCGACGCCGCGGACCCACGCTTCACGGCCAACCGGGCTCGCATGGAGCGGCTGGTCGCGGACCTCAAGGCGGCGCTGCTGCGCGCCGAGGCCGGCGGAGGCGAAGAGGCGCGCCGCCGGCACACCGCTCGCGGCAAGCTCCTGGCGAGGGAGCGTATCCGCACGCTGCTTGATCCCGGCTCCCCGTTCCTCGAGCTCTCGCCGCTTGCGGCGCAAGGCATGTACGAGGACGGGGCCCCGGCCGCGGGCATCGTCACCGGTGTCGGCCGTGTCCAGGGGCGCGAAGTTCTCGTCATCGCGAACGATGCGACGGTCAAGGGCGGCACCTACTTCCCGATCACGGTAAAGAAGCATCTGCGGGCGCAGGAAGTCGCGCTCGAGCATGCGCTGCCCTGCGTATACATCGTCGATTCGGGCGGTGCCTTCCTGCCGCTGCAGGATGAGGTGTTTCCGGACCGGGAGCACTTCGGGCGCATCTTCTATAACCAGGCGCGCTTGTCGGCTCGCGGCATCGCGCAGATCGCGGTCGTTGCCGGCAGCTGCACCGCCGGCGGTGCTTACGTGCCGGCGATGTCCGATGAGACGATCATCGTGCGCAACCAGGGCACGATCTTCCTCGGCGGACCGCCACTGGTGAAGGCTGCGACCGGCGAGGAGATCGATGCCGAGTCCCTCGGCGGCGCGGCCGTGCATGCGCGCATCTCGGGTGTTGCCGATCATCTGGCGGAGAACGATGCGCACGCTCTGTCGCTGGTACGCTCCAGTTTCTCGATGATGCCGGCGCCGCATGCGCCGTGGCTGCAGTGCGCCGAGCCCGCCGAGCCCGTACTGGATGCGCGCGATATCTACGGCATCATCCCGGAGGATGCGCGCCAGCCCTTCGATGTGCGCGAGATCATCGGCCGGCTGGTGGATCTTTCACAGTTCCACGAGTTCAAGGCCGAGTACGGCGACACGCTGGTGTGCGGCTTCGCTCGCATCTGGGGCTGCCCGGTCGGCATCATTGCGAACAACGGCATTTTGTTCTCACAGTCCGCGCTGAAGGGCGCGCACTTCGTGCAGCTCGCCAATCGCCGGCGCACGCCCTTGCTGTTCCTGCAGAACATCACCGGCTTCATGGTGGGGCAGCGCTACGAGCACGCCGGAATCGCCAAGGACGGCGCCAAGATGGTCACTGCAGTCGCCTGCGCGACGGTACCAAAGCTGACGGTGATCATCGGCGGCTCGTTCGGTGCGGGCAATTACGCGATGTGCGGCCGCGCTTACGGCGCGCGCTTCTTATGGATGTGGCCCAATGCGCGGATCTCCGTGATGGGGGCCGAGCAGGCGGCCCAGGTGCTCGCGACGGTGCGGCGCGATGGGGCAAAGGCGCGCGGTGAGAACTGGCCGGAGACCGAGCAGCACGCGTTCATGCAGCAGATCCGCGCGCAGTACGAATCGCAGGGCAATCCGTACTATGCCACCGCGCGCCTGTGGGATGATGGTGTGATCGATCCGCTCGACACGCGCCGCATCCTGGGACTCGCGCTTCAGCTTGCGATCCGGGGACCCCGGCCGCAGCCCGAGCGCTACGGCGTGTTCCGCATGTGAACGGCGCCAGGAGGAGCGCATGAAACTGAGCGAAGCACGCGCGGTGGTCACCGGAGGCGCCTCCGGTCTCGGCAACGCCGTCGGCCGATTGGTGAGCTCGCGTGGCGGACGCGTGTGCCTGCTGGATGTGCAGGCCGAACAGGGCGAGGCGGCGGCGCGTGAGCTCGGCGCCTCGGCAAGCTTCATCGCCTGCGACGTTACGCAGGAGTCGGCGGTGGATGCCGCAATGCGCACGGCTCACGAGCGCATGCAGGGCTTGAATCTCCTCGTCAACTGCGCCGGCATCGTGGGCGCGGGACGGGTGCTCGGCAAGAAAGGGCCGATGTCGGCGCAGTTCTTCAGCCGCGTCGTGCAGATCAACCTGATCGGCACGTTTCTGTGCGACAAGGCGGCTGCCGCGCTCATGCAGTCGAACATGCCCAACGCCGAAGGCGAGCGGGGCCTGCTCATTCATACCTCGTCCGTCGCCGCCTACGAAGGCCAGATCGGCCAGGCCGCCTACTCGGCGACCAAGGCCGGCGTCGCCGGCATGGTGCTGCCGATCGCACGCGAGCTGGCGATGTTCGGCATTCGTTGTGTTGCGATCGCACCCGGCATTTTTCTCACGCCCATGGCCGCAGCCATGCCGGCCGAGATCCAGGAATCGCTCGCGCGCCAGGTGCCCTTCCCGCCGCGGCTCGGGCGCCCGGAGGAGTTTGCCGAGCTGGTGGCCGCGGTGTTCGAGATGCCGATGCTGAACGGCACCACGATCCGGCTGGACGGTGCGATCCGCATGCAGCCGAAATGAGCGGCGCCGATCGCGACGTGATGGAGTACGACGTGCTGGTCGTGGGCGCGGGACCCGCGGGGCTTGCCTGCGCGATCCGCCTGAAGCAGCTGAAGCCCGACCTGACCGTGTGCGTGCTCGAGAAGGGCGCGACGGTGGGAGCACACAGCCTCTCGGGCGCAGTGATCGAGCCCGGACCGCTCGATGCGCTGCTGCCGCAGTGGCGCAAGTCGCCACCGGGCATCTGCGTGCCCGCAAAGCACGATGAGTTCCGGCTCCTGACCCGCAGCGGCAGCATCCCCTTGCCGACCTGGCCGTGGCTCGACAACCGCGGCAACTTCATCGTCTCGCTGGGACTGCTCACCGCCTGGATGGCAACCCAGGCCGAAGCGCTCGGCGTCGATGTCTTCCCGGGATTTGCCGCCGCCGCGACACTGCATGCCGATGACGGCGCGGTCGCCGGCGTGCGCATCGGCGACATGGGGCTCATGCGAAACGGCGAGCCAGGACCCAACTTCGCGCCCGGCGCCGACGTACGCGCCGGCACCACGATCATCGCCGAGGGCTGTCGGGGCAGTCTCGCCAAGCAGCTCATCAGCCGCTTCGCCCTCGATGCCAGGCGCTGCCCACAGACCTTCGGTCTCGGCCTGAAAGAACTTTGGCAACTGCCGCCGGGCCGGGTGCGCCCGGGCCTCATCCAGCACACGCTCGGCTGGCCGCTCGATCCCCGCACCTACGGCGGCAGCTTCATCTATCACCTCGATGCCGACCGGGTGTACGTCGGCTTCGTGGTCGGACTCGACTACGTTGATCCCCGCCTCTCGCCGTTCGAAGCCTTCCAGCAGTTCAAGCATCACCCGAGCGTGGAGCCGCTGCTCGAAGGCGGAGAGATTCTGGCGGCAGGCGCGCGCAGCATCGCGGCTGGTGGCTGGCAGTCGCTGCCGCAACTCGAGATGCCCGGTGCGCTTCTCATCGGGGATGCCGGCGGCGGCGTCAACGTGCCGAAGATCAAGGGCGTGCACCAGGCCATCCGCTCGGGTGCGCTCGCGGCCGAACATCTGGTCGAGACCGGCGCTCCGCGCGGGTTCGACGCGCGCTGGCGTGCTTCGCCCGGCGGCCGGGAATTGAAAGCGGTCCGCAACATCAAGCCGGGCTTCAAGCGCGGATTGTGGCTGGGACTTGCCAACACGGCGCTCGAGACCGCGACGCGCGGACTCGTGCCCTGGACCCTGCGCAACAGCTCCGATGCCGCGCGGCTCGAGACACTCGCCGCCTACGAGTCACCCGAGCGCGGCTGGGTGGAGCGTACCTTGCCGCCGCGTGACCGCCTCGCCTCGGTATTCTTCGCCTCGACGACGCACGAGGAGAGCCAGCCCGTGCACCTGCACGTACGCGACCCTTCAGTGTGCGTCGAGCGCTGCACGCGCGAGTTCGGCAATCCGTGTCAGCGCTTCTGCCCCGCCGCCGTCTACGAGATGGTGGATGACGGGCAAGGCGGCCGACGGCTGCAGATCAACGCGGCGAACTGCGTGCACTGCAAGGCCTGCGATATCAAGGACCCCTACGGCATCATCGACTGGACCACGCCGGAGGGCGGCTCCGGTCCGAACTATCAGTCCCTATGACAGATGCGCTCTGGAGGCCCTCCGCCGAAGTCATCGCGGGCGCGAACCTCACGCGCTTCATGGCCGTCGTCAACGCCCGCCATGCACTGTCGATCTCGGACTACGCGCAACTCTACGACTGGTCCGTTCGGCATCTGGATGAGTTCTGGACCGACCTGGCGTGCTTCGCCGATGTGCGGGCACAGTTTGGCAGCGCGCCGGCCATCACTGACCCGCAGCGCATGCCCGGCGCACGATTCTTTGCCGACACCGTGCTCAATTTCGCGGAGAACCTGCTGCGCTTCCGCGATGACGAGCCGGCTATCGTGTTCCGCAACGAGCGCGGTGAGCGCCGCGCGCTCTCCTTTCGCGAGCTGCACGCGGAAGTCGCGCGTGTATCCTGCTGGCTGCGGCAGATCGGCGTGCGTCGCGGCGATCGCGTCGCCGCCGTGCTGCCGAATCTGCCCGAGACCTGCATCGCCATGCTCGCAACGGCAAGCGTGGGCGCGGTGTTCTCCTCCTGCTCACCCGACTTCGGCGTGCCTGCGCTACTGGACCGGCTGGGCCAGATCGCACCCAAGGTGCTGTTCGTCGCAGACGGCTACTGCTATGCGGGCAAATCCATCGATTCGCTCGCCACCGCCGCCGCGGCGCTTGCGAGCCTGCCGAGCGTCACGCACCTCGTGGTGGTGCCCTATCTGAGCGCTGCGCCCTCGCTCGCGGGCCTGCGCGATGCCGCCCGATTCGATCAGCTGAGCGCGACCGCCGGCCCCCTTGCCTACGAATACGTCGGATTCAACGATCCGCTCTACATTCTTTATTCATCCGGCACCACCGGCGTGCCGAAGTGCATCGTCCACGGGGTCGGCGGCACGCTGCTCAAGCACCAGGCGGAGCACGTGCTGCATACGGACTTGAAGCGCAGCGACCGCATCTTCTACTTCACCACCTGCGGCTGGATGATGTGGAACTGGCTGATGAGTGCCCTCGCCGTCGGCTCTACGCTCGTGCTCTTCGATGGCTCACCCTATCACCCGGATCCCGGAGCGCTGTGGCGCGTGGCACAGGAGGAGCGCATCACGATCTTCGGTACGAGCGCCCGATACCTCGCCGCCATCCAGAAGAGCCGCTTCAAGCCCGCACGCGAGCTCGAGCTGCCGGCCCTGCGCACGATTCTCTCCACGGGCTCGCCGCTCGCGCCCGAGGCGTTCGAGAGCGTCTATCACGACGTGAAAGAGGATGTACAGCTGTCCTCCATCTCCGGCGGCACCGACCTCGTCGGCTGCTTCCTGCTCGGTTGTCCTCTGCTGCCGGTGTACCGCGGCGAGATGCAGTGCCGCGGACTTGCGCTGCGCGTCGACGTGTTCGATGAGCAAGGCCATCCGGTCCGCGGGCGCAAGGGTGAACTCGTCTGCACCGCGCCCTTCCCGTCCATGCCGATCGGCTTCTGGAACGATCCGGATGGCCGGCGCTACCGCGCCGCCTATTACGAGCGCTTCCCCGGCGTGTGGCATCACGGTGACTACGCGCTGATCACCGCACACGACGGCGTGGTCATCTTTGGCCGCTCGGACGCCGTGCTCAATCCCGCAGGCGTTCGCATCGGCACCGCCGAGATCTACGCCGCAGTGGAGAGGCTGCCCGAGATCCTGGAATCCCTCGCCATCGGTCAGCAGTGGCAGCAGGACGTGCGCATCGTTCTGTTCGTGCGCCTGCAGCCGGGCGTTGAGCTCGATCCGGTGCTGCAGAAGAAGATCCGCGACACCATCCGGCTCACGCTGAGCCCGCGACACGTGCCGGCGAAGATCATCGCCGTACCCGATCTGCCGCGCACGCTCTCAGGCAAGCTCTCGGAGCTCGCGGTGCGCGCCGTCATCCACGGCGAACCCGTGCGCAATGCCGATGCGCTGGCGAACCCCGAAGCGCTTGCGTACTTCGCCGCGCTGCCCGAGCTGCAGAGCTGAGGCGGCGCATGACCCAGCCTCACAGCGTCACGGTACGCGAGCTGTATGTGCGCGAACTGCGCGAGCGTGGCTTCCAGGACGATGCGGTGCAGCTCGCCGCGGTAGCCGAGCTCGATGCGCTGCGCTCGCGGCTGATCGAGCGCCACGCGCGTGAGCACACGCCGTGGCGCCGCTCGACGGCCTGGATGCGCCATCGCCGAGACATCGAGCCCGAGCGTGGTCTGTATCTGTATGGCGGGGTCGGCCGTGGCAAGACCTGGCTGATGGATCTGTTCTACCGCAGCCTGCCCTTCCCCGAGCGCCGGCGCCGGCATTTCCACCGCTTCATGCATGACGTGCACGCCGGCCTTGCCGGACTCGACCGGCGCGCCTCGCCGCTCGCGATCCTTGCCCGGCGGATCGCGAGCGAGGCGCAGATACTGTGCTTCGATGAGCTCTACGTGAGCGAGATCGGGGATGCGATGATCCTGGGGACGCTGCTCGCCGAGCTGTTCCGCCGCGGCGTGACTCTGGTCACGACCTCGAACGTGCCGGCGACCGAGCTGTACCGCGATGGTCTGCAGCGCGATCGCTTCCTGCCAGCGATCGCGCTTCTTGAGCGCCATACGGCGCCGCTCGCCGTCGACGGCCCGGTCGACTATCGGCTACGGCGCCTGGCGAGCGCCGGCACCTATCTCTCCAGCTGCGATACCCAGCAGACGAATGCGCGCCTGACGGAGCTCTTCGCCGAGCTCACCGAGCATCCGCAGGAGGGCGGCTCGATCGAGATCGAGGGCCGTCGCATCGCCGTGGTGCGCGCCGGCGATACGGCCGCGTGGTTCGAATTCAGCTCGCTGTGCATGGGTCCGCGCAGTACCGATGACTACATCGAGATTGCACGTGAATATCAGTCGATCGTCCTCGCCAACGTGCCGGTGCTCGATGCATTGAGCGAAGATGCCGCGCGGCGCTTCATCGCGCTCATCGATGAGCTGTACGATCACGGCGTGATCCTGGTGATCTCGGCCGCGGCGCCCGCGGGTGAGCTGTATCGCGGCGAACGGCTGCGCGCCGAATACCGGCGCACCGCGAGCCGTCTGAATGAGATGCAGACCCGGGACTACCTGGCTCGTGAGCATCGCTCCTAGCGCACCTGTATAATCGCGCGCCTTCGCTTCGGCCAGGGAACAGCGATGTTCGGTGAAGTTCCGGCCAAACGCCTGAAACTGATCGAGCGCATCGTGCAGGCAGCGCGCCTGCGCGCGCGCCGGCGCCCGCCGCGGGCCCGCTGGGAGCCCTTCCTGCGCGCGTATTACCGCGGTGTTGACGAGGAAGATCTCGCGGCACGCGATCCCGGCGTTCTCGCCGCCGTTGCCCTGGAGCATTTCGCCCTCGGCCACACCCGCCCGCCGGGCGTACCGCTGGTGCATGTCTTTACCCCGAGCCCTGCGCAGGACGGCTACAGCTGCCCGAACACGCTGGTACTCAGCGTCTCCGCCGATATGCCGTTTCTGGTGGACTCACTCGGCATCGTCTTCAGCAAAGCCCGTATCGGAGTGCACCTGATCGTTCATCCGGTGCTGAGCGTGGAGCGCGATGCGCGCGGCAAGCTCACCCGCTGCGCACTCGGCGCGCCGGCTGATCCGAGCCGCGAGTCCTGGCAGATGCTCGAGATCGACCGTCAGCTTGAACCCGGAAATCTGACAGAGCTGCGACGCGAGCTGCTGACGACGCTGAGCGACGTGCATGCAGCGGTGCAGGACTGGCGCGCGATGCGGCGCAAGGCGCTGTCGCTCGCCGCGCAGATCGAAGGGCGCATCGCAGGCGTACGGCATGCCGAGGTGCGCGAAGCGAGCTCACTGCTCAAGTGGATGGCGGAAGATCACTTCACGTTCCTCGGCTATCGCGAATACCGCTTGAAGCGCGGCAAGAGCTCGGACCTTCTCACCCCGCTCGCCGAATCGGGCCTGGGGATCCTGCACTCGCCGCGCCGCGGGGTGCCGCCGCCCGCATCGCTGCGGCTGCGCGGCGAGCTGCGCCAGCGCGCCCGCGAGCGCGTGCCGCTCATCGTCACCAAGGCCAACTCCGTCTCGACCGTCCACCGGGCCACCTATCTCGATTACGTTGGCGTGAAGATCTTCGATCGCTCCGGCACGGTGACCGGTGAGCACCGCTTCCTCGGGCTGTGGACATCGTCGGCCTATCACTTGAATCCGCGCGATATTCCGGTGCTCGGACACAAGGTGCGCGAGGTCGCGCAAAGCTTCGGCGTCGCACCGGGCAGTCACGATGCCAAGGCCGTGCAGCATGTGCTGGAGACCTATCCGCGCGATGAGCTGTTTCAGGCGAGCATCGCCGAGCTCGTGCACACCGTGCGCGGGGTCGTCAACCTGTACGAGCGCGATCTGGTGCGCGTCTTCGTGCGCCGCGATGCCTTCGAGCGCTTCTACTCCTGCCTCATCTACGTGCCGCGCGACCGCTACAACACCGCCGTTCGCTTCCGCATTGAGACGATCCTGCGCGAAGCGCTCGGCGGGCGCGATGTGGAAACCCAGGTTCAGCTCTCCGAATCCACGCTCGCCCGGCTTCACAGCGTCGTGCGCTCGGAAGGCCCGGCGCGCCGCCGCGTCGACATCGCCGCGCTCGAGCAGGCGATCGATGCTGCGGCCACGACCTGGGAAGACCGGCTGGGCGAGCTGCTCGCGGCGCGCATCAGCGAGCCCGCGGCGCTTGCGACCGCACGTCATTTCGCCCAGGGCTTTCCGGCAGCCTACACCGAGGATGTGGAGCCGGCCGAGGCGATCGCCGATATCGCGCATCTGCAGGCGCTCGATGCCGACCCGCAATCGCTGCGCCTCGCGGTGCACCGTCCGCCCGGGCAGATCGCCTCGCGCGTGCACCTGAAGATCGTCAAGTTCGGCGAGCCGGTGCCGATCTCGGATGCGTTGCCGATGATGGAGAACTTCGGGCTGCGGGTCATCGCCGAGCGCCCCTACGAGCTCACCTGGCCGCGTGCACCCACCGCCTGGATCCAGGACTTCGAGCTCGAGCACCGCGAGGGCACGCGCATCGACATCCAGCGGATCGACGCCAGGCTGCGCGAGGCGTTCCTCGCGGTATGGCGCGGCCAGGTGGAGAACGACGGTTTCAACCGCCTGCTCCTGGCCGCCGATCTGAGTGCCCGCGAGATCGTCGTGCTGCGCGCTTACTGCCGCTACCTGCTGCAGACGGGAGTGGCGTTCAGCCAGGCGTATATGGAGCGCGTGCTGTCGGCCAACGCCTCGATCGCGCGCACGCTGTACCGCCTGTTCGCGCTGCAGCTCGATCCGGCGGCGCCGCGTCGCCCGCGCACGCGCACCGAGCGGCTCGCGGCGTCGATCCGCACGAGCCTCGATGCGGTGCGCAGTCTCGATGAGGATCGGATTCTGCGCGCCTACCTCACCGTCATCGAGGCGACGCTGCGCACGAACTACTTTCAACCCGATGCGAGCGGACTGCCCAAGCCGTACGTCTCACTGAAGCTCGATCCGCAGCGCATCCCCGATCTGCCGCTGCCGCGCCCGAAGTTCGAGATCTTCCTCTACAGCCCGCGTGTGGAGGCGGTGCACCTGCGCATGGCGAGCGTCGCGCGCGGCGGCATCCGCTGGTCCGACCGGCGGGAGGATTTCCGCACCGAGGTGCTCGGGCTGATGAAGGCGCAGAACGTCAAGAACACGGTCATCGTGCCCATGGGCGCGAAGGGCGGGTTCGTCGTCAAGCGCCCTCCGGCCACCGGCGGCGAGGCGCTGCAGCGCGAAGTCATCGCTTGCTATCAGACCTTCATGCGCGGCCTGCTCGATGTCACGGACAATATCGTCGCCGGCCGCATCGTGCCCCCGGCGCACGTCCTGCGCCGCGACAGCGACGATCCCTACCTGGTGGTCGCGGCCGACAAGGGCACCGCCTCCTTCTCGGACATCGCCAACGGCATCTCCGCCGAGTATGGCTTCTGGCTGGGCGATGCGTTCGCCTCCGGCGGCTCCGCCGGCTATGACCACAAGAAGATGGGCATCACCGCGCGCGGGGCCTGGGAGTGCGTGAAGCGGCACTTCCGCGAACTGGGCGTGGACATCCAGCGCAGCGACTTCACGGCGAGCGGCATCGGCGACATGTCCGGCGATGTGTTCGGCAATGGCATGCTGCTGTCGCGCCACACGCGCCTGCTCGCGGCTTTCAATCACCAGCACATCTTCCTGGATCCCTCACCGGATGCGCGCCGCAGCTTCGCCGAGCGTGCGCGGCTTGCCGCGCTGCCGCGCTCATCCTGGGAGGACTACGATCGCAGGCTCATCTCGCGCGGCGGCGGCATCTATACGCGCAGCGCGAAATCGATCGCGCTGTCGCGCGAAATCCAGACGCTCCTGGGATTGAGTGCTGCCAGCGCAACGCCGCAGGATGTGATCCGGGCGATCCTCAAGATGCCCGTCGACCTGCTGTGGAACGGTGGCATCGGCACCTACGTCAAGGCCACCACTGAGAGTCATCTCGAGATCGGGGACCGCACCAACGATGGCGTGCGCGTCAACGGCGCTGAAGTCGCTGCGAAAGTGGTCGGCGAAGGCGGCAACCTCGGATTCTCGCAGCGCGGCCGCGTCGAGTATGCGCAACGCGGCGGCAGGCTCAACACCGACTTCATCGACAATTCGGCGGGCGTGAACACCTCGGATGTCGAGGTGAACATCAAGATCCTGCTCAATCCTGTGGTGCAGGCCGGAAAACTCCGGCTCACCAGCCGCGACAAACTGCTCGCCAGCATGACGGACGATGTGGCGCAGCTCGTGTTGCGCAACAACTATCTGCAGAGTCAGGCGCTGAGCACGCTCGAGCTGCAGTCCGCGGCACGCCTCGCCGAGCTGCAGCACGTCATCCGGCTGCTCGAGCGTTCCGGTGATCTCAACCGCGCCATCGAGTTCCTGCCGACGGACGACGACATCACCGACCGGCGCAAGCGCGGCATGGGACTCACGCGCCCCGAGCTTGCAGTGGTGCTCTCATACAGCAAGATCTGGCTGAGTCATCACCTGCTGGCGTCCGATGTGCCCGAGGACCCGTTCCTCGCGCGCGAGCTGGTGCGCTACTTCCCCGCCGCGGTCGGCACGCGCTTCGCCCGAGCCATCGCGCGCCACCGCCTGCGGCGCGAAATCATCGTCACCTCCACCGCTAACAGCCTGATCAATCGGATGGGACCGGGCTTCGTCCTGCGCGCTCAGGAGGATACGGGCGCGGACCCTGCGCGCATCGCGCGCGCATACACGGCCGCGCGCGAGATCTTCGGCATGCGCACGCTGTGGAATCAGATCGAAGCGCTCGACAATCGTGTGGCCGCGAAGCTGCAGTACGCGATGATGTATGAGACCGGACGGCTGCTGCGTCACGTGACCTACTGGCTGCTGCACGGGCGCAGCGAGGAACTGAAGATCGCGCAGGCCGTGGCCGAGCTCGGCGGCGGTGTGCGCCAGCTTGCCGATGGCATCGAGGAAGCTCTCACCGGCTTGTGGCGCGAGCACTTCGAGGCTGCGCAGCGCCAATATGATGCGGCCGGCGTGCCGGGCGCACTTGCGGCTCGCGTGGCGGGGCTGGATGCATTGAATGCCGCGCTCGACATCGTCGGACTTGCGCGCGAGCAGCGGATCCCGGTCCCTCAGGCCGCGCGCGCTTACTTCCTGCTCGGCGAGCGGATCGGGCTCGACTGGCTTCAGTACCAGGTCGAGCGGCTCGCGGTGGAAGGCTCCTGGCAGGCGATCGCGCGCACCGAACTGCGCTACGCGGTGTTTCGCAGCCATCGCGCCATCCTCGCGCATGTGCTGGCGACGGCTTCGGGCCGGACGCTGGAGCAGCGAATCGATGCCTGGGTGGCCGCGGGCGGCAAGGCGCTCGAGCACTGGCTGCACATGCTCGCGGAGATGCGCGCGGCCGGCACCGCGGATTTCGCCACGCTGTCAGTCGGACTCGAATCGGTGCGCAAGCTCGCCTGACCGGGCTGCTATGCTAGGGGTGACCCCCCGCGATCAATCAAGAGCAGCCCATGCCCGGAAAACTCATCCTAGTGCGCCACGGCCAGAGCATCTGGAACCTGGAGAATCTCTTCACCGGCTGGACCGACGTGGATTTGTCCGACGTGGGCCGTGTCGAGGCGCTGAGCGCAGCACGGCAGCTGCTCGCGGAGAAGATCGAGGTCGACCTGGCCTTCACCTCAGTGCTGAAGCGCGCCATCCGCACGCTGTGGATCATGCTCGATGAGATGGACCGCATGTGGATTCCGGTGGAGCGGTCCTGGCAGCTCAACGAGCGGCACTACGGCGCGCTGCAGGGACTGAACAAGGCGCAGACCGTCGAGCGTCATGGCGAGGCGCAGGTGAAACTCTGGCGGCGCAGCTACGATGTGCCGCCGCCGCCGCTTTCGGCCGACGATCCGCGCCATCCGCGCTTCGATCCACGCTACGCAAACGTCGATCCGAAGCTGCTGCCGGCGACCGAATCGCTCAAGGACACCCTCGCCCGCGTGCTGCCCTACTGGCGCGAACGGATCGTGCCGCCGCTCACGCAGGGTCGCAACGTGCTCGTTGCCGCACACGGCAACAGTCTGCGCGCGCTCGTGAAGATGCTCGACAACCGCTCCGAGGCGGATATCGTTGAGCTCAATATTCCGACGGGCGTGCCGCTGCTGTATCAGCTCGACGCTGCACTGAAGCCGCTGAGCAGCCGCTATCTCGGGGACCCGGCGGCGATCGCCGCGGCGGCCGAAGCCGTGCGCAAGCAGACCGAGAAGCGTTAGCGGATGCGCCAGCCCGGCGTGTGCTGCTGCACGACGCCGGCAGTCCAGCCGTCGTAACGGCCGCCCTGCGCCGTCGCGAGCTCGCCGAAGCGGCGGCTGAACTCCCGCATCGAGGGAACCGACAACCGCAGCGGCTTGGTGGCATGCAGGCTGAACGGCTGCTCGCTGCTGTCGGGCACCGGCTTCACGTCGACCGCAAAGCCCTCGAATTGCAGCTGCTTGCGGACCGTCTCGCAGGCCGCCTCGGTCGGCAGCGCGAAAAAGAAATCGACATCGTGGGGCTGAAAAGGATCCGAGCCCTGAGATCGCAGCCGCTCGATCATCTGCGCATCCCAGTCGCTGTTCGGCACCGCGCGCGACTTGCGCAGGATGACGTACAGGCGCGCGACGATGACGGCGCCGGCAGCAATCGTGGTGAGCAATAACCAGCTCATGCGTGCTCAGTCATCCGGTGCGATCGTGACCTTGAGACCGGCCAGGGCGTCGGTGAACTCGATCTGGCACGACAGGCGCGAATTCGCGCGATGGTGGGTCAGGTCACCGACGAGCTCGCGCTCATCCGACATGGGCGGCGGCAGCCGCTCCAGCCATTGCGGGTCGACATAGACGTGGCAGGTCGCGCAGGAGCACATGCCGCCGCAGATGGCAGCGACGCCATAGTCGAGCTCGCGCAGCGTTTCCATGACCTTCAGACCCGCCTGCGCCTCGACATCGTGCTCGACGCCATCCCGATCCACCACCTTCAACAACGGCATGCATCCGCTCCCGGTCCTGCTTTCCAAAGGGTAAGACTTTGTAGTGTGCCGGTCCGGCCGCCGGCACGCCAGCGCGGCGCACGCGCGGCTCAGATCAGCCGCGCGAGTAGCGTGCGCTCATGCGCTCGAACGGTGCGGCCCACTGGTCCGAATTCTCGCAGGCGCCGGTACCACAGGTAGCTCAGGAGGCAGTAGAGCCAGCTCGCCGCCCGCAGATCCTCGACCGAGGCGCTCTGTGCAAGGCCACTCTCATCGAGCAGCAGCTCGGAATATCGGGCGGCCGCGGGGTAGTACGCGGTGAGGCAGCCGAGATCGAAAATCGGATCGCTGACACTTGCATATTCCCAGTCGACGAGGCGCGGGCGGCCACGACCGAGGAGGTTGCTGTGGTGAAGGTCGCCGTGAACCATGCAGCGCGCCCGATTTGACGCTGCCAGCATCCGCAGAGTGGGCGCTACGCGCGCGAGGAGCGGCTGCAGGCGTGCGACTTCACGATCACGCGTGCCGCCAAGGTGCCGGACGTGTGCTCGCACCAGCGCGGCGGGATCGAAGCTGCGAGCCCGCGGAGCGGTGAGTGAGTGCAGCATCGCAAGCCGGCGCGCCAGGCGCGCGAGTGGGCGCGGCTCGTTCATATCGGTCGCGTTCCAGCGCGCTCCGCGCACGAATTCGGACACCATGAACCGACCGCGCGGGTCGACTGCGATCAGCGCGGGGGCCAGTCCCGCTGCGGCCGCGCATGACTGCAGCAGTGCCTCGCGCGCATGGTCAGCACCCAGAACCGCGCTGGCGGAGTGCACGCGCAGCACGAAGCGCCCCTGGCGGGTGCGCACCAGCCAGCTGTGATTGGCCGTCCCGCCGTGAAGCGCCCGCAACTCAAGCGGCGGCGCGCCCGTCTCGCATCCCGGGACGTGCGCGAGCGCGCGCTCCCGGTTCAGGCGGGTACGTTCTGCAGCCGGTAGGACTTCTGCCACGCGAAGTAGCCAGCGATTGCGATACCGAGATACGCCACCATCAGCAATGCGACCAGGTACAGCCCCTGAACGGCGAACAGATACGCGAGCAGCGAATCGATCGCGAGCCACCAGATCCAGTTGTCGAGCTTCACCCGCGCCGTGAGCCAGGTGGCATACAGGCTCGCCCAGGTGGTGAGGGAGTCGAGATACGGCCATGCCGCACGCGTCTGCATCGAGAGCCAGTGCGCCGTCAGCAGGCTCACGATCACGACCGCGGCACAGGCGACCACATTGAGCGGCAGCGGCGAGACACTGATGCGGCGCTCTGTAGCTGCGGCATCGCGCGACCAATGCCAGAACCCGTAGCAGGACATCAGCACGTAATAGCCGTTCAAGCCCGCCTGCATCGGCAGGCGAGCGCGCGCGGCGAGATAGATCAGGATCGCCGAGCTTGCCGCACCGGCGACCCAGCACCAGCGGTTGCGCTTCACGGCCAGCAGCAGGTACGCGAGCGCCAGCACAACGGATACAGCCTCGAGCGGGTTCACGGCGGACTTAAGGGGCCAATGACCTTCATGACGAACACTGCCTTGTCGAGCGAGGCGAACGTCGTGCGCATCTCGCGCGTCAGCGCTGCCATCACCTCGGCGTAGGCGCCCGAGATTTGCGTCGACAGGCTCGTGGTCACGACCTTGAGTCCCTGGACCGCCCCCATGCGGTGGATGAATTCCTCGATGGGCGGAATGAAATCGGCATCAAGCGGATAGAGGCTGATTTCAACGGCGATTTCCATGAGCGCTCTCCGTCAATGAAACGTATAGGTGAAGCTGCCGCCGAGCTCGCGCGGACTGCCCAGCTGAATGTACTGCTGCGGTGAAAAATCCGGAGGCGCATCGCCAAAGTAGAAGCCGCGCACGGCGTAGCGGCGATCGGCGAGATTGCGCACCCACAGATCGGCCGACCAGGCATCGCGGCGCACTCCGGTCTTCAGGTTGATGAGCACATACGGATCGGACTTGTTGGGATCGAGTGACGGCACGTCGAAATAGAAGCTGCCGGTGCCGGTGAGATCGGCGCGGACGTAGAACCCGCCGCGCGCACTCCACGTCCCGGAGAGCGAGGCCTGCCAGTCGGGCGCGTGCGGCAGCGCGTGATCGGGCTGCACTTCGCCAGCCAGAGTCAGCCCATGAAACGCTGTCTGCAGCAGCCCCAGTGTCGCACCGACCTCGAACGACGCGCTCGCGCGCCATTGCAGACTCGATTCCAGTCCGTAGTTATAGCCGCTCGGGGCATTGGCGGTGTAGAGCACGAAGGTGGTCGGATCCTCGGGCACCAGCTGCTCACCGGTCTTCAGCTGCAGCGAGCGCCGCTGGATGTAGAACACATCGGCATCGAGCCTCAGTGCGTGCTCGGCGAGCTCGGCCTTATATCCGAGCTCGAGATTCAGATCCGACTCCGGTGTGAACAGGATCTGATCCTCCGGCAGACCAGGGCCGAGGTTGAAGCCACCGGCCTTGTAGCCGCGCGCAAGCAGCGCATACAGCCGCTGGTCCTTCGACACGCTGTAGTCGACGGAGATGTCTCCGCCCCAAAGGTGATCCACGGGCGCGAACGCGTGCGGGGGCGAATCGGTCGTCACGTCGTGATACTCGGCCGTGCGCCGCTCGCCGCGCAACCCCGCCGACCAGCGCCAGCGCTGTGAGAGGCTGCCGTCGAGCTCGCCGAAGAGCGCCGTGTTGCGCGAGCTGTAGGCGCTTACGGTCTGAGACAGTGTCGTCGAGTCCTGCGTGGGGTCGAATGGATCGACGTACTGCCCGGGACTCACATCGTTGAAATCCTCTTTCAGTTGCAGGGTGTAGATGCCCGCCAGCCACTGCACGCGACTCTCCGTGTGACTTGCGAGACGTGCCTCGAAGCTGTTGGTACGGCGCTCACGCGTTTGCGTATCGGTGTAGTCATAGGTGTACGGCGCCCACAGCACCGGATTACCCCAGTCCGAATCGAAACCGTAGCGCACGCGCGAATCGGCGTAAGTGCCGATCAGCGTGAGAGCCGTGGACGCGCCGGTGTACTCGAGATGCAGCGCTGCGCCGGTCGAATGCTGCACGTCCTCCCCCGGGTGATCGGACTGTGTGGTGCGCGAGTTGTCGATCGTCCAGGCGTCATAGCCGTTGTCGATACGCACATCGAGAAGCGTGAGATCGATCCGAAGCTTGTCGCTGGGCGCATAGCGCCAGCGCCCCCGGACGGTCAGCTCATCGTTCGAGTTGGTATCGCTGCGATCGAGAAAGGCGTTGTGATAGAAGCCATCGCTCGTGTACTTCTGCACCCCGAGACGAAATCCGGAATCGAGTGCCTCGACTGGCCCGCTCACGACGGCACCGTAGGAGCGTCCCGAGTAGTCCGCGGCGCCGAGGTCGACCTGAGCCAGGAAATGATCGGCGGGCGCCGCGCTCTGCACGTAGATGAGACCGGCGAGCGCGTTGGCGCCGTAACGGGCGCTCTGCGGTCCGCGCAACACTTCGACATGATCGATATCAAATAATGTGGCGGCGGATCCCAGTCCGCTGAAATCAATGTCATCGATGAGGAAGCCGACCGAGGGATTGGGCGCGCCCTGGTACTGCTCGAGCTCGCCGATGCCGCGGATCTGGAAATAGCGCGGACGCGAAGTGTCGCCTGCCCAGTTGAGATTCGGCACGAGGCCAATCAAATCCTCGAAGTGCTGCTCACCGGCGGCCCTGATTGTCCCCGCATCGAGTACGGTCACGCTTGCCGGTATGTCCTCGAGGCTCTGCGGACGCAGGCTCGCCGTGACGACGACCTCCTGCAGCGGCTCATCCGCGTAGCAACACAGCACGACAAACAACAGGAGGATCGGACCGAATCGCATGACCTGCTCCCTACGCCGGTACTAACCGGATCAGGTTCAACGGGTTCGCCGGCGCTACCGACGTCTCAGGCCCTGTGTGAAGGCGGGCCACCCCAAGGTTTTTCGCTTCGCGTATGTTAGGGACTCAGAGCCGCATTGCAAGACATTCTTGGGCGACGAATAGGCTTACAATCCGGCCTCGATGCCGCGCAAGATTCAGATTCACCAGGTCGACGCCTTCACGCGCAAGCGCTTCACAGGCAATCCCGCCGGCGTGGTGCTCAATGCCGATGGGCTGGAAGACGCCGAGATGCTCGCCATCGCGCGCGAGCTCAATAACGCGGACACCGCGTTCATCCTCTCGCCCGATGGCGCAGGTCACGACGTGCGTGCGCGCTTCTTCACGCCGCGCACCGAGGCGGGCTTCGTGGGCCATGCAACTGTCGCCGCTCATTACGTGCTGTCGCAGGGGGCGAAGCCGGCGGGCAGACTGCGGCAGAAATCCAAAGCGGGCGTGGTCGAGATCGAGGTGCGCGGCACGGGCGAGGACAGGCGCATCGCGGTGCGTCAGCCGAGTCCGCCTCTGGGGCGCGAATTGAACGATCGCGAGAAGTTGGCGGTGCTGGATGCACTCGCGCTGGCCTCCGATGATCTCGATGCACGCTGCCCACTGCAGATCGTGGGCAGCGGCAGCACGCGGCTTCTGCTCGGCGTGCGTGCGCCGGAGCATCTGAAGCAGCTCAAGCCCGATTTCACGCGCCTCACGACGCTCTCGGCTCAGGTCGGAGCGGCAGGCTATTTCGTCTTCACCGCACAGCCGCAGCTTCCGGACTGCTTCACCGAGTCACGCATGTTCTGCCCCGCCCTCGGAATTCCCGAAGATCCGGTCAGCGGCAATGCGCATGGTTTGCTCGGCGCCTACCTCGCACGCCACGGCTTGCTTGCCAGGAGCGGCGAGCGGGCGGCCTTCACCGGCACGCAGGGACATTTCATGAACCGGCCGGGGCGAGTGGAAGTGGAACTCGAGTTCCGCGACGGCGCACTCGATGCCGTCTGGATCATCGGTCAGGCAGTGTCGATCTTCGAAACTCAGATGGAGTTGTGAGACCGCGCAGCCGCCACAACAGCCAGGCGGCCGGCAGTGCGATGAGCGCGCCCGCGATGAAAGGGGCATTCGCCCCGAGGGCCGCATAGATCGGTCCTGACACGAAGGGTCCGACCGCCCGCGCGAGACTCGTACTCGCCTGATACGTGCCCATGACGGCACCGCGATCATCGGGCAGCGACTGTCTGGAGGCGAGCGAGGAGGCGCTGGGATTGAACGCGCCCATCCCGAGTCCGCACAGAGCCAGTCCCGCTGCCACGAGGAACTCATTGTGGCCTGCACACGCCACCATCCCAAGCCCTGCCGTGTATGCGAGACCTCCTGCGGCGCCCAACCTGGATTCGCCGAATCGCGGTGCCAGAACTCTCACCCAGCGTCCCTGCATGAGCACCATGAGGAGTGCAATTCCGAACAACGCCAGTCCGACGGTGCGGGGGCCGAAGCCGAACCGCGCCAGCGCCCAGATCGCGAAAATCGACTCCAGCACGCCCTGCGAGCAGGTGATGAGAAATGCCGCCGAGCTCACCGAGCGCAGCGCCGGCCGCTCGGCCAGCAAGCGCAACGGTCGCGGGCCACGCCGGGGTGCGGCCACGACGGCCCGCAGATCACGCGTTTCGGGCAGCGCCCAGCGCACGAGGCAAATCGCGAGAATGCTGAGAGCGGCAGAGACGAGCGCCGGGCGCGTGAAATTCGCGGTGACGGCGCTCTCGCCAGCCAGGGCACCGCCGATCGGCATGCCGAGCATGAAGCCAATGCCGATGGCTGCACCCACCATCCCCATCGAGCGTGCACGTTGCTCCGGGGCGCTCACGTCGGAGGCGTAGGCAAACGCAGCCGCGAGATTGCCCGCCATGAGTCCGGCGAGGATGCGCGAGGCAAAGAGCAGCCACAGGTTGTTTGCGATCGCGAGCAGCCCGTACGACAGACACGCACCGGCGAGGCTCGACATGAGGATGGGCCGGCGTCCGTAGCGATCGCTCAGTCGTCCCCACAGCGGCGCGGACAGGAACTGGCACAGCGAATAGCTGCCAAGCACCGCGGTGATCAGCTCGGGACGCACGCCGAAGCGGGTTCCCATGTAAGGCACGAGCGGGATCACCATGCCGAATCCCAGCACGTCGATGGCGCAGACGACGAACAGGATGCGAATCGGCGGCATTTTCATGCGGCCAGCCGCCCGCGGCGCACGGGCCCCGAGTAGATTGCGCGGCCCTCGACGAGCTCGATCTCGTGGCTCACGGCCTGCGGCCACTCCTCGCGGTGATGCGTCGCGAGCAGCGCAGCCACGCCCTGCTTCAGGGTCTCGGCCAGCCGCGCTACGAGCACTGCACGCGTGCGCGGATCAAGGCCGGCGAATGGCTCATCGAGGAGCAGCAGATCAGGCCCTGCGATCCAGGCGCGCGCGAACAGGAGGCGTCGAAGCTGGCCGTACGAGAGCTCACCCACGGCGCGGCCCGCCCGGGAAGCTAAACCGAATTGCGCGAGCGTGCGCTTGGCCGCGCTGCGATCGGCTGCAGTGGGCCGCTCGGACAGGCCGATGCTCGCATGGCGTCCGGACTGGACCACTTCGCGCACCGTGAGGTCCTGCGGCTGCAGGCTCTGCAGGTGAGGCGCCACGAGTCCCACACGGCGTTTGAACACCTCGAGCGGCACGCCGGGCACGATGCCGCGTCGCTCGATCCGACCGCCGGCCGCGACGGCGTGATCGCCGTAGACCGTGCGCAGCAGTGTCGTCTTGCCGGAACCGTTCGCACCGTGCACGACCCAGCACTGCCCGCGGCGTACTTCGAAGGAGATATCCTGGAGCACGCATCGCTCCTCGAGGTACACCGAAGCGTGCACGAGTCGCACGAGCATCCCCGCTCGATGCCTGCGCGGGCTCGGCAGCCGGTCGTGCTGCGCGCGCCTTTGGCGGGGGACGGACAGCCAGCGCGACAGCCTCTTGCGCACGAGCGGTCCCCGGTAGGCGGCGCGGCCACGCTCGAGAATCAGCGCATGCGTGACGCTCGCGGGCACATCCTCGAGCCGATGCGTCGAGAGCACCCACGGCAGCGCCGATCCACGGCTCGATTCCAGCCACTGGAGCGCGCGCGCCCGATTGTCCGCATCGAGTCCATTCAAAAGCTCATCGAGCAGCAGCAGACGCGGCCGGGAGGCGAGCGCGCGCGCCAGCAGCACCAGGCGCCGCTCACCGTACGAGAGCGTGAGAAACTCGCGCCTGGCGAGATGGCTGATCCGCAGCCGCTCGAGCAGCGCATGAATCTTGCGGCGATCGGCAGCGGAGAGCGGATTCAGCGGAATATCGGTGCGGTGCAGCCCCGTGCCGACGATCTCGACGACCGGATGATTCCAGCCGTAGCGCTCGTACCGATCCTGGCGCTCCGGTCCCAGATAGGCGATCTCCTGCTGCACCTCGAGCGGGGTTGAATGGCTGACGCCGCGCAGCCGGTAGCGCCGGATCGGCCTGCCTTCCGGTTTCGGCCATACGCTGCCTGCCACAAGCTTCAGGAGTTGAGTCTTGCCGGCGCCGTTCGCTCCCGCGAGGATCCAGTGCTGTCCGGGCCGAATGCTCCAGTCGATGCCGCGCAAGACGGCACGGCCCGCTCTCTCCAGATGAATTGACTTCAGGTGTGTCTCGAGAAATGCCCGCGCCATGAATCGCCTTCGTGCTCCAGCGCGCGACATTGGACCGATCCGGCACGCGTGGCAAGATGCTGCGCATGTCCATCGCGCCCGGCGACAACGGCGGCACCGTCGACCTGCTCGTGATCGGTGGTGGTGTCAACGGCTGTGGCATCGCCCGCGATGCGGCGGGACGTGGCTTTCGCGTTGTGCTCGTCGAGCAGGACGATCTCGCCGCCCATACGTCCTCCTGCAGCACCAAGCTGATCCACGGCGGCCTGCGCTATCTCGAGCAGCTGCACATCGGGCTCGTGCGCAAGGCGCTGCTCGAGCGTGAAGTGCTGCTCGCCTCGGCGCCGCACATCATGTGGCCGCTGCGATTCATCGTGCCCCACAATGCGCACCTGCGACCTGCCTGGATGATCCGCGCGGGCCTGTATCTGTACGATCATCTCGCGCGGCGGCGGCTGCTGGCGGCATCGGCCAGCATCGATCTGACCCGTCACGTCGCCGGCGCAGCGCTTGCCGCCCAGTACCGGCGCGGTTTCATCTACTCGGATGTCTGGGTCGATGATGCGCGCCTGGTCGCCCTCACCGCGCTCGATGCCGCCGAGCGCGGCGCGCGCATCGTCACACGCACGCGCTGCGAGCGCATCGAGCGCAGCGGTGCCGGGTGGTCGGCGACGCTGGTCGATCGCGCTGGCGCCCGCAGCCGCATCGGCGCGCGCGCCATCGTCAATGCCACCGGCCCCTGGGTGAGTCGCTTTCTGAGCGATTCGACGCCGCTCACATCGCGGCGGCGAGTGCGCCTGGTGCGCGGCAGTCACATCGTCGTGCCGCAGATCTTTCAGCACCGCTTCGCCTACCTGTTCCAGGGTGCGGATCGGCGCGTGATCTTCGCCCTGCCCTACGAGCGCGCTTTCACACTGATCGGCACGACCGATATCGAGCATCACGATGACCCGCGGCGCGTCGCCATCACCGCCGAGGAGACCGACTACCTGTGCGCCGCCCCGAACCAGTATTTCCGGCGCGCCATCAGCCGCGCCGATGTGATCTGGGCATACTCGGGCGTGCGTCCGCTGCTCGATGATGAATCCAGCGACCCGGCCGCCGTGACACGCGACTATCTGCTCGATCTCGAATCCCCGGATGCGCCGTTTCTGTCGGTGTTCGGCGGCAAGATCACGACGTTTCGCAAGCTGGCCGAAGATGCCGTCGATCGGCTGAGCACGGCACTCGGCCGCGCGACGCGAGCGTGGACGAAGAGCGCCCACCTTCCCGGCGGGGATCTGACGGCCGGTCATTTCGCGGTGTTCCTGCGGGTCCTCGACCGGCGCTATCCCTGGCTGCCGCAGGTGCTGCGCTGGCGCTACGCACGCGCCTACGGCACGCGCATCGAGCGTCTGCTCGATGGCGCGATGAGTCTCGCGCAGCTCGGCGAGGAGGTATTGCCGGGACTGTATGAGCGTGAGATCGAATATCTGCGCCGCACGGAATGGGCCGTGAGCGCGGAGGATATTCTCTGGCGCAGAACCAAACTCGGCCTGCACCTGCCTGGCGATGCCGAGGCCCGCCTGCAGGCGTGGCTTGAGCGCACGGCGGTGGAGGCGGCGTCGTGAGCTTCGTGCTGGCGCTCGATCAGGGCACGACGAGCTCGCGCGCGCTCATCGTCAATGGCGGCGGTGAGATCGTTGCATTCGCGCAGCGCGAATTTCCGCAGCACTTTCCTCAACCCGGCTGGGTCGAGCACGATCCGGCCGAGATCTGGTCGAGTCAGGCAGCAACGATCGCCGATGTCCTGACGCAGGCACGCGTCGCGCCGCGCGAGCTAGCCGCGGTCGGATTGACGAACCAGCGTGAGACGACGCTGCTGTGGGAGCGCGCAACGGGTGAGCCGGTGGCGCGTGCGATCGTGTGGCAGGACCGGCGCACGGCCGACTTGTGCGCGAAACTCAAGGCACGGGGCTGCGAGGCGGAAGTCACCGAGCGCACGGGACTGCTGCTCGATCCGTACTTTTCAGGCACCAAACTCGCCTGGCTCCTCGACCACATCCCGGGCGCGCGGCAGCGCGCGCTGCGCGGTGAATTGGCGTTCGGCACCGTGGACAGCTGGCTCGCCTGGAAACTCTCGGGCGGCGCGGCACATGTGACGGATGCCACCAATGCGAGCCGCACGCTGCTCGTGAACCTGCGTACCGGCGACTGGGACGAGACGCTGCTGTCGCTGTTCGACATTCCACGCGCCTGTCTGCCGCGCATCGTGCCTTCGCTCAATCCGGATGGCGTGCCGATCTCAATCCTGGGTCAGCCGCTCGCCCTGACCGGCATCGCCGGCGACCAGCAGGCGGCGCTCTTCGGGCAGGCGTGCTTTACGCCCGGCATGGCCAAGAATACCTACGGCACCGGCTGCTTCATGCTGCTTTACACCGGCAGCGAGCCGATCACCTCGGCGCACCGGCTGCTGACCACCATCGCCTGGCGTGACACGGGGCTGCACTACGCGCTGGAGGGCAGCGTATTCAATGCCGGTGCGGTCGTGCAGTGGCTGCGCGATGAGCTGCGACTCGTCTCCCGCGCCGAGGACATCGAGGCGCTCGCAGCCAGCGTGCCCGACAGCGGCGGAGTCACGTTCGTGCCGGCCTTCACGGGTCTCGGCAGCCCGCACTGGGACCCCCAGGCGCGTGGACTCATCATCGGCCTCACCCGCGGGACCCGTTCGGCGCATCTTGCTCGTGCGGCGCTCGAATCCATCGCCTTCCAGAGCGCGGAGCTTCTGGAGGCGATGCAGACCGACGGGCGGCGATCGCTCACCGAGTTGCGTGTCGATGGCGGCGCGAGCAGTAATAATCTGCTGATGCAGATTCAATCGGACCTGCTCGGTGTACCGGTGGTGCGGCCGAAGCTCACCCAGACCACGGGCCTCGGTGCGGCCTATCTCGCCGGGCTTGCCGTGGGAGTGTGGTCTTCGACGGAGCAGATCGCACAGCAGTGGCGCGCCGATCGGCGCTTCGAGCCGAGTATCGGGCGCGATGAAGCCGCGGCCCGCCTGCACCGCTGGTCACGTGCCGTCGGTCGCGCTCGCGGCTGGGAGGAGACGTGAGTCTCCTGCCACCGGGAGAGCTGGGGCAGCGGCGCAACGTCCTGGCGCTGGCCGCACTCGCCGCGTTGTGCCTCATTGGTATCTTCGATCGCGGACTGTGGACGCCCGATGAGCCACGCGAGGCCGATATCGCGTGGAACATGTCGCAGCAGAGCGATCGGCTGGTGCCGCATCTCGCCGGCACCCCGTTCCTCGAGAAGCCGCCGCTGACGTACTGGCTCGCCGGATCGGTCATCCGCGCAAGCTCCAGCACCGCGGCAGTCTTCGCGCGCGCACCGAACCTGCTGTATGCCGCGCTCACCGCGGTTGCGGTCATCGCGCTCGCCCTGGCGATGGGGGCCGCCGACGGCGTCGGCGGAGTCGCCGCAGCTCTCATGGCGGCGCTCATCGCGCAGTCCGCCCTCTTGGGTTATCGCGTGTCCATCTGGCTTGCGCCGGATGCCGCCCTCCTGGCCGGATGTGCGATTGCGCTCTTCGGCGCGTACTACGGCTACAGCTCCCCGCCAGGGGGGCGCAAGCTCCTCGGCTACACGGTCATGCACGCGGGGGCAGCGCTCGGCTTCCTCGCAAAAAGCGCCCCCGGCTGGCTCGTGCCGCTGCTCGCACTCGGCACCCTCATTGTCTGGGAGCGGCGCTGGCGCGAGCTGCTGCGCTGGGAGCTCTATGCGGGAGTGATTCTGCAGGCGCTGCTGATTGCGCCCTGGCTGATTGCACTCGCCCGCAGCCCCGAGGGTCCCGGCGATCTCAAAGTGCTCTTCTGGCACAACCTGGTCGGCCGCTTCACCCAGGTGAGCGCGCCAGCGGCCCTCGACTACACGCTCGCGCATCGAAACTCACCGGGCAAATATCTGCTCGAGCTGCCGGTGGGCCTGCTGCCCTGGACGGTACTGGTCGTTGCGGGCCTGGCGAGTGCCTGGTCGCGGGCACGCGGCGCGGCGCCGCAGTCCACGGCGTGGCGCTTTGCGATCGCCTCGAGTCTGCCGTTTCTGCTTGTGCTCTCGTTTGCGGCCACGGCACGGGACGTGTATGCGGCGCCGGCGCTCATCGGCCTCGCGAGCCTCGTAGCTCTGTGGTGCGGGCGGGATGAGGAGGCGTGGTCGCGCGGGGATGCGATCGCGCTCACGCTCACCGGGGTCCTGGTCAGTCTCACGGTACTGCTGCTCTCGGCCGCCCTCGTGATTCTGGCCATCGAGAACGTGCCCGGCGCGCCCCGTGCCGTTTACGTGCTGTGTGCTGCGGGTACGCTCGCCGCCGCAGCCTGCGGAGTCTGGTTTGGGTGGCGCGCGCAGCGTGCGCGAGCGTTCGCTGCCGCGACGCTCGCACTCTTCACCGGCTATGCGGGTGCGCTGTGCCTGGTGGCGCTCGCGAGCTTTCCGGTCGTCGATCGCTGGCAGAATCTCGCCGGACTTGCGACTCAGATCCGCCGCGAGACCGCGGGCGGGGATCTCGCCCTGCTCGGGCCGGATGAGACCACGCTCGCGATGATGGACTACGGCAGTTCGCACCGACCCGTGGTCCTCAGCCCGCCGCCTGGGGAGACTTCACAAACGGTCGGCACGTGGCTCGCAGCCCACGGCCTGCGCTCGCGTGTGCTGGTGCTGATGCCGGGACATGCGCCGGGAGAGCTCTCGGCACTGCTTAAGCGGTGGCACCATCCCGAGGACGACGAGGACGGACCGGCCGGTCAGATCGTGGAGGATGGCTCGGCGCGCATCGTCAAACAGTACGCACTTCCACACGGCCGGCGCTACGCACTGCTGGGACCGCTCAGCCGCTAGCCGCTGCCGAGGCTTCCCATCGCCGCTGCCGGCTCGGACGCGGCTGCGCTCGGTGTGCTGAGGCTGCTCGCGGCGCTCGGTGTGGGCGGCTCGGAGCGCACACAATTGCGGCCTGAGCGCTTGGCGAGGTACAGCGCGCTGTCCGCCCGCCTCAACACGCTGCTGACATTGTCCTCGCCGGGCCGGGAGAGCGTCACGCCGATGCTCGCCGTGATCTTGCGGCGATCCGGAGCCCAGCGCGAGATGTCGATCGCGATCACCGCCTCGCGGAAGCGCTCGGCGACATGCACCGCGTCCTCGAGCCGCGTGGCCGGCAGCGCGATCAGGAATTCCTCGCCGCCGAGGCGGCCGAAGAAGGCGGGCTCACGCACCGAGCTGCGCACTTCGTGGGCGATGACCTTCAGCACCTCATCGCCGGCGGAGTGACCATACTGGTCGTTGATGCTCTTGAAGAAGTCGATGTCCATGATGAGCGTCGAGCACGGCGCTCCGTCGGCAGGCGCCAGCACGGCGGCCAGCCGCGTGAGCGCAGCGCGCCGGTTCGGCACGCCGGTAAGCTCGTCCGTCATGGCGAGCACGCGCAGCTTGAGCGAATTGGCGCGCTGGCGGATCGCGACCGAAGCGAGAACCGCTGCCAGCAGCACCGTGAGCCCGATCACTGCGATCTGCAGTCTGGCGGCGCGCTGGCCTTGCTCGAGCGCCCGATGCGTCGCGGCGTTCTCACGCAGCAGCGCCGCATTCTCCTTCTCCTTCGCTGCCGTATCGAACTCGACTTTGAGCTCCGCGAAGCGCTGATCGAGCTGGTTCGAGAGCAGCTGCCCGGTGACACCGGCGTATTCGCCTTCGCGCTCATAGGCCGACCGCCAGTCCCCCATTTCAGCAAGCACTGCGGCGAGCTCGGCGTAGGTCGGCGCGAGCTCACCCATCGCGGACTCGGCGCGGAAGACACCCAGAGCCCGCTCGAGCGCCGCCCGCGCGTCTGCCAGGCGCTTAAGGCGATGCAGCGTCACACCGCGCGTGAGATCGATGAGGGCGCCCAGACGCGCATCGGGGGTCTGACGCTGCAGCGAGTCGGCGCGATCGAGCGTCGCCAGCGAGGACATCGGATCGCCCAGCGCATTCTCAACCGCTGCGAGCCCCCGCATCGCGTATGCCTGACCGCGCGGGTAGCCAATCTGCCGGCTGATATCGAGCGAGGCCTGGTAGTTCTGGCGCGCTGCCTGCCATTCGCCGGTGTTCTCGTGCGCGCGGGCAAGGTTGTGCTGGGTGACAGCCTCCTCGCGCAGCATCCCCGCCTTGCGCTGTGCCTTCAGCGCCTCCGCGTACATGTGCTTCGCCTGCTCGAAGTCGCCCATGCGGTCGTAGAGGATGGCGATGCTGTTCAAGGCGGTGAGCGCGTGGCGCGGCTTGCCGAGCTTCTCGTACAGCGACTGCGCGCGCCTCAGATCGAGCAATCCCGAGGTGTATTCGCCCTGCAGACCGAGCAGATAGCCGCGCGAGAACAGCGCCCCGGCCAGCATTTCATCGTCGTGCTCGGTGGTCGCGACCGCCACCGCCTGATCGTACAGGGCGCCCGCCTGGGCGTTGTTGCCTTCGGTCTCGCGGATGTCGCCCTCACAGGTGAGGGCCCCGGCTTTCAGCGCGCGCCGCTTCGCCTGCGGCAGCAGAGCCTGGGCCGCGGCCACCTCTCGCTCCGCGGCCGTCGCATCCCGATCCGCCTGGTAGTCGCAAAGCAGCAGATGGGCCCGAATCTCGAGGTCGGTATCGGGTGAACGTTGCAGTGCCACGAGTGCGGCTTCCGCGTCGCGGCGGCTGGCCTCGGGGTCCGCGCGCATATCGAGCGCGCCGCGCTCGACCAGGGCACTGGCAGACTCCGTCGCAGCGGGGGCCTGGATCTTCGCCGCCGCCGGATCCGGCGACTGTCCATCCGCGACAGCCCCGAACAGCAACGTCGTAACGAGCACGCCCCGCGTCATCCACGCGTGCGCGCTCCATCCTGTCCCGCGTACGCACTCGCCGCTCATCGCGAAGGGCTACCCTGAGTTCCTTTCCGAGCCGCGCATTATCCCGCAAATCGCGTCCGAGTCATGCGCAGTCCGAGCCCCTGTAGGCGGTTATGGAAAATGCGGTGCCGAATCGCGCCGCAGCCGCAGCGCGTAGAGCGCAAGGCCCGCCAAACCCGCGGCGGCGAGCCAGAGGAGCTCCACGCGAGAGGCCGTGGCATAGATGAGCCAGGCGCAAATCAGACAGGTGGCGATCGGGATCGCGGCACCGCCGGGAATGCGAAACGGCGCCGCGCCCGTGCTGATTCCCTGGCGCCGCAGCCCCAGCACCGCCAGCGCGCAGAACATATAGAGCACCAGCGCGGCGAGATTCGACATGACGACCATGCGCTCGAAGGTGCCGGAGAGCGCCAGTGCGATCAGCAACGCGCTGTAAACAGCGATCGCCACGTGCGGCGTGCGAAAGCGGGGATGCACGGCACACAGCGCCCGCGGCAATACGCCGTCGCGCGCCAGGGCGAACAGCGATCGCGGCACCGCCAGGAGGTTCCCCATGAGGTAGCCGAGCATCGAGACGCTCGCGGCAACAATCATCACCGTTCGCCCCGCCGAGCCGGCAAAGGTCGCGGTAGCTTGCGCCAGCGGCGTCGTCGGCTCGCGCGCCAGGGCCGTGCCTTCGATCCCGAGCGCCACCCATTGCACCGCAAGGTAAAGGGCCGTCGTTCCCCCGAGCGCGATGAATGCCGCCAGCGGCACGGTTCGCGCCGGCGATTGCACCTCTCCGCTCGGCGTCAGCGCCGATTCGATGCCCGAGAAGGCGAAGATGACAATGCCGGCTGTGCCCAACACGACGGGAATCGAGGGCGTGGCCTGCCAGGAGAAGTGCGCGCGCTGAACGTAAAACACGCCGATGAGTACAAACAGTACGAGCGGCAGGATCTTGATCACCGTCATCAGCTCGACGATGCGGGCACTCGCCCGCACACCACGAATATTGAGGACCATGAGTGCCAGGACGGCGGCCACCAGGACCGTGCCGGCGACCCACGCCGAGGTCGCTCCGAGCAGCAGCGCGAGCGACTGAGCCAGCAGTTCCGCCACGGCCGCGGCGGATACCAGCCCGGTGACGAGGAGCAGCACCCCGCTCATGAAGCCGACGAGCCGGCCGAGACCGATCTCGACGTATGCATAAGGACCGCCCGTCAGCGTGACCCGGCTACCCGCCTCCGCAACGCAAAGCACGATGCACGCCATCGCGACCGCGCAGACGATGAACGCGAGGGGCGCAGCGGCGCCGAGTCGTGCCACCGCCAGTGCCGGCAAGGCATAGATGCCGCTGCCGACGGTGTAATTGAAGATGGTGGCTGCGAGCTGGCGCACACCGAGTGCGCGCACCAGCTGCGACTCCGGATCCGCCTCAGGCCCAGTACGCGATCGCACGGATCTCGATACTCGCTCGCGGCTCGACGCCTTGCGGACAGGTCGGATCATCGAACGCGCTGTGCGGCACCTGGCTCGGTGCGCCTGGCTGCGAGTCGTGGGTCTTGAACACCAGCGCCTCGCCGCGATTCATGTTCGAGTAGTAACACCAGCGATGCACCGGATTGAAGTGCACCACCAGCCCCTCGAATGACCATTCGGGCTGGCCGCGATGATCGAACACCGCATCCGCCGGCATGAGGTCGGCGGGGGCCACGGTGCGCGCATCGCAGACGGCGAGCGGCACGTCCTGGGGCGGCGGAGAGATCACGCGCCAGATGTTGTAGTGGGCAAAGCGGCGCACGCGCCGTTGCAGCGCTGCGGGCTTGGAGCGTGTCGCGAACTGCGCGGCCGTGGAATTTGAGACATCGACGTGGATGAAGCGCGCGGGCCTCGAATTGTTGAGCTGGCCGCAATCCGCCGAGCGCTCCCCGAAACGCAGGATACCGCTGCCGGTGACCACCACATGATCGGCTGCGGAGACCTCGAGCACGAGACGTTCGATCTCCGCGGGGTAGCGGGCCGCCACTTCCCCGGTATTGCGGAAATCCTCCACGCGACTCTTGTGGGGGAAAAGACTGAAGCCTTCCCGCTCCAGGGTGGGGGCGATCGCCGCGCCGCGAACGTCCTCGATGTCCACCGTGCGCGGATCGAGCGTGAGGACATCGCGCGAGGCGTCATTCGCGTGGAAACGTGCCCGTACCGTCATCGGCGCGACATAGTTCATCCGGCCCGTCACGGTCATGCTCATGTCCCGCGCAGCAGTCACACACTACAATGTACGTACGCCATGCCCGACGCATCCGCAAGATTACCGACGTTCTTCATTCCCCATGGCGGCGGGCCGTGCTTCTTCATGGACTGGGATTATCCAACACCCAATCCATGGACCGCACTCGCCGGCTGGCTCACAGGCCTTGCGGCCTCCATTCAGCCGCGGCCGCGCGCCGTGCTCGTGATATCCGGGCACTGGGAGGAGGCCCCGCTCGCCATCAACGTACAGGAACACGCGCCGCTGCTGTACGACTACTATGGCTTTCCGGCGCACACGTATCAGTTGCGCTATCCGGCACCGGGCTCCCCTGCCCTCGCGCAGGAGGTGCGCGAGTTACTCAGCGCAGCGGGTTTCGACTCGCGCGCCGAGACGCGCCGCGGACTCGACCACGGCGTGTTCGTGCCCTTCAAGCTGATATACCCACAGGCCGACATGCCGATCGTGCAGCTGTCGCTGCAGAGCGGCCTCGACCCGTCGGCGCACCTGCGGCTCGGTGCAGCGCTTGCCCCGCTTCGCGAGCGCGGCGTGCTCATCGTCGGCAGCGGCATGAGCTTTCACAATCTCGCCATCCGCTCGATCGAGAACGCGCGTATCCCGCAGTCGGAGGCCTTCGATACCTGGCTGACCCAAGCCGTGTGCGCTCCGGACCCGGCGGAACGCAGCGCACAGCTGACCCGCTGGGCGGCGGCACCCTCGGCACGCTTCGCGCACCCGCGTGAGGAGCACTTGTTGCCGCTCATGGTCGCGGCCGGTGCCGCGGGGACGGATACGGCCACCCACGCCTTCAGTGGCCGGATGCTCGGTTGGCAGATCTCAGGCTATCGCTTCGGTACGATGAAGCACCTGCCGTAGCGCTGCTATGCACTCACGCACCGTTCACGGCTCCTGGATCGCCGGCGGCCTCGCGCTGTGTCTGCAGGCACACGCGGCCGATCTCGTGGCATCGCATGCGTGTCCCAGTCAGAACCGGACGCAGGAATCCCGGCGCGAAGCGCTGTGCTTTGCAATCCCTTTCGGCGGACGCACACGCACGTTGAGTGTCTACGCGCCACCCAGGATCAGCGGCCCGCGGCCGCTCATCCTGGTGCTGCACGGAGGCGGCGGCACGGGCGTCGGCATGGAATGGCTCACGAAGCGGGGCTTCAATCGCATCGCCGACCGTGACGGCGCGATCGTGCTTTACCCGGATGGCATTGAGAAAAGCTGGAACGACGGCCGCGGCGATTCACATGTGGCCGCCTCGCAGCTCAACGTGGACGATCTCGCGTACCTGCGCGCGCTGCCGCAGGCGCTCGCGGCGCACTACGCGATCGATCCCGCCCGCATCTACGCCACCGGCATCTCCAATGGCGGACTGATGTCGTACCGGCTCGCGTGCGATGCGGCGGATGTGTTCGCAGCCGTCGCGCCGGTGGCGGCGGACCTGTCGGTTGCGCTCGGCAAGGACTGCCATCCGGCGCGCGAAGTGTCGATCGCCATCGTCAATGGCACCGAAGATCCGATCATGCCGTGGCAGGGCGGGACCATCAAAATTCTCTGGTCCTCGCGCGGACAGGTGCTCTCGGGGCCCGCAAGCGCGGCGCGCTGGCTCGAGCTCGATCACTGCGAGGCGTTCAGCGAACCGGACGGGGTGATCGATGCTGCGCCGGATGACGGCACCAGCCTCGTGCGCCACGTGGCGCATTGTGCGCGCGCGAGCGAAGTCGATCTGTTCGAGATCCGCGGCGGCGGCCATACCTGGCCGGGAGGCGAAGCGTATCTCGGGCGCCTGCTGGTGGGCCGCGTGAGCCGGGAGCTCGATGCCAACGAGGCAATCTGGCGCTTCCTCGCCAGTCACCGGCTGCGCTAAGGGTTCTTGCTCAGACGCCGGAAGTAATCGGCGACCGCCGCCTGATAGCCCTCGGGCACCGCCTGGGGCTCGCTCATGCGCACATCGGCCTGGTGATCGGCGTGATCGCGCCCGAGTTGCAGCTCCAATTTGTCGACATCGGCCAGCACGCTCGCGTAGAGCTCATCCACCATCTGCGGATTGCCCGGAAAGCGCTTCGGATCCAGGCGCTGCATGGAGCGGACCAGCTCATCGACCGCCTTCTGCGCGGCCGGATCGTTGGCCACGGCGCGTTTGACGCGCTCGAGGTCATTGAGGTTCTGACGCAGGCTCTCCTCCGGGTCTGCGCCCGCCGGCGCACGCTGCGGCGTTGCCCGCTGACCGCCGTAGGGGCCGTTGTTACCGGCATTCCAGCCTCCATCGACCGGCCCGCCGCGGCCGCCACCGCCACGCTCGATTCCGCCCAGCCTTTCGCTCAGGCGGCCGCGAACGCGCTCCACGTCCGCGAGCGCTCCCTGGTTGTCGGGATTGCCGCCGGCGAGCGCGTTTTGCGCCTCGCGCAGCTGCGCGCTCAAGTGATCGAGCGCGGCGGCGATCTCCCGCTCGCTCGGCTCCCCCGCCGGATTGAAACCGCGCCGCATCAGATCGGCGCTGCGCTGGAGCTTGGTTTCGGCGTTGCCTTCATCGAGATCATTCAGCGCCTCGCGCAACTTCGAGGCGGCCTGACGGCTCGCCGCGAGCGTCGTGCGCTCGGCGGCACGCATGTTCTGCTGCAGCCGCGTGAGATCATCGGCCAGCTGCTGACGATCCTTCAGCAACCGCTCCGGTGAATCCCCGGGCGTCGCGGCGGAGCGCTCACGCGTGCGTCCGGTCAGCATCTGAGTAAGCCGCTCGGTCTGTTCACGCGATTGCTTACCGAGCCGGTCGGCCTCGCGCGCCAGCGAGGCCAGAGTCCCGTTCGCCTGCTCTTCACGTACGCCCCCCAGGAGGTTCTTCGCGCCGCGCAGTCTCTCCGCCGCGCGCTCGGCGTCCGCGCCGCTTTGCTGATCGACGGCGCGGCGCATCGCCTCCTGTGCCTCGCGCACGCGGCCGAGCGCCTGGCGGACCGCTTCGCGGTCGTTGCCACTCGCTGCGGCGCTGCTGTCGGCGTTCGGCGCATTCGGGTCGCCGCGGGCGAGGCGCTCGAGCTCGCGCTGTATCTCCTCGGCATTGCGCCGGAGCATCTCCTGCTGCCAGCGCTGCTGCGCGCTCTGCCCCGCCTGATCGCGTCCTGAAGCGAGATCCTCCTGACGGCGTGCGAGCTCATCGAGCTTGCGCAGCGCCTCATCGACATCGCGCGCCCGCTGTTGCGCGGGTGTCGCTGTCTGCCCCGTCTCGTATTGATTGCGCTGCGTGTCGAGCTCGAGGTCGAACAGACTCGCCAGATCCCGGCCTTCCGAGTTGACGGCCCCCGAGCCGCCGCCCGCACCGCGCGAACCGAACGCCACCTGGATCTGACGGAACGTCGACTGTGCGCGCAGCAGGTGCTGCAGCGCCTTCTCTTCTTCGGGGACAGCCTCGCTCCAGCGCTGCCGCTGCAGCGCCTGGGCAGCAGGCTGCATGGCCTGCGCGGCCGCGGCCATTTCGGATTGGAAGGTGCTGAACTGCTCGTTCTGCTGCGTGAGGTCACGCATCTCCAGCCGCCCGGCCAGGGAGAGCGTCTGGCCGCGCAGCGTCGTCTGCACGTCCGAGAGGAACTTTGCCTGCTCGGCGGCCTGGCGCTCCGCCTGCGTCGTCAGCCCCGCTTCCTTCCAGGTGGCGGCGATGATCTCCTTCTCCCGCTGCGGGATGTCGGCCGGATTGTTGCCGCCTCCGCCTCCCCCGCCGCCGGATTGCTGCGACTGGGAGAATTCGCGCTGGAACGGGTCGACCTGGATGAACGCCATGTCGCTGCGCGCTTCGGTGCGTGCATCGCGCGCCAGCGCGTACACGCTCACCACATCACCCGGCACCAGCTTGAAGTCCTCGAGCGACAGCGTGGCGGCCCCGTTCGCCTGCACGGCTCGCGCGCCCTTCACGAGCGCAATGCTTCGCTCCGCTCCGCCATTCACCGAGTAGTGCAGCGAAAGCTCGCCAACACCGAACGGGTCCTCCGCGCGTGCGCCGATCGTGACCTCCTCGATGGGACTTGCCCGATAGTCCCCGGCCGGACGCACCAGAGCGACATCCGGCGCCTTCACTTCCGCCGCCTCGATGAAGTAGTCCTCGGAGATCCGCGCGAGTTGCGATCGATCCAGTGCCGCCACGTGATACGTGCCGTCCCGAGTGATCGGGACCGAGCCGCGATACGTGTTCGCGCCGCTGCTCTGGAGCGCGACCTCGCGGCCGTCATCGAGAATGAGGCGTCCGCGCTCCAGCGCACCGTCCGTCACAACACGCAGCTGCGCTTCGGTGCCCGCATAGGCGCGTAAGTCTCCACCGTCGCCCCGGAGATCCGGCAGGTGCATCCAGCCCGGATGGTGATAGGTGACCTCGATGCGCTTCACGCTGGGAATATCGGCCACACGCAACTGGTAGAGATGCGACTGCACGGCGCCGGCCTGAACGTAGTACTCCAGATCCTCGGGTACACCGGCCAGGAGGAACTGAAAGCCGCTGCCCTGGGCCTGCCGCTGCATCGCCACGCGTTCCCATTTCGAGGTGCTGTGATAGCGCGCAAAAAGCGTCGCCTCCGCGGAATCCAGACCCACTGGCAGCGCGCTGATGAGCTGATCGGCGTGGCGCTTCACCGTGGCATCACCGGGCATCACGCGGATCTCATAGAGCGGACCGGAGACATTGCCGGTCCACAGCAGTGCTGCACCGTAACCCAATGCCCCGGGGCCGGAACGGATGAGCCACACGAGCGTCGCGAGGCTGCCGATGCCGACGACGAAGAGCGCGCCAAGGAGCGCGGTCGCCGCGGCCGGACGAGTCTCCTTCGCACGGGCAACCGCGAGCGTGTCGGCCGCCAGTAACTCGATGAAGGGATGCGATTCGCTGGCGTCACGCTCGGCGAACGTGAGCAGGCGCTGACCGAATAGCGGGTTTTGCCGCTCGGCATGGCGCGCGACCCAGGTGCCGGTCAGCCGCCACAGCGGATAGGCGAGAGCCAGCACGGCAACCGTGCCCAGGGCCACACACAGGATCGCGCGCGCACTCCACAGGCTCCCCAATGAGAATGCATAGCGATTGAGCAGCAGACTTAAAGCGAGTGTGACTGCGAGCGCGACACCCGCAACGATGGCACCGCCCCGGATGCCGGTCGTGAGCCAGCCGCGGCGCTGTATGTGCCGCAGGTATGCACGCAGCTCGTCCCTTGCGCTCATAGCTCGTCCCGAAGCGTGCCGAGGTAGCCGCTCGCCAGCACCGCCTCGGCCAGCACCGCAACGAGCAGCATCGCCATAGCGTACCACCACACAGAACGCGGCTGCAGCGCACGCGGCTGCGCGGTTCCGGCTCCCGATGCACCCGCACTGCCCGATTCGCCAGCGGGGCTGCCGCGCCACAAGGCCAGATCCTCTGGCGCGAGCGGCGTGAGATCGGATTCGCGGCGGTCTGCGTTCGCAGCCACCACCTGTATCTGTCCGCTCGCGCGGCGCAGCGTATAGAAGCCGGCACGCTCGAGCTGCCAGGAACTCGCGGTTGCGGAGTCCTGCAGAGAAATCGGATGCGCTCCGTCCGGATCGATGACATCGACGCGCCCCGCCGGATCGCGCGCAGCGCGCAGACTCACGCGCTCACCGACGGCGAGCGAGGCTGCGTGCTTCTCGCTGCCGCTCATCGTGCGCACCAGCCGGTCGACGAATGCGACGAACTCTCCGCGCAGTGGCAGATCGCTCGTCAGGTTGTCGAAGCTCGAGGTGTAGAGCAGCACCGACCCATCGCCAAGACTCTTCTGCAGCAGCAGCGGGGTACGGTCGGTCAGACGCAGCGAGACCCGGGCATCGGCCGGCTCGGCTGCGGCCACGAAGAAGAATTTCACGCCATTCCATTCCCGCGCCGTGCCGGCGACCGGATCGTTCTCGTCGGCCTCCGCCACCGAGGCGTAGCGTTCAGCAGTGCGGGAGTAGTAGTGCGGCGAGAGCTTGAGCGCGCTGAGGAGCGGAACGGTGTGGGTTTGCGCAGCCGTCGTTCCGAGCGCAACGAGCACGCTGCCGCCCGCACGCACGTAGTTCTGCAGTCGGCTCTCGAGCGCAGCTGCGGGCGCAGCGATGTCCGACAGCACGACGAAGGCGTAGCCCGACAGATCCGCGGGTGGATGCTGAGGTGTGACGCTCTCCAGTGTCATCGCCGAACCGAAGGCGGAAGTCACCGCAGATCCGAAATATAAAGCGGAACGATCATCCGCACCCTGATGGATGAACAGGCCATGCCGCGGCTCGGTGCGCTCGACCGTGAAATCGAATTCATCGTCCGCCCGCAGCGCGTCGGCGGCATCGATCCGCACGGCGCCACGATTGAAACCGTGCGCGAGCTCGGGCAGCTCGAACTCGACGCTGCTGCAGCCGCAAGCCGGCACCGTGACCGCGTGTGTGCCCGCCGCTCGCCCATTGACCGATAAAGAGGCCTGGCGCGTAGCGGCGCTCGTGCCATAGCCGCAAATGAGGGCGTGCACTCGCGCGTGCCGGACATCGGCCAGCTCCGCCGGCGCGGTCACGCTCTGCACGGTCCAGTTCGCTTCGGCGTGGCCGACGGGATGAAGATGGAGCTCGACGCGGGAGGGCAGTTGCAGCTCGGCGAAATCGGCGGGCATGCCCGACTTCTGCATGTCGCTGAACACGTGCAGCGCAATGGGTGTCGCCGTGTTCTGCGCAATCGAGCGCATCAACCCCGACAAGAGCGCGAAATGGCTGCGGCCATCCCCCGGAGCAAGGTGCTCGATGGCGGCGCGCAAACTCTGCGTGTCCGCGGTCGGCTGCGCCAGCATGCGGGCGCTGTCACCGAGCGCCCAGACTTCCGCGTGCTCACCGAGCCGGCGCGAATCGAGCACAGCGAGCGCGGCCTTTTGCGCATCGGCCAGGCGCGTCCCCGCCCGCATGCTCAGGGAATCATCGATCACCAGCACATGGTGCCGCCCGGCATCCGCACCGGCCGGAATGCGCCCGTAGAACGGCTGCGCAAACGCCAGCGCAAGCAGCGCGAACACCGCGAGGCGCAACGCCAGCAGCAACAGGTGCCGCAGGCGCCGCCGGCGCACCAGGCTCGGCTGTTGCGGCTCGAACAACAGCAGGGAGCTGAAGGGTTGGGTGGAACTGGCACGCCGCTTCAGCAGGTGCAGATACAGCGGCAGCCCGAGGCTGAGCGCACCCAGAAGAAATGCGGGTGCGAGAAATCCCATCTCAGTCGCGGCCCTGACGGATCTGCAGGTACTGCCGCAGGGCGGCATCGAGTGGCTGGTCGGTCACGAGCAGGTGGTGCGTGAGGCCGGCAGCGCGGGCCGCATCGCGCAGCTCGGCGACGTGCGCGGCGATGCGATCGCGGTAGGCGCGCAGCGCATACTCGCTGGTGACCTCGATGCGCGCCTGCGTCTCCAGGTCCACGAGCACGGTTGCCGAGCCCAGATCCGGGCGCAGCTCGCCCGGATCGAGAATCTGGAACAGCACGACTTCATTACCGTGAAAGCGCAGCGGCTCGATCGCGCGCACCACTTCCGCCGGGCGCTCGTAGAAGTCCGACAGGATGATGACGATGCCGCGCCGGCGCAGGAATGTCCGGAAATGCTCGAGCGCCGCATCGAAGCGCGTGCGTGCCCGCGGTTCGGCCAGTTCCAGGCCCGCGAGCAGCCGGTTCAACTGCCCCGCACGTGTCGAGGGACGGATGTATTCACGCACCTCGTCGTCGAACACGATGAGGCCGGCCGCATCACGCTGCTTGCGTGTCGCCAGATAAAAGAGCGAGGCAGCGATATAGCGCGCGTAATCCATCTTGCTGACCGAGTGAGTCGCGAAGCGCATGGAGTTACTGGCATCGAGCAGCATCGTCAGCTGACTGTTGGTCTCGCCCCGATAGCGCTTGAGGTAGGCCCGCTCGGTGCGTGCGAACACGTTCCAGTCGACGTGCCGCAGGTCATCGCCGCGGGTGTAGGCGCGGTACTCGGCGAACTCCTGACTGAAGCCGAAGTCCGCCGAGCGGTGCAGACCGGCGACGAAGCCGTCGACGACGGTTTTCGCCACCAGGTCGAGCCCGGAGATCGCATTCAGTACCGCCGGGTCGAGGAAGCGCTGCATCTCACTTCGCATCCGGCGGCGGCAGCTGCGCGATCAGCTGGCGCAGGATCTCATCGGCATCGATCCGATCGGATTCGGCGTGGAAGTTGAGCAGGATCCGGTGGCGCAGCACGGCCGTGGCAAGGGCCGTCACATCCTCGTAGCTCACGTGGTAGCGGCGTCGCGAGAGCGCGCGCGCCTTCGAGGCGAGCACGATGAACTGCGCGGCGCGTACGCTTGCGCCGTAACTCACGTACTTCTTGATCAACGGCGGAGCGGAGGCATTCTTGTAGCGCGTGGCGCGCACCAGCTCCACGACATAGCGCGCGATCGAGTCCGCGATGGGCACCATGCGCACCAGCTGCTGGAACTCGAGGAGCTCGGCGGCGTTGGTGACGACCTCCACTTCTGCAGCGGCGTTGGTGGTCGTGCGGTCGATCACGCGCACCTCGTCCTCCGCACTCAGGTAGTCGAGCACTGTATTGAAGAGAAAGCGGTCGAGCTGCGCCTCGGGCAGCGGATAGGTCCCTTCAAGCTCAATCGGATTCTGCGTCGCGAGCACGAAGAAAGGCCGCGGCAGATCGTAGTGATTGCCCCGCACCGTGCAGGAGAGCTCCTGCATGGCTTCCAGCAGCGCTGATTGGGTCTTCGGCGGCGTGCGATTGATTTCATCGGCCAGCAGCACGTTGCCGAAGATCGGGCCCGGCACGAAGGTCCAGCGGCGATGGCCCGTGTTTGCATCCTCTTCGATGATGTCGGTGCCGGTGATATCCGCGGGCATCAGGTCGGGTGTGAACTGAATGCGGCGGAATTCGAGTCCCAGCGTGCGCGCCAGTGTGCGCACCATCAGCGTCTTGGCCGTGCCCGGCAGTCCGGTGATCAGGCAGTGGCCGCCGACGAACAGCGCCGTCAGGATCTGATCGAGCACCTCATCCTGTCCGACGATCACGCGGCCCACCTGTTCGAGGATGCCGTCGCGCACCGTCTGGAAGCGGGCGACGCGGGACTCGAGCTCGCGCGCGCTCATTGAATCGACTGCCTTGCTTGTCATGCTGGCTCGCTCTTTTTCACTGACCTTTGAGTTGCAACAACAGCTTCTGCGCCGGCCGATAGCCCGGCGCCGCCTCGAGTGCGGCCAGGACCGCGTCCTCGGCCTTGTCCCGGTCCCCGGAGGCGAGATACGCCTGCGCCAGATCGTACTGCGCCGAGGCAGCATCCAGCGGGTGCAGCGCGAGCACCGCGCCGAATTCGCGGATCGCACCGGGGAAATTCTTCTGCGCCAGCCAGAGCCGCCCCAGATGCCGGTGCAGATCCTCGTCGTACGCCGGATCGATGTAATTGATGCGATCCAGGGTCGCGGCCGCGGCCTGCGGGTCACCGAGCGACTCCTCGAGCTGCGCGAGCTGCTTTAAGGTCTGCGGATTGCGCCCGCCCGCGGCCTGGTAGCGCTGCAGAACGGCGCGGGCCGCCGCGCGATCGCCGCGCTCGAGCTGCGCCGCCGCCAGCAGCTCATAGGCGTTCGCGGCATAGACGTAATCCGGATAAGCGTCGATCACGGCGGCGCCGTCGCGGATCACGGCGGCGAAGTCCTTGCGCTTTGCCGCCTCATTCAGCGCCGCGAGTCGCTTGTGCCAGTCATCGAACGCCGCCACCGTCTTGCCGACCTGAGTATCGAGCCAGCCGCGAAACGCCTCATCGAATGCTTCGGGCTTCATGCCCAGCACCGACTCGATCGCGACGGGCGTGGGCTTGCGCTCGGCGTACGCATGCACCAGCTCGAGCAGTTTGTCGGCTCCCCAGCGGATCTGGATGTAGTCGCAGATCCGGCCCGCCTCGAAGTACGAGACGATGACCTGTCCGGCGTAGCTGGGCCGCACGAAGCCACGGTCCAGATCGGCGACTGGCAGCAGTTTCTTGTCGCGCAGCGCCGCCACGATTTCAGGCGTCATCGGATCGCCCCACTCCGGGTTCGCCTGGGTCTCCTCGTGCACCGCGAGCCCTTCGGTAAACCAGCGCGGCACCCGATGGCGGGTGGCGGTGAGAATGAATACGTGACTCATCTCGTGCCGCAGCGTGCTCGCCCAGTGGAATTCGCCCGGCTTGCGCCCCGAGGGGCTGTCCATCGCAACAACGGTACCGAAGGTGACCCCGAGTGCTCCCAGTCCCGGCATCCCCAGGGTACGCACGGCGAAATCCTCGTGATCGGGATAGACCTCCAGCTGCACCGGACCCGGCAGCTTCATCGCGTACTTGATCTCGTACGCCGCGAGGTCGCGGCGGATCTCCGCATCGAAGTACGGCCGCAGCAGCTCGGCCTCCTTCTTATGGAGCTTCAGAATCACGGCCGGATCGCGATAGGTCACAAAGTTCTGGTAGCTGTCGAGGAGCCGCAGGCTGTTGACCGTCGCATCGTTGCGATAGCCGGCCTGGTAGCAGCTCTCAAGCTCGTGGCGTGCCTCGGTATCCGCGCCAAGTCGCATCAGGTTGATGCCCAGCTCCGAGCGCGCGCTCCAGAGCTTCGCGTCCGCCGCAACCGCCTTGCGGTAGTACTGGACGCCCTCCTCGTAGCGCATGTTGATGATGAGCTGGTGTGCGATGAGCGCGTAGCCTTCGCCGTAGGCCCGGTTGACGGCAGAAATGCGCTCGAGCCACATGTCCGGCGGGCGATCCGCCAGCAGCTCGATCGCCGCGTGGACCGCCATGGCATCGAGCGCGTCGGCCGAAATACCAAGCGCTGCGTCCGCTTCCGCCGCGGCGGCCTGAGGCTGGGAATCCTCGAGAGCAAGGCTCGCCAGGAGCTCGTGGGCTTGCGTCAGCTTCGGCTCGAGCGCCAGTGCCTTCATCGCCCACTCGATGGCGCCGTCATCGAATCCGTCGGCGCTCACCAGCGCCAGACCCAGCATCGCGCCGGCGCTCTTCGGATCGCGCTCCAGTGCCTCTTTGAGGAGATCCTCGGCATCGCGGTCATTGAAGCGCTCGTGCAGCAGCAGGCCCCAGCGGATGCGATACGGCACGCTCGCAGGAGCGGCTGCGAGCGCTGCGCGAAACTCGCGATTGGCGTCCTCGTAGCGGCCCAATCCCCAGTCTCCTTCGGCGCGCAGGTACGCACTACCGGCCTGACGCGCGAGCGACTCGAAGCAGGCTTGCGCTTCGGTTCGCTGCCCGTGCTTGCGCAGCAGCGCGCAGTGCTCGGCAGTGGAGGTGGCGGGCGCCGCCGCGGCCGCCGTTACCGCCAGGCTGACCGCGATGCAGGCGAGTGCAGTTGCGCAGAGGAGCCTCACTTGTCGAGCTCCGCCTGCACGCGCGCGAGCTCAAGCAGAGCCTGGGTGAGCTCGCGCTTGTAGTCCTCGGGGGACATCGCCGCGCGCTGATATTTCAGCGTGTCGATCTGCTGCTCGAGCTGCTCCTTGCGTGTGAGCCAGGCGCGCCGCGCGGGATCGGCGGCAAGCGCCGGTGTCGCGCCCAGGCGGATCAACGTGAAGCTTGCGAGCAAGCGGCCTTCGCCGGCGTCCGTCGCCGCACGGACCGGCTCCCCCGCCCCGGTGTCCTCAAACTGCGCGTGCTCGGTCGCCAGCCGCTTCTGCGATTCATAGAACGCGGCGGTCTTTGTCGTCGCGTAACGGAAGGCCTCGAGCGCGCTGATCGCATCGTTCTTGTCGACGTCCGCCGTCGGATCCTGCAGCGCTTCGAGCCAGTAGCGCGCGAACACCGTGGCGTTCTTCTCGGTGCCGGACTTGGTCGCCGTGATGAGCGCGCGGCCCGGCCGGCGCAGCGCCCGCACCGCACCCCCGCTCGCACTCGTGGTGTCGACGATGAGCTGGCGCTTGGCGGGCACGGCATCGCACAGGCCAGCAAGCTCCGCGGCCGTGATGTCGGGCCCGGGCAGATTGAGCTTGTATTGCGTGCCATCGAAAGAGCCGTGACCGATGAGCAGCAGCACGAAGTCATCCTGCGCACTCACCTGCATCGCAAGCTCGCGCAAGCGCTGCGTGAGCTCCTCGCGCGTGGCGTCCTTGCCGCTCAATGTCGTCGCATGCACACCCGGCCCGGCGTTCCTGAAGATTCGATCGGCGTCAGCGGCGAGCTGCGTGAAGCGCTGCTCGTAATCCGCATCACCGCCAAGTCCCGCGGCGGTGAGAACGTATACATCCGCGCGTGCCGGCAGTGCAGCGCACAGCGTCACTGCAAGCAATAGAAGCCTCATACGATGCCCCAGCGCCGGCGCAACAGCCAATCGGCACCGCGCAGCAGAACGAGCACGATGAAATTGATGGGCATGTTCCACAGCTCGACCAGCTGCTGCACCGTGACGCCAGCGGGCGAATACGGCACGGCCGCGGGGAGCGCTGCGACATCCTCCGGCTTGAAATACCGACCGCCGGTGCGCGAGGCGAGCAGCTGCAGCAGCTCGCGATTCTGCTCAGTATGAAACTGCTCCGCGATGCCATCCTGGCGCGCGAAGGAGACGACATCGCGCTCCGCGGCCAATGTCCCGCGCTGCGCCGAGATCTCGGCGATGTAGGTTCCGACGGAGGATGCCGTCCAGTCCCGGTGATAGCGGCCCACAGCACCGGGAACCGCCTCGAGATCGAGAGCGGCGGAGCTGCCTCCCGGTCCGATCACGTGCGCGGTGACATGCGCATCGGCGATCGGCTCATAGTTCTGGTCGCGCACCTCCGCGATGAGCTCGGTCTGAGCCTCGTCGTAGAGCAAGGGGCTCGGGACCGAGGCCATGACACGACCGCGGGTGTCGGAAACCAGCCAGCGCAGGAGCTGTTGCCAGAACATCCGGTGTGCCGTGTCACCCAGCGCAGAGCTCATCTGCCAGCGCCAGGTGCCTCCGGTCGCCAGTACGGCCGTGCGGCCGCGCCCGTAATTCTCGGTGATCAGCAACGGCATGGTGCGCTCGCCGGCATGCATCTCGGCGAGCACGATCGCTCCGGGCTTGGCCGTACCCGGATCCTGATAGTCCATGAGATACGGGAGTTTGCGCCAGCGCTCGACATTGGCCTCGCGATCATCGAGCAAGCGGCAGATGACACTGTCGGCACCTGCGGCGGTAAGCGAGACGGTCGCGTGATCTCGCCGGAAGGTCGCGTGCGCCGGCGGCAGCACCACGGGCAGCAGATCAGCCGTTTGCGAGCCGCCCCAGACGCCGTCGGACAGCGACTGGCGGCCGCCGAGCAGCAGCAGTCCCCCGCCGCGGCGGTCCACGAACTGGCGTATGAGATCCTGCTGCGCGGGAGAGAAGTAACCGGCATCGATCGAGCCGATGATTAGCGCATCGTAGACGAACAGATCCTCGGGACGCGTGGGGAAACCGCTCGCGAGTTCCATCGGATCGTGAATGCCCTGGCGGTAGATCTTGTTCTCGGTGGTGCGCAGCATCGAGACCAGCTGCACTGCAGGGTCCTCATCCTCGGCGCGGCGAATGAATTTGTATTCCCAGCGAGGCTCACCCTCGAAATACAGGATGCGGCGCGGCTCGGCGAGCACCTGGATCAGCCGGGTGACTGCGTTGTTGTCGTGATTGTTCTCCTCGCGCAGCGGCTCGAGGCTGAAGGTGAGCGCGCGTGCGCCGGCTTCACCCACGTTGAACAGGATGGTCTCGCTTTGTGCGCGCCCATCGGGCGCCAGGGTGACGGCATGCGAAGCCAATACACGGCTGCCGTCGCGTACGCTCAGGATGCTCCTGCGTCCGGCGAAGCCACGCTGGTGAAAGCGAACGAGCGCACTGACGCGCGCGCCCGTGAGTGCCCGTGCCGGGACGCTCACCTCATCGAGCTCGAGATCATCGGACACCTGCTCGGCGCCGAATCCCACCGTGTAGACCGGAATCCGCCGGCTCGTGAGCGCTGCCATCGCGGCGCGATCGATGCCGCCGGAATTGTCGGCACCATCGCTCAGCAGGATCACCGCCCCCAGGGGCACACCGCCGGTCTGCTCGAGCAGCTCACGCAGCGCAATACCAATGTGAGTCGCTGCAGCCGGCGTCGCCGCTGCGGGCGACAAATTCTCATCGCGCGTGAGATGCGCACCGAAGCGGTACAGGCGCGCCTGATAGCGGGTGCGCAGCTGATCGAGCAGCCCGCCCTGCAGCGTGCGGATCGCCGCCGCCTCGCGAGTCTCGCCGTGTTCGGGCAGCCGCATGCTGCTCGAGTCATCGAGCAGCACGGCGATCAGATTCTGCTGCGGCTTCAGTTCCGACAGCGCGATCGCGGGCCGCCACAGCAGTAGCGCCACCAGTGCCACAGCCGCCGCCTCGAGCGCCCAGAGGATCGCCAGGCGCGGCAACGATAGCCGCGAGCCGGCGCGGCGCACATGCCAGGCTATAGCGAGCGCGATCAGGAGCGCGGCGCCCACAACGAGCGCAACCAGGAGCCAGCGCGGCCATGGGCTCGCCAGCACGAATGCGCCCCTGGCGAATGCCGCCCGCGGAAGCTTGAAGAGCAACTCAAACATCGCTGCGGACGGCGGGTGCCGCGACTGCCGCGGAGGCGCGCGCGCTCAGTGCGTCATGCCGTAGACGATGTAGTTGAGACCGACCCGAAACGCCATGGAGGCGAAGGCTTCCGGATACTCGGGCATGTCGGCCCACTCCCAGGCATCCCCGAGGTGCATGTTGTGGCAGATGGCGACAATGATGCGCCCCTTCTCGTCGCGGATAGCCCGCCACTTGGGTACATAGCCGTCCTTTTCATACGTGCGCCCGGTGTTGACGTACTGCTCGCCGGGCACCTGGAATCGCTCTCCCAGGTCGTACAGCACGTGAAAGATCTCATCGTTGTCGTTCAGGTCCTCGACCGGCCGGTCGGGGAGCACCTGGCGCATGCCTTCCATGAAACGGTCCCAGTCGGCCGTGCCATGAAAATCATCGACCATGAGAAACCCGCCCTTCAGCAGATACTCGCGCAGCCGCTTCGCCTGATCCTCCGTGAACGTCCAGTTGGCGACCTGCACGGCGTACACCCAGGGATAGTTGAAGATGTCGTCGCTGTTCAAGTCGACGATCTGCTCGGTGGGACGCATCTGGATGCGGGTCAGGCGCTTCAACGCCAGCAGGAACTGCCGGTCGGCCTTGGGATAGTCGCGCGACCAGCCGGCGAAGCCATAGCCGTATCCGTAGCCGAAGCCTCCGCCGCCGCCGTACTCGCTGGACGTGTACCGCAACCGCGACCAGTAGAACTCGGCCTTGCCCCCCTGCTCCTGGGCAGAGTCGCGGTCGTCGGTGTCCGCATACGTGAGCGTGCACAGCGTCAGCACCAGGCTGCCCGCCAGGGCGAACGTCCGATACCTGCGCAGTAGCTGCATGCGTGGGTTCCTACGCGTCGAGTGTAGCTGCTTACCGTTTGCCTTGTAGCGGCAGGCGCAGCATGACAGTATTTCTTTACCGCCAGAGCAAACGCGAACGATGAAGCGCCGCGATTTCGTCACCTGGGGTAGCGCGGCCCTGTACGAGGCGGCGAGCCTGCCGCTCAAGGCAGCACCACCCGGTCCGATGGCCATGCCCGGACAGTCGGCCGCCCCAGCCGGGCCGGCGGCGGACTACACGTTGCGCATCGCCCCTGCGGCGCTGGAGATCGCCCCCAGCCATTTCGTCAGTACCATTGCTTACAACGGCAGCTCTCCCGGACCTGTGCTGCGCATGCGCGAAGGCAAGCGGGTCAGCGTTGATGTCATCAATGACAGCGATGCCGCCGAGCTGGTGCATTGGCACGGATTGTTCGTCCCAGCGGAAATCGATGGCGCCGAGGAGGAAGGCACACCGCCTATTCCCGCCGGCGCGCGGCGCCGCTACGAGTTCATTGCCCGTCCCGCCGGGACGCGCTGGTACCACTCCCACGCCATGGCGGTGGGCGATCTTCATCGCGGCACTTACACGGGGCAGTACGGCTTTCTGATCATCGACTCGGGCAATGACCCGGGTCACTACGACCAGGAACTGTTCCTGGCGCTGCGCGACTGGGAGCCCTACTACACCGATCAGCCGGTCGACATGGACGAGCAGCAGGGACGCGGGCCGCAGCCTGAGAAGCCGACGCAGCTCGACACCCGTCCCAACGGTCTCGAGGTGACCACTCAGCTGTTCTCCATCAACGACAAAGCGCTGCGGGCCGGACCGCCCATCCGGGTACGCGAGGGCACGCGCGTACTCATGCATCTGCTCAACGCGAGTGCGGTCGAGAACCGCACCATCGCCCTGCCGGGCCATGAATTTGAAGTGTTCGCGCTCGATGGCAATGCGGTTCCCAATCCGGGCAAGGTCAAAGTGATCACGCTGGGACCCGGCGAGCGCGTGGACGCGTTCGTCGAGATGAATCAGCCGGGTGTGTGGATCCTGGGGTCCACGGATGATCCCACACGCAACGCCGGCCTGGGAGTCGTGATCGAGTATGCGAACCAGCACCGCGAGCCCCAGTGGATCGCCCCGGCTGCGCTCGAGTGGGATTACACGGTATTCGGCCACGCAGCCCCCGATGGCTCGCGGCCGGCGCCCGATCACACGATCGATCTGGTGTTCGAGAAGGTCCCAAGCGGTGCCGGCGCGTTCAATCTGTTCACGGTGAACGGCAAACCCTACCCGCACGAGCGCGAATTCGTGCTGCAGCAGGGAAAGCGCTACCGCCTCGTGTTTCGCAACCGCACCGATGATGCGCATCCCGTGCATCTGCACCGGCATCGCTTCGAGCTCATCGATGTGAATGGCAAACCCACGAGCGGCCTGATGAAGGACACCGTCATCGTGCCGCTCTACGGCCGGGTGACCGCCGAGCTGGTCGCAGACCAGCCCGGACTGTCGCTGTTTCACTGTCACATCCAGCAACACATGGATTACGGATTCAAGGCTCTGTTCCGTTACGGCTGACCCAGGGAGAGCGTTCGAACCGTGAGACCGCTCGGAAGGCGCATTGCGGTCGCGACGTTAGCGGCCACCGCGCTGGCGTGCACTGTATCCGCCGCGGCTGCGATTCCCGTCGCGCCCGGCATTCAACTCGTGCCCGGACAGACGGAGCCCAATCGCGAGCCCGATGGCAACAGCATCCTGCTGGAGGCGCCGGCGGGATTCATTGTGTTCGATACCGGCCGCCACCTCGAACACACGCGAGCGATCATCGATGCGGCAAGCGCCGCAGGCAGGCCCGTACAGGCGATCATCAACTCGCACTGGCATCTGGATCATACCGGCGGTAATCGTTTGTTACGGACGATCTACCCGCAGGTGCGGATCTATGCGAGCTCGGCGCTGCAGGAGGCGCTCGGCGGATTTCTGGCCGATGAGCGCAGGCAGATGTTGAGCATGCTGGAAGATACGGCCAGCAGTCCCGAGCAGCTCGAGCTCGCGCGAACCGAGGTCTCGCTCATCGATTCGGGTGCGAAGCTCCTGCCCACGGATATCGTGTCCGACTCGGGTCGGCGCATGATCGCCGGGCGCGTGCTTGAGCTGCATCTCGAGGCTCGAACGGTCACTGCCGGCGATGTCTGGGTTTATGATCCCGCGACGCACGTGCTGCTTGCGGGGGACCTGGTAACGCTGCCGGCGCCGTTCCTCGATACCGCCTGCCCGTCGCGCTGGCAGGAGGCACTCGGCCATCTCGCCGCTCAGCCGTTTCAGATTCTCGTTCCGGGCCACGGCCCGCCGATGAGCAGGCCCTATCTGACAATATATCGGACTGCCTTCACTCATCTTCTATCTTGTGCCGCCGCGGGCCAGCCGAAGGAAAGCTGCGCGGAAGACTGGGTCAGCGATTCCGCCGAGCTCGTGCCGCAGGCACAGCAAGGCTATGCGCGCGCACTCATCGCCTACTACGTCCAATCCGTGCTGCGCGGCGACCCGGCGCGCATCGCGACGCTGTGCGGCGGCGCCGCGCACAGCTACTGATACAGCCGGCCGTTGTGACGTATCCAGCCCGCCGGGTGATGACCCGAAGGGTCATGGTGCGTCCAATGAATCACCCCGCCCTGCCGGTCCCAGTCATATTCCCCGCTGAACTCGATCAGGTCACCGACTTCGAGCGCGGAGACACGCTGCGCAATGTCGATGTTGTGAGCGATCAACAGCGTCTGCCCGGAAGCCAGGCGCACGATGAAGCGCTGATGCCGGCTGCCCTCGGTATCGTCAGCCAGAACCCGCACCACATGGCCCTCGCCCTGAACCGCGATATTGCGGCTGCGGTTGGTGTACGCCGCCGCGAAGGTCGCATCGGAATCGGCGAAGGCCGGCACCGGCCCGAAGGCCAGGCAGCACAGCAGCAGGACGGAAAAGCATCTGTTCCGCATCGGCCGCACTATAGAACGAAAACGCCGCCCCGGAGGCGGGCGGCGTCGCAGCTCCGGGCGCGTGCCCGCTATCTCGAGCGCAGGGCTCGATTCCGAACGATCGCTACGAAATGGGCGACTAGCAGTGCGGCGATTCCGAATATCTGAAGCGCCATGAATTCCATTAGCACGATGATCTCTCCATGATGTCTGTCAGCGAGCGTAGGCTAGCGATCGCGGATGACTTTTCGGTTGCGCAGGCGAAAACTTAATAGATTCGTCATACATCAGGCTGTAACGAGGCATCCCATGTCCCCAAGCCGGTTCCGGGCGCTCTCACGACGCGAGTTTGTGAGCGCCATCACAGCCGCGCCCCTCGCCTGGGCGGCCGCGCGAGCCGACGAGGCCGTGCCAGCCTCGCGCGCGTTCACGCAGGCCGCGCCGCCGATCACCTCGGCCGCTCAGCTCCTGGATGTCGAGGAGTTCGAATCCCTGGCACGCAATGCCTTGCCGCCGGCTCATTTCGGCTATCTGGCAACGGGCGTGGATGCGGACCGCACGGTTGCTCTCAACCACGAAGCATTCTCCCGCTACGCGATCCGCGCCTTCCGCTTCAATGACCTCACGCACCTCGACAGCTCGCGCAAGATGTTCGGCGAGACCTGGCCATCGCCGCTGTATCTGTCGGCCGTGTCGGCCATGCGTGCCTTTCATCCCGAGGCTGAGCTGGCGGTGGCACGCGGCGCCGCGAAGCATTCGACGCCGCTGATGCTGTCCGTCGGAGCTTCGACTTCGGTCGAGGAAGTCATCAAGGCGCGCGGCGCGCCCGTGTGGCAGCAGCTCTATCCGACCAATGACTGGGCCGTGACGAGCGGCGTCGTGCGTCGCGCCGAGCGCGCCGGCTGCACCGCGATCGTCGTCACCGTGGACTCCCGCGGTGCGCGCAACAATGAGAGTTTGCGGCGTGCGATGCAGATCGACAATCGCACCTGCACCGCCTGCCACCCGGGCAACTCGCACGACATGTGGAAGCGCGGCCCGATGTTCAGCGGGCTGGACGTCTCACACATCACCGGGCTTGCGCCGGCGGATCAGTCGGCCGCGTTCCTGGCGCGGTTGCGCGCGCTCGTCAAGACGAAGCTCATTCTCAAAGGCGTGGTGACGGCGGAGGATGCCGCGCTCGCGGTAGACCAGGGCGCCGATGCGATCATCGTGTCGAACCACGGCGGACGGAACGAGGAGACGCTGCGCGCCACGATTGAATCGCTCCCCGAGGTCATCGCCGCCGTGCGCGGCCGCATCCCGGTGATGCTGGATGGCGGCGTGCGCCGCGGCACCGATATGTTCAAGGCACTCGCGCTCGGCGCGAGCGCGGTGGGCATCGGGCGGCCGTACGCCTGGGGCCTGGCAGCCTTTGGCCAGGCCGGCGTCGAAGCGGTGATCGACATCCTCAATCGTGAGCTCTCCGGAATCATGCAACAGGCTGGCACGGCCACGCTCGCGGATATCACACGTGCGCACCTGGTGCGCGCCGGCAGCTGAAGAACTGCGTAGGATTGCGCCATGCAGCTCACCGACGCCGAAAAGGCGATGCTCGAAGGGGGCGGTGGACCGGCCCGCCAGAAGGCGATGCAGCTCCTCGTGCGCTATGCCGAGGCGCTGGGCGCCGAGCGCTTCGTCGACACCACCAATGTTGCCGGGGTGCCGGGCTCGACCACGCCATTTCTCAGTAACTACTACAAAGCGGAAGGCTCCAGTTACGAGGTGATTTTCTCGCGCTTCGATCTCGACAGCGATGAGGTCGTCGAGGTGCCGCGCATGAGCGTTCATGCCTGTCACCTGCAGGGCGGAGTCGATCCGGAGAACTGGCGCACCCTGGGCGCATCGCCACTCGCCGCGGAGTTGAGTCGCAGCAGCGAGATCGCTGCCGCCGAGCACGGCATCCGCATCCTCAAGACCTGCACGCCCTACCTCGCAGGCAATGTGCCAGCGCGCGGTGAGCATTGCGCGTGGATGGAGTCCTCGGCGGTCGTCTATTGCAATTCAGTGCTCGGCGCACGCACCAATACCGAGGGGCGCGAAAGCACCAGCGCCGCGATGCTGACGGGCAAGATCCCCGACTGGGGCTTTCATCGCGAGGAGTATCGCCGTGGATCGCATCTGATCCGCATCGATGTCCCGGTCGAGACGGTCATGGACTGGGGCATGCTCGGCTATTTTGTCGGGGATGCGGTGGGTGAGCGCATTCCGGTGCTCTCCGGCGCCCTCGCTTCCCCTGAGCTCATTCATCACAAGCACTTCGGTGCTGCCGCCGCCTCCTCCGGCGGTGTGGAGATGTACCACCTGGTCGGCATGACGCCGGAAGCCGCGACGCTCGAGCAGGCATTCGGCGGTCGCACGCCGCCCGAGCGCTTGATCTACGGCAACAGCGAGCGCCAGCGTACGTACGAGATCCTGAATGCGCGCGGCACCAATACCCACGTCGACTACGTGATGCTCGGCTGTCCGCACGCCGCGCTCGAGCAGGTGAGACAGGCCTGCGAGCTGCTCGCCGGCCGGCGCATCAGCGCCAACTGCAATCTGTGGATCTTCACCTCGCGTGCCGTTCGCGGCGTCGCGGATCGCGAGGGCTACACCAGGATCATCCGCGAGGCCGGCGGACATCTGCTCACGGACACCTGTTCTGCGATCGGACAGGCGATTCCGCCGGGTACCAAGGTTGTCGCGCTCGATTCGGCCAAGCAGGCGCACTACCTGCCCGCGATCATGGGCATCGAGGCCTGGTTCGGGTCGACGCAGGACTGCATCGATGCCGCCCTTACCGGCATCTGGCGCGGACGGCCGCCATGAGTGCCACGAGCATCGTGCTGCGAGGACGCAGCGTGGTGGGCGGCGTGGCCGAGGGAGAAGCGCTCGTCACGCGCCAGACGATCTCGGGCTGGGGCGGCGTCAATGCGCTTCAGGGCACCATCATCGAGACCCGCCACGAGCTGCGCGGAGTGAGCTTCGCCGGAAAGATCCTGGTATTTCCCGGCGCCAAGGGCTCCTCGGGCTGGTCGGTCGTGTTTCATACTGCACGGCTGGCGGGCGTTGCGCCGCTCGCGCTCATCTTCAACGAAATGACCACCAAGGTCGCACTCGGCGCAGTCGTGATGCGGGTGCCGTCCGTGACCGATTTCGATCGCGATCCGCTGAGCGTCATCGAAACGGGCGACTGGGTCCGGGTCGACGGCGACCGCGGCGTCGTGGAAGTGCGTAAAGCCTAGGCGTTCGAGGCGAGCGGCTCGCGCGTGCGCTCGGTCGTCAGATCACGTCCCTGCAGGCGTGTCTTCAGAAACGCCACCAGCTCTCGCACCACCGGGCGGCGCATCTTGATCTGCGGCACGAGCACTTTCAGCCAGTGCGTCGCGAGCGGAAAATCGCGCAGCAACGGCACCAGCCGTCCTGCGCGAATGTCCTCATCCGCGAGATAACGCGCCAGCACGGCGATCCCCAGTCCCCCGCGTACGGCATCGTGAATCACTCGTGCATCGCACGCATGCAGACGTGAGTGCACCTCCACGCTGAGCGCACCGCGCTGGCTCTCGAACACCCAGGTGTTGCGGAACAGGGTCGTCGTCAGGCAGTCGTGACCGGTGAGATCGGTCGGATGCCGCGGCTCGCGCCGGCCGCGCAGATAGGACGGAGCGCAGCACACGAGCACATCGTACGGGCACAGCGGCACATCGACGACATTCGGGTAGGACACCGGCAAGGCGCCGATCGAGCAGTCGAAGCCTTCCTCCAGCGGATTGACCGAGCGGTCCACCAGCACGATCTCGAGAGTGACGTTGGGGTGCACCTGCAGGAACTCCGCATATGCCCGTCCGAGGAACTCCGAGGTCACAGTGGTGGGGGACTTGATGCGCAGATGTCCCTCGATGCCGTGATCGTCCTGCAGCGCATCCTTGAACAGCTCGTCGAACTCCGCCGCCAGGCGCACGAAGCGCGGCAGCAGAGTCTCGGCGGCCGCGGTGAGCGTAAGTCCCCGCGTGGAGCGCAGCAGCAGGCGCGTGCCGAGCTCTTCCTCCAGCTGATCGATGCGCTTGGTGATGACGGACGGCGCCACACCCAGCTCGCGCGCGGCGCCCGAGAAGCTGCCGAGTCTCGCGACCTTCAGGAACGCATTCAGGTTCAGCAGACTGTTGATGGCCGCTCCCCCAAGTCTTCTCGCTATCAGAAAGCTGATCGCGCCAAATGCTGGATTCTGCCGGCGTCGTATGGATGCTACATTTTTTCTTACATTGCCGCACATGCTGGCGGGGGGGTAAGTTCACATGTGGACAGGACTACAGGCGCGCGTTCGCACGCGTTCTAACTTCGTATGGACCGCACTGTTCGCAGGTCTGCTGGGAGCCATGGGCGGCGCAGCCGCGTATGGCCAACAGGCGGCCAACACATCGTCAACCGCCACTCCGAGCGGCGGCCTGGAAGAGATTGTCGTCTCGGCGCAACGGCGAACCGAGAACCTGCAGAGCACCCCGATCGCCATCACTGCGATCTCCGGCAAGACTCTGGAGGCGCGTAATCTCGACAACATCACCGATGTCGGCGCCTACGTCCCGAACACCGTCATTGCCCCGCTGGGGGCCGGCTGGGGCGCGACCATGGCCGCCTTCATCCGCGGCGTCGGCCTGGGCGACAACATCCTGTCGTTCGAGCCCGGCGTGCCGATCTACATGGACGATGTCTACATGGGCCGCCCGCAGGGCTCGATGTTCGATCTGTTGGACCTGGAGCGGGTCGAAGTGCTGCGCGGTCCGCAGGGCACCCTCTTCGGCAAGAACGCCGAAGGCGGCACCGTGCGCCTGATCTCCGTCAAGCCGCAGGGCGACAACACCGGATCCGCGAGCCTCACCTACGGCAAGTACAACCGCGTCGAGGCACGCGCCATGGCGGATGTGGCGATCGTCGACAATGTGGTCAACGCGCGCTTCTCCTTCTCGAGCAAGAAGGCAGACGGCTACTTCAAGGACTTCGACTACGTCTGCGCCAATGGTGCCGGCAGCTTAGGGACCATGCAGGGCTCGATCGCCCCGGGCTCGAACTGCGTGACCAATCTGCTCGGCAGCGAGAACGTGCAGTCCGGACGTGCGGCATTTCGCTTCCTGATCAATCCGCAGGCGACGTTCGATCTGGTCGGTGACATCACCGTTCAGAATGAAAGCGGACCGGCGGACAAATACACCGTCATCGACGGCACCAACGTGCTGAATGCGCTGTGGAGTCTCGGCTACGGCAACCTGGGCAACGCCACCGCCGGTCCCGCGGCCTACATCGGCAAGCCGATCGCGTACGACGCGCGCTTCATCACCAACAACATGTATTCGAACTACAGCAACTACGGCACCGACCCGGTGTCGGGCCGCAATGTGCCCAACATCAACAATCTCAATCACTGGGGCTTTGCCGGCACGCTGGAGTGGATGTTCTCCGATCAGCTCACCTTGAAGTCGGTGACCGCGTTCCGCGAGTTCAGCAACCAGTTTGGCCGCGACTCCGATGGCAGCCCGCTGGCGCAGAACTCGACGTATGACGATTCACGTCACCAGCAGTTCACCGAGGAAGTGACCTTCACCGGCAAGGCGGGGCCGCTCGATTGGGCCGCGGGCGGCTTCTACTACCGCGCGCACGATACCAACCGCGGGTACGACGTGCTGTACCCCTGCGCGCTCGTCGCCAACATCGTGCCCGAAGTCTGCATCCACGAGCAGGACAGCTACGTGAGTCAGATCACCAAGAACTGGGCGCTGTTCGTGCACGGCATCTGGCACATCACCGATCCGCTCTCGCTGATCGCGGGCGTGCGTTACACCTCGGATGAGAAGGACGCGACCATCACGCTCACGAACTTCGATCCGACGGTATCGAATGCCGGCGATGTGCTCGGCCAGTACGTGCCGCTGTCGACGACCCACACGGATTTCGACGTATCGCTCAACTATCAGTTCACGCAGGACCTGATGAGCTATATCCGCTACTCCACGGGCTTCAAGGGCGGCGGCTTCAGTCCGCGTCCGGCGGATGCCGTCCAGACCGAGCCCTTCAAGCCGGAGTATCTGAAGACGCTCGAAGTCGGCGCCAAGTCGGAGTTCATGCAGCGGCGCATGCGCCTGAACGGCGATATCTTCTGGTCGAAGTACACCGATCAGCAGACCTTCGCGCAGCAGTGCGATCCGGGCACCGGCGGACCGGGTCAGCCGGCCTGCATCAACTGGTTCCGCGAGGAAAATGCGGGCGATGCACGCCTCTGGGGTGTCGAGGCGGAGCTGCAGGCAGAGCCGACGGATGCGCTGCATATCGACGCCTCCCTGGGCTACATCAACTATCTGCTGCAGTCGAACGGCGGCAATGAGCTGCTGTTCACCGGCAACCAGTGCAATGGCGAGACCTGCTACTCACCGCGCACACCCAAGTTCACGGGCACTCTGGGCGTTCAGTACAGCTTCAGCCTGCCGGGCGGGAAGCTCACACCGCGCCTCGATGAGGCCTACCAGTCGAAGATCTACTTCGTGACCAACAACGGCTGTTTCACGACGACCGGACCGGCTGGTTGCGGCAGCGGCGCGCAGGGCTCCTACGGGCTGCTCAATGGCCGGCTCACCTGGGAGCCGAACGGCAGCAAGTGGGACTTCGCGCTCTGGGGGCGTAATCTCACGGGCAAGCAGTACTTCTCGGGCAAGCTGAGCCTGATCTCGTTCTTCGGCCGCGAGCAGGGCAATGTCGCCCCGCCGCTCGAGTGGGGAATTACCTTCCGGCGTAATTTCCAGTAGCGATAAACCGATGCGCCGTCGGGCGGTCTTACCGCCGGACGGCGCGTCGGTTATTTTTGTTCTGCAAAATGCTCGATCGTCCCTTCGATCCCGAAACGCGCACCGTCTCCCGCACCGATCGCCCCGCGGTGCTGGAGCGCAGCTTCGATATCTGCGTCGTCGGCTCCGGCGCCTCCGGAGCCTCGGCCGCCATTGAAGCCGCCCGCGCGGGCCGCCGGGTCATCCTGATGGACGGCCTGCCTGCACTGGGCGGTCAAGCCGTGAACTCGATCATCGGCATGTTCTGCGGGCTCTACACCCCGGGCAAGAACGGACGCCAGCTCACCCACGGCATTGCGGACGAGATCCTGCGCGACCTCGGCACGACCGGCGAGGTCAAGATCGTTCCGGGCGGTGCCATGAAGGTGGCGATGTACAACGAGGTCGCGCTGGGGCGGTGGATCGAGACCACCGTACTTGCCGAAGGTGTGACTCCGCTCACCGGCGCGATCATCCGCAAGGTCAACCGCGAGGGCCGGCGCGTCACCTCTCTCGAGGCCGCCACGCGCCACGGCGATGTGCGCATCTCCGCCGCCGGTTTCATCGATGCGACCGGCGATGCGGCTCTCACCTGGGAAGCCGGATTCGAGTGCCGGGTCCACAAGCACGGTCAGATCTACGGCTCGCAGATGATCGTGATCGAGGATTTCGACGAGGCGCGCAAGCCGAGCTGGGATGAGATGGCCGCGCGGATCTTCGCGCGCGGCGAGCACTACGGCATGATGCGCCGCGACGGCTTCGTCGCCGCCTTCCCCGGACGCAACGTCGCCATCGTCAATATGACGCACATCGAGACGCCGCTCGATCCGTTCGAGGCGGCTGTCAAACAGATCGATGGCAAGGAGCAGGCGGACCGAACGCTCGTGTTCCTGCGCCATGAGTTTCCGGAGGCCTTCGGCCGGGCGCGCATCCGCGCGTATGGCTTGCCTGGCGTTCGCCAGACGCGCTGGATCGTCGGTACGCATCATCTGACGACCGCCGAAGTGCGCGCCGCCACTCAGTTCGAGGACGCCATCGCGCGTTGCTCCTGGCCGCTCGAGCAACATCACAACAAGGAGGGTTACGTCTGGGAAGTCTTCCCCGACGATCACGTCCACACGATCCCGCTGGGTTCGCTCACGGTGGCCGGCGCCGACAATCTGTGCGCGGTCGGCCGATGCATCGATGCCGATTCCACCGCGCTCTCCTCGGTGCGCGTGATGGGACCGTGCATCGCGATGGGGGCGGCGGCGGCACACGCGCTGGACCTCGCGGGCAACGGCAGTGTGCATGGCATCGACGTCCGGGCATTGAGGGCCCGAATCAGAGACAATCTCGAGAACTGATGTCGGCCGCCACAGGAGCCAATGTGATGCCCGAGCAGTCCTCGCTGCGGCATCTGCTCCTTAATCGGCGCTACCAGGCTTACGTTCTCGCGCTGCTGTTCCTGGGTTACGTCGTCAACATCATGGATCGCAGCGTGCTCGCGGTCCTGCTGGGCGCGATCCAGCGCGAGTTCCACACCAGCGATACGCTGCTCGGCTTACTCGGCGGCCTGCCCTTCGCGCTCTTCTATTCGACACTCGGACTGCCGTTCGGCATGTGGGCCGACCGGGCACGGCGGCGCACCGTACTGGCGTTCGCCATCGCTCTGTGGAGCCTCATGACCGTGCTGTGCGGCGCGGCCGGCAGCTTCTGGATCCTGCTGTGCACGCGCGTGGGGACGGCCGTCGGCGAGGCCGGCGGCACGCCGCCCTCGCATGCGCTGATTTCCGACTACTTCCCGGTAGGACGGCGCGCGACCGCACTCTCCATCTACGCGCTCGGGGTCCCGGCCGGCGCCATGCTGGGCAGCTACCTGGGCGGAGTCGGCAATGACCTGCTGGGCTGGCGCGAGACGTTCATGCTCGTCGGCTTGCCCGGCGTGCTGATCGCCCTTCTCATCCGCTTCACGGTCATCGAGCCGCCGCGCGGCTTTGCCGATGGCAGCGCGACTACAGCGTCGGCGCAGTCCGCCACTCCCAGTCCCTGGACGGTACTGCGCTTCCTGTGGCAGCGCGCCTCGTTCCGACATCTGTGCCTGGCCGCGGGATTGCATTCGGTCGTGTGGTACGCCGGCAGCAATCTGAATGCTCAATTCCTGCAACGCTCGCATCACATGAGTGCGAGCCAGGCGGGACTGTGGACGGCGATCTTCTCAGGCGTCGCTGCCGTCGGGACGTTCGCGGGTGGATGGTTCGCGGATCGCCTCAACGTACGCCATCAAGAGAGCCGCTGGTACATGTGGCTGCCGGGACTCGCGACACTCGCGATGGTGCCATTCCAGTTCACGTCCTATCTGCCATCGACGCTCGCGATCGTGATCCCCTCGTTCTGTCTCATGCAGGGACTTGGCGCGTTCTTCTTCGGCCCATCCTTTGCCATGTCGCAGGCGCTGGCGACGTTCCGGATGCGGGCCTTGGCGACATCGCTGTTGCTGCTCGCGCAGACGCTGATCGGTCAGGGCATCGGGCCGCTCCTGACCGGTGCGATCAGCGATCATCTGAAGCCCATCGTGGGCATCGACTCGCTGCGCTATGGACTCGTCATCGTGGGCTTGGTCAATTTGTGGGCCGCGGCCCATTACTTCATCGGCGCCCGAGCGCTTCCTGAGGATCTCGCCGCGACGGCACGCGCGGCCTGAGCTAGGAGGCTTTGGCGGGATGCCGACCCGGCCGCTGCGGCAGGAGCAGCACCAGCGCCAGCATGACGATGCCGATCGCAAGCGAGGCGAGCGGGCGACTGAGCGCCAGCCCGCCCTCGGCGTGCGGCTTATCCAGGAGGTCGCCCAGGGTCGCGCCCAGAGGACGCGTCAGGATGAACGCCGCCCAGAAGAGCAATACGCGCGAAACTCCTGTCCAGAAATACAGCGCGACAATGAGCGCCAGTGCCACCGCAAACACCAGTGAGCCACCGGCGTAGCCGAGCGCGAGCGAGCCCGTCGTCGCCGCCGAATCATCGGCTCCGGCCGCCGTCCAGTCTCCGAGCGCCGTGCCGAGCGTCTGGGAGAACGTGATCGTCACCCAGTAAAAGACCTCAACGCGCGGCGTGTTGACGGTATCGACCGAAATCGTTCGCTCCGACCAGTACCACAGACCCAGCGACAGGAGCAGCAGTGTCAGCAGCACCGTCGTACCGCCGAAGTAGCCAATGCCGAGCGAGCGATCCGCGAAATCGGCCAGGGTCGTGCCCGCCGTGGTCGACGCCACGATGGTTGCCCAGTACAAGAGCGGGTGAAATCGGCTGGTGAACATCTGAACCACGACCAGCGCCGCGAGGAGTGACAGGAACAGCACCGTGCCGGCGAGATACCCCCAGTTCAGGGTCATGGTGACGGTATCGCCGCCCGTCTCGCCCAGGGTCGTCGCCAGGATCTTGATGATCCAGAAGCCGAGTGTGACGGCGGGAACCTTGCTCATAGCCGAAATGCGAGTCATGTCGCGTTCGCCTCGATCTCTCGCCATT